>JAPOTY010000038.1 GCA_026708965.1 Gammaproteobacteria bacterium | reverse complement strand
AGCCGCGCCCGCCGCACCGGTCGCGCCGGCCGCGCCCGCCGCGCCTGCCGCGCCCGCCGGCGAGCCTCCGGCCCAGGTCACGCCGTCATGATGCAGCCCAAGCGCACCAAGTACCGCAAGATGCACAAGGGCCGCAATCGCGGCTTGGCGCAGCGCGGCAATTTCGTGGCCTTTGGCGAGTTCGGCCTCAAGGCCACCACCCGCGGGCGGATCACGGCCCGTCAGATCGAGGCCGCCCGGCGGGCGCTGACCCGCCGCGTGCGCCGCGGCGGCAAGGTATGGATCCGCATTTTCCCGGACAAGCCCATCACCCAGAAGCCATTGGAGGTGCGCCAAGGCAAGGGCAAGGGCAACGTTGAATACTGGGTCGCGCTGATTCAGCCCGGTCGCATGCTCTACGAAATCGAGGGCGTGCCCGAGCCGCTGGCCCGCGAGGCCTTCCGGCTGGCTTCATCGAAGCTGCCGGTGGAAACCGCTTTTGTGCAAAGGCAACTGCAATGAAGGCTTCCGAAATCAGGGAACTGGACGCCGGCGGCCTCAGGCAGCGGCTTCTCGAGTTGCGGCGCGAGCAATTGCAAATGCGCCTCAGCCAGGCCACCGGCCAGGAGGCGCGCGTTCATCGCCACCGCCAGTTGCGCCGCGATATTGCGCGTGTCAAGACGGTCATGCGGGAGGCATCGGCATGAGCGCGCCCGAACGCATCGCCCGAGTGCTTTCCGGCGGTTCCGACAAGACCCGCCGCGTGGCCGTGGAGCGCCGCGTCAAGCATCCCATGTACGGCAAATACATGCGGCGCACCACGCGCATGCTGGTGCACGACGAGAACAACAGCTCGCGCGAAGGCGACCTGGTGGCGATCGTTGAGGGGCGCCCCCTGTCTCGCCGCAAGTCCTGGAGGCTGGTCCGCGTGCTGAGGCGAGCGGACGGCAGCAGCGAGTGACAGCGGGAGCGCGCGGCCATGATCCAAGCCCAAACCGTACTGAGCGCGGCCGACAATTCCGGCGCGCGCAAGCTGCAATGCATCAAGGTGCTCGGCGGCTCGCGCCGGCGCTATGCGCGCATCGGCGACGTGATCCGGGTGACGGTGAAGGATTCGGTGCCGCGCGGCCGGGTGCGCAAGGGCGAGATCTACCATGCCGTGGTGGTTCGCACCCGCAGCGGCGTGCGGCGTCCGGACGGCTCGCTGATCCGCTTCGACGGCAATGCCGCAGTGGTTCTCAATCCGCGGCTGGAGCCTGTGGGCACGCGCATTTTCGGCCCCGTCACCCGCGAACTGCGCTCCGCCCGCTTCATGAAAATCGTTTCCCTCGCCCCGGAGGTCCTCTAATGCCCCCGGCGACTGATATCGGCCTGCCCTCGGCTTGTTGCGCTTCATCCCTCCGGGGACGGTTGGCACGGAGTGTTTGCCTTGCCCCGGCGCTATGCGACCTGCCCTTCCGGGGACACGCCAACAAGCACATCCCTGTGGGCTCGGAGGCGGCATCCCTGCCGCCTACGTTCCCCGGAAGGGCAGGTCGCATAGCGCCTACCCTCCCGGATCTGCGGCACGGGAGCCGTTTCGTTGCCCTTCTTTCCGGGGAGCGTCTGAGGCAGTGCGCGCCAATCGCTTGGCGCGCACACCGAAGCCGAGCCCACAGGGATGTGCTTGTCGGCGTCTCCCCGGAAAGAAGGGCAACGAAACGGCGGTGGCTCGCGCATGCCAAAGGGAGGGCGGCATGAAGCGTTTGAAGGCGGGCGATGAGGTGATGGTGACCGCCGGGTCGCACCGCGGCGAGCGCGGCTTGGTGCGCAAGCTCGTGGGCGCCGACCGGGTGCTGGTGGAGAACGTCAATCTGGTGCGCAAGCACCGCAAGCCCAACCCGCAGCAAAACCAGCCCGGCGGCATCGTGGAGGAGGAGCGCCCCCTTCATGTGTCCAACGTGGCGCTCTACAACCCCCGCACCGAGAAAGCCGGCCGCATCGGCATCAAGACCTTGGTGGAGGGCCAGCGCGTTCGCTACTTCAAGAGCGACGGCGAGGTGATCGACACCGCATGAACGCGCTTGAGCAAACTTACCGCACCGAGATGGTTCCGCAGCTGATGAAACGGCTTGAGCTGAGCAATCCCATGCAGGTGCCGCGCATTTCCAAAATCACCCTCAACATGGGCGTGGGCGAAGGCACGACCGACCGCGGCGTGGTGAAGAAAGCCGCCGAGGATCTCACCCTCATTGCCGGGCAGCGCGCCGTCATCACCACCGCGCGCCGTTCCGTGGCCACCTTCAAGGTGCGCGAAGGCTATCCCATCGGCTGCAAGGTGACGCTGCGCCGCTTGCGCATGTACGACTTCATCGAGCGCCTAGTGAACGTGGCCATTCCGCGCATCCGCGACTTCCGCGGGCTCAATCCCCGCTCGTTCGACGGGCGCGGCAACTACAGCATCGGGGTGACCGAGCAGATTATTTTTCCCGAAATCAATTACGACAACATCGATGTCATACGCGGCCTGGATATCGCCATCACCACCACGGCGGTGGACGACGACCAGGGCCGCGCCTTGCTCGACGAGTTCAAGTTCCCGTTCAAGAGGTAATCCGCATGGCCAAGAAAAGCATGGTGGAACGCGAGCGCAGGCGGCTGCGCGCAGTGGAGCGCCACCGGGAGCGCCGCGCCGCGCTCAAGCGCATTATCAAGGACCGCTCCGCCAGCCCCGATGCCCTGGCTGATGCCCTCCAAGCGCTGCAGCGCTTGCCGCGCGATTCCAGCCCGTCGCGCCTGCGCAACCGCTGCGCCATTACCGGGCGCCCCAGAGGATATTTCAAGAAGTTCGGCCTGAGCCGCAACAAGCTTCGCGAAGAAACCATGTTCGGCAATATCCCGGGCGTGAGCAAGGCTTCATGGTAGCGCCATGAGCATGCAGGACCCCATTTCGGACATGCTCACGCGCATCCGCAACGCGCAAACGGCGCGGCATGCGCATGTGTCCATGCCCGGTTCCCGGATCAAGGAAGCCATTGCCCGGGTGCTGGAATCCGAGGGCTATATCGAGGGCTGCGAAACCGCTGGCGAGCACGGCCCCGGGCGCAGCCTGCGCATTGAACTCAGGTACGTGCAGGGCGAACCCGTGATCCGCCGCCTCGAGCGCGCCTCGCGGCCGGGATTGCGGCTCTACCGCGGCGCCGGCCAATTGCCCAGGGTGATGGGCGGTTTGGGCGTGGCGGTGATTTCCACATCCAGGGGCGTGATGAGCGACCGCGAGTCCCGCGCAGCCGGGCAGGGCGGTGAAGTGCTCTGTATCGTGAGCTAGCTTCGGCCGCCGCCTTCCCAAGTATTTGAGCTGTCATGTCCCGCCTGGCCAAAAGACCCATTCCCGTGCCCGACGGCGTGACCGCCCGCTTGGCCAACGGCCTGCTCAGCGCCAAAGGCCCCAAGGGCGAGGACAGCTTGGCCGTGCATGGCGAGATCAAGATGCGTCTCGACGACGGCGCGGTGAGCGTGGCCCCGCGCTCCGGCTCGCGGCTGGCGCGCAGCATGACGGGAACCACCTGCGCTTTGGTGCGCAATCTGTTCACCGGCGTGACCGAAGGCTTCGAGCGCCGCCTGCAACTGGTGGGCACCGGCTACCGGGCCGAGGCGAAAGGCGCTACGCTGGCCTTGCAGCTCGGCTTTTCGCATCCCGTGGAGTACAAGGTGCGCGATCGCGTTTCGGTGAAGACGCCGTCGCAAACGGACATTGTGCTCGAATCCGTCAACCGGCAGCTGGTGGGGCAGACGGCTGCGGAAATCCGCGCGATCAGGCCCCCGGAACCCTACAAGGGCAAGGGTGTGCGCTATTTCGGCGAGCAGCTGCGCTTGAAGGAAGCGAAGAAGAAGTAGGCGGAGGGTGCTGAGCATGGCCATCGACAAGAGGACCGCCCGCGCCCGCCGCGCCCGCAAGACCCGTGCGCGAATCGCCCGGCTGGGCGCCCCTAGGCTGTGCGTGCACCGCACTTCGCGCCATATTTACGCGCAACTCATTGCTCCGGAGGGCGGCAAGGTGCTCACCGCCTCGTCCACGCTGCATTTGCGCGGCGAGCTCGAGAATACCGGCAATATCGCCGCCGCGGCGGCGGTTGGCAAGCGGTTGGGCGAGCAGGCGCTGAAGGCCGGCGTGGACACGGTGGCTTTCGACCGTTCCGGGTTCCGCTTCCACGGGCGGATCAAGGCGCTGGCTGATGCGGCTCGCGAGGCCGGTCTTAAGTTTTAGGAAAGGCGGCGAAGCATGGCGAACGAAAACGAAACCCGCGAAGACCTGCTCGAGAAGCTGGTGTACGTCAACCGCGTGGCCAAGGTGGTCAAGGGCGGCCGGCAGTTCGGTTTCACGGCACTCACAGTGGTGGGCGATGGCGCCGGCACAGTGGGCTTTGGGCACAGCAAGGCGCGCGAGGTGCCGCTGGCGATCCAAAAGTCGCTGGCCGAGGCACGCGCCGTGATGAAGCCGGTCAGGCTCAAGCGCGGAACCCTGCATTACGCCATGACCGGTCGCCACGGCGCCACCAAGGTGTACATGCAGCCGGCCGCCGAGGGCACCGGCATTATCGCCGGAGGCGCCATGCGCGCGGTATTCGAATGCTGCGGAGTGCGCAACGTGCTGGCCAAGTCGTACGGCTCGCGCAATCCCATCAACGTGGTGCGCGCCACCATCACGGCGCTGCACCAGGCGCGCTCGCCCGGCCAGGTGGCGCGCGTGCGCGGCAAGTCCGTCAAGGAAATCGTCGCATGAATGCGGCCAAGCAGAAGAACGTGCGGGTAACGCTCAAGCGCAGTTTGAGCGGGCGGCTGCGCGCCCACCAGGCCTGCGTGCGCGGCTTGGGTTTGCGGCGCATTCACCAGAGCGTAACCGTGCCTGCCACGCCCGAGAATCTCGGCATGGTTCGCAAGGCTTCCTACATGCTCGAGGTGGAGGAGGCCAGCTGATGCTCAACAGCCTTTCGCAACCCGGCGGGCGCAAGCGCCGCAAGCGCGTGGGACGCGGCGCCTCGGCCGGCGGCGGCAAAACCTGCGGGCGCGGCCACAAGGGCCAGGGCTCGCGCTCGGGCGCCGGCGCCATGCGCGGATTCGAGGGCGGCCAGATGCCGCTGCAGCGCCGCCTTCCGAAGGTGGGCTTTGCCTCGCGCACGGCGCGTTACACCGCCCGCATCCGCACCAGCGAAATCGCCGCTTTGGGCGAGAAGACCGTTGACTTGGCGCTGCTCAAGAAGCGCGGATTGGCGCGCTTCGATGCCCGCGCCGCCAAAGTATTCCTGAGCGGGCAGCTGGCCAAGCCCGTGAAGCTGACGGGCATTGCGGCAACGGCCGGCGCCCGCAAGGCCATCGAGGAGGCCGGCGGCTCCATCGAGGAGGCAACCCCGGCCAAGGAGAGCGGCTCATGATCTCCGCTGGCATCCTCGCCGGACGCTTCCGGGAGTGCCGGCGGCAGGACCGCCGCCGCCAAGCCCCATGGACGGGTTCATGCGTCTCCCGGAGGCGTCCGGCGAGCGCGCCGGCGCGCCAGCCGCGTTCGGAGCAAGGCTGATGGCGCGCGGCGGAGCCGGCGGCATGTTCAATCCGGCCTCGGCGCTGGGCGAAGCCACGCGCTTCGGCGAGCTGCGCAAGCGCCTGCTTTTCCTGGCGGGCGCGCTGGTGGTGTACCGCATCGGCGCCTTCATCCCCGTGCCCGGCGTGGATCCGGACGCGCTGGCGCAATTCTTCGAGCAGCAGGAAGGCACCATCCTGAGCATGATGAACATGTTCTCCGGAGGGGCGCTGGAGCGGCTGTCGATTTTCGCGCTCGGCATCATGCCCTATATCTCCGCGTCCATTATCATGCAGCTAGGCGGCGTGGTGGTGCCCACGCTCGCCCAGCTGCGCAAGGAAGGCGAGTCCGGCCGCCGCCAAATCGTTAAGTACACCCGCTATTTCACCGTTATCCTCGCCACCTTCCAGTCGATCGCCATGTCGGTGGCGCTGCAAGGCCAGGGCGTGGTCATCGACCCCGGCCCGCTGTTCGTGATGACCGCGGCCATCACGCTCACCACCGGCACCGTGTTCCTCATGTGGCTGGGCGAGCAGATCACCGAGCGCGGCATCGGCAACGGCATTTCCATGATTATCCTGGCCAGCATCCTGGCCGGCCTGCCCTCGGCCTTCGGCGGCACGCTTCAGTTGGTGAGCACCGGCGAGCTGAGCGGCGCTTTCGCGCTGATCCTGATGCTGCTGATCCTGGCCGTGACCGCCTTCGTGGTGTTCGTGGAGCGCGCCCAGCGGCGCATCCCGGTCAACTACGCCAAGCGCATGCAGGGCCGGCGCATGTATGCCGGCCAATCCAGCCATCTGCCCTTCAAGCTCAATATGTCCGGCGTGATCCCGCCTATTTTCGCCAGCAGCATTATCCTGTTCCCGGCCACGCTCGCCTCCTGGTTCGGCCAGGCCGAGGGCTTCGGCTGGCTGCAAACCTTAGGCGCCCGTCTGTCGCCGGGGCAGCCCATCTACGTGATGTTCTACGGCGGTCTGATCCTGTTTTTCGCGTTCTTCTACACCGCGCTGGTGTTCAACGCCCGCGACACCGCCGAGAACTTGCAGCGTTCCGGCGCCTTTATTCCCGGCATCCGTCCCGGCCGGCAAACCGCCGAGTACATCGACCGGGTGCTCACCCGCATCACCCTGTGGGGCGGCCTCTACATCACCGCCGTGTGCCTGATGCCGGAGTTCCTGATTATGCAATGGCAGGTGCCGTTCTATTTCGGCGGCACCTCGCTGCTCATCATGGTGGTGGTCACCATGGATTTCCTGGCCCAGCTGCAGGCGCACATGATGTCGCACCAGTACGAGGGCCTCATGAAGAAAGCCAACCTGGGCTCGTACGGGCGCCGGGGGCTGCGCTGAGCGGCCAGCCAGGCTTTGCAGGAGACACAGGCTTATGAAAGTACGCGCATCGGTCAAGAAGATCTGCCGCAACTGCAAGATCGTGCGGCGCCGCGGCGTGCTGCGCGTGTTGTGCATCGACCCGCGGCACAAGCAGAGGCAGGGGTGAGCATCGTGCCCAGGCAGCCACGCCCCGCGCCCGCCGCCGCCCTTGGAAGGGAGGTTTAGGCCGTGGCGCGCATCGCCGGCATCAACGTGCCCGTGTACAAGCATGTGCGCGTGGCCCTCACCCAAATCTTCGGCATCGGCCCCAGCAGGGCGCTGGAGATCTGCCAGCTGTCGAACGTGCCCCCCGAGGTGCAGGTCAAGGACCTGGACGAGGCCTCGATCGAGCGCATTCGCGGCACCGTGGCCCGCTACCAGCTTGAAGGCGATCTGCGCCGGGAGAACTCCATGAACGTCAAGCGGTTGATGGACCTGGGCTGCTACCGCGGGCTGCGCCACCGGCGCGGGCTGCCGGTGCGCGGCCAGCGCAGCCGCACCAACGCGCGCACCCGCAAGGGCCCGCGCCGTCCCATCCGCAAGTAGGGGGCCCCATGGCAAAACCCAAACCCCGGAAGAAAGCGGCCCGGCGCAACGTGTCCGAAGGCATTGCGCATATCCACGCGTCGTTCAACAACACCATCATCACGATCACCGATCCGCAGGGCAACGCGCTGTCCTGGGCCACCTCCGGCGGCTCGGGTTTTCGCGGCTCGCGCAAATCGACCCCGTTCGCCGCCCAAGTGGCCGCCGAGCGCGCCGCCAACCGGGCGCGCGAAATGGGCATGTCCAGCCTGCAAGTGCGGGTGCGCGGCCCCGGCCCCGGCCGCGAATCGGCGGTTCGCGCGCTCAACGCCGCCGGTTTCCGCATTACCCATATCGAGGATGTCACGCCCATCCCGCACAACGGCTGCCGCGCCCCCAAGCGGCGCCGCGTTTAGGAGGCGCCCGCCATGGCCCGCTACACCGGACCGGTTTGCAAGCTCTCGCGCCGCGAGGGCATGGATCTGCTGCTCAAGAGCCGGGTCCGCTCGCTGGAGGATAAATGCCGCCACGACCGCCCGCCCGGCGCCCGCAGCACCCAGCGCCCGGGGCGCACTTCCGACTACGGCCTGCAGCTTCGCGAGAAGCAAAAGCTGCGCCGCATGTACGGCGTGCTGGAGCGGCAGTTCCGCAACTACTACAAGCGCGCGGCGCGCCAGAAGGGCTCCACCGGCGAGAACCTCCTGCGCCTGCTGGAAGGCCGCCTCGATAATATCGTGTACCGCTTGGGTTTCGCGGCCACCCGCCCCGAAGCCCGGCAGCTGGTCTCGCATCGCGGCGTGGCGGTTAACGGCCGCGCGGTCAATATCCCGTCCTACCAGGTCAAGGCGGGCGATATCGTGGCCGTGCATCAGCGCGCCAAGGAACAGCTTCGCATCCGCAACGCTCTGGAAATTGCCCGCCAGCTGGGCTTTCCGGAGTGGCTGGAGGTGGACGAGAAGGCTCTGTCCGGCACCGTCAAGAGCCTGCCTGAGCGCGAGGAAATCCTTCCCGATATCAATGAAAGCCTGGTGGTTGAGCTTTATTCCAAATAACCGGAGTGCAAGCGCATGGAACAATCCGTACATACCTTCCTGAAGCCTCGAATCGTTAAGGTTGAAGAGCGCGGTTCGCCGAACCGCGCCCGCATCACCATCGAGCCGCTGGAGCGCGGCTTCGGCCACACGCTGGGCAACGCGCTGCGGCGCCTGCTGCTTTCCAGCATGCCGGGCGCGTCCATTGTCGAGGCCGAGATCCAAAACGAGGTGCTGCACGAGTACAGCTCCATTGAGGGCGTCAAGGAGGACGTGGTGGAAATCCTGCTCAACCTCAAGGATGTGGCCGTGCGCATGCATGCCCGCGACAGCGCCGAGCTGATGCTGGTGAAGAAGGGGCCGGGGCAGGTCACCGCCGGCGATATCGCCACCGACCACGATGTGGAAATCGTCAATGCCGCCCAGCATATCGCCACGCTCACTTCCGGCGTGGAGCTGAATATGCGGCTGACCGTGGCCACCGGCCGAGGCTACCGTCCGGCCACGCGCGCCGCCGACGTGACCGAAGGCAGCGTGACCATGGGCCGGCTGCAGCTCGATGCTTCCTTCAGCCCGGTGCGGCGCGTCAGCTACGATGTGGAAGCCGCGCGCGTGGAGCGCCGCACCGACCTCGACCGGCTGATCGTGGAGCTGGAAACCAACGGCGCCATTGATCCGGGCGACGCGGTGCGGCGGGCCGGCGAAATCCTGCGCGATCAGCTAACCGTGTTCGTTGATCTGGCGCCCAGCGAGAGCGCGGGCCTGATGGGCCTGGACCCGCAGTTGCGCCAGCTTTACATGTCGCCCATCGAGGACCTGCAGCTCAACGCCCGCTCGGTGAACTGCCTCAAGGCCGAGAATATCAATTTTGTCGGCGACTTGGTGCAGAAGACCGATGCCGAGTTGCTGCGCACCCCCAACCTCGGCAAGCGCTCGCTTACCGAAATCCTCGAAAGGCTGGGCGAGCGCGGCTTGGAGCTGGGCCTGGAGCTGCCGGAATGGCCTCCGGCAGGGCTCAAGACGGCGGCCTGACCGAAGCGAAGGCTCCGCTATGCGCCACCGCAAATCCGGACGCACCCTAGGACGCACCAGCGACCATCGGCGCGCCATGTTCCGCAATATGGCCGCCTCGCTGATCGAGCACGAGCGCATCACCACCACCGTGCCCAAGGCCAGGGAGCTGAGGCGCGTGGTGGAGCCGCTCATCACGCTGGCCGGCGAGGACGGCGTGGCGCGCCGCCGCTTGGCTTTCAACCGCCTGCGCAACAGGAAGGCGGTGGGCAAGCTGTTCGAGGAGCTGGGGCCGCGCTACAAGGAGCGCCCCGGCGGCTACCTCAGCATCCTCAAGAAAGGCCATCGCCCGGGCGACGCCGCCCCCATGGCCATCGTCCGCCTCGTCGAAAACACGCCCGCCGAATAAGCCCTTCCCTCGTGTGGCATCGTGCGCCTGATTCGGAGCGTGTTTCTTCCGTTTTCCGCTTGGTTCGGAAGCGTGCTTGCCCGCCCTTTCTCCGCCCCTTTCCCGCGGGAGACGCATGAACCCATCCATGGGGCTTGGCGGCGGCTGTCCTGCCGCCGACACTCCCGCGGGAAAGGGGCGGAGAAAGGGCTCACGCTGGCACAATCCTGCGCGGCCCCATGCCCCCCTCGGCAGGCCGGGTGGTACACTGGCGCTGATTGGCAATGCGGCGGCGATTAGCGGAGTTGCGTTTTGGGATTGGACAGGATTCGCGTTCGCAACTACCGGGCGTTAGCCGATGTTGATATCGCGGTCGGCTCTATCAATATCCTTTTTGGCCCTAATGGGTCCGGCAAGTCAACGCTGTTGGACACTGTGTATTTCTTCCGCGACTGCGCTATTCGCGGTGTTGAGCTTGCATCGTCGCAAAGGGATCATGGCATTGGCATGCTATGGGACGGATCCGGCAAGGACGAGCCTATACGGGTGGAACTTGCAGCCGGCGGAGTCGCTTACGGACTTTCGTTCTCCCTAACCGCTGGCCGGATCGATCCGTTTCCAGGGGAGCAACTGGTTGCTTCCGGGCTTGACCTCCCGCTCATTGAACGCGCCCCCGGATCTACGAAGGCATCGCTTTACCACAAAAAAGTTGAACAGGCCACCATAGAGTTGCGTGAGCCTGAAAAGATCAGCCTTGGTCTTTTTCTTGACTTTAGTAGAGATGAGGAAGCCGCGCGCCTTGACAGCTTGCTCCATTTCGTCCGCTTTTATCACTCCCGTTCGTTTCATCTCTGGACGCTTAAGCGAAGCGGCTCGGAGAGCAGCCACCAAACCAGGCTTTGGGACAGCGGGAAGAACGCCTGGTCGGTGCTGCGCAATGTGCAGGACAAGCGCAACTTGGATGCGCGCTACAGCACCATCATGGATTACATGGCCGAGGCTTTTCCGGCTTTTGATGGCATTGTTCTGGAGCAGACGGGGCCATCGTCCGTTTATGCGAGCTTTCAGGAGAAAGGACTCGGCGAGCCGATATTCGCATCCGGGATTTCGGATGGTGTGCTCCAGATGCTTCTCCTTCTTATCGCATTGTTTTCGGAAGGAGACCGGGAGGCGGTGCTATTGTTCGACGAGCCTGAAGTATCGCTGCATCCGTGGGCGATTTCGGTCTTGGCCCGAGCGATCAAACACGCGTCCGCCCAATGGAGCAAACAGGTGTTTATCGCTACCCATTCCCCGGTGCTGATCAGCCAGTTTGAGCCCCGCGACATTCTGGCGGCGCAAACGGAGCGAGGCCGCGCCCGGTTCGACCGATTGTCCGAGATCGAGGAGGTGCAGGAACTGCTTAAGGAATATGCTCCAGGCTCGCTTTACATGTCGCAGGCCATCGCTCCGCAGGGGCGGTCGGCGGCAACCCAAGTGATGGATGGGTGATGCGGGTTAGGGGCACGGAAGCCGATCGGTGGGCGCACGTTCAGTTTGGCCTGATTGTGACGGGGGAGACCGAGCAGCGTTGCCTTGCCGACCTGTTCCGCATTCTTGCGTCCCAATCCAACTGTTCGTTCAGGGTGATTCGCCGGATTGCTCAACGGTCGCCCATCGCTTCTGAAAAGCGTATTCAGAGAATGGTGGGCACAGGCAAAAAAATCCCTGACCGCGATGCCGAGCAGATTGGTTTTCCCGCGCGGGATTTTCTTTGTTCGGGCGGGGACTTTTTGATTCTCGTGGACGATCTCGAGGCAATCCGTGCCGAGAAGGCGGATGCGGTGTTTGGACGCTACCGAGAGGCGTTGGACGCCATTCTTGGAGATAGCATGTCGGCGCGCGCTGCGGTCCACTTCTTGGCGAACATGCTCGAAGCCTATTATTTTGGGGATGCGAGAGCCGTCAACGAGGTGCTTGGAACGGATTTGGAGGACTCCGATAGGGATGTGGAAACGATCAAGCATCCGAAGAATGATCTGAAGTCTCTTTGCGCCCGCTTCAACGGGAAAGAGCATGGCCCTATGATAGTTAAGCGTCTGGATGTGCAGCATGTGTTGGCCCAACGGGAGAGATGCGCCTTTCTAAGGACGATGTTCAAATGGGCCAGCGTGGCTGCCGATGCAACCGCTTGGTTGCCGGCAGGCTGCCTGCATAGTACGACGATGGGGCAAATTGATGCGCTTGAGGAGTTTCTGCACTCAGGCGCGGAGAGCAAAGCATGAGGGAAAACACGGCCAGCCGGCGCTGGAGTTCGGGGCGGACCTTTCTGCTCGCTTCCGTGGGCGGCGCTATCGGCTTGGGCAATATCTGGCGCTTCCCCTACATCATGGGCGAGAACGGCGGCGGCGCTTTCGTTTTGGTGTACCTGATCGCCGCTTTTTTGGTGGCCGTGCCCATCCTGTCGGCGGAAGTGGCCATCGGCCGGCACGGCCGCGCCAGCCCCTACACGGCCATGGCTTCCGTGGCTTCGGAAAGCGGGCGCCGGGCGCTATGGGGCTTGGTGGGCGGCATGGGCCTTCTGGCCGGCTACCTGATTATGAGCTTCTACAGCGTGATTGCCGGCAGCACGGTCGATTACCTGGTGCTGGCGGCGCGCGGCGCCTTCGCCGGGCTGGATCGCGAAGCCGCCGAAGCGCTCAACGCCGGACTCAACAATAATCCGCTGCGCCTGGGCGCCTGGCATACGCTGTTCATGCTCGCCACCTGCTTGATTGTGGGCAGGGGCGTTCGCCGCGGCGTCGAGGCGGCGGTGCGCTTGCTGATGCCGCTTTTATTCCTGCTATTGCTGTGCGTGATCGCTTATGCGCTGATCGAGGGCGATGCGGCCGCGGGCTTTCAGTTTATTTTCGATTTCCGCTTCGGCCAGCTCACCGCCGCCTCGGCCCTGGAAGCCGTCAGCCACGCGTTCTTCTCCATTGGCGTGGCCATGGGGCTGATGATGATGTACGGCGCCTTCGCGCCGCGCCAAATATCCCTGCCGCAAACTTGCGTGGGCATTACCGTGGCCGATACCGGCGTGGCCGTGCTGGCCGGCATCGCGATTTTCCCGCTGGTGTTCGCCAACGGCCTAGAGCCGGGCTCGGGGCCTTCACTGGTATTCCTGACGCTGCCCATCGCCTTCGGCGGCATGCCCGGCGGAAGCGCCGTGGGCGCGATCTTCTTTCTGCTGCTGGCATTCGCGGCGCTGACCTCGGCGATCGCGCTGATGGAGGCGGCGGTTAGCCTTATGCAGGAGCGTCTGGCCTTCAGCCGCTGGCGGGCCACCTCGGTGGTGGGGGCATCGCTTTGGGCTTTGGGCTGGCTCACGGTGCTGTCATTCGGCGCCGGCGAGTCGTGGAACGTGGCGGCGGGCAAGAATCCCTTCGAGGTGATCGATTTTCTCACCGCCACGATCATGATGCCGCTGGGCGGCGCCTTGATGGCGCTGTTCGCCGGCTGGCGCATGAAGCGCGCCATCCTCCAGGACGAACTGGGCTGGCAGGATGGCCCGCTGTTCACGCTATGGCTATGGCTGCTGCGGGTGGTTGCCCCGGCGGCCATTCTTTACCTGATGTACTTGGCCCTGTTTGGCTGAACAGCAGGCGGGGCGCGGCGGCGGCGGAGCGGGCCGCTTGGGCGCGCTACAATGGCGGGAAATCTGCGCGGCAGGACGCTGCGAATAGTCATTAAGGCAATGTTGATCCCGACCCCAACCGCGGCGGCCCCGTTTCGTTTCGTTTCCATCCTTGTGCCGGCCGGCCTGGCGGTGCTGGCGGCGGGCTGCGGCGGGGAAGAGGCGAGCAACAGCAGGGCGCGTTTCGGCGCCGGCCCGCCGCCGGTGGTGACCGAATCCGTGCTGCTGGGCGATATCACCGATAACTACACGGCGCTGGCCACGGCCCGCGCCAACGAGGCGATCGATGTCACGCCGCGCATTTCCAGCGTGGTGTCCGCCATCCATTTCGAGGAAGGCCAGAGCGTGGGCGAGGGCGACGTGCTGGTGGAGCTCGACAGCCGCGAGATTCGCGCCGACCTCGACCTGGCCGAGGCCAACCTCCGGGAGCGCCGCAGCCGCTACGATCGCTTGGAAACGCTGGCCGCCAGCCAGGTGGTGTCGGAAGCGGAGCTGGAGGAAATCCAAGCGCAGCTCCAAGTGGCCGAGGCCCAGGTGAATTCCGCCCGGGCGCGCTTGGAGGACACCGTTATCCGCGCGCCGTTTTCCGGCGAAGTGGGCTTGAGAAGGGTGAGCGTGGGGAGTCTGGTGCAGCCCAACACGATTATCACCACGCTCGACGATATTGCCGTGATGAAGCTCGAGTTTTCGGTGCCGGAGGAATACCTCGCGGCGATGCGGGAGGGTTTGGAGATTCTCGCCCAGGCGGCGGCTTGGCCCGACCGCGCCTTCAGCGGCGAGGTCACGAGCGTGGACAGCCGCGTGGACCCCATGACCCGCTCGCTGGCGGCGGTGGCGCTGATGCCCAACGAGGACCGGGCGCTCAAGCCCGGAATGTTCCTGCAAGTGGATATTTCGCGCCGGCGCAGCGAGGTGGTGCTGGCGCCGGAGGCGGCGCTGGTGCCGCGGCAGGGACGGCAGTTCGTGTTTGTGGTGGAGGAAGGCCGCGCCAGCGAGCGCCAAGTGTCGCTAGGTTCGCGCCGTCCGGGCCAGGTGGAAATCGTGAGCGGCCTCGAGCCCGGCGAGCAAATCGTGACCCAGGGCGTTCAGCGCATCCGCGACGGCCTCCCCGTGCGCATGGCCGGCACCCCCGCCGGCCCCCCGTCCGCCAACGCCGCCTCCTCCCCCCAATGAACCCACCCCCCGTTATTTGTTGCCTGCTTGGCGCTGGAGGCGCTTCGATTCGCCCTCTGCTTGCTTCCTTCTTCCGGGAGACGCATGGACCATCCATGGGCTTGGTTCCGCCATCCCTGGCTCCACATACTCCCGGAAGAAGGAAGCAAGCAGTGGGCTTGCGGGGTGCCGATCCTTGGGGGTCTGCGCCAGCCGGAGCCTGTTTGCGCGTTCCCCTCTCGCGGGAGTGTTGGAGCCAGGGATGGCGGAACCAAGCCAGGGATGGCGTCTCCCGCGAGAGGGGAACGCGCAAATGGGCGGAATCGGAGTGCCGAGGGGCTGAAGCATGCTGATTTCCGATATTTCCGTGCGCAGGCCGGTGCTGGCCGCCGTGATCAGCCTGGTGCTGCTGATACTCGGCCTGCTCGCGGGCAGCACGCTGTCGGTGCGCGAGTATCCCGATATCCAGCCGCCGGTGGTTTCCATCGATACGCGCTACACCGGCGCGTCCGGCGACGTGATCGAACGCCGCATCACCCAGGTGCTCGAAGACGAAGTGTCCGGCCTTGAAGGCGTGGTGAAGATGACCTCGCGCAGCCAGGACGAGCGCTCCACCATCACCATGGAATTTGCCCTCGACCGCGATATCGACGGCGCCGCCAACGATGTGCGCGAGCGCGTCTCGCGGGTGCTGCGCGCCCTGCCCGAAGAAGCCGACGCGCCGCAGATCACCAAGCAGGACAATACCAGGGATGCCACCATGTACGTGGACGTGTCCAGCGCCACCCGCTCGGTGATGGAAGTGTCCGACTACGCCGAGCGCAATCTCGTGGACCGCCTTGGTGCCATGGACGGCGTGGCATCCATCCGCGTGAGCGGCAGCCGCCGGCCCGCCATGCGCGTTTGGCTGGACCGCGACGCGCTGGCGGCGCGCGGCCTCACCGTGCAGGATGTCGAAAGCACGCTCCGGCGCGAGAACGTGGAGCTGCCCGCCGGGCGCATCGAATCCGTCGATCGCGAATTCACGCTGCGCGCCGTGACCCGGCTGGAAACCCCGGAGGACTTCGGCGCCCTGGCGATCGGCCGCGGCGCTTCGGGCCGCTTCGTGCGCCTTAACGAGGTGGCCGAAATTCGCTTGGAGCCCGAAAATACCCGCTCCATCGCCCGCTCCAACAAGCAGGCCGGCGTGAGCCTCGGCGTGGTGCCGCAGGCCCAAGCCAATATCGTGGCCGTGAACCGCGCCGTGACCGAGGAAGTGGAGCGGCTTCAGCCCACGCTGCCCGACGATATCAACCTCGACGTGAATGTCGATTTCTCCGAGTTCGTGGGCCAGTCCATGGCCGAGGTGATCCGGGCGCTGTTCATCGCCTTGGGCGTGGTTCTGGTGGTGATGCTCGTGTTCCTGAACTCCTGGCGCGCCACCCTGATTCCGGGGCTCACCATCCCCGTGTCCATCATCGCCGCGGCCATCGTCATGGCGGTGATGGGCTACACCATCAACACCCTCACCCTGCTGGCGGCCGTGCTGGCCATCGGCCTGGTGGTGGACGATGCCATCGTGGTTCTGGAGAATATCGTTCGCCACCGCGAGAAGGGCAGCCCGCCGCTGCTGGCCGCCATCGACGGCAGCCGCCAGATCGGCTTCGCCGTGATCGCCACCACCGTGGTTCTGGTTTCCGTATTTCTGCCGGTGGCCCTGGCGCCCGGGCGCATCGGCGTGCTGTTCGGCGAATTCGGCATCGCGCTGGCCTCGGCGGTGGTTTTCTCGTCGCTGGTGGCGCTCACCCTGGTGCCTATGCTGTGCTCGCGCATGATGCGCGCCCAGGAGCAGGTTAACCAATCCGAACACGGGCGCCGGCGCGGCCAGGCTTTCCGCACCTTGGCCGGCGCCTACCGCTCCGGCATGGCCCGCGCGCTGCGCGCGCCGTGGCTGGCGCTGGTGCTGGTGGCGCTGGTGAGCGCGGGCGGCTATTACCTGTTCGAGCGGCTTCCCCAGGAATACGCGCCGCTGGAAGACCGCGGCATGATGATCGTGATGGCGCGCGGGCCGGAGGGCGCCAGCTTCGACTACATGGACGACCAGATCTCGAAGATCGAGGATATCGCGGTGCGCTACGTGGAGGCCGGCGAGGCCCGCCGCGCCATTATCCGCACCGGCGGCTGGGGGGCCGGCAACGATATCAGTTCCGCCTTCATGTACATGCCCTTGGAGCCGCACAGCGAGCGCCGCCTCACGGCGGCGGAAATCGCCGCGCAGATACGCGGGCCGCTGGCGGAGCTGCCGGGCGTGCGGGCCATGGTGTTTTTGCCGCCCAGCCTCAATATGGGCGGCGGCCGCGAGTTGCAGGTGGTGCTGCGCGGCAACGAATACGATCAGATTGCCGAATGGCGCGACCGGGTGCTCGACCGGGTGCGCGAGAATCCGCGCATCATGGGCATGACCTCGGACTATTACGAAACCAAGCCGCAAATCAAGGTAAGCGTGGACCGCGCCCGCGCCACCGACCTGGGCGTGTCGCTGCGCGAGGTGGGCGAAACGCTGCAAACCATGCTGGGTTCGCGCCGCGTCACCACCTTTATCGACCGCGGCGAGGAGTACAACGTGGTGCTCCAGGCCTCCGAGGAGGACCGCGTCACCCCGCAGGATCTCACCAATATCTACGTGCGCTCGGCATCCGGCGAGCTGGTGCCCCTGGCCAGCCTGGTGCGGCTTGAGGAAAGCTCCGGCCCGCGCCAGTTCCAGCGCTTCAACCGCCAGCGCTCCATCAAGCTGTCCGCCAATCTGGAGCCCGGCTATTCGATGGGCGCGGCGCTGGACTTCATGAACACGGTGATCGCCGAGGAGGTGCAGGACGAATCCTTAAGCGTGCAGTACGACGGCGAATCGCGCGAGTACGTGGAATCCGGCGGCCAGATCTACTTCAGCTTCCTGCTGGCGCTGCTGATCTGCTTTCTGGTGCTGGCGGCGCAGTTCGAGAGCTTCATCCATCCTTTCATCATTCTGCTCACGGTGCCGCTGGCGCTGGCGGGCGGCATGCTGGGGCTGAACCTGTCCGGCGGCACGCTCAACGTGTTCAGCCTCACCGGCTGCATCATGCTGATCGGCCTGGCGGCCAAAAACGGCATTCTGATCGTTGAGTTCTCCAATCAGCTCCGCGACCGCGGCCTGACGGTGGTCGAGGCGGTGCTGGAAGGCGCCGCCACCCGGCTGCGCCCGGTGCTGATGACCAGCCTATGCACCGTGGGCGGCAGCATCCCGCTGATCGTGAGCGACGGCCCCGGCTCCGCGGCGCGGCGCACGCTGGGCGTGGTGGTGCTGGGCGGCGTTCTGGTATCGGTGGTGCTTACGTTATATATAGTGCCTTGCGTTTACGCCATGCTGGCCGGACGCACCCGCCCGGTCAACGCCGTGTCCCGCGCCGTGCAGGCTTTGCGCAAACGCTACCCCCCGGGCGAAAGCGCCCAATCCGGCGCGCCCGCCTCCACCCGATAGCAACGCGGGCCGCCAGCCCTCATCCGCCCCTCATTCAAGTACAATGGCGCCCGCCATGGCTTCCACGACCGACCTTCACGGCGAACTGCGCGAAAGCGGCGGCAAGCGCGCCGCCCGCCGCGCCCGCCGCGCCGGCCTGGCGCCCGCCGTGCTCTACGGCGCCGACCGCCCGGCGCGGATGCTGTCGTTTCCCGCCGAGGTGCTGGCCCGCCGCCTTGAGGACCCCACCTTCCGCTCGCGCGTGCTCAATATCCGCATCGGCGACAAGTCGCAGCCGGCCATCGTCAAGGAAGTGCATCGCCATCCCGCCCGCAACGAAGTGCTGCATCTGGACTTGCAGCGGGTGCGCGAGGAGGAGGCCATCCGCATGGCCGTGCCCATCATGCTGCTCAACGCCGAGCAATCGCCGGGCGTGAAGATGGGCGGCAGCGTGTCCCATCTGCTCACCGAACTGCATGTGGTGTGCCTGCCCAGGCACCTGCCCGGGCAGATCGAAGTGGATCTGTCCGAAACGGAGCTGGATGCCATGCTCCATATTTCGGACCTCGATCTGCCCGAGGAAATTGCCGTCAACGAGCGCGTTCACGGCGCCGCCGACCATCCGGTGCTGTCCATCCAGCTGCGCCGCGTCGCCGAGGTTGAGGACGAAGAGGAAGCGCTCGACGAAGAGCTGGCGGAGGATGAGGCCGGGGGCGAGGCGGCGGCCGAAGAGGAATCCTCTGGAGAGGACTGAAGCCCCTCCCGAACTGGTCTTCGGCCTGGGCAATCCGGGCGCCGACCACGCCCGCGACCGGCATAACGCCGGCTTCCGCTTTATCGACCTGCTGGCGGAGCGCTACTCGGCGCCGCCGTTCTCCGGCCACAAGCGCGCCCAGGCCGCCGCCGCCCGCATCGATATCGAAGGCGCCCGGGTCATGCTGGTGAAGCCGCTGGCCTGGATGAACTCAAGCGGACCGGTGGTGCGCGGCGTTCTCGATTATTTCAAGCGGGCGCCGCCGGTCGCGCTGGTGGTTCACGACGAGCTCGACCTGCCGCCCGGCACGGCGCGCCTCAAGCGCGGCGGCGGCCACGGCGGCCACAACGGCCTGCGCGATATCATCCGCCACTGCGGCCCCGATTTCCAGCGCCTTCGCATCGGCGTGGGCCATCCCGGCCACAAGGACCGCGTCACGCCGTATGTGCTGTCGCCGCCCGCCGCCGCCGAGAGCCGGGCCATCGCCGCCGCCATGCAGGATGCCCTGGCGGCCTTCCGCACCCTCTATTCGCAAGGCCTGCAAGCCGCCATGACCCAGCTCCACACCCGCCACCCCGAATGATGCGGGGCGCTTCCGCTCCCGGGATTCTTGCGTATAATCTATACAGTGCCTTATCAAGATCATGGAGGACAACATGGAGTTACAAGGCTTTGACACATTGGAAGCCACCCGAATTCTCGAAGGTGTCGGCATGGACACGGAACATGCCGAGGCGGTGGTGCAGGTTGTGAAATCCGGCGCCGACAGCACCGCCCTGCGAACCGATCTCGCGGAAATGAAGCAGGATGTCGTCGTGCTCAAGGTTGACGTTGCCGAGTTGAAGCAGGATGTCGTTGTGCTGAAGGCTGACGTTGCCGAGTTGAAGCAGGATGTCGTCGTGCTGAAGGCTGACGTTGCCGAGTTGAAGCAGGATGTCATCGTGCTGAAGGCTGACGTGGCGGAGATAAAGCAGGATATCGTGGTTCTGAAGGCTGACATTGCCGGAATGAATCGGACCATGGCTACGAAGGAGGATCTGGAGAGGTCTGGGAAGCAAACGCTCATCGGCGGAATCGCAATTGCCGGCATGCTGTTTGCAGCCCTCAAGCTGTTCGCATAGCGTCAGCGCGCCATTCCATGAAGGCGGCGATTATTGGGTTGCCCAACGTGGGCAAATCGACGCTGTTCAACGCGCTGGCCGCCGCCGGGGTTCCCGCCGAGAACCGGCCCTTCTGCACGATCGATCCGAATATCGCGCGGGTGCCGATTCCCGATCCGCGGCTGGATGCGGTGGCGGCGGCTTCCGGCATGCAGCGCAAGGTGCAGGCCACGCTGGAACTGGTCGATGTGGCCGGGCTGGTGAAGGGCGCATCGCGCGGCGAGGGGTTGGGCAATCGCTTTCTGGCCCAGGCGCGCGAGGCCGATGCCGCCGTGCATGTGCTGCGCTGCTTCGAGTCCGGGCGCATCACGCATGTGTCCGGCGCCGTCAATCCGGTCGATGATGCCGAGGTCGTGAACACCGAGCTGATGCTGGCCGACCTCGCCAGCGTGGAGCGCGCCCTCGATTCCGCCCGCCGCAGCGCCAAGTCCGGCCATCCGGATCTGAGGCAGCGCGCCGCCGTCCTCGAAGCCCTGCACGCCCGCCTTGCCGCCGGCCAGCCCCCTGATCCGCGCCGGGACCAAAGCCTTCCGCCGCAACCAGCGCTTTCGGCGAAAGGCGAGGGCAGCGGCAGCGCGTCCTCGCTTCCGCTGCTCACCGCCATGCCCACGCTCTACGCGCTCAACGTCCACGAGAACCACCTCGATTCAGGCGGCCCCGCCGACCGCGCCGAAGCCTATGCCGCACAGCGCCACGCCCCCGCCGTGCGCGTGGCCGCGCAGCTCGAATCCGAACTCGCCGCCATGCCCGCCGGCGAACAGGAAGCCTTGCGCGCCGGCCTGGGCCTGCCCGAAGGCGCTCTGGAGCGTTTCATGCAGGCGCTGCGAAAGCTGCTCAAGCTCAACTGCTTCTTCACCGCCGGCCCGTCGGAGGCCCGCGCCTGGCTGATTCCGAACGGCGCCACCGCCCACTATGCCGCCGGCCGCGTCCATACCGATTTCCAGCAGCGCTTCGCGCGCGCCGAAGTCACGCCCTGGCAAGCCTTCGCCACCGAACCGCAGGCCGCCCCCGAACTCAAGGGCCGCGACTACCCCGTCCGCGACGGCGACGTGCTGCGCTTCCGCGCCGCCTAACCCCGATCGAAAGAATCCAGCGCAGCGGCGCGGCGGCAAAACCGGCCTGCAAAGCTGCTGCTATACTTGCCATCGAGCGGAGCCGCCGGTGGGGATCGAACCCACAGCTCCGGGGTGACAAGACCAGGCTAGGCACCAACCTCGGCGGCTTGCGCTCATTCTATGACTTCAGCGCTGCGCCGCATCTTGGCGAGGGCCGCCGAGGGAATTAAGCAGGGAGCGCGGCCGCAAAGCAGAACCGGCGTGCAGGACTGCTGCTATACTTGCCGTTGAGCGGAGCCGCCGGTGGGGATCGAACCCACAGCGCCGGATTGACGAGACCAGGCTAGGAACCAACCTCGGCGGCTTGCGCTCATTCTATGTCCTCAACGCGCTGCCGCATCCGGTAAAGCGAACGCATAAGAACTTAAAGTGCGCGCAGCGGGATCAATTGAGTTACAATGCCGCCCAACTAGTTTTTCATTCAGGGAAAAGACTTGTCGCAACTTCTTAAAAATGCTTCTCAAGTTTTCGGGGATTTCCCGAACGGCGCCCCGCACGATGCTTTTTTGTATTTTTCGTGTAGAATCGCCAACGACAAAACAGAGGTCCCGGCAAATCCGATCATTCGGCCTTGCTCGGGATCAAGGGGGAGCATCATATTGACTCGGTCGGAAGGCAGGTTAGCCGGATGACGCGGCAAGCCAGTAAAAGGGCTTGCCGTAGTCCATTGAGGGCAGATCTATTTCTCTCTTATGGTCCGTGTTCGTATGTTTGCTCTATAATGCGCCCGATGGCTTGCTTGACAGGCGTGGGAGTTATACTATTGCGCCAATCAGCCCGGGAGGGCTTTGGCCATTCAATCCAATCCACCAATTGAACTTGCTCGGTAAGGAGGCAGGCTCATGTCTAAATCAGGAAACGTAATTCAGCTCTTGCAGGCTCGCCTAGAAAAGGCGATTCGCCGGCGCCGTGAGAATCCGTCGCGCAGCGACCTTCTCATGATTCCGGCGCTGGCGCTCGCGCTAGACGCCTGCGGAGGAGGCGGGTCGCAGCGGCCGACTCCCCCCCCTCCTCCGCCGCCGCCTCCTCCGCCTCCCCCTCCGCCCCCTCCGCCCCCTCCGCCGCCTCCCAACATGGCGCCGACGATCACAGTGGCCGATGGCGAAGCGA
>JAPOTY010000044.1 GCA_026708965.1 Gammaproteobacteria bacterium | reverse complement strand
TCGCTTCGCCATCGGCCACTGTGATCGTCGGCGCCATGTTGGGAGGCGGCGGAGGCGGGGGCGGAGGCGGCGGAGGGGGCGGCGGCGGAGGAGGGGGGGTCTTCCACCGTTGATTTCCTGGTCCGCGGACCAGTCTGTAAAAGCTTGATCTGATTCAGTAATCTTGTTTCATGGGTTTTCGGGAATCCGCGCTGGATGGCCATTTCCAGACCACTATGTGATAGCCGCAGTGATACCCTGAAAAGCGCAAAAGACATTGCTATAGATTGAATAAGCGCGCAATTGGAAGAAACGCTTGTGATAACTGAAGTGATAACTGATGAAATGGACGGCTCGCGGAAACCCCCGCCTGTTCGCATTTCAGCCCGCGAGAGCGGAGTCTAGGAACCGGCGCCAGCGCAAAATCTTGTCGCCCGGAGACATGGCGGCGTAGGCCGGGCTTGATGAAGGCAGGCGGCAAACGCTTATTTCGCGCGGGAATTCATCCAGCCACCCACCAAAGTGCCGACAAAACGATTGATGGGCCTTGCCGCCATTGCATCCCACGGCGCGCAGGTCCGGCAACCGGCTGAGCAGCGTCGGCAAATCGTTCGGACGCTCCTTGCGAATGGCCGCATCGAGGCTGCCAACGCGCTCGGCCGCTTTTAGCACATCCCAAAGCGCAATGCGCTTTTGCAGCAGGAACGCGCATTTGCGCCCATACTCAAGGGGCGGCAGGTCCTGCCCGAATACTGCGGCCAGAAGCGCCCAGAACTGGTTTTTCGGATGGCCGTAATACTGGTGCCGACGCAGCGATTCGTCGCCCGGCAGGGAGCCGAGAATAAGCACTCTTGCGCGCGAATCGAAAATAGGCGGAAATCCATGCTTAACCTGCATCCGCGGAACGCTACCACGCGAGCTTTCTGTTGCGCGCTATGCGCTATGGCGATCCGGCGGGCCGTAACCGCGATCCCGCCGCGCCGCCTTCTCGGCGCCGCCATGCTGGCGCCCCGGACGGGCGCCATGGCAAAGGGCGGTTAGCTGCCCTCGAACAAGCCCACGTCGTAGAGGCCGGTATTGGCGCGCAGCGGCTTGAGCACTTCCTGGTATTCCTCGCTGTTCCAGAACGCCTTGGCGGCTTCCAGCGAGGGCCAGCGCGATATCACGCAGGGGCGCTGGCTCCACATATCGCCCTCCAGAACCGTCTCCGCAGGCCCGCGCACGATGTACTCGCCGCCGCAGCGGCTGGTCAGCTCGCCGGCGCGCTTCGAATACTCGATAAAACCCTCGGTGCGCTTGTCCAAGCGCGCCGCCACAACGATGTAAGCAGTCATGTATTTCTCCTCGCCGCAAAATGCGGCGCAACAGTCTAACCCGTGGCGAATGGATCCTGGGTTCGCAATTCGGAAAACAGCGAAAAATCCCGATCCCGGGTCAGCAAGGCTTCCACACCGTGCGCGACGCAGATAGCCGCGATACGGGCATCATGAATCCCCCCGCCCACAACACGCGGGCGATCGACAAAGTGCTGCAGGACAGTCTGGAAATCTTCGGTTTCGCCGATCATGCGGTTCGACGGCGAACCGGACCATGCTTGGAATTGTTGCCAAGCCTTGTGCGGAGGCGTGGCGCGATTCTTCCAGATTCGGCGGTTGGTGACCGCACTCAGAAACTCGTAGCAGCAAGGCCAAGGAATCGCCCAAGGGCGATCGCCCTGTGCCATATCAGCCATCAGCGCATAAGCAGCGGCGCCCATCCTCGCTTCCCGCCGATGGGCATAAACAAGTATGTTTGTATCGACGGCAATCACCGGGTGCCGGAATCGCCGTAGATCAGTTCGCGCAGTTCCGGCCAGGAATACCGTTCCAACGGATCAGGCGCCTGCGGGTCGCCCTCCCGCAGGTCGGGCATTGAATAGGAGGGCCGGACTCGCGGCGGCGCAAGCGCTAGCCGCAGGCCTTCCTCGACCACCGCGCGCAAGGAGCGACCCTCAACCTTGGCCCGCCGCTTGGCCCGCACCAGCAGTTCGTCGTGAATATCGAGCGTTGTCTTCACGCGCCCATACTACCCATACTCAAGGGTATGGGCAACCCATATCGGATATCCCGTCATGCCATTCGCAACGAAGGCCTTAGGCCTTGGCGGAGGGAGAAACAGGCGACAAGCTTGAGTGTGGGAACCCGAGAACCGGTCCTTCGAGGACCGAGGGTTTTGCTCTTAAAGGAGGTGATCCAGCCGCACGTTCCCGTACGGCTACCTTGTTACGACTTCACCCCAGTTGCTGGCCACACCGTGGTGAGCGCCCTCCCTAAGGTTAGGCTACCCACTTCTGGTGCAACCAACTTCCATGGTGTGACGGGCGGTGTGTACAAGACCCGGGAACGTATTCACCGCGACAATGCTGATTCGCGATTACTAGCGATTCCGACTTCACGAAGTCGAGTTGCAGACTTCGATCCGGACTACGACCGGCTTTGAGGATTAGCTTCCCCTCACGGGTTCGCGACCTTCTGTACCGGCCATTGTAGCACGTGTGTAGCCCTGCCCGTAAGGGCCATGATGACTTGACGTCGTCCCCACCTTCCTCCGGTTTGTCACCGGCAGTCCCTTTAGAGTTCCCGGCCGAACCGCTGGCAAATAAGGGCAAGGGTTGCGCTCGTTGCGGGACTCAACCCAACATCTCACGACACGAGCTGACGACAGCCATGCAGCACCTGTCACCTGGTTCCCGAAGGCACTCTCCCGTCTCCGGGAGATTCCAAGGATGTCAAGGGCAGGTAAGGTTCTTCGCGTTGCATCGAATTAAACCACATGCTCCACCGCTTGTGCGGGCCCCCGTCAATTCCTTTGAGTTT
>JAPOTY010000014.1 GCA_026708965.1 Gammaproteobacteria bacterium | reverse complement strand
CCGACAATCGGAGGGAATCAAAGGGGAATTGTGACTTTTGGATATAATTCCCTTTTCAAAGGATTGGGTACTGAAGGCTGGCCTGATGCTCAGCGATGTCGGAAGTGTGGGCTTTAAGGTGGAAAACTTCAATCGCCAAAACATGGCTAGCCTTGAGGGTCGTTGGCCAGCGATCAAGGAAGCGTTGATTCTCACGGTCGAGCTTGTATCAGGCTTCGGGTTCAATGGCTCAACTATCAGAGCTGATAGCGCCCTGCTGCCAATCGCCTACTATCTGTTCACCAGACAGGCCGATGGCCGCTATCTGACGGACAGAGCCTCGGAGCCGGACCGTGAGCAGATTCGCCAATGGTTGATTGCAAGCCTCCTCAAACCGTCCGGCATCTGGGGAAGCGGTCTCGATACGCTTCTAACCGCGCTACGGCAATCCATCCGCGAAAGCCATGACAGCTTTCCCACGACTAGTATCCGCACAACGATGCGATCTCGCGGAAAGTCCCTAGCTTTCGATGACGACGAAATCGACGACTTGACCGAGATGCGATTCGGCGACAAGCGCACTTTCTCGCTGCTGTCGATCGTTTTTACACATTTGGACCTCAAGCAGCACTTCCATGTTGACCACGTGTTTCCAAAATCCCACTTCTCACCTGCAAAGCTCCGAGATGCTGGACTGGACGAAACTGATGCCCAACAGCATAAAGACTATTCGGACCGGCTCCCAAATCTTCAACTGCTCGAAGGACACAAGAACCAGCAAAAGAGTGCCAAGTTGCCGGGTGAATGGCTTCGAACTTTCACCACGGATGAAGCCCGAAGACACTATGCCGCAACCCACCTCTTGGGCGAAGTTCCTGATGGCCTTGATGGCTTTATCGGTTTCTATGAGGCAAGGCGCGAGCGGCTCAAGGAAAGAATCAGCGCTTTGCTCAAGGGGGAAAACGTCTCTGCTAGTGGCTAGTGTATGTGTTCGGGTTTTCCCTGTATCGGGGATTAGCACGGGCGGGGGCGCTACGTCGAATTATTGTTGGTCGGTCAAGGGAGGTATTGCAGCCAGTCGTGGGCGGGGTCGCCGCAGGCGATGAAGAAGGGGTTTTTGGTTGATCGCTTGCCGTAGCGCAGCGGCTGGCCGTCCAGGGCGAACACCGCGCCGCCCGCGCATTCTAGGATCGCCTGTCCGGCGGCGGTGTCCCATTCCGAAGTGGGCCACATGCGCGCATACACGTCGGCCTCGCCCCTTGCTAGCAGGCCGAATTTCAGCGAACTGGACACGACGCGGCGGCGCGCCTCGCCCAAGGCCGCCACGTAGCGGTCCAGCACCGGGGCCGGATGCGAGCCGCTGGCCAGCACCCGGCGCGGCTGCGCCGGGGGTTGCGCGGCGCGAATTGCTTGAGGCGCGCCGTCAGCGCCTTCGCAATAGAAAGCGCCGCCGCCCCGGCAGCCGAAATAGTGCTGCCCAAGCGCCGGCGCATCCAGCACGCCCAGCACCGGCTGCCCCTTGTGGATCAGGGCGATATTCACGGTGAATTCCGGGTGCCCGCGAATGAATTGCCGGGTGCCGTCCAGCGGATCCACCAGCCAGTGCCACGCCCAGCCGGAGCGCCGTGCGCCCAGCGTTTCGGGATCAGACTCCTCCGACAATACCGGCATCGTCGGCTCAAGCCGCTCAAGCCCGGCCACGATATGCTCGTGCGCGGCGCGGTCCGCGACCGTGACCGGGCTGCGGTCGGACTTGTAATCGACTTCAACGCCCCCTTCATCAAAAAATTTCAGCGCGAGTTGGCCCGCAACCCGCGCCAGCTCGCGCGCCGGACCGATCAGCGCGGAAAGGTCAGGAGTTTCGCTGGCTTGCATTCAGGGGCGGTCGAGGCGGGCTGGATGGCCAGCAGGATGCAGCAGGGTTTCTGCCACGGGCTGCTAGCGGCGGCTCTTGCGGCGGCGGCCCCGGCTGGATTCGCGGCGTTTGCGTTCCTGCGTTCGGGGCGGCACCGCGAGCAGGTAGGGCGCAAGCAGCTCGGGATCAATCGCCTGGCGCTCGATCGAATGGCCGATGAAGGCTTCGATTTCCGGCAGCGAATAAGCGTAGTGCTCGCAAGCGAAGCTCACGGCATGCCCCATTTCGCCGGCGCGCGCGGTGCGGCCGATCCGATGCACGTAGTCCTCCGGGTTCTGCGGCAGATCGTAATTGAACACGTGGGTCACATCGGGCACATGCAGGCCGCGCGACGCCACATCGGTGGCCACCAGCACCGGCAAGTCGCCGTCGTGGAATTGCTTGAGCATGCGCATGCGCTTGCTTTGCGGCACATCGCCGGAAATCGCGCCGGCCTTCACGCCGCCCGCATCCAGCCGCTCCGCCAAACGGTCGGCTTCGCGGCGCGTGTTCACGAACACCATGCTGCGCTCAACGCCTTCCTGCGCCAGCAGCGCGGCCAAAAGAGGCGCCTTCTGCTCGCTGGAGGGGTAGTAGAGCCATTGCTCCACTTCGTCCACCACCTTCTTGTCCGGCTCTATGCGCACGATCTCCGGGGCGTTGAGGTGAGTATTGGCCAAGTCCAGAACCAAGTAGCCGAGAGTGGCCGAGAACAGCATGCTTAGGCGCTTCTCGCACGGCGGCAGCCGCCGCATCACGTAGCGGATGTCGCGGATGAAGCCTAGGTCGTACATGCGGTCGGCCTCGTCGATGACGATCGCTTCGACGGCGGAAAGCGTGAAGACCTCCTGGCGGTAATAGTCCAGAAGCCGCCCCGGCGTGCCAATCAAAAGATCCACTCCGCGGCTCAGGCGCTCCCGCTGCGATCTGTAGGCCGCGCCGCCGTAAACCACCATCATGCTCAAGCCGGTGGCCGCGCCCAGCAGTTGCGCGTCACGCTCGATCTGCTGGGCGAGTTCCCGTGTCGGCGCCAGCACCACGGCGCGCGGCGAAGACACGTTCGAGCGTTTGGGCGGGGGGTTGCGCAACAGCCGGTTGAAAATCGCCAGCAGGAAAGCCGCCGTCTTGCCGGTGCCGGTTTGCGCCTGGCCCGCTACATCGCGGCCAGCCATCGCCACGGGCAGGGCTTTCGCTTGGATGGGAGTGAGCGTCTCGAAACCTGCGCGCCGAACGCCCTTCCGGAGCGGCGGCGGCAAATCAAGCGAATCGAAACGTATTGGGTCTTCGGACAAAATCTGAACTGGTTAACCGCTGCGTATTGTATTGCGTACCGCGTTTTGATGTAGAATGCGGCGCATACCCGAAATCGTTCGGTGGCCGCGTGGCCTTTCGCAGTCGGCGCGGACATTATCAATTCCCGCCCCGGCAATCGGAGCGGGGCAGTTTTTTTTAAGAGGCGAGGCTGGGGAGCCTCGCCTGAATATTCTTCTCCAAGTGATGTCTCTTAAGGGGAGCCTTATATGAGCGTTTCGCATGTAGCGGAAGAAAGCTTCCAGTCCGACGTGCTCGACAGCGAGGTGCCGGTGCTGGTCGATTTCTGGGCCGAATGGTGCGGCCCGTGCCGAATGATTGCGCCCGTGCTGGACCAGATTTCGCAGGAGTACGACGGTCGATTGCAGATCATGAAACTCAACGTGGATGAAGCCCAGCAAACGGCTTTCCAGTACAACGTTCGCAGCATTCCCACCCTGATCCTGTTCAAGAACGGACAGGTGGAAATGCAGGTTGTGGGAGCGCAATCCCGCCAACAGATATGCAAGATGCTGGACGAAAAATTGTGAGAAATTACTCCGGAAATACGAGCCGCCATCGCAGGCCGCCACGTTCCAGAAACCCCAACGCCGCGCCGCGCGGACGGCGCCGGGACCGCCGTCAATACGACGACGTGGGCATCTTTACGACCGAGGAAACGATCACCACCGAACAGCTCAAGGAGCTGGACCAGGTGCTCAAGCTCAGCGACTTCAAGCGAGTCCCGGTGGCCAAAGTCCTTGAGCAGGGGCGCGAACTGGGCTTGGATAACCTGGACCGGGCCCGCAAGCAGGACATCACGTTTTCGGTGCTCAAGGCGCATGCCGAAAAGGGCGCCTCCATCTATGCCGAAGGCGTGCTGGAAATCCTTCAGGACGGATTCGGCTTTCTGCGTTCCGCCGACGAGTCGTACTTGGCAGGCCCGGACGATATCTACGTCTCGCCGGGCCAGATCCGCCGCTTCAATCTGCGCACCGGCGACACCTTGGCTGCGCTGGTGCGCCCGCCCTTGGAGAGCGAACGCTATTTCGCCCTTTTGAAAATGCACCAGATTAATTTCGAGGCGCCGGCCAACTCGCAGGGCAAGGTGCTGTTCGAGAATCTCACGCCGCTGTTTCCCAAGGAGCGCTACACGCTGGAGCAGGGCAATGGCAGCACCGAGGACCTCACTGCGCGCATCATCGACATGGCCGCGCCGGTGGGCAAGGGCCAGCGCGGCCTGATCGTGTCGCCGCCCAAGGCCGGCAAAACCATGCTGCTGCAAAATATCGCGCAGTCGATCGCGGCCAACTATCCGGAAACCTTCCTCATCGTGCTGCTGATCGACGAGCGCCCCGAGGAAGTGACCGAGATGCAGCGCACGGTGCGCGGCGAAGTGGTGTCGAGCACGTTCGACGAGCCCGCCACCCGGCATGTGCAGGTGGCGGAAATGGTTCTGCACAAAGCCCGCCGGCTGGCCGAGCACCGCCGCGACGTGGTGATCCTGCTCGATTCCATCACCCGTCTGGCGCGCGCCTACAATACCGTCACGCCGTCATCCGGCCGGGTGCTGTCCGGCGGCGTGGAGGCCAACGCGCTGCAACGCCCCAAACGCTTTTTCGGCGCCGCCCGCAAGATCGAGGAAGGCGGCAGCCTTACCATCCTGGCCACCGCGCTGGTCGATACCGGCTCCAAGATGGACGAAGTGATTTACGAGGAATTCAAGGGCACCGGCAATTCCGAAATTCATCTCGACCGGCGCATTTCCGAAAAGCGCGTGTTCCCCGCCATCAATATCAACCGCTCCGGCACAAGGCGCGAGGACTTGCTCACCGCAGAGGACGAAATGCAGAAAATCTGGGTGCTTCGCAAGCTGCTGCATCCCATGGACGAACTCGCCGCCGCCGAATTCCTGCTCGACAAGATGCGCGACACCAAACGCAACAAGGCCTTCTTCGAAACGATGAAAATGGGCTGAGCGGCCCGGCCCGACGGGCCCGATGGCGGCACTCCCTCAGGCAGCGGATTGCGGCAGGCCCGCAAAGCATTCATTGCAGTGCGGCCCATCGCATTGAGTTACCATTGCCCCTATGAGGGATGTCCATTCACGAAGCGAATGGCTTTTCAGCTCCGGCCCCAAACTTCTTATAGGCATGGTGCTGGCGGCAAGCCTTCCGGCATCGGCGCAGGATGCGAGCAGCATCGGCGCAGGCGGACCGCGACTGGTCACCGCCGAAGCCCGCAGGCTGGTCACCATGCCCGCTTTGCCGACTCCTCCCGTAGCCTCAATGGCCATGCTTGCGGACGAGCCTCAGGAAACGGCGGCGCTGACGGTCGAAACCTTCGATACCGCGTCGCATCGGGTCCATGTGGTGTCCATGGCCGGTAAAACCTGGCGGGCCGCCGCGCCGCTTGAAGGGCCGCGCCACTGGTTGGCATTCGATCCCGCCCGCCGCAAGTTCGCCGAATTATTGCCGAGCATCCGCGTGGAACTCGGAAACGGCGTGGATCCCAAAGCGGTCGCCAAAGCTGTTGATGCCGTCGGAATCGAGGTTTTCGAGACGCTGGGCTTCGCTATTGTCATGTTGCCGACAAACCTGCATCCGGCCGCCGCCGAGGCGCGGATCGAGGCGCTGCCGGGGCAGCCAGAGGCGGCGCTGAAGCTTCGACGCCCCAGGATTCAATGGCGGTAATGCCAACCGGGAATCCGGGTGCCGGACGGCGCTTGGCCCGCTGGCCGCTTTCGCTGCTTGTGCTGCTGGCGCTCGGCGGCTGCGGCGGTGACGGCGACAGCGAACCGCCGCCGCCCCCGCCGCCCGCAAAATTATCGCTTGAAGTCACTGGCGACACGCAAATAAAGGAGGCGGACAACCCCAAGGTCACAGTCGCAGTGCAGCTCGACACGCCTGCTGCCGAGGCGGTGACAGCGGCACTGAACTTGGCCGGAAGCGCCAGCCACGGACGGGACTACGCGATTGCTGTTGGCGGCGAGAGCGCCGAAGTGTCCGATGCCGGGGTGCTTGAAGGGATCACCGTGGCATCCGGCGCCCGTTCCGCCAGCGTCGAAATCGATATCTACCGCGATTTCGACGACGAAGGGAACGAAACCATCGAGGTCAGCCTAGGCACCATTACCGGCAACGCCGAGGCGGGCGAAACCTCATCGGTCAGCCTCACCGTGATCGATGGCGAAGCCCACATGTTGGCCAAGGCCTCGACGGAAGGCGATGGCGAAGTGATGGATGTCATGCCGGATGACGCCCTGGAGCTGCTTCCCTTTGCTTTCGATGTGACTGCCGACACCATCGTCGTGGTCGTGTCAGCGCTACTCCCATCCGATAACCCGATGACCGAGCCTCTGGTGGCGGAGTTGTCCACGGACCGGAGCTTCGCCTCGGATGTCCAGACATTCACCTATTGCTATGCGCCCTCCACCGATCCGCAGGCCAATAACGCCGCCGGTCGCCGGACGGACCCTTGCCAGGCGGAACCTATTACTGCTGACGATCAAATCGGATTCTTTTTTGCCGAATTTGCCAATGTCCGCGAATTCCGCCTGCCCGTGTCCGATCTGGCGCCGAACCAGCAATACTTCCTGCGCATTACGCTCGGAAGCCTGCCGGAGAACTTCAACTTCGATGCCGCTGATAGAGAAGCGTCCAACGTCGTCGTTAATAGTTTCGCCACCAATGCCCAAGGCCGCGTGGCGTTGCGCTGCCAACCGCCTCAGCGAACACCGGCAACCGGCGGAGCCGATCCGCTTTTTTCCCAGCAATGGCATCTGGTCAATACCGGCCAAACGGCATTTTCCGACCGAAGCGGCTCCGCTGGCGCCGATATGCGCATGATGGGAGCGATCGGCGCCGGACGCAGCGGCGCAGGCGTCAAGCTTGCGGTGGTGGACAGCGGCCTTGAGATCTGCCATCCGGATCTTGCCGCCAACACCAGCAGCGGCGGATCGTTCAATTTTGGCGCCGCGTTCCGCTCTGGCGCGTCGTCCGACGATCCTTACAATTTTTCGTTGCTCGGCGATCATGGCACCAGCGTGGCCGGGGTGGCCGCCGCAGTGGCGAATAACGGCCGCGGCGGCCGCGGCGTGGCGCCCGGAGTAAAGCTGGTGGGCTTCAATCCGCTTAGTGGATCCGGGCCCGGAGGCGACGATACGGCGGTCGAAATTGCCTTCATCAAGAGTCTTGGCGGCAGCAGCAGCGCGCCTGACTCGGCCAGTGTCGATATTTTCAACATGAGTTACGGCCAGGAATTGCCTGCGGAGAACGCCACGACGGAGATCGCGCGCGTGATTCGCATGGGCACCGAACAGCTTCGCTCGGGGCGCGGCGCGATTTACGTGAAGGCGCCCGGCAACGCCTTTGATGCCTGCGATCAGGCACACCCCTTCCATCGCGAGCTCGGCTGCTTCAACAGCAACGCGGATCCCGACAACAACCTGCCTTGGCTGATTGCTGTTGGGGGCTTCAACGCGGATGACCGCAAGTCCTCCTATTCCAGCGCCGGAGCCAATCTCTGGATCGTGGCGCCTTCCGGCGAGGACGGCGTTGAGGCGCCGGCCATCATCACCACCGACCAGACGGGCCCGTTTGCGGGCTTCAGCACGTTTCCCGACAACCGCTTGACGAGCAACCATCCGCTCAACCGCGATGGCGACTACGTGAGCGCCTTCGGCGGCACCTCCTCGGCGGCACCGGCCGTGGCCGGCGCCGTGGCTCTTATGCTGGAGGTCAAGCCGGAACTCACTTGGCGCGATATCAAGCATATCCTGGCGAGCACGGCGCGGCGCATCGACCCGGATATCGCCGAGGTCCGCGCCGCATTCAACGGCACGCCTTATATCGCGCAGCATGCTTGGCAAACCAATGGCGCGGATTACGCCTTCCACAACTGGTATGGCTTCGGCGCAATCGATGTCGATGAGGCGCTGATGGCGGTCAATAGCCACACCCCCGACAGCCTCGGCGCATTGGCGGAATCGCAATGGTTCGAGGCCATGGCGGAGCAGCCGTCAGCCGCCATTCCGGATGCGGACGGGGCGGGCGTGCGCGCCGCGCTCAATGTTTCGGGCCTGCCCGAGGATGCGAATATTGAAGCCGTGGTGCTGGAAGTCTCGGTCAATCACCGCAACGCGATCGACCTCGGCATCACGCTGGGCTCGCCGTCTGGCGCTCAAAGCGTGCTCAATTCGCCCTTCAACGTGGTGCTTGACAATATTCCCGGGCTAACCGAATGGCATCTGCTCAGCAATGCCTTCTACGGCGAGAACCCGAACGGCGAGTGGAGCCTCCATGTGGCGGACCTCGCCCCGAGCGACACCGGCACCCTTGGCCGCTGGCGGCTCAGGTTCTATTACGGCGATCATCCGGCCAACTGAGCCCGCGCCGCCCGCCAATATCCGCAAGCGATCGGATGGAGGCAGCGCCAATGCCGCGATATTCGACGCGCCGGCCACTTGGAAGGCGGTCGACCTAGGCAAAAATTAGAATCATGTGGTCCGGGAGTCTTGCGGCGATTTTGAGGCGGCTTGCGGCCGCCGCGAGGGATTTGGCCCCTATCATCCTTGTCATCGCGCTATTCCAGGGGCTTGTCATTCGCCAGCCCTTTCCCGATCTTGCCGGGGTGGTCGTTGGCCTCGCCTGCGTGGTGCTGGGTCTGGCGCTATTCATCCAAGGGCTGGAGCTGGGCTTATTCCCGCTGGGCGAAGCCATCGCCCGTTCGTTCGTGAAAAAGGGCAGCGCCGCCGCCTTGCTGGCCTTCGCGTTCTGCCTAGGGTTCGGAACCACGGTCGCGGAGCCCGCGCTGGTTGCGGTGGGCGAAAAAGCCGCCGAGGTGGCATCGGAGGCCGGCTTCATTGCGGACAGCGAGAACGCCCGCAGCGCGTACGCCTTTCAGCTTCGCCTGGTGGTGGCCCTGTCGGTGGGCGCAGCCATCGTTCTCGGTGTTTTGCGCATTCTCAAGGGCTGGCCGCTGCACCACCTGATTATCGGCGGATACCTGCTGGTTACGCTGATGACGCTGTTCGCGCCCGCCGAGATCATCGGGGTGGCCTACGATTCGGGCGGCGTCACCACCAGCACCATTACCGTTCCGCTGGTCACGGCGCTGGGCGTGGGGCTGGCCTCCTCGATCAAGGGCCGCAATCCCATGCTGGACGGTTTTGGGCTGATCGCTTTCGCCAGCCTTAGCCCGATGATTTTCGTGCTCGCATACGGAATCGTGCTGTAATGGAATTCTTGAAGGCCCTGCTTGACACCGGGTTCGGCACGCTCTTCGACGTGCTGCCCATCGTGGTTGTTCTATTCCTGTTCCAAGCGGCTGTGCTGCGCCGTTCCGTGCCGAATCCGGGCCGGATCGCCTTAGGTTTTGTGCTCGTGCTATTGGGTTTGGCCCTGTTTCTTGTGGGCCTTGAGGAGGCGCTGTTCCCGATCGGGGAAACCATGGCGGTTCAACTCGCGGCCGGGGCGATCGAGGACGCGGCGGGCGGCGCGGTCCGCTGGGACCACTATCTGACGGTGTACGCATTCGCCGCCGCCGTCGGTTTCGCCACAACGGTGGCCGAGCCTGCGCTGATCGCCGTCTCGCTGAAAGCGGAGGAAGTTTCGGGCGGCGCAATCGGCGCGCGGGGGCTGCGGGTCGCGGTCGCCACCGGAGTGGCCGCAGGAGTGGCGCTGGGCTGCGTGCGGATTGTGACCGGCACGCCCCTGCCCTGGTACATCATGGCCGCCTACGCGGTGGTGATCGCGCAAACCTTCCGCGCCAGCCGCACTATCATCCCCTTGGCGTACGACAGCGGCGGCGTGACAACCTCCACGGTCACAGTGCCGGTGCTGGCCGCCCTGGGGCTGGGGCTGGCGGCCTCGGTGCCGGGCCGAAGCCCCCTGATTGACGGCTTCGGACTGATTGCCTTCGCCAGCGTTTTCCCGATTATTTCCGTGCTTGGCTATGCCATGGCCATATCGGCCATCGCCCGCCTGCGCGGCCCGAAGAAAGACCGAACCAAGGAGTAATTAGCGATGCAGATGAAGCTGATTGTTGCCCTCGTGCCCGACGACAGGACAGCCCATATCATCGATGCCGCGCGCGAGGCCGGCGCCACTGGCGCCACGGTGATCACCAGCGTGCGCGGCGAGGGCCTCAAACCTCAAAAAACATTTCTCGGCCTGGAGCTGACATCGATGCGCAATGTACTGCTCTTTCTGGTGGCGGAACCGCGGGCCCGGAAAATCCTCGAGCGCATCCGCGACGCGGGGCAGTTCGACATCGAGCCTGGCGCGGGCGTCGCGTTCCAGATCGCCATCGAAGACGCGGTGGGACTGCACACCCAGTTGCCCTCCATCATCAAGGAGCTAAAAGAGGATGCGTAGGCGCCAAGAAACACGGCGCCACAACAGCGACCCTTCGTTCACGTCCTCCGCATTTGTAGCGCAGTGTGCGATAGACCATGCCCTCCTCCTTTAAGTCCCGTGTCTCCCAGTCATCACCTCGATGACCGTTCCTAGCTGGACCTCGCGGCGACAAAAGTTTGGGCAAGGCGGCATGGCTTCGCTCCCCAGCCTTCAATTGGGAGGGCGGGCCAAGGCCCGGGCGCCGATATCGGAGCGGCAGAAGGCACCGTCGAAGGAAATGGCTGAAACCGCTTTGTAGGCGCGGCTGCGCGCCTTCGACACCGACTCGCCCAAGGCGGTGACGCAAAGCACGCGGCCGCCGGAAGTCACGACCTCGCCCTCCTCTTCGGCCGTGCCGGCGTGAAATGCTTTCACCAGCGGGCTGTCCGCGCTATCGAGGCCGGTAATGCGGCGGCCTTTAGCGTAGCTGCCTGGATAGCCGCCCGAAGCCATCACCACGCCCAGCGCGCAGCGCGGATCCCAGCTCGCGCGAGCCTGATCGAGCCGGCCCGCCAGCGTGGCTTCGATGAGATCCAGCAGATCGGTCTTGAGGCGCATCATAAGCGGCTGGCATTCGGGGTCGCCGAAGCGAACGTTGAACTCCAGCACGCGCGGATCGCCTTCAGGCGAAATCATAAGGCCGGCATAGAGGACACCGCGGAAAGGGGCGCCATTGCCGCGCATGGCGCGAACCACCGGACGCATGATTTCGTGCATGACCCGCGCCTCGACCGCCGGGTCCAGCACCGGCGCGGGCGAATAGGCGCCCATGCCGCCGGTATTGGGTCCGCGGTCGCCGTCGTCGCGGGCTTTGTGGTCCTGGGAAGAAGCGAGCGGCAGCACGTGCTCTCCGTCCACCAGCGCAATGAAGCTGGCTTCCTCGCCCTCCAGGAAGTCTTCGACCAGCACCCGGCACCCGGCTTCGCCGAACGTTCGACGTTCGAGCATGCCGCGCAGCGCAGCGCGGGCCTCATCGTGCGTTTCAGCAATGATCACGCCTTTGCCGGCGGCTAGGCCGTCGGCCTTCACCACCATCGGCGCCGACCGCTCGTCCACATGCCGCAGCGCCGGCTCAAGCGCGGTGAACTCCCGATAGCCAGCGGTGGGCGCGCCCGAAGCCTCAAGCACCTCCTTGGCGAAGCCTTTCGATCCCTCCAGCCGGGCGGCCGCCGCCGTGGGCCCGAAGCAACGCAAGCCCGCCTTCTCCATCCGATCGACGAGGCCCGCCACCAGCGGCGCCTCCGGGCCGGGCACCACCAATTCGATATTTTCCGCGAGGGCGTAGGCGAGAAGGCGCTCTTGATCCGCCGCGTCGAGCGGCACGTTGCATACGCCGGGCTCGCGGGCGGTTCCGGCGTTGCCGGGCGCAACCAGCACTTCGCTGATGCGTTCGGATTGGGCAAGTTTCCAGGCCAGCGCGTGTTCGCGGCCGCCTGAGCCGGTAATGAGTGCTTTCATGCTTTACTCACTGCTTTAGTGGTGGCGGGGAAAGGGGCGGAAGGCCTCTTTCCCCTTGGGGGCAAGGCATCAGTGGCGGAAGTGGCGCGCGCCGGTGAACAGCATGGCCACATCCCGCTCGTCGGCAGCGGCGATGACTTCCTGGTCGCGGATCGAGCCACCCGGCTGCATGACAACCGTAATGCCCTCGTTGGCGGCAGCGGCAAGGCCGTCTGCGAATGGCAGGAAACCGTCAGAAGCCATGGCCGCGCCGGCCAAGTCGAAACCGGCGGCGGCGGCGCGCCAAGCGGCGATGCGGGCGCTCATCACGCGGCTGGTCTGGCCGCCGCCGATGCCGAGCGTTTGCCCGTCGCGCGCATAGACCACGGCATTGGACGACACGAAGCGGGCCACGGTCCAAGCGAACCGGGCATCGCGCAGCTCTTCGTCGCTGGGCGCGCGACGGCTCACGACCTCATGGCGCTCGGTATGACCGGTATCGGCAGTTTGCGCCAAGATCGCGTCATCGAGCACCTTTAGCCTTGGCGTGCCGCTGTCGGCGCTGCCGAAGAGGGAACCGCTGCCGCCCCTTTCCCGCGCGACCGGCACCGCTTGCTCCACGATGCGCAGATTCCTGCGGTCCTTCAGGATCTCAGCGGCCTTAGGCGAGAACCCGGCCGCGATCACGACTTCGGCGAACTGGCCGGACACCGCCCGGGCCGCTTCCTCATCGACTTCGCAGTTGAAGGCGATCACGCCGCCGAAAGCCGATTCGGAGTCGGCAGCGAAGGCGCGTTGGTAGGCATCGCTTGCACTGCCGCTCACCGCGGCGCCGCAGGGGGTCGCGTGCTTGATGATGGCGCAGGCGGGTTGGGGCAGAGCCCAAACGCATTGCCAAGCCAGATCCGCGTCGGCCAGGTTGTTGTAGGAGAGGGGCTTGCCGCCAAGCAGGCGCATGCTGCCAGCATTCGGCGGGCCGGCCGGCGCATACACAGCAGCCTGCTGGTGCGGATTCTCGCCGTAGCGCAAATCGGCCTGCTTCACCAGTTCCAGCGAAAGCCTGTCCGGCAAAACCGCCTCGGCGCCCGCCCCCAACCCGGCGCCATCACGCGATGCCAGCCAGCCGCATATCGCCCGGTCGTAGCGCGCCGTGTGATCGAAAGCCTTGACTGCAAGCCGACGGCGCGTCTCCTCGCCCAGTTTTCCGGCGGCCTCGAGTTCGGCAGCGACCGTTTCGTAGTCGGACGGATCCACCACCACGCCCACGCGACCATGGTTCTTGGCCGCCGCGCGGATCATCGCCGGACCGCCCACGTCGATCTGCTCGATCACCTCCGCAGGCGCGGCGGCGGCGCTCGAAGCAGTTTCCACGAACGGATAAAGATTGATCACCGCCAGCGAAATCGGCTGGATTCCGTGCTTGGCCAAATCGTGCCCATCGACTTCCGGCCGGCAAAGCAAACCGCCATGGATCAGGGGATGCAGCGTCTTGACGCGACCGCCCATCATTTCCGGCGCGCCGGTCACGGATGCGACATCCTTCACCTCAAGCCCCGCCGCGCGCAAGGCCTGGGCAGTGCCCCCGGAAGCGACCAATTCCCAGCCGAGCGCCGCAAGACGCGCCGCGAAATCAACCGCGCCGGTCTTCTCGGATACGCTGAAAAGGGCCCTGGGCGGCATAGCCAGGTTGCCAGATCAGGGCCGCCCTGAGGAAGGCCGCTTCAGACGCCTTGGTTGTGCCGCCGCAGCTTGGTGCGAAGGGTGCCGCGGTCGATACCCAGCATGCGCGCCGCCCGGGTCTGGTTGCCGCCCGCATACTCCATCACGCCTTCCAGCAAGGCCGACTCCACTTCGGTCACCACCATCGAGTACAAATCGGTGGGCCAGTGGCCATCCAGTGCGTGGCAATAATCCCGCACTGCTTCCCCAGTCAGTTCCCTTAGCGTGCGCGAGCCGCTTGAATTGCCATGCCGGTCTGAAAGGTGCGCCGATTGGCGCCCAATAGCTGCCCCGTTGTCGGCGGCCAAACCAACCCCCCAATGATGTTTTTCAGTATCCGCTCAACCGGGGGAATCCGGGAGCGGAAAAATACTATAGCACGGGATTAAACAGCCGCTATGCGGCCCCGTCAGCTCTTGATTCGAGCCACTTTTCCAGGAAATGGATATCCGCTCCGCCCGCCGCAAAGCCTTCCGTTTTAAGAATGGCCTGATGCAACGGCACATTCGTCACCAGCCCCTCCGTCACCAGCTCATTCAGCGCCAGGCCCATGCGGGCGATGGCCCCTGCACGGGTGGCGCCCCAGGCGATCAGCTTGCCCACCAGCGAATCGTAGTAGGGCGGCACTTCGTATCCGGTGTACAAATGGCTATCCACGCGAACCCCCGGGCCTCCGGGCGCATGCCATAGCGCAACCTTGCCGGGCGAGGGCGCGAAAGTGTCGGGATGCTCGGCGTTGATGCGGCACTCTATGGCGTGGCCGCTGAGCGTGACTTCGTCCTGACGAATGCTGAGCGGGTGGCCGGCAGCCACCCGCAATTGCTCCTGCACGATATCGAAACGGGTGATCAGCTCGGTCACCGGGTGCTCCACCTGCAGCCGCGTATTCATTTCGATGAAGTAGAACTCGCCATCCTCGTAGAGGAACTCGAAGGTGCCGGCGCCGCGGTAGCCCATATCCCGGCAGGCTTTTACGCACAAGGCGCCGATGCGCGCCCGCGCCTCGCCGCTTAGGCCCGGCGCGGGCGCCTCCTCGATCACCTTCTGATGGCGGCGCTGCATCGAGCAGTCGCGCTCGCCCAAGTGGATGGCGTTGCCGTGCGCATCGGCCAGCACCTGCACCTCCACATGCCGCGGCCGGGTCAGGAACTTCTCCATGTACAGCCTGGGATCGCCGAAGGCTGCCTGGGCCTCGCCCCGGGTAAGCGGAATGATGCGTTGCAGCTCGTCGGCGGTGCGGGCCACGCGCATGCCGCGGCCGCCGCCGCCGCCTGCGGCCTTCACGATGACCGGCAGCCCGATATCCTCGGCCAGCCGGACGATTTCGTCCATGTCGTCGCCAAGCACGCCTTCCGATCCCGGCACTGTGGGCACACGCGCCGCCTTCATGGCCTGGATGGCGCGCACCTTGTCGCCCATGGTCTGGATGGCGCTGGCCGGAGGACCGATGAAAGTGAATCCGGAGTGCTCGACACGTTCGGCGAAGTCCGCGTTCTCCGACAGAAAACCGTAGCCCGGATGGATGGCGTCAGCGCCGGTGACTTCCGCCGCCGCAATGATGGCCGGGATATTGAGATAGCTCTGGGCGGCCGGCGCCGGCCCTATGCACACTGACTCGTCGGCCAGTCGCACATGCTTGAGCCGGGTGTCGGCGCTGGAATGCACGGCCACAACCGGAATGCCGAGTTCGTGGCAGGCGCGCAGAATCCGTAGCGCAATTTCGCCGCGGTTGGCGATGAGAACCTTCTCAAACACTGCGGGCCGCCCGTCTGGTGGCGAAATACGGCATTAGGTCCGGATAATGAAAAGGGGCTGGCCGTACTCGACCGGGTCCAAGTTTTCCACCAGCACCGCAGCCACTTCGCCCGAGTACTCGCTCTCGATATGGTTCATCGTCTTCATGGCCTCGATCACGCACAGCACATCGCCGGCGTTGACCGGGTCGCCTACCTTAACGAATGCCGACGAGGTGGGGGACGGCGCTGCGTAGAACGTGCCCACCATGGGCGAGGTCACCTGTTCCCCTTCCGGCTGCGTCGGAGCGGCCGGCTCCGGCGCAGGCGCCGGATCGGAAGGCGCTGGCAGAGCAGCTGGAACAGCCACGGCGGGCGCGGCCGCAGCCGTGCTGGCGCGGCTGAGACGAACCGATTCCTCGCCGTCCCTTATTTCGATCTCCGCCAGCTCCGACTCTTGCAGAAGCTGAATCAGCGTCTTGATTTTCCTCAGATCCATCCGAACCCCCTTACGGGTTTTCCCGCAATCGCTCGGCGACAAACTGAATCGCGAGCAGGTAACCCTGCGCGCCGAGGCCGCTGATGCAGCCAACGGCAATATCCGTCAGCATGGACGAGCGGCGAAACTCCTCGCGGGCATGCACGTTCGACAGATGCACTTCCACGAACGGCAGCGCCAATCCCAGCAATGCATCGCGCAGCGCGATGCTGGTGTGTCCGTAGGCGCCCGGATTGATGATCAGGTACTGCGCCCCGGGCGCGTTCCGCTGCAGCCAGTCCACCATCCCGCCCTCGCTGTTGCTTTGACGGCAGGCCAGTTCGTGGCCAAGCCGAGCGGCCTCGCCCTGGCAGCGGCGCTCGATGTCGGGCAGCGTCTCCCGACCGTACACCTCAGGCTCACGCTGCCCCAACAAATTGAGGTTAGGCCCGTTAAGAAGAAGAATTAACGCCATTTGTCAGAGATTGAAAGTAGAAGAAAGAATGATAAACGACGATAGAGCATATAACAATGATTGCGGCCCGCTCAGATCTACCAGCGCGTCCTTGAGTCGGGATGGATAATGATCAGATCCGCTGCCGGAGCGCGGTCCGGCGGCTACAATTGGCCTTGGCTTTAGCGGGCGATCATGAGGGGAACATGAGGAAATACTGGCGGATTGCCGCCCTGCTGCTTGCGGCATCGATCGGCGGCGGCTGCGCCACGATGTCCGAATCGGAATGCATCAGCGCGGACTGGCGCGAGGTCGGGCGCAACGACGGCCTGGAAGGCAGGCGCCAAACGCAACTGGGCAGGCACCGCGACGCCTGCGGGGAATACGGAATCACGCCGGACCGCGACGAATACATGGCAGGCCGCGAGGCGGGCCTGATCGTCTATTGCACACAGGACAGCGGCTACTGGGAAGGAAGAAACGGCGGCGGCTACGAGCGGGTCTGTCCGGCAAGCTCGGAACCGGCATTTCTCTCCGGCTACCGCGCCGGACAATCCCTCTACGAGGCGATGCAAAACATCGTTTCCGTCCATGGGCAAATGGAATCGGCAAAAGCAAGGATCCGCTCCCTTGAGGATGAAATCAGGAAGCTCGAATCTCCCGGCGACAAGAGCGACGCGGAGGAAAAGAAACCGGCCGGAAATATCGACGACAGGCGCAGAGAGATCAGAAAGCTTGAGGATGAACTGGATGCGCTGCGAACCCGGAGGGTGGTCGTGGTTGCGGAGTACATGCGGGCGGTCGAAAGAGCCCGCAACCTAGGCTACCCGGAGGAAGTTCGGCTGGACATTATCCTGTAATCCGCCGCCGCCGTTAACGATCCGCGCCGATTCGCAACCGAACCGGCGCGAATGCCGCCTTGCTAGAAATTGAACCGCGCTGTAACGCCCACTTGGCGGCGGCGCGGATGCGATAGGGTAATCCGCCACGGGAAGAAGGCGTCGAAGCCTGCCCCGGGGCCGCCGCCCGGCAGCGCGTTCGAGAACCACACGTCGCGGAAGCCGGCAATCGGCTTGTCATCGTCGAGCAGATTGTCCGACCATAATTCCACGGAGTAACGCTCGCCATCAATTCCGATTTTGAGGTTGACGTAGGTGTGGGCGGGGATTTCAGCCTGATTAGTGGCACCGACCCATTGCTTGCCGGTGTACATGATATCGGTGCGAACGTACCATTCCAGATCGCCGAGAAATGCGCGGCGGTAATTCAGCGTGAGGTTGCCCTGAACCTCGGACTGGCGCAGCAGGGTATTCCCGGCCACATCGCCGTCCGGCGCAAAGCTCGGGAATTCGTCGTACTGCGTGATCCTGGCTTCGTCGAACTCGGAATCGGTCACCGTGAAGCCCAAGCTGCCGGTCAGATTATCGGTGAGCGCCAAGCCGAATGAGGCCTCCAGCCCGAACACCGATGCGTCTCCGGCATTCGTATCGAGCGCAAGCACGGTTGTGAGCGGCACGCCGTCCGGCCCCACGCTGTAGTACTGGGGGATGACGATCTCGGTCCAATCGATAAAAAACAGGGCGATATCGGCATTCAAGCGACCGCCCATGTAGGTGCCCTTGAGGCCAAGCTCATAAGACGTGTTCTTTTCGGGATCAATAAAGCTTGCAACGAAAACCTGCTCTCCGTTGATATTTTCCTGATCATCGGAATCGAAGGCGCCGCTTTTCTCGGCGCCTGCGATCGATCCGTAATACATGGTGTTCTCGTTGGGCTTGAAGTCCAGCGTTGCCCGCCAGGAGATGAAATCCCAGGAGTTCTGGAGATCGGCGCCCGTCACAAAATTCTGAGTGTGCTTCTCCTCGTCGGTCCAGCGCAATTCCAGCCGGCCCTTCAGCCGCTCGGAAAAATCGGCGTCAATGGATCCGAACGCGGAGATGGCATCGGTCTCCAGCATCTGGTCAAGAGCGCCGGTGGTGTCGCCGGCGGCACTGGTGAACCACCTGCGGAAAGCCACGTCCCCCACCGAGGTGCCGGGAGCGACTGGCGGCGCAAACCCAACCCCCGGGGCAAACTGGATGCAGGGGCACAGGTTGGCGAACCCTCGCGGCAGGGGAGACCGGCCGGCAACGCCGGCGTTGCGATCCAGCGTTTCAACGGTGTAATAGTAGGCGCCCAGCGAATACCGCCAGGATCGGTCGGCCGGGCTGTTAAACCGCAGTTCCTGGCTGAACTCCTCGGTGGAATCAGGCGTGCCTATCTGCAGCAACTGGGCCTCGAAGGAGCCGAGAACGAAGGCGCGGGGAAACGGCGAGATGGACGACTGGTAGGCCAAGGTAGTGCTCGGGTCGCCGCGGGATCCGTCGTAAAGAAAGGTTTGCTCAACCTTGGAGTAGCCGGACAAGGACGTGAACTCGCCCAGCGCGCTGTCCAGCCTCAGCGTCAGCGAAGCATGATCGACTTCCCGCACCTCGCCGTTGGCGCCGACGATAATGCTCAGGTCGTCGATGCCCACGCTCGGCAGTTCGCCGCAGTAATTGGCCAGACGCTCGCCCCTGGCGCTCACATTCTCGCAATTCGCGGTCACCGAGGTTTGGGCGGCCACATCAATCTGGTCCTCCGAGTGATAGATTGAAAGCCCCGCCTCGAACTGGTCCGTGGGCGTCCAGTGCAGGCTGCCTTGAAGGGTTTCGTAGTCGAAGCCGCCAATATCGGGGCCATCGGGAACCTGGTTATTGTAGGAGCCGTCCCACTGGTTGAGGACCAAGGCAATTCGGGCGCGCAGCTTGTCTTCCACCAGCGGACCGCTGACGGTGCCGGACACAACCATGCGGCCCCGGTCGCCGACCGTGAGCTCCGCCTTGCTCATCAATTCGTCCGTGGGCCTCGCGGTCACGAAATTGACCGCCCCGCTGAAACTGTTGCGACCGTACAAAGCCGCCTGAGGGCCTTTCACCACCTCGATGCGTTCGAGGTCGAGCTGGCTGAAGTTGAGTCCCTGGCGGCCCGAAACATAAACGCCGTCAACAAAGATCGCCGCGTTATTCTCCTGGCCCTGCACTGCCGTGGGCGCAATGCCTCGAATGACCGGCACCGGAAGAAATTCGCCGATCAGATTCGAGAAGGTGAGGCCGGGCGTGAGATTCGCCACATCGTCGAGATTCTCGATGCCCGCCGACTGGATATCGGCGGCGCTGAAGGCGGTAATCGCAAGCGGCACATCCTGCAGCCGCTCCTCCACCCTGCGCGCCGTAACGACGATTTCATCGAAAGCGGCGCTTTCGGATTGCGCCAACGCGCTTCCCGAAAACGCGGCGCCAACGAGCGCGGATGCTGCCCAGACGCCTACTCCCCAACGAACGCTGATTAGCATGGCTTACCCCCCCTGATCTGGCTAAGCTTGACGGCTATTCTGGTTTTAGTTTAGCAGACCATACCACTAGCCGGCCGGAGGGCTCGAGGCAGCCTGTCCGCAAGCCTCGATCAGGGATACGACTCTTCGCCGAGAGCGTTCTTGAAGGCTTGCCCGATATAGCCGGCGCCCACAATTCCTGCGTCGGCACTTGAAAAAGCAATATCCGTCCCCATCATTTATCCGCCCACTAAAAAGTGGGTCGGTTTTAAGCAGATGGCCGCGCCGAGGGGTGGCGGCTGAAAGCATTTCCGACGAGGAGAAAGCAAATGAAAATTCGACCGCTTCAGGACAGGGTGCTGATACGCCGCACCGAGGAAGAACGGAAATCCCCTGGGGGAATCGTGATTCCCGACTCGGCCACCGAGAAGCCCATACGCGGGGAAGTGATCGCCGCCGGCAAGGGCAAGGTGCTTGAGAACGGCGAAGTCAGGCCCTTGGAACTCAAGGCCGGCGACAAGGTGCTGTTCGGAAAGTACAGCGGCACGGAAGTCAAGGTGGACGGCGAGGAACTGCTGGTCATGAAAGAAGACGACGTCATGGCCGTCATCGAGGACTAATTCGGTTGGCAGCGGATCGGCTGCAGGTCGATAGACGACCGGCCGCCAGTCCTTAGCCCCGATTCAACACATACCTGATAGAGGAAACAGCAATGGCTGCAAAAGATGTGAAATTCAGCGACTCCGCCCGGCAGAAGATGCTGGCCGGCGTCAATACGCTCGCCAACGCGGTCAAGGTCACCTTGGGCCCCAAGGGTCGCAACGTGATCCTGGACAAGAGCTTCGGCGCTCCCACCATGACCAAGGACGGCGTGTCCGTGGCCAAGGAAATCGAGCTTGAGGACAAGTTCGAGAATATGGGCGCGCAGATGGTCAAGGAGGTCGCTTCGCATACCTCCGACGTGGCCGGCGACGGCACCACCACTGCCACGGTCCTAGCCCAGTCGATCCTTACCGAGGGTCTGAAGGCGGTGACCGCAGGCTTCAATCCCATGGATATCAAGCGCGGGGTCGATAAGGCCAGCCGGACCGTGATCGACAGCCTGGAGGGCCTTTCCAAGCCCTGCCAGGAGGATACCGCGATCGCCCAGGTGGGCACGATTTCCGCCAATTCCGACGAAGCCATCGGCCGGATCATCGCCGACGCGATGGACAAGGTGGGCAAGGAAGGCGTCATCACCGTGGAGGAGGGCTCCGGCCTGGACAACGAGCTGGATGTGGTGGAAGGCATGCAGTTCGACCGCGGCTACCTGTCGCCGTACTTCATCAACGATGCCAATTCGCAAAGCGTGGAGCTGGAATCGCCCTATATCCTCCTGCACGACAAGAAGGTCTCCAATATCCGCGACCTGCTGCCGGTGCTGGAAGCGGTGGCCAAGTCCGGCAAGCCGCTCTTGATTGTGGCCGAGGACGTGGAAGGCGAGGCTCTGGCGACGCTGGTGGTCAATAATATCCGCGGCATCGTGAAGGTGGCTGCCGTCAAAGCCCCCGGCTTTGGCGACCGCCGCAAGGCCATGCTGGCGGATATGGCGATCCTCACCAACGGCCAGGTTATTTCCGAGGAAGTCGGCCTGTCGCTTGAGAAAGCCACTCTCACCGATCTTGGCACGGCCAAGAAGGTTCAGGTCACCAAAGAGCATTCCACCATCATCGACGGGGCCGGCTCCAGCGAGCAGATCCAGGCGCGGGTGGCGCAGATCCAGCGCGAAATCGAGGAATCCACCTCCGATTACGACAAGGAGAAGCTGCAGGAGCGCGTGGCCAAGCTGTCCGGCGGTGTGGCCGTGGTCAAGGTTGGCGCGGCCACCGAGATCGAGATGAAGGAGAAGAAGGCGCGGGTGGAAGATGCCCTGCACGCCACGCGGGCGGCCGTCGAGGAAGGCATTGTTCCGGGCGGCGGCGTTGCGCTGCTGCGCGGCCAGGCGGCGCTGGACGGCCTCAAGGGCGACAACGACGACCAGAACGTGGGCATCAAGATTATGCGCCGCGCGCTGGAAGAGCCGCTGCGCCAGATCGTCAGCAACGCCGGCGACGACGCTTCGGTGGTCCTTAACGCGGTGGCCGCAGGCAAGGGCGATTACGGCTACGATGCTTCCATAGGCGAATATGGCGAACTGGTGGGCAAGGGCATTATCGACCCCACCAAGGTCACTCGCTTGGCGCTGCAGAACGCCGTATCGGTTGCGGGCCTGCTGCTCACCACCGAGGCCATGGTCACCGAGAAGCCCAAGAAGGAAGAGCCTTCCCCCATGCCCGCTCCCGGCGGCATGGACGGCATGATGTAAGTTCCTCCCAGTTGAGGCCGCCGCCCTACTCCGGCGGCGGCCTCAACTTTTAACAAACCGGACCCTGCTTTTTGTTTCGGAAAGGCAGGGTCTTTTCGCGTACGCTAAAGAAAGCGGCATTCGGTGTTATCTTGGCCGCCGGTTTTAACAACGGCTTGAATCCAATTGGCTAGCACTCCCACATCAATCCCCGAACCGCTTATCGAGGGCATGGAAAAGGCGCTGGCGCGGTTGCGCGATCACGAGGCGCTGGCGACCGCTCTGGAAAGCGAGGACGTGCTGACGCCGCTAACCCGCACGCTGGCATGCTCGCCCTTCGCCGCGCGCAGCTTTACCCGCAAGCCCGAAATTCTCGCCGCGCTGCTTGAGGACGGTCGGCTGAACCGGGCGCTGGCCGATACGGAATTGCAGGCGCTCGCGGCGGCGGCGCTGAAGGAAAGCCGCCTGGAAGCGTCATTCATGCGCGAACTGCGCTGGTTCCGGCACCGCGAGATATGCCGAATCCTGTGGCGCGATCTCAACGGTCTGAGCGCCATCGAGGAAAGCCTGGGCGATCTCACCGCGCTGGCCGAGGCATGCATCCTCTCGGCGCTGGAATTTGCTCGCAGCAACGTGGCCGCCAGGCATGGAACGCCGCGCGACGATACCGGAGAACCGAGCGAGCTGGCGGTTATCGGCATGGGCAAGCTGGGCGGCAGGGAGCTCAACTTTTCCTCGGACATTGATCTGATCTTCGTGTATTCCGAGGAAGGAAGGACCGATGGCCCGGCCCCGATCGATGCCTCGCGCTTTCACACGCTGGTTTGCCAGCAGCTGATCCGGCTGCTGGACCAGCGCACGGTCGATTCATTCGTCTATCGCGTCGATACACGTCTGCGCCCGTTCGGCGCCAGCGGACCGCTGGCGGTTAAAACAACCTCGCTGGAGAATTACCTGGCCCGGTCGGCGCGCGACTGGGAACGCTACGCCTGGGTCAAGGGGCGGGTTATCAATCCCTGCGACATGGCGGAGGAGCTGTACGAGGAGCTGCTGCGCCCGTTCGTGTACCGCCGCTACCTAGACTACAGCGTATTCGAATCGCTGCGCGATATGAAGGGCAAGATCGAGCGGGAGGCGCTTCGCAAGGACAAGGCGGCGGACATCAAGCTGGGGCGCGGCGGCATCCGGGAAATCGAATTCATCACCCAATCGATGCAGCTGGTTCGCGGCGGCGCCAACCCGGACCTGCGCGGAAGGAGCCTGCGCGGCATGCTCGCCCGCTTGGGCCAGCGCGATTTTCTGAATCCCGCCACCTGCGGCGAACTGGATCATTCGTATTGCTTCCTGCGCCGGCTAGAGAACCGGCTGCAAGGCATGGACGACCGGCAAACTCAAGCCCTGCCCGACGATCTGGAGGGGCGAACGCGGCTGGCCTTCGCCATGGAGCACGAATCCTGGGAAGACCTCGCCGCGGAGGTGGCCTCGCATCGGGACACCGTCGCCCGGCATTTCGCCGCCATCGTTTTCCGCAACGCCGACCTGCCCGAAGCCGAGGACGCCCCGCCCGGCGACTTGGCGGCTATATGGGAAGGGGAAACGGACAACGTCTTGGAAATTCTTGCCGCGCACGGCTTCTCCGATCCAGAAGCAACGCTGGAATCGATCCGCGCCACCCAGGAAGCCGCCGACTTCAAGCGGCTCGATCAGACCGGCCGCAAGCGCCTGAGCATGCTGGTCCCCAAGCTCATCGAGGCAGCCGCGCAAGAACCGGACCCGGGATTGTTGCTGGCCCGCGCACTGAGGGTGGTTGCGGCCATCGCCCGCCGCTCGGCCTACCTGGCGCTGCTTTACGAGAACGCCGCCGCTCGCGACCGGCTGGTGCATGTGTGCGGCCTGGGCGAAACCCTGGTGCGGCAGCTTTGCTCGTATCCCTCGCTGATGGACGAGCTGTTGGACACGGACATCACCGAACAGGTCATGAACCTGGAGCAGCTTGAGGAGGAACTGGATTTCCGTCTGGCGCGAACCGCCAACGAGTCCGAGGAGATCCGCCTGGCGGCGATCAGCGAGTTCAAGCAGGCAGCTTCATTCCGGGTGGGCGTGCTGGACCTGGCCGGCGGCCTGCCGCTTATGCGGGTGAGCGATCTGCTCACCGGCATTGCCGAGCTGGTGATCGACCGCTCGCTGGAGCATGTTTGGGAAGAGCTGGCGGAGGAGTTCGGTTCACCGGGCGCCACAGTGGAAGGCGAGCGGCAAACCGCGGGGTTCGCGGTGATCGCCTACGGCAAGCTGGCCGGCTTGGAAATGGGCTACGGCTCGGACTTGGATCTGGTTTTCGTTTACGACGCGAACGGGGACGACCAGGTGACGGACGGAAAACAAAGCATCGCCAACTCGGATTTCTTCTTCCGCGTTGCCCGGCGCGTGATTACCGTTCTCACGACCCGCAGCATGACGGGAAGAATGTACGAAGTCGATACCCGCCTGCGCCCCAGCGGTCGTTCAGGCCTGCTCGTTTCTTCCCTGCAGGCTTTTGCCAACTACCAGCGCGAGACCGCCTGGACCTGGGAGCATCAGGCATTGCTTCGCAGCCGCGCGATCGCCGGCGCCGCGCCGGTGCGCGAGAAATTCGAGCAGCTGCGCCTGGACCTGCTGCGCAATGCCGTGCGGCGCGAGGATCTGCGCCGCGAGGTGGCCGAAATGCGCCAACGAATGCTGGGCGAGGCGCCGCAAACGCCTGAAGGGCGGTTCAACATCAAGCATGCCCGCGGCGGTTTGCAGGATATCGAGTTCATCGTGCAGTTCCTGGTTCTCAACCACGCCCGCGAGCACGCCGATCTGGCAGCCTGGCCGGACAACGTCAGGCAACTCGAGGCGCTTGCCCAACGCGGCGTGCTGAGCGAGACGGATGCGGCAACGCTAACGGAGAGCTATCTGGAATTTCGCGGCAATCTTCATCATCGCTCGCTTGCGGATCGACCGGGGCATGTGCCAACCGGGAAGGTGGCCGAGCGCGCCGCCTCCGTATCGGCGCTGTGGCGGCGCTACCTCGGCGATTAGCGGCAGCGCCGCAACAGCGCATCCCCCGATATACTTGCGCGCATGAGTGTTCCCGCCAGCGGACAGCCGATCAAGTCCAATATGGAGCGGCGCTATCTGGTGTCGAAGGATGACCTGCCCGTGTGCTGCCCCTTGCCTTGGACGATGCGCTGGAATTCGCATCCGCGCGTGTACATTCCCGTCAAGCTCGGCCGGGATGCCGTCTGCCCCTATTGCGGAGCGGTGTTCTCGCTTATCACCCGCGACTCGCGAGAGTAGGCGCGGGCCGCCGCCGGTTCGCCCCGCGGACCCAGGCTCGACTCACCGCTTCAATCACATCGCCTGCCGCGATCTCGTGCATGGCCCGAGGCTGCTTCAGCCGCCGCCCGAAACGGAGGCCCTGCGCGGATTTCCCCAACAGCCGCCGCACGGCCTGGGGATAGCGGTTCACCACATACTCGCCGCTGGCCCATGGTCCCGTGCGCTGCGGGTTGGAGCTTGCATAAAGGCCCACCACCGGCACGCCCATGGCGGCGGCAATATGGGCCGGCCCCGAATCCGGACAAACCATGATCCGGGCGCTGCCGATCAGCGCCGCAAGCTGCTTGAGCGTTGTGCGGCCGTTGAGATCAATAACGCCGGACACGGCCCCGATGACCACGGCGTAGTCGCGCTCCAGCGCGCTGCCGGAACCGGTCAGGAGCACGCGCCCGCCCAGGCGCTCGACCACATGGCGGGCGACTTCGGCGTAGCGTTCCGCCGGCCAGTTGCGGAATGCGCCCCGGCGTTGGCTGCTCAAGGGGCTTATCAGGCAGAAAGGCCCGTCGGGCGACAGCGCCGCGGCCGCCTGCCGGTCGCTGGCCGTCAGCGGGAAATCCCAGCGGGGCTCGTCGGGCATCCTAATGCCTAGGTGTTCAGCGAAACCGAACAAGGCCTCCATCATATGCTGCCCGGGCCGGTGGGCGATGCGCTCGGTCGTGAACAGCCACTGCAGGTCGCGCGCCCGCGCGCGGTCGAAGCCCACCCGGCGCCGGCAGCCCGTCATCAGCGCCACGCGGCTGGCGCGAAACGATGCCTGCATTTGCAACACCAAATCGAAGCGCCGCGATGCAAGCCTAGCCTTGAGGTCGCGCATGCTCCGCCGGCCGGCCCGCTTGTCCAGCACCAGAAACTCCACGCCCTCAAGCCCTTCGAGCAGCGCATATTCAGTTTGCCCGATAATCCAAGTGATGCGGGTGTCAGGCCAAGCGCGCCGGATTGCCCGCACCACGGGCAGCGTGTGGCAGCAATCCCCTATGGCGGATAGGCGGATAACACAAAGGCTGCGGGGGGGCTTGGACATGCCTGAACAAACGCAAACATTCGGGAGCGACCGCATCCTACACGATGCTCAAGCCGCTCATCCTGCTAAAACGGCGTGGTTCGAGCCCGGGCACTGGCGGCGGCGGGGCCAATGGCAAGCGGCGCCGGGAGGACGCGGAAGCGGGGCGCGCGTGGGCGCGGGCGGGGAATGGTTCCTGCGTCATTATCTGCGCGGCGGCAAGGCCGCGCTGCTGAGCCGGGATCGCTATCTTTATACCGGCGAGCGGCGCACGAGATGCTTTGCGGAGTTCCGGATGCTCGCCCGGCTGCACGCATCGGGCCTGCCCGCGCCAAAGCCGGTCGCCGCGCGCTTTCGTGTTTCCGGCCTGTATTACACGGCCGATCTCATCACCGAATGGATTGCGGACACCCAAACACTGGCGAAGGCGCTCGGCTCGTGCGCCGACCCGGCGCCGCTTATGGCCGGCGTTGGGGCAACGCTCGCCTGCTTCCATAAGGCTGGCGTGCATCACGCCGACCTCAACGCCAACAATATTCTTATAGGAAACAATAATGCCGTTTGGCTGGTGGATTTCGACCGCGCCCGCCTGCGGCGGCCGGGTTCCTGGCGGGCCGGCAATCTGCGGCGCCTTGAGCGGTCGCTGCGCAAAATCGGCGTGTATAGCGCGGAGGCCTTTGCGGCGCTCCGCCGCCGGCACGATAAAGACCTTCGCCCTTAGCCCGCAGCTCAAGCCTTTTCCCGCCCCCTCTTTCCGGGAGTATCGGAGGCAGGATGCCGGAGCAAGCCCCATGGATGGGTTCATGCGCCTCCCGGAAAGAGGGGGCGGGAAAAGGCGAGGCGGTCGCTATTCGTAGGGGTCAGGCAGCGGCGGCGGGCGGCGCTTGAAGCGCCGATGAATCCAATAGTACTGCTCGGGCGCTTTGCGCACATGATCCTCCACCAGCTTATTGATGCGCGCGGCATCCTGCTCCGGCGAAGCTCCGGGAAACGCTTCCAAGGCCGGCAGCAGCTCAACGCGGTAGCGACCGTCCGGCAGGCGGCGCGTGAACCAGGGCACCACCGGCGCCCCGCTGATCCGCGCCAGCCGTCCCAGCGACGTGCCCGTCATCGCCGGCTCGCCGAAAAACGGCGCCAGCACCGCCGACTTGGCATCGGTCATCTGGTCGCCCGCAAACCATAGCACTGCGCCATCGCGCAGCGACCGCACCATGCCGCGCACATCGTATTTCGACACCGTTTTCGCACATACCCGCAGGCGGGCGCGGCCCACCAGCCAGTCGAACGCGGCGTTGCCGCCCGGGCGATAAACGGCAACCAGCCCGGCCGGCGGATAGCTGAGCGCGCGCGCCGTGAACTCCAGCGCCACGAAGTGCCCGCTCAGAGCAATGGCGCCGCGCCCGCGGCTCACGGCCTCCTCAAGATGGCGGGCGCCCTCCACCTCGACCCGATCGGCCACCTCGGCATCGCTGCACCAGGCGCCCATCGCCAGTTCCACCAAGCCCTGCCCCAGCGAATCGAAAGCGGCCCGGAGCATGCGGCGCCGGCGCGCCGCCGTCCATTCGGGAAAGCACAATTGAAGATTGCGGCGCGCAACCGCTCGCCGCCGGCCCAAAACGCGATAGGCAATACGGCCGGCGCTGCGGCCCAGCGCCAGGCGCAAGCCATGCGGCAGCGCCGCGGCGAGCCGCAGCAGGCCCAGCAACGGCAGCGCCGGCCAGATTGAATGGCGCTTGAAAAGGGAGTTCACGTGGCTCGTCCGGTCATTGGGGGCTGATTCTATTCAGACGGCATGGCGGGCGCGCGCTGATGCGACAATATGGACCTGCCACGGCATGAGTTGATCCGCATGGGAAACCGGCTTTCTAAAATCTACACGCGCACCGGCGACGGCGGCGACACCGGCATCGACGCCAAGCGCCGCTGCCGCAAGCATGATCCGCGCATCCACGCTTTCGGCGACCTCGACGAGCTGAACGCGGCGCTGGGCGTGCTGCTCGCGGAACTGCCCCAAGGCCCAATCAGCGGCCTGTTGCGCGAAGCCCAGCAGCGCCTGTTCGACACCGGCGCCGAGCTATGCGTGGAGGAACTGCGCGCCACCACCCCGGAGCATGTGGCCGCTTTGGAGGATGCCATCGACCGCCATAACCGCGAGCTGCCGCCGTTGAAGGAATTTATCCTGCCGGGGGGCGGCCGCGCCGCCGCCGCCTGCCATCTCGCCCGCGCCGTCTGCCGCCGCGCCGAACGCTCGCTATGGGCGCTTCAGGACGCCGAAGGCGGCCTCAGCCCCGAATCGCTCAAATATCTCAACCGCCTTTCCGACCTGCTTTTCGTTCTCGCCCGCCTCCTCGCCACCACCGAGACCGAATGGCGAGGCACCGGCCGCCGCCACCGCTAAACGCCTCCAAAGCCTTATGGTAGATTGCCCAAGAGCCTTCTACCCCCAAGGTGCATGCCATGAGCCTCAACATCAAGAACGATGAGACGTGCCGACTCGCCAGCGATCTGGCGCAGCTCACAGGCGAAACCATGACAGGCGCAATCACCGTGGCGCTGCGCGAGCGTATCGAGCGCGAGCGGCGGCGGCGCGGACTGAAGGTCCGCGCCCGGGAATTGCGCGGCATTGCCGAACGTTGCGCCAAGCTCATGGGGCCGGAATCGGCTGCCATGGAGCATGGCGAACTGCTGTACGACGATCAGGGGCTGCCGAAATGATTATCGACACCTCCGCGTTGCTTGCGGTGCTGAACCGCGAGCCTGGAGCCGATCGGACGGCCATTGAAGATGCCGGGATCGACTCACTTGAGGCCGATTTTCGCGGCGTTTTCGACCTATCTAAGGATTTTGGTCGCCTCCGATACCTTTTGATCCTTACCATCTCGGCGGATCGTCGTGGCCCTTACGGTATCGTTTTCTTGGTACCCCACTTCAAAGTCGATAAAGTTGATTTCTTCGTCACGCCCGCCGAAACAGGCATTGAACGCGGACAGAATTTCGACATCTTCGAGATTTTGCGATTTGGGGCTCTGATTGTTTCGAGCGTCGGGAACTGTGGCCGGCATAAGGTAAATGCAGGGAGGGGGCAATCGATAGTTTCCTAAGTCTTTCAATCGCCTATGGTTCCCTTCAACCTTCGGACATGGTCGCCCAATGGTTCCGCAGACCATATCCCAAATGATTACGCCATCTACAAGTTCTTGCCGCGAAATTATCTCGGCGCTGAGGCGAGTATGAATCCCCGACCAAGCATTACGTCGAGGGTCCGCACCCGGGTTTGTGCAAACGCTCCAGATCACAAACTCGCGCGCACTTGCGGGACGTTCGAATATGTTCGTGTTGTTGCCATCAAGACAGCCCTTGAGTTCGATAACGGCCAACTTCCCACTGTTCATGGTCACGGTGTAGTCATGACGATTCGCTTCACCCGTTGACCGCCATTGGGCTATGTAGCCCCCTTCCTTCATGTGGTCGAGCACTTCCCGCACGAACTCTCGTTTGTTGGCCATGGTGGCTGCGAACTGGCCGCGGATGCGTTCGATTGCTCCTCGAAAAAGCCCGCTGTCGTAGAACTCGCGCTCGTCAAGCCCATGTTCCCCAAGGATGTGCGACTGCGTCTTGAGCGTTTCCGCAAATTGCTTGATCTTCGTGCGAAGCTCACGGTTTTGTTCGCACGGAATTACGCTCATGCAGCTTCCCTCATCTGCCTGTCAGCGTGCCGCAGAATAGGCTCGAACACATGCTTTGCTAGATGACGAACGGCGGGAACGACAACACCGTCTCCAGTGAGGTGGTAGGCTTCATTGTAGTTTTCCGGAAGTTCGTAATCATCAGGCAAACCCATCAAGCGGGCGGTCTCGCGGCTGGAAATAAGCCTGGTTCTTACATTGTCTCCTTCGACGACTATAACCAGCTGCCTACTGGAGCCTCCAGCAGGAGTTCTAAGACAGCCGGAAAGCCCATCAAAGCGAACCTCAGCTCGCTGCGCCTTTTTCCCTTGCGGGTCTAAGCGAGTTCGTTTGTAAATTGTGCCTACCGTGCGCCGACCTGCCTGTTTCGCCTTCTCAATCTTCAACAAATTCACCTCGCTCATCATAGAGAGCAGATACCGTGTTTCCTTCGATGTATGCCAAGTCACGCTCGCTGGATTGTCTTCGATTAAGTGTTCCAGTCGGCCTTTACGGACTCGGGGCTCAGGGATGGGCCACCAAATCCAGTTTGTGCGCAAGTGATCATCTAACTTCTCGTAGGCGTTTTGAAGAGCTTTTGTGTACCAAAGAGGCGACGAGGCTGCGTCACTCATAAAAGGCGCAAGATCAAGATCGCTACGTAGCGCCAGAAAAAACAGTCTTGGACGTGATTGCGGAAGAAAACACGCCGCATCGATGACCACGGCACCATACCGGTAATCCGCTAGTCTGAATGCTGAACAAATCGCAGCGAAATCCCTCCCACCATTGGAGGTTAGCGTTCCGCAAACATTCTCCAAGGCAATTACTTTTGGGGCCCGCCCTTGGTCGATGAGCGCTTCCACGAGAGACAAGAACGGCCAAAACGTACCGGACCGATGCCCGTCCAATCCAGCCCCACTGCCGGCCAGCGACAAATCCTGACAGGGGAAAGATCCCCACGCTAAATCTGCGTAGCCCGGAAGGTCAGCAGCCTTCACCTCGCGAACATCCCTTGTGTCCAGAACATCGCCATCCCAATTTCGACGATATATCTGCGCCTTCTTCTGGTCGAAATCGTTTGCGAACAGGCATGACCATCTCGGCCCCAATCCCATCCGCACCATGCCGCCCCCGGCAAAAAACTCATAGAAACTAAACATCAGAGTGCCTCCTTCCGTGGTGATTTTTGGCAAACAAATCTGCAAATTCGCCTTCGAGCGAGTTTTCCCTGAACACACGCCGCGCCCATTCCAGCCGGTTTTTCAAGACTGCGCAATTAATCTTTAGCGACCCCTCGGATACTGTGCAAAGGTTGGCTCTATCCCTAGCTTTTGGATGCTCGATAAGGCCTCGAAATTCTGGCACTATGCGGACGCACGGTCAAGCTGTCGCAACAGCTGCCGGTCGTGCCGCCGGAGCGTTACGAGGCGGTGTGCTCCGGCCCGAAGACGGCGGCGGAGATCGTGCGCGAGGCCGTGCTGGAACTCACCTACACGGCGCACGACATGGCGCCTTTCGCCCGCGACTTAGGCCATGTGGACGAGCGCGGCGAAGCGCTGCCGCCGTTCCCTTGGGATGCCCACCGCCGCCTGCGCCTGCGCGCCAAACTCGACGCGCTCTATTTCCACCTCTACGGCATCACCGCCCGCGCCGACATCCGCCACATCTACTCCACCTTCCCCATCGTCCAGCGCCAAGAACAAAAGGCCCACAACCGCTACCTCTCCCTCGACCTCTGCCTCGCCTACCACAGCGCGCTAACCGCCGGCCAACCCGATGCCGCCATCACACTGTGATACCACGAGCAAATCGCGCTCGCGCGCCTCGATTTCACGTTTGCAAAGCGTCTGTTGCATGGCTTTCACCAACGATCTGTCTTAAAGGGGTTAAGCTATCCTGTCCGCAGAAATGGATTTAGGACACCATGAACGAGTTGCTGCTGTCGAACGATGAACTTGATGTTCTTCGATCGGCCACAAAGCGGGTCATAAACCCCGGAGCGCGTTGGGCAGCCAAACTCGGTCGTCACAGCCAGAGAAACTATATCGCCGAATCCGAAGAGGGTGTGCGATATCGCGTTTATCTGCGGCAGAACTTGGACGACGAAAGAGATTTTTCTTGTGGTCTTGCCATGATTCAAAAAAGCGGAAAGCCCCTCAGTCTTATCCGGTACAACGGTTCCAGCCACCGGCACGGAGACATCCGGTATCGATGCCATATCCACCGCGCAACTTCGCAGACTCTGGAGGCAAGCAAGAAAATTGACAGCCATGCGGAGGCAACGGATCGATACAGAACCTTGGAAGGTGCTCTCGCCTGTTTGATCGAAGATTGCAGCGTACAGGGCGTGACCGCCAAGCGCGATGAACCGGGGTTGTTTGATGGCTCTTGATACAACACTTCTTGAGAGCGCATTGTGTGAACGGTTGTGTGCAAGAGTTCGCATCCATAGGCGTGAAGACGGTGCGCTTATGCTGGATACGCCATTTGCGTTTCCCGACGGCGACCATTTCCCGATTTATCTTTCCGAAACACGATCAGGTAGCGTAGTGCTCAGCGATCGTGGACATACGCTCATGCATATGAGCTACGAGCACGATATTGATACCTTCTTAGATGGCCCGCGAGCGGCGTTGCGTGAGCAGATTGTGCGGGATAGCAGCATTGAGGAAGATGACGGCGTTTTCACGGCTGAAACGCCGCCGGACCGGATTGCCGATGCCTTATTCAGATTTGGCCAAGCATTGACAAAAATCTATGACCTGACGTTCGAGGCCGGTAAAGGAACGACCCATTCCCAGAGCCTATAGTAATTTATGAATTGACAGTCAGGGAATGGGTTTGGTTGATTCGGGCGCTTCCAGGGAGGAGAGGGCAGCGGCGCGGGCGGCGGCGAATTCGTCGCCCGGATTCCAGGACTGCATTTCGTTGGCCTGGGCGATCAGGTAGGTGGTGAGCAGGCCGAAGCGGGTGTCCGCCACCATGCCGTCGAACACCCAGTGGTTGGTTAATTCGTCGCTGGGCTGGTGGTAGTCGCGGGTGGTGTAGAGGTCGATCTGCTGCGTGCCCCATCCTTGCGGCTTGCCGATAATATCCACGCCGCCGTCCAAGTAGATTCCGGGCACGCCGATCCGGGCGAAACTGAACTGATCGGAGCGGTAGTAGTAGCCTTGGTCGGGAAACTGGTCGCCGAGCAGGGTTCGGCCCACATGGGCGGCCACGCGGCGGGCCACCTCGTCAAGCGAGGATTTCCCCAAGCCGATGAAAATCATGTCGCGGGCCTCGCCCCAGAAGCCCACGCCGTCGAAATTAACGTTGGCCGCCATGCGCCCCGGATGGAAGGTGGGGTGGCGGGCGTAGTAGCGCGACCCGATCAGCCCCTGCTCCTCAGCGCCCACCAGCGCGAACACGATCGAGCGGCGCGGCGGGGCGGGCAGGGCCGAGAGCGCCTTGGCCAGCGACAGCACCGCCGCCACGCCGGTGGCGTTATCGAAGGCGCCGTTATAGATCGCGTCCCCGCCCCCGGCAAAGGCAATGCCTTTTCCGAGATGGTCGTGATGCGCCGTAATGACCACGGCCTCGTGCCTGAGCCGTTCGTCGCATCCCTCAAGCACCCCCAGCACGTTGGCGGTTTCCACCCGCTTGAGGCCGGCCTGCATTTCGACACGGGTGCGGATGCCGAGCGGCACGGGAGCGAAGTCCCGGCTGCGGGCCGCTTGGGCGAGTTCGCCAAGATCGTGGCCGCCGGAGGCCAGCAGGCGGACTGCCGCCGCCTCGGTGAGCCAGGCGGCCACTTCAACCCGCGGCTCCCCTTCAAAGGGCAGTTCGTATTGCGGGCCGGTCCATGAGGTGGCGACGACCTGCCACGGATAACCCGCCGAAGGAGTGGTATGGATAATGATCGCGCCCGCAGCGCCGAGGCGCGCGGCGATCTCGTACTTGTAGGTCCAGCGACCGTAATACAGGCGGCGTTGGCCGGCGAACAGGTCCGGGTCCCATTCCGGATCGTTGTTGAGCATGACGAGCACCTTGCCGCTCATGTCCATGCCCTTGTAGTCGTCCCAGTCGTACTCCGGCGCCTGGATGCCGAAACCCACGAACACCAGCTCGGCATCGGACAGCGACGCCCGAGTGGTTTGATTGCTCACGTTGGCCACGAATTCCGTGCGCGGCGCCAGCGAAACGCCGGTGGAAAAGGCCCATTCCCCCGGCAGGCCCGTGGTCACGCCCACCAGCTCGAATCGCTGCTGGTAGCCATCGTCCGCGCCCGGAGCGATATTCGCCTCGGCCAGCCGCGCGGCAATCCATTCACGCGCCTTGGCATCGCCCGCGCTGCCCGGGCCGCGTCCCTCATAGGCATCACCCGCCAACTCCGCGATGATCGAGCGAAAATCCTCTTCCCGAATCAAGGTCGAGACCTGATCCGCATAGGCCATGGCCTCATCCGGCGCCACCGGCCCGCACGCCTGCCCCACTTTAATATCCGACTGCGCGCAACCCGCAGCCATCAGACCAACCGCAACCACCCCCAACGCGCGCATCAAAATCTCCCGTTCCGCCTCAACGCATGCCGCCCCCAGTGTCCGCCATTCCGCGCAGCGGCGCAATACGCGCCTGCCAAGCGTAGGCCGAGGGTGGACGAGCTGAAAGGAGTGCTCTCTGATTTCTGGCCACACTTGCGGAATAAGAGCGAATAAGCTCGGAATAAGAGCGAATAAGCTCGGAATAAGACGGGCGACCGTCGTTTACGTAGCCTTCCAGCGCGCCCCCCGGCCATGTCCGGTTGCAAACGCCAAGCCAGCGGCCCTCAGGGCAGCCAAACACCGGCGAAGCTGAGAATCGCTTAGCTGCCCATCCAGCAGCGATCGAATTTCGCGCAATGCCAACCCACCGCCGGAGTGACGCAACAACGCCAAAACCTCCTCTTGCTGTTCTGTGAGTCCGGCACCCGCTCGCTGAACGAACGACGCATCCTTGCGTCGAAACCGGACCGTTACGCAGTCGCCACGCTCCTCGATTTCAGGGCGCGGCAAGCCCATCGAAGTCGCCAAGTCGGCCATCTTGATCGTTCCCCTGCCCCATTCCTCGATGATGCCCCGCCGGTAGAACGTGCGGGCGATCAGAGGATTCCATGGCCTCGATTCGTGAGGTCCGAACAGGTCGTCCGGAGTCAACCCGAAGTGCAGCGGGCCGGTGGAGGTCACTTCCAGACGGTCGTCGTATATGGCGAGACCGATGGAGCCGCCGCCCAGTGCGTAGTCGCGGTGGCACAGCGCATTCGCGAGCGCCTCGCGTGTCGCCAGTGGCGGGTAGAGCGGCTCGTCTATGCGCTGCATGCGCCCCGACTCGAAGCGGCTCGCAATCGGCAACGTATCGCGGAGAAAACGCTCAGCGCTCGCAAGGAGCACGAAAGCGTTGCCGTTGAATTGCCGGTTGTCCAGGAATTCGGATCGGTCGAGCCCCTGAAAGCGCGCCACGCGAAGCAAGCATTGAGGCATATCGGATTCGAGACGCTCGCGCTTCCCGAACAGCGCTGCCGCAGCCCGAAACAGCACTCCGTCGCGCATCAGTCCCAGGCCGCGCAGCAAGTCCTCCGGTTCCCGGGTCCCCGGCTCGTCGAGGCGACCGATACGGACGGCCTCCGCGATGGTGTTGCGAATCTCGGCAAGATCGAGATCGTCCACGGTCCATCCGGCTGCCGACTGGTTTTCCCAGCGCTGCTCGGCGTGCATGCGCTCGAAGAGCATGCGGTTGTGTTCAGCGGCCGACATGCGGCGGGTCGTGTTGCCGACACGCCGATAGGCGACATTTCGGTACTGGTAGGGCTGCGAAGACCCCGGGGCTACGCGAACTGCGATCACCTCGCGGCTCGCGGACACTTGAACGCGTTCGATCTCTGGAAACGCGGGCGGATCGATGCGTTGGATCTCGGCGCTGACATCTTCGATCGTGCGATCGCCAACGCTTTGGCCGACAACGGCCCCTTGATGAGTAACGCCGAATAACACATGGCCACCGCGCTGGTTGAGCATCGCGCAAACGGTCGCCGCTGCTTCGCGCCTCGTTCCGGTGGTGGCCTTGAACTCCAGCGTTTCGGACTCGCCGGATGCAACAAGCGCCTTGATTTGATCGAGCGTCATTCGTTCGACTCCGCCGTGAGATCCGGGGCGACTCCCTGCTCCAGCGTGTCGAACGTCCGCAACACGAGGCGCTTAGTGCGGTACTCGCCGAAATTTTTCAATTCGTATTGCTTCAGCGATGGGAATGAAATAGGCGAGCGACTTGCCGGAACCGGTGCCGGTGGTGAGCACGTAGCTTTCGCCGCGTTGGGCGATCTCTATGGCGTCGGTCTGATGGCGATGCAAGCGAAGCCGTTTGCCAAACGTGTCGGCGGGATGCTTGAGCCGGAAGATCTTCGCGCATTCCTCATCGAGCACGCCGTCGGCGACGAGGTCGTCGATATATCCGCCCGGCTTGAAATTAGGATTCAACTGGATGAGCGGAGTCGGCCAGAAACGACCGGCGTCGTATTCCGAGTACACTGTCCGGGAGATGTCCTCGGCGCGGATTCGGGTGAAGCTTCGGGAGAATCGCGCGTACTCGGCAACGAGTTCCTCGCGAAACGCGAATACGTCCATCACTTTTCCCTCATCGGCACGGCCTCAAAGCATACGTCATACTGGAAGCTCCCGAAATACGAGGAAATCCCATCCGTATGCTCTGGAGCATCCGCTCAGCCTATCAATACCGAGGCGTTCCAAGCCGCTGTAATCGTAATGGGAACAGGTCAAGCGTACGCTTGATATTTAGGGGCACCACCAAGTGCGGGGGGTGTGAAAACCGAGCCGCCTCCATCATCGAGAAGAGCACCGGGAGACGGCATTCAGGACGGAATAATTGCTACCGACGAACGCAGCTAGCGGAAGCCGCAGCAGCGCGTGAGCTGGCGGCGGGCGGCTTCGCCGCGTCCGGGTTGCAGCCCCAGCAGACGGCTGGAAGCGCCCGAACCCGCCGGATGCTATGCTTCCTCGAAATCAGGAGAGCGGCACCTTACCGGCAGGTGTTGCACTTCGGAGTGGAAGTGGCGAAGGAATAGCCCAAAGCTCGGAATCGAGCGGGCTACACTTGGGCGTAGCGGTCGCCTTCGCCCACCCAGCGGCTAATCAGTTGCTCCACTTCGTTCGGGTTGCTGCGGAGCATGTCGTCGGCGATGCGCTGGGCCGGCTCGGCCAAGGCGCCGTCGCGAACCAAGTCGGCCACCCGGAACTGGAGCGCGCCGGTTTGGCGCACTCCCAGGATTTCGCCCGCGCCCCGCAGCGCCAAGTCCTTGCGGGCGATCTCGAAGCCGTCGTTGCTATTGCGCATGGTATTCAGCCTTTCCTTGGCGATTTGGCCCAGCGGCGACCGGTACATCAGCACGCAATGGCTTTCCTCCTCGCCGCGGCCCACGCGCCCCCGCAGCTGATGCAGCTGCGCCAAGCCCATGCGTTCGGCGTTCTCGACAATCATGAGGCTGGCCCGGGGAATATCCACGCCCACCTCAATCACCGTTGTGGCCACCAGAACGCTCAGCTTGCCGGACGCGAAATCGGCCATTACCTGATCGCGCTGGCGCGGGTCGGCGCGGCCATGCAGCAGGCCCACGCGGATGCCCGCAAGCGCATCGCGCAGTTCCCTGTAGGTGGGCTCGACCGCAGACGACTCGATGTGCTCCGATTCATCGATGAGCGGACATACCCAGTAGGCCTGCCGACCAGCCCGGCATGCTGCGGCCACTCGCTCTATCACTTTAGCGCGCCGCTCCTGCGACACCAGCGCCGTGTTCACCGGCCGCCGCCCGGGCGGCATGTCGCGGATGGCGGAAATGTCCAAGCCCGCATAGAAGGTCATCGCCAACGACCTGGGAATAGGCGTGGCCGTGGTTACCAGCTGATGGGGAATTGCCGCGTCCGCCTGTCCTTTCTCCACCAGCCGCAAGCGCTGATGCACGCCAAACCGGTGCTGCTCATCGACCACCGCCAGCCCCAGCGCGCGGTATTCCACCGCTTCCTGGAATAGCGCGTGGGTGCCGATGCCCACTTGCGCGTCCCCGCCGGCCAATTGCGCCTCGAAGGCGCGTCTTTCGGCCCGGGGCATCCCGCCGACCAGCCACGCCAGCCGCACGCCCAGCGGCTCCAGCCAGTCGGACAGCGTGCGCATATGCTGCTCGGCCAGCAATTCGGTGGGCGCCATCACCGCCGCCTGCCGTCCCGACTGCACCGCCGCCAGCACCGCCGCGGCGATCACCACGGTCTTGCCGCAGCCCACGTCGCCCTGCAGCAAACGCATCATAGGCGCGGCGCGGGCCAAGTCGGCATCAATTTCGGCGATGGCCTTGGCTTGGCCCTCGGTGAGATCGAAAGGCAGCCTAGCCAGAAACTTCCGGCGCAGTCCGCCCTCGGGGCGCAGCGCGACCGCGTTGCGCTGCTGACCGGTCTCGCGCAGCCGCCTCAAGCCCAAATGCCAAGCAAGTATTTCTTCCAAAGCCAGCCGCCTGCGGGCCGGATGCTGCCCGGACAGCAGTGTTTCCAAGGCCATGCCGCGGGGCGGGCGATGCACGGCGCGCAGCGCCTCGAGCAGCCCGGGAAGACGCAGCCGACTGAGGTGGCGTTGCGGGATCAGCTCGGGCAGATCGTCCATTGCGTTCTTGAGCGCGTATCCGGCCAGCTTGCGCAGCCGCGGCTGCGTCACGCCTTCGGTGGCGGGATACACGGGCGTGAGCCGGTCTTCAACAGGCGCGGCTTCCGATTCGCCCAGCCTGCGGTACTCGGGATGCACCATCTCCAAGCCTCGCGGACCTTGGCGCACCTCGCCGTAGCACAACAGCCTCGTGCCGGAGCGCAAGCCGGCTTGCTGCTGCCGGGTGAAATGAAAGAACCGCAGCGTGATCTCAGCGCTTGTGTCACGCAGAGCGCAAATCAGGCTCCGGCGGCGGCCCATGATGATCCGCGCCCGATTAATCATCCCGTCGATCTGGACCTTGCGGCCTGGCTGCGCGCCGCTGATGGGCTGTATGCGGGTGCGATCCTCGTAGCGGATGGGCAGCAGGAACAACAGGTCGCGGACCGTCCGCAATCCCAGCCGCTTGAGTTTTTCCGCCATGGCCGGACCGATGCCCGGCAGGGTGGTCAAATCCGGGCTGGTATCAGCGGAGCTTGCAGTCAATCGTTGGCCCGGACGGGAACTGCGAGCACTGCGTCCGCTTCCACTTGGGCGCCCTTGGGCAGCCCTGCCACTTCGACCGCCGCCCGCGCCGGAAAAGGCTCGGCGAACAGCTCGGCCATGATCTCGTTGACCCGTGCGAAATGCTTGAGGTCCACTAGGAAGACGGTGATTTTTACGGCATCGCGAGCAAGATCGCAGCCTGCGGCCCGGGCCACCGCAGCCAAGTTCCGGAACACCAGCCGGATCTGAGCGCCGATATCGCCGTCAATCAGCTCCCCGGTGCCGGGATCAAGCGGAATCTGTCCGGAAACAAAGCACAGATCGCCGGCCACGATGGCCTGCGAATAAGCGCCGATCGCGGCGGGCGCCTGGGAACTGTGCACAGCGTTGCGTTGCATAAGAAGCCAGCCAATGATATGAAATTAAACGCGATGCACGCGATGCACGCTGGGCAGCGTGCGGATAGCGCGGATCACGCGCGCCAGGCGCGACCGATCCTTGACCAGCACCGACAGGAATAGCTCGGTGCTCTCTTCGGGCTTGTCCTGCATATTGACTTGGGCGATATTGTGGCCCGCCTCGGCCACCCGCGCCGCCACTTCGGCCAGCACGCCGGGGCGATGAGCGATATGAATGCGCAGGCCGGCCGGAAATTCCAGCCGGATGCGGCGCTTCCAGTCCACCGGGATCCATCGCTCCTTGCGCTTGCGCTGGGCGCGGAAGTTGCCGCAGGTATTGCGGTGGATCACGAAGCCGCGCCCGCTGGAGCTGTGCCCCACCACCTCGTCCCCGGGAATCGGATAGCAGCATCGCCCGTAGGTCACGACCATGCCTTCGGCCCCGGCGATATCCACCGGCGTCAGACCGCCCGCCAGCTCGTCGGAGCGTTTCTGGCCCGGATTCATAATCACCACCGCGGCCAGCGTCGCCAAGCGCTCGCCCAGGCCGATCTGCTCATAAAGCTCCTGGCGGCTTTCCACGCCAAGCTCCTTGAGCGCCTCCTCAAGCGGCCCGCGCCCCATTTTGCGCAGCGATGAACCGCGGTCGGCGAGCGCCTGGTTGAGGAGCACCGCGCCCACTTCGCGCGCCTCCCGGGCTTGGGTGTTCTTCAGAAAATCCAGAATGGCCGAGCGGGCTTTGGCGGTCGCCACGTACTCAAGCCAGCCAGCGTTCGGATGGCTATTGCGTGATGTGAGGATCTGCACGTTCTGGCCGCTCTTCAACTGGGCTCGCAAAGGCGTGACCTGGCCGTCCACGCGCGCTGCGACGCAGCGGTGCCCCACATCCGTATGCACGGCGTAGGCGAAATCCAGGCAGGTGGCGCCGCGCGGCAGGCGCAGAATCTCTCCCTTGGGCGTAAAAACATAAACCTTATCCGGGAACAGATCGACCTTCACGTGGTCGTAGAACTCGTCCGCCTGAGCGGTGGCCTGCATTTCCGTGATCCGACGCAGCCATTCCTGAGTGCGGAACTGCCCCGGCAGCACACTCTTGTCCTCGGCCTTGTACTGCCAGTGCGCGGCGATCCCGCTCTCGGCCACGCGATGCATTTCCGCCGTGCGGATCTGGAACTCCAGGGGCATGCCCTCCGGCCCCAGCAGGATGGTGTGCAGCGACTGGTAGCCGTTAACCCGCGGAATGGCGATATAGTCCTTGAAGCGCCCCGCCATGGGGCGGAATAGCTGGTGGGCGATCCCTAGGCAGCGATAGCAGGCATCAATGTCCGACACAATGATGCGCAGGCCGAACACATCCGAGATTTCCTTGAAGCTCAGCCGCTTCTCCCGCATCTTGCAGTAGATGCTGTAGGCGGACTTGGCGCGCGCCGAAATGCTGCCATCCAGCTTGGCCGCCTTGAGCGCGCGCCTCAAGCGGTCGGAGACGCGGCGCAGAACGGAGCGGGGGTGCCTAGGCCTTTGGTTGAGGCGGCGGCTGATGACCCGGTAGCGGCGCGGCCAAGCATAGCGAAACCCTAAATCCTCCATTTCCCGCCGGATGGCGTGTATGCCCAGCCGATTGGCGATCGGGGCGTAAATATCCAGCGTTTCGCGGGCGATCCGCTGCTGGCGGTCGCGGTCCAGCGCCTCCAGCGTGCGCATATTGTGCAGCCGGTCCGCAAGCTTCACCAGAATAACCCGGATATCGTCCACCATGGCCAGCATCATCTTGCGGAAACTGGCAGTTTGAGCTTCCGAGCGCCCGGCCTCGCGCAGGCGCTTCAGCTTGGTGACCCCATCGACGATGGCCGCCACCTGACGGCCAAAATTCTGCTCCACGTTCTCCCTCAGCGTGGGCGTGTCCTCGATCACGTCGTGCAGCAAGGCGGCGATGATGGTTTCCGAATCCAGCCGCAACTGCGCCAGAATCGTAGCGACCGCAACCGGGTGGGCAATGTACGGCTCGCCGGAGCGGCGGCGCTGATCGTGGTGCGCTTTGGCGCCGTATTCGTACGCCTTGAGCACTTGGTCGCGCTCGGCCTCGGAAAGATACTCGAGGTCGGCAAGCAGCCTGCGGATGCCGCCGCCGGAAACCCGGATCCGCTTTCTGCTGGCCGCCGCTGCCTGCTGCATGACTATCCCCGTTGCCGCTATGCCGCCACCGCCATACGATAACCGGTTCCCGGAATGTGCCGGGGATGGGTGGCAGCAAACGCCTCAGCCGATTAAAGATAGCGCAGGCGCCGAACGGGCCTCGCGCCGCGGCAGCCGCCCGGCTCAGTACTCGCGGGCTTCTTCCGAAGTGGCAAAAGCCTCCTCGACGGATCGCTCGTGCTCCTTAAGGCTTTCTTCAGTCACCAGGCCTGCGGCGATTTCGCGCAGGGCCACTACCGAAGGCTTTTCATTCTCGCGGGACACCAAGGGCTCGGCGCCGTTGGCCAAGCGCCGCGCGCGGATAGCGGCAACGCGCACGAGGTCGAAAATATTTCCAATGCGCTGCTGGCAATCTTCAACGGTAATTCTGGCCACGGCTGTTCCTGTTTGGAGAAGTCCTAGCGAGGTTGCATTCTGCATCAATCCGGCATTGCCCTGCAAGGCTTTGCGCGCCTGCCCGCGTCCTTCCATCCATGGCCTGGACGGAGACGCATGAACCCATCCTTGGGGCTCGGCGGCGGCTCCTGCCGCCGACGCTCCGCCCAGGCCATGGATGGAAGGACGCGCCCGTGCGCTATGGCAGCGTCGTTGACCAGCCGCCGGAAGCGATGAGTTGCTCGACGCGCTCGCGGCGGCGCTTGCCGCCGGTTGAATACCGGTCGCCGCCGCCCTGAAGAATAAGAGACATCCGCCGATAGGTCTCGTCAAGATCATCATTGATGAGCACATAATGAAAATCGCGCCACTTGCCCACATCCTCGCGAGCCTCCGATAAACGGCGCGCGAGCACCTCCGGCGAGTCGCTGTTGCGGCCCTCAAGGCGCCGCTGCAATTCGGCGCGCGAAGGCGGCAGCAGGAATACAGTCTCCGCCTCGGGCATGGCGCGGCGAATCTGCGCGGCCCCCTGCCAATCGATTTCGAGGATCACCCCGCGCCCGCTCGCCAGCTTGTCCTCCACCTCCCTGCGGCTGGTGCCATAGCGATTGCCGAACACTTCGGCATGCTCCAGAAAGCCATCGCCGTCCCGGATTGCGTCGAAGGCTTTGTCGGTCACGAAGAAGTAGTCCCGCTGGTGCCGCTCATTGTCCCGCGCGGGGCGCGTGGTATGGGAAACCGCGAGGCTGATGCCGGGATGGCCGCCAACCAGGCGCCTGACGATTGTGGTCTTGCCGGTGCCGGAAGGAGCGGAAACGACAAATAGCCGGGGCGCCGCTCCCGATGTCACAGGATGTTCTGGGCCTGCTCCCGCATCTGCTCAACGAGAACCCGCATATCCACCGCCTCGTGCGTTCCCTTTGCATCGCTCGACTTGGCCGCCAGCGTATTGGCTTCCCGGCCGATTTCCTGAAGCAAAAAGTTGACCCGCTTGCCAATGGGCTCGCTGGCTTTGAGCGTCGCCCTCAACGCGGCCAAGTGCGCGTCGAGACGATCCAGCTCCTCGCTGATGTCATTGCGCATCATCAGCAGCGCCACTTCCTTCTCCAGCCGCTCCGCGTCCACCCGCACCTGAATGGATTTCAGGCGCTCGTGCATTTTTTTCCAGTTCTGCTGCCGCAAATCGGGAAAGCGAACGCGGTACCGCTCGAGCAATTCCTCCATTTCCATACAGCGGCTTTCGATGGCGCTCTTCAGCGTGCTGCCTTCGCTCGCTTGCGCTTTGCGCAATTCGTCCAATGCCTTGTGGAGAAGCTTGCGCGCGTCGCCCGACATGTGGCTCTGATCAGCCACCTGCTCCTCGATCACGCCCGGCCAGCGCATCACCTCCAGCGGGCTGATCGGCGCGGGCCGGCGCATCTGCTCGGCAAGCACGCGGGCGTAGCCGATCACGCGCACCGCCAATCGCGTATTGATCTTGATATTGTCCGCGAGTTTATCCGGCGGGCGCCAGGACAGGCGCGCATCCAAGTGCCCTCGGCCGAGTCGGTACGCCATAAGGCTGCGAAATTCCGGCTCAAGTGCCCGGAACACCGTCGGCATGCGGAGATCCACATCGAAATGCCGGTGATTGACCGAGCGCAACTCCCACTGCAGCCAGCCGTTCTCGCTGCGGTGCTCCGCCTTGGCGTAGCCTGTCATGCTTCGAATCATGTCTTAATATGCCGTTTTGCGCTTCCGCAACAGCCGTGCTGTGCAATTCTAGCCTGCAAGCGGTTGCCGGGCAGCGAAAATCCGCTTGCTTGCGCCCAATAATCCTTGGCAGCGATAAGATAGCGCCTCTATGCCGGAAAAAAAATCACTTAAGGAACGCCCCAGCGGCCGGGCGCCGGACGAGCTGCGGCCGGTGCGCTTTGAGATTGGCTACAGCAAGCACGCGCCGGGGTCGGCGCTGGCGCATTTCGGCGACACGCGGGTGCTCTGCACCGCGAGCATCGACGCTTCAGTGCCGAGGTTCCTGCGCGGCTCCGGCCGCGGCTGGGTAACGGCGGAATACGGCATGCTGCCCGGCGCAACGAATACTCGCGGCCGGCGTGAAGCGGTTGCCGGCGGGCAAACCGGGCGCAGCATGGAAATCCAGCGGCTGATCGGAAGATCGCTTCGGGCCTGCGTCGATTTCGAAGCGTTGGGAGAGCGCACGGTCACCATCGATTGCGATGTGCTGCAGGCCGACGGCGGCACCCGCACCGCCTCGGTGTGCGGCGGCTGGCTGGCGCTCACCCTGGCCTGCCGGCGAAAATTCCGCCGTTACCCGCTGCACGGCCAGGTTGCCGCCATTTCCGTGGGGCTTTATCGCGGCCAAGCGGTCCTAGATCTCGACTATGCGGAGGATTCCGAAGCGGAGGCGGATATCAACGTGGTCATGAACGAGGCCGGCGGCCTCATCGAGGTGCAAGGAACCGCCGAATCGCACGCTTTCCTTCGCGGGGAACTCGACCAGATGCTGGACCTTGCCGGCGGCGGCATCCAGCGGATACTGGCGGCGCAAGAACAGGCGCTGGAGCAGTCGGGCTAGCGTGATGATCGGCGCCGTCGTGCTGGCCTCCGGCAATCCCGGGAAACTCAAGGAGCTCCAGGAATTGTTCCGGAGGCAGTTTCGTTTGATCTCGATGAGCGAACTCAACCTTGATCCGGTGGAGGAAACCGGCACCACTTTTGAGGAAAACGCGCTGATCAAGGCCCGCGCCGCAGCGGCGCAATGCGGGCGGCCGGCGCTCAGCGACGACTCAGGTCTGGAGGTTGACGCCCTGAACGGAGCGCCCGGCGTTTTCTCGGCGCGCTATGCGGGGCGCAACGCCGACTCGAGCGCCAATATCCGCAAGCTGCTGGCGGAACTCGGCGGCGTTGCCACGCCGCATCGAAGCGCGCGCTTCCGTTGCGTGCTCGCGCTTGTTCCGCCCGACGGGGAGGATGCTCCGCTGATCGCCCACGGCGTATGGGAAGGCAGTATCGCGCAAAGCCCGCGAGGCGGCGGAGGGTTCGGATACGATCCGGTATTCCTTGATCGCGACAGCGGCAAATGCGCGGCGCTGATGAGCCGCGATGAAAAGGGATGCGTCAGCCACCGGGGGGCAGCGGCGCGCAAATTGCGGGCGCTCGTGGAGGCCGGACGAAATGCCGCTGGCTAGCGCCGCTGCGGGCGCGTTTCCCCCCATCAGCGCGTTGCCCGATATCGCGCCGCCCGCAGCGCGCCGATACCCCCGGCAACGATGAGTTATGCACATCCGATCGAAAACCGTATGGGCCACTTCCAATTACGGAAAGTTTCCGAAAACGGTTTTGCCAAGATGGCTTAATGCACTGATAAATAATTTGTTTTATTCTTTTGCGGAAATCTTCCCCCGTTGTGGAAAAGCTCGAAAATCAATAGCCGGAATACTTTTCAGCCACTTTCTCCACACACTTATCCACAGCCCCGCACACTTAATCGACAGGCGGGCGTGGCGATAAGCGCGCCGCCGGGAAAGTGGCCGCGCCGCGGTTATGCGTGGTACGTGGCGAGCTTGCTGATGGCGCTGTATCTGTGCGCGTTCCTGCACCGCAATATCCTCACGCTGCTGGTGGAGCCGCTAAAGCAGGATCTGGCATTGAGCGATGTGCAAATCGGCATGCTCTACGGACTTGCGTTCGCCGCCTTCTACACCACGCTGGGCCTGTTCGCCGCCGGTATCGCCGATCTCTGGAAGCGGCCGGCGGTGATCGCCGCCGGCGTGATTCTTTGGAGCCTGGCCACCGCGGCTTGCGGGCTGGCAGCCAACTACGCGCAGTTGTTCATTGCCCGAATGCTGGTGGGCGTGGGCCAGGCGGCGCTGTCTCCCGCCGCCTACTCTCTGATCGCGGACTACTTTCCGCCCAAGGCGCGGCTGCGCGCCACCAGCACCTACGCAATCGGGCTTTACTTGGGAATTGGGCTCGCCGCGCTGGCGGGCGGACTGGTGATCAACTGGGTGGCGGGCGGCGGCGGCGCCAGCGTGCCGCTGCTGGGCTCGCTGCGCGGCTGGCAGGTGGTTTTCATCGTGGTGGGGCTGCCCGGCGTTGCGCTGGGGCTGCTCACGCTGGCTTCGGTGCGCGAAACCACGCGCCACGGCGACTCCGCCGGCCGCCCAACAACGGCGCGCGGATTCATCCGCCACCTCGGAGGCGCGAAGCGAAGGCTCTATTTCACTCATTGCCTGGGCTTTACCTTCCAGGTGACCTACTCCTATAGTTTCGGCGCCTGGACGCCCGCCTTCCTGATTCGGGAATTTGACTGGACCCCGGCCCAGACCGGTATGGGGCTGGGAGCGGTCACCCTAGTGACGGCGCCGCTAGGCGTTTATCTCGGCAGCATGGCGGCGCAGCGGCTGCGGCGGCGCTTTCCGCGCGATGCCGAGATTCGCGTGGCCTTAGGCGTGGCGCTGGCAGCGCTGCCCTTTGCGCTCTATTACCCGTTCGCCCCCGCCGCTTGGGCCGCGCTGGCGTTGATCGGCATCACTCAATGCCTGATCAGCATGCCTTTCGGAATCGCTCCGGTGGCGCTCAACGAAGTGACCCCCAACCGCTTCCGCGCCAGAGTCATCGCCGTGTACTTGTTCTGCATCAATCTGGCTGGATTGTCGCTGGGGCCGGTGGGCGTGGCCCTCTTGACAGAGCGCGTTTTTGGATCGCCGGAGCGCCTGCCTTTGGCCTTGGCAGCCATGGCCGCCTGCACTCTGCCGGCCGCCGCCTTCACGTTCCGATATTGCGCCGCCGCCTATCGAAGCAGTGATCGGGGCAAGGCCGGAATGCCATGAAAAAGCGAGCGCTCATGCTGGCGATAGCGCTGCTGGCGCTGCTGGCGGCAGCGGCCTACCTGCCGATTGACGATTGGATGGAGCGCATGATCGAGTGGGCGCAGGCTAACCCGCGCGCCGCCAAGGCCGCCTTCGTATTGGCCTTCGTGATTGCGGCTGTTTGCATGGTGCCCGGCTCGCTGCTGATGCTCGCCGGCGGCATCGTGTTCGGCGTGGCCCAGGGCCTGCCTCTGGCTTGGCTGGGCAGCACACTGGGCGCGATCTGCGCTTTTTTGACAGGCCGGTTTCTGGCCCGCAGCTGGGTGGAATCGAAACTCCGCGCCATGCCCCGGCTGCGCGCCCTCGACAGCGCCATTGGGCACCGGGGCTGGCTGATCGTGCTATTGGCGCGGCTTTCGATCGTGATTCCCTATAACTTGCTCAACTATGCGCTGGGCCTCACGCGGGTCGGGTTCGGAGCCTACGTATTCAGCACCGCCGCCGGCATGCTGCCCGCCTGCGTGGTGTATCTGTACCTCGGTTCGGTCACGTCCAGCCTGGCCATTTCCGGTCATGGGGCGTCCTCCCTGCCGCAGCCGCTACTGCTGGGCGGCCTGGTGGCAACAGCGGCGCTGCTGGCAGTGGTGTCGCGAATAACCGGCCGGGCGCTGCGCCGCGAACTTGACCGCAGCGAGCAGTTACGGTAGAAACTGCGCCTGCAAGCAGCGGATAAAGGCGGCCACCCGGATTTCGCGAACGGGCGCCGGGGCTTTAAACTGTTGGATGCGATCGACAAGTTGCGGGGGAAAGCAGAGTGAGTTTGAATCATTCATCCACGCCTGTTGCGCTGCGCCCGGTTGAGCAAGGCGAGGCCGCAAAGGCGCATGTGCATCAGCTTGTGCGAAATTCGAAAAGCTCGTTTTACTGGGGGATGCGCCTGCTCCCGGAACAGCGGCGCCAAGCGATGTACGCGATCTACTCGTTTTGCCGCGCGGTGGACGATATCGCCGATGATCCCGGCAAGACAGGCGACAAGCTGCGGGCGCTCGATGAATGGCGGGAAAGAATCCGGCATCTGTACTGCGGACAGCCGCAATGCCTTGTCACGCAGGCCCTGGCTGAACCGGTGGAGCGTTTCCGCCTGCCGCAGGAGGAATTCCACTTGGTGATTGATGGCGTTGCGATCGATGCCGCCCAGACGGTGCGCATGCAAGATCTGGAGGCTCTGCTCGATTATTGCCGCAAGGTAGCCGGCGCCGTGGGCATGCTGTCCATTCGCGCCTTCGGGATGCCGCGGCGGGCCGGGCCGGAAATCGCCGTGGCGCTGGGCCACGCCATGCAACTCACCAATATTTTGCGGGATATCAACGAGGATGCGGGGCGACAGCGGCTTTACGTGCCGGAAGAGCTTCTTCAGCGGCACCGCGTGGGCGGCAAGGGCATTGGCAACATCATCGCGCATCCCCGTTTCCCCGCTGCTTGCGCGGACCTGGCCGGACGCGCGATCGGCTACTACTCGAAAACGGACAAGCTGCTGCCGCAATTAAGCCAGCGCGTGACCCGACCGGTCGTTATCATGATGGAGATCTACAGGCATACGCTCAAGAAGCTTGACGCCCGGGGCTGGCAGCAATGGGCGGAGCCGGTTGCCATAGGCCGCTGCCGCAAGCTTTGGATGGTGCTGCGCCATGGATTCCTCCATTCCCGAACGAGCGGCTAGCGCAAGCTCCCAACGGGTTTGCCCCGAACGCACGTCATAGGCGCCGGGCTGGCGGGGCTTTCCGCAGCGGTTTCCCTGCTCGCGCAAAAGCATGCGGTCGTGCTGCATGAGGCAAGCGGGCGGGCCGGCGGGCGCTGCCGCTCCTTTGCCGATGCCCGGCTCGGGTGCAGCATCGATAACGGCAATCATCTGTTGCTGAGCGGCAACCAATCGACTGCCCGCTATCTCTCGCTGATCGGCGCCGCCAACGCGCTGGTCGGACCGAAAAAAGCCTGCTTTCCCTTTTTCGATGTGGGCAGCGGGCGGCGATGGATGCTGCGCCCCAACGCGGGCATCGTGCCCTGGTGGATTTTTCATCCCGGCAGAAGAACGCCTGGCGCCTCGGCGTGGAGCCATCTTTCAGCGCTCGCATTGATGCTCGCCGGACCCGGCCGGACAGTCGCGGACTGCGTGGGCAGCCGGGGCGTGCTGTTTGAGCGTTTCTGGGAACCGCTTGCCGTGGCGGCGCTGAATATGCCGGCCACCGAGGGTGCCGCGCAATTGCTGCAGCCGGTGTTGCGCGAAACCTTCGCCAAAGGCGAGGCCGCCTGCCGTCCGCTAATCGCCGCGCGGGGGCTGTCCGACGCGTTCGTGGACCCGGCGCTTGCTTGGCTGCGGGCCCAAGGAGCGGAGCTGCAATTCAAGCGGCGGCTCACTCAAATCGAGCGGTCGAACGAACGGGCGGAGACGCTGTGCTTCGGCGAGCGCCGCGTGCGGCTCGGCGCGGACGACAGGGTAGTGCTGGCCGTTCCGCCGCAGGCCGCAGCGGGCTTGCTGCCCGGGCTCGCTGCGCCGCTGCAAAGCAGTCCCATCGTGAATGTGCATTTCCGCCTGTCCCAGCCGGCCGATATTCCCGCGCAGCTCCCGTTTCTCGGACTGATCGGAGGCACGGCGCAATGGCTTTTTATTCGCGGCGATGTGGCCTCCGTCACCATCAGCGCCGCCGCCGGTCTGGTGCATGAATCAGCTGCGGTGCTGGCCGAGCGAACGTGGCGCGATGTGGCTGCCGCGCTGGCCGCCAACCCGGCGAGTCTTCCGCCGTACCGCGTGGTGAAAGAAAAGCGGGCCACGTTTGTTCAAACGCCGGAACAAGCGCGCTTGCGCCCCGGCGCCGCCAGCGCGTTCGCCAATGTGTTTCTGGCCGGCGACTGGACCGCCACCGGCTTGCCCGCCACCATCGAATCGGCGGTTCGGTCCGGCGAAATCGCCGCCCGGGCCATTGTCCGCCAGACGGGCAGGCCCGCCCGTCGCCCGCTGGCATAGCCAGCAACCTCGCTGTGCCTGTCCTCGCCCGGTTCCCGACCCCGCCTCGTGGGAGACGCATAAACCCATCCATGGGGCTTGGCGGCGGCTCCTGCCGCCGACACTCCCACGAGGCGCGGGCAAGAACGGGGCTTTAGCTGCTGTGCGGCTTTGGGGCCGCTGCTAGAGGTTTCCGGCTCAGTAGCCTAAGGCGCTGTAGCTGCCGCTCACGATCAGGTCGATCGACACGAAGAGGCCCAAAATCGGACAGAGTATCCACCCCGAATTCATTGCCAGAATATAGATGCAAATTTCCCGGCCGCTGAGGCGCGCATAGCGCTTCGCTACCGCAAAGCTCAGAAAATACGCGGAGGTCATGTAGAGCCATTGCCAAAACAGCACGGTCCCAAGAATGCCTGCGGCAAAGGCCGGAATGAACTCGAAGGCGTAGGCCGCGTAGAGAGCCAACGTGGGCAGCGGCGTTGCGAAGCCGTTGGCGACATCAACGTTGAACCCGTAGCTGCGGCGGTCCATATACGAGTCGTCATATTCGGCGTAGGCGGCCCAAACGTTGGCCCAAACAGTGAGCGAAAACGCCCGCTTGAGCGGCACCCGGGAAAGGACAAAAGCCAGCACCGGCGAGCGGCCGGTTTCATTTCGGCGCTGCCGCCAGTAGCGGGCGCGCTTTTCGATATAGTCGCGGCGGAAGTAGAGGCAAACCTCCCACCAGCAGATAAGAAGGTTAACGGCGAAGAACACGCAGAGGATGGAATAAACCAAGCTCAGATGGCCATCAGTCCAATAGCGCGCCGCAAGACCGGGCAAGGCCAAAACCGCCAGTATCAGCATCAGGAGCACGCCCGCCGGCACCGCAACGCCTTGCTGCCCCTGCCCAGCGGCGGCGTGGGTGTGGTCAGAAGTCGTCTGGGCGCGTGTGCGGGTCATTCTCGGGTGCCCTCACGATCTTGCCGGATCCAGGCGCGCCTGGCGGCGCTCGTACAGCGCCAGCGCATGCAAAGGGAAATACTGCCGGTAGAGCACGTAGTCCAAAAGCGCGGTTCGGAAAAACACCCCCGCCATGTCCTGCTTGGGCCATCCGCCATCCTCTTGCTGCGTTCTCAGCAGGAACTGGGCGCCGCGCGAAAGCGCCGCCCAGTTGGAATCGCCCGCCTCTAAAAGCGCGATCAATGCCCAAGCGGTTTGGATGACCTGGCTTTCCTCATGCTCCACGTAGGTGCCGGGCAAGCAACCGCTGTGGTGTTCGCCCCACCCGCCATCCTCCCGCTGGCGGTCCAGCAGCCACCGGCAGGCCAGGCGCAGGGCCGGATCGGTCCGGCTGCAACCAGCAGCCAGCAGCCCCCGCACCCCAAAAAACGTGCCGTAAACAAATTGCACACCCCACACTCCGCGCCACGACCCGTCGCTGGCCTGGATGCGCCTGAGCCACGCATCCGCCCGCGACACGGCCGCCGCAACAGAGTCGTCGGCAAGGTCCGGGAAATGCCTGCCCGCCGCCGCCAGCGCCGCGAGGCAGGATGCCGTGCATTCCACAAATGAATGCTCGGTCATCGACTCGCCGAACATCTCCGCGGGATTCAGCCACTCCAGAGGAATCCTGGAGCGGCGCGCCTCGTAGCTGCCGAAACCGCCGTTGCGGTTCTGGCTGCGCAACATGAACGCAACAGCATTGGCGATCGCGGCGCGGTCGGCCGCCTCGCCACGCGCCGCAGTCAGCCCCAGTACCGCTTCGGCGGTGCAGTCGGATACCGGCCATCCATGCCAGCCGCCGGCAAAACACCAGCCGCCCTTCGGGTCCGCCCGGAAGGCTTCGCGAAATCCCTCGAAGCTCGTATCGATCTGTTGCGCCGCAAGGAAGTCCGCGGCGTTTTGCATAGCGCTCCCGGTATCCTCAACTTTGGCGGCGGCCGCCAGCGCCTGCAACGCAAACCCGGTATCCCAGGAAGCGCTTCTGGCGCCGGTCACGCGCGCGCCGTCATCCTCGTCTTCCCATATCCAGTCCTCGAGCTTTTCAAGCGCTTTGAGGCCATCGGAGTCGTTGGGATCACGCAGCCACAACGCGAGGATATTCAGAATTCCGCTCACCGGGGAAATATTCGTGTGGCTTGAGCTGTTCAGCTCCCAGCGGATTCGGGGAATGATCGACTTCACGCAGCGGGCGCGCAGGCGACGACTGTGGAGGCGGTCGTAGAGGCGCGCCACGGCGTATCCGGCCTTGAGCCAAATGCTCGGGCGCGCAAACAGATCGCCTTGGCGAAGCAGGTTGCGCGAGGCGGAAAAATTCACGCTCGAGAAACCCTGCGGGTACAGCTCCTCCCGCAACGAGGCGATCAATGGCGTGGCGGGCATCGTGAACCGCCGCGCGTATATTGCGGCCATTGCCATGTAGATCAGGCGGGTATGGCAGTACCAGTTGGACGGATGCAGAGGAATCCAGCGCGGCAGCAGCCAGAGTTCGGGAAGCACGGGATTGACCCCGCGCCAGCCGTACAGGCCCAAAAGCGCCAGCCAGAATTTCCCCCAGCTGGGAATGCTTGCAACGCCTTCGGTTTGGATGAAGGCGCGCGCCGGCTCGATCAAGGGATCGTCCCGCTCAACCCCCAGCAGTCTCGCCGCAACATAAACCAAGGTGGTCACAAACAGATGGGGCGGCGAATGATCGTGCATGCCCCATTGGCCTTGGGCAAGGCGGCTGCGCTCGAATTGGCGCAGAACGCTGCGGCGCCGGGCATCGCCCAGCGGTCGCCCGAGGAGGTGATGGAGCAGCACATATTGCGCGGTGAGCATGGGACACCACACCATCTCGCCCTCCCAGGCGCCGTCATCGCGCTGCAAATCCACCAGCCGCGTTGCGGCCCGCCGAACGGCGGTTTCGGGATCAGGCGGAACAGGCTCTTTTGACTGAATGGGCTTCGCCGCGCCTGATCGCGCCGGCATCGACACCAAAAACGCATGCGCCAGCGGATGGCTTGGCTGCGGTTGCGCGCTCCCGTTTGCGCTCTTGGCCTTCTGCAAGTCCCGCACGCCAACCAGCGCCCATCCGAGCCGCACCGCAAGCCGCTGAACCACATCAAGAGGCCGCCGCCATGCGCTGACTTTATAGGAAAGCGGAATCTCGCCCGCCACCGACCGCAGCACCGCGGCGCCGAACGCCAAGGTCAGGCTGGAAAGGGATGTGTCCTCGCAGGCCAGCAGGCCCACGGTTCGCTCGCGGAAGGCATCATTCGACCGCCAGTTCCGGTACACCGCGCGGCGCAGCATCGTGGCTTCATCGCGATGATCGGCGAAGACCTCGTAGAGGCCCATGGCAAGCAGCTCGGGGGCGCGCGTATCCAAAAAACGGCGGTTCGAGAACTCCTCGAAGTTTGCGCTTTCGGCCAGCGCAATCGCATCGCCGAAACCCAGGGTCATCCCCATCGCCGTCATCGGATGGTAATGGCCTGCCGCATCGCCGATCAGCACCCGGTCCGGGCTGCCGTAGGTGACGCGCGGCCGCAAGCTGCTGGCAGCGGCGCTGAACCTGCCTGTGCGAAGCGCCTGCACAAAGGCGCCGCGAACCTCCTCGGGCACAAGCGAAGCATAGGCATCCATGAGCAAGCCAACCGGGTCTCCCGGCGCCCAGTAATCCAGCGGGATATCCACGATGAGGCGGATGCGCTCCTCGGCCACCCGGTAGATAAGGATCGGCCCCGGCCCGCCCAGCAGCAGGTGTCCGTAGCCCTCCAGCGGCAAATGCACATCGTTGAGAACCAGGCCCAGCATCCGCGAGCTGGTCATCAGTTCGGCGGACAAGCCCAGCGATTTGCGCACCACCGACATCCGACCGTCGGCTCCCACGATTTTGCCGGCGGTCAGGCGCTGATTCGAGCCATCGAACGTATAGCCAAGCTGCCGACCCTCCACCTCGCGCACCCGCGCTTGCGCCAGATAATCGATTCCCGGCTCGCGCTCAATGGTCTCGCGCAGCCGCCCAACCAGCGTCTCGTGCTCACACACCAGAGCGAGCGCTTCATCGGGATAATTAAAGACAATGGACTCTCCGCCATCGTCCGGGAACACCACAAACCCTTTGCCGGCGCAACTGGGCAGCTGCGTATCGAGATCAACCCCCAGGCTGCGCAGCGCGCGCGCGCCGGGCGGATGCAGCCACTCGCCGGCCAGACGCCGCACGGCGCGTGGATTGGCTTCCAGCAAAGCCACCCGGGCGCCTTTGCGCGCGTGGGCCAAGGCGCACACGCTGCCTACCGGTCCGGCGCCCACGACAGCGATGTCATAGGACGGCACATTTGAGGATTGTTTCATCTAAACAGGCGGGACTGCCAACGGCGCCGTGTTGCAGCGAAGCGGTTTTCCTGCGCCACGGGGCGGCTGAAAGCTCCTAGTACACAAACGGAATCATGCAGCAGGGCACCCGCTGCCGGTAGCGCGCCCACAGCTGGCCGTATTTAGCCCGGCAGCGGCGCTCATCCCGCCGTGAGCGATGCCATAAAAGGCTCGCTATCCAAGCGGGCAACAGATAGGGCACCCAGGAAGAGAACCCGGTGGTGAGGGCAAACGCCAGGTAGATGCAAATCTCCCCCGTGTAATTGAGATGCCGCCCGATGCCCCAAAATCCCGACACCAGCAGCCGGCCGTCAAGCGATTCCGCCGGCTTGCCCCAAATCATGGCCCCGGGATCATTCTTAAAGCGATCCTTCTGCGAATTGGCGCCGCGAAACAGCCAGAAGCCGAAGCCGAAAAGCAGCGCGATGCCAGCGGCGAAAACGGGATGCATGGCCGGCCCGGCGGCATCCACCAGCCACCAGCCGGCGATGCAGTAGAAAAACGGCACCAGCGCGTAGTCGCCCCACACCAGCATCCATCCGAAGCGTTCGCTCACGATATCCCAAGTTCGCAGCATTCCGCGCTCGAACTGAAAATAATTGAGCACGTAAATAAAACCAAGCGCCTGGTAGAGCGCCATCGCCAGCGTGATCCGGCCGTGCGTTTCGTATTGCACCACTGCGAAGGATGCGTTGAGCAGCGCCAGCCCGATCAGCGAGGGGCGATAGCTGAACATCTTAAGATCCACGCCCAGCAGCGAAGGATTAAGCTCGGTGCCGTAGTAAAAGCCCCGCCAAAATCCGTGCTGCCGATGCTTGCGCGCGCCGCGCCAGTAGAGCCATCCGGAAAGCGCAAACGCGAACAGATTCGCCACTGCGAACAAGGCGAAGAAATGGCTATAGAGCGCCGACAGCGAGAACCATCCGCCCAGATGGGCCGCCGCGACCGCGAGCGCGGTCAGCAGGTACAGCGCCAAGCCGTTGAGCCGGTAGCTCACGGGGTTCCCTTCCGCATCCTCCACGGCAACGCGGGCGCCGGGCAGAAACATCGATCCGACAAACAGCCAAACCAGAAAAACGCCCGCCATCGCGGCGGCATCGATCAGCATGCCGCCGGGCAGAATGGGTGCCGCGAACTGAGGGTCAGGCACTGGCGGCCCCGTTGGCTTTCTCGCGCTCCAAGTGCTCCTGCCACTTGCGCACCGTCACGTTCTGAAAGGCTCTAACCACCGGATTGAACTCAAGCGGGCGGGCATCCCAGTGCCGCTCGTAACCTTCCTGCTCCGCCTCAACCGCAAACCCGTCCTCGCCCAGCAAGGGGCCAATCAGCCAGCGGTTGGACAGCTTCAGCACCGCAGTCATGGCGAAGCGCGGAATACGCACCGGCACCACCGGGATTTTCAGCGATTTGAAATAGAACAGGAAGAACGCGCGGGTGGTTCGCTCATCGATCGGCAGCACAAAAAGCCAGTGCTTGATCGCATCGTCGGTATTGGACCACTGGTACGGATACTGGTAGCACAGCTCAATGTAGCGGGTATCGACACGGCCCCTATCCACAAACCGGCTGGAAATGCGGCCCGCGCCTATCTGCGTGTCGTAGGCCACATGCACATCGTCGCCTACGGTTTCGCAACGGGTCAGCTTGGCGCCAATGAACGGGCGGTAGCGACGGTGCAGAAAGGCATGCGAAAAGTCGCTCACGTTGTCGATCACCATCGAGTGATGAGCGGTCCAAGTGAAAGTGAGCGGCACGCAAGCCCAGCGACCGCGGCCCTCAAGTTCGGGAATGTGCGGAATCGAGCGCGATTCGGCAATATCCGGATCGCCCGGAAACAGCCATACGAGACCGTAACGCACTTTCACCGGATAGGTCTTGACCCGCACCTTGGGCAATTTGCCCATCCGCTCATGATCGGTATCGGCCAGTTTCCCGTCCGGGTCGTATTTCCAGCCATGGTAGGGGCACACCAGCCGACAATCCTCCACCACGCCCAAGGACAGTTTGAGCTGGCGGTGCGCGCAGCGGTTCTCCATGGCATGAAAAGATCCGTCCTTGGCCCGGTAAAGCGCGATCGAGCGTTTCCAGAACACCACCTCCACCACCGTTCCCGGCTTGATTCGCCGCACTTCCTCCACGGCGTACCAATAATCGGGGTCCATGCCGGCGGCGCGGGACTTCTGCCGCAAATTGCCGGACTCGTAAAAGCCGGGCGGCGACGCTGCCTGTGCCTGGTTCATGCCGAATCCTCCTCGGGAGTAACTGCCGCTTGGGCATCTGTCATTTCGTTTTTCACCGATTCCGCCGGGGCCTGCCTCGGCGGTTTCGCGAGCGGATGAGTAATGGCATTGCGCTGATGATGAAACGCATAGGCTTGGTGAACCGCCGCCCGGATGCTGGTGGGCTTGAAGCCCAGCTCCCGCTTGGCCTTGCCGGTGTCGGCATGCAAGCGTTTGCGCAGCAGGCGGATGGCGCCGGGCGTGAAGCGCTGCGGAAAATCCGGATGGAAGCGACTGAGATAAAAGCTCGCCACTTCGGCGAACGGCAGCATCAGGTTCACCGGAACCCGTCGGTTTGGGCGCGGCACCCCCGAAGCCTCCTCGAACAAATCGAGAATTTCGGAGATCTTTTTGTACTCGCTGCTAAAAATGTATTTTTCGCCCGAGCGCCCGCGATCCATGCACAGCACATGGCCTTCCACGATGTCGCGCGCGGCAACAAACTCAAAGCCCCCATCCACGTACGCGCGCAGCTTGCGGTTGCTGAAGGCGCACAAGGCGCTCCCCAGCCGCGAGGGGAGAAAGTCCGCGCCGCCCACCACCGCGCAGCAGGTCGCCACCACCACGTCCTGGCCAGCCGCCGCCGCGCGCCAGCACTCATGCTCAACCAGCACCTTGCTGCGCTCGTAAGGCATGGTGCGCTCCATGGGATAGAACTGCATGGATTCGTTGGCCGGCGCGGAGGGATTATCAAGTTCGTAGCCGACGGCGCTAAAGGAGCCGGTCACCACGATCCGGCCGGCATCGGCCTCCCGCACGGCCCTGAGCATGTTGCGGGTGCCCACAACGTTGCAATCGAATATTTCCCGCCGGTGGGCGTGATTGCCTTCAATGGTCGATATCTTGGCCGCGACGTGGTACACGCCCTGGCAGCCTTCCACCGCCTTGCGCGTGGCATCAAGGTCGCGGATGTCGCCGAACACGCGCTCCACGTCCAAGCCGTCGAGCGCTTCATTGTTGTCTTGGTGCCGGAGCAGAACACGCACTTTGACGCCATCCCGGATCAGTCGGCGAACCAGATTGGCGCCGACATGCCCCGCTGCACCGGTCACGAAAACAGGCGCCGTTGTCCCCAACAGGCCTACCTCCAAAATTAAACCGGAAGCGTTATTCTAGCCGTTTCGGGCAAGCAATACACCACCGATGCCGCGCATTACGCAGCCGGCGAATTGCATCCTGCTCAACTCCACCCGCTCGGCGACCGGGTCGCGGCGGCGCAATTCGGCGCTGAGTTTCCAAGCAATGGCCACGATCGCCGCCGACTCCATGGCGAAGCGCGCGCTGCGCAAGCGCCCAGCCAGCGGGTTGGCCGAAAGCAGCAGCGCCTCAGTGGCATCCAGGCAGCGATTGAAAACTTCGCGCAAGGCGGGCGGGGCGGCAGGCTCGCGAAGCATTTCGAGGTTGGCGCCAGCCTCGCACATCCAGTCGCCGGGCAGATAGGCCCGGTCGAGCGCGCGGTAGTCGTCGGCGCAATCCTGCAAATGGTTGAGGACTTGCAAGGCGTTGCACAACGCGTCGGCGGGCTCGTAGGCGCTGCCGCTCTCGCAGTGCAAATCGATCAGGTAGCGGCCTACGGGCGCGGCGGAGAAGTTGCAGTAGTCCATCAATTCGCCCCAATCGGCATAGCGCCGCTTGACCGCGTCCTGCTTGAAGGCGCGCGTTAAATCCACGCAGTGCCGATGGGTCACGCCGGTTTCCGCAAGGCTGCGGCGGATATCGTGCGCCGTGCGGTAAGCCGCATCGTCCGTTCTCGCTCCGCTCACCGCCTGCGCGAAACCCTCCAGGCGGCGGATTTTTTCCGGGGGTTCAAGTTGCGGATTGTCGGCAATATCGTCAATGGCCCGGGCGTAGGCGTAAAACGCCGCGATATGCCGCCGCAATCGCGCCGGCAGCAACCATGAGCCAACGGGAAAATTCTCGTCCGCCGCTCCCTTGCCCGACGGCGTTTCGATGGCCTCCGCGTCAGGCATAGGCATCATCCGCAGGCTGGCGATGCCAGCCTGGCCGCTTCCCCCGCCCGTCTTCGCGCCGCCATAAGGCTTGCCATGATAACTTGAGGCGGAGGGGCACGGGCGCCGCCCCAATCGTCGCTTGCCCTCCGGCCAAAAGAGCGCGGGTCAGGCACCCGCGCATTGCGGCCGCAAATCCGCAACGCAATTTATGTATAATTAGCCGTTCTGTGGTCATTGGCTCTTGTGGTCATTGGCTCTTGTGGTCATTGGCTCTTGTGGTCATTGGCTTGTTTTAGACATGAAAGCGGGGGAGTTTACCCATGACAACAGAATGGCAAACAATGGCGGAGCAGCCGCTGCAATCGGCCGAAGAGATGCGCAAGCGTCTCACTGACAAGGCGATCACCGACGACAACTTCCGTGCGGCGCTGAGGTCGGATCCTAGGAGCGCTATCTCCAAGGAGCTGGGGCTTGAGATTCCCGAAGGCCTCGACATCCAAGTGCATGAGAGTGACATGAACACGGTGCATCTGGCGCTGCCGCCTAGCGCAATGAACGAGGAGCAGCTCGAGGCCATCGCCGCCGGCAGATGCTGCTGCTAAAAGGGCCAACCGCGCCCGCAGCGCGGAGCGGTTAGACCTCAATCAAGCGAGGCGTTGCTTGTCGGCAACGCCTCGCTTTTTATTTGCGCCTTGCATGCACAACGGCATTGCCGCCGGAACCCGGATTGCCAGCGCCCGCTAGCAGGATATGAACCCGCCGCCGGATACTCACTCAATGGATCAGGAGAGCCAGTCCGACAAGGCCGTAGCCTATTTCGAGGAACACACGGAAGGCCTCTACATGAGCGGCTGGAACCCCGACCATATCCACTGGGGGCTGTTCGAGCCGGACGAATGCCCCGCCTACAACGAGAAGCTTGCAAATTCAAAGGGGCTTGCACGCGCCCTGGTAAGAATGGTCGAGGCGATTGTCGAGCCGGCCAATATCCAGGCGCGCCATCATGTGGTGGATGCCGGTTGCGGCGTGGGCGGAACGGCCATCCACTTGGCGAAAACACGCAGGTGCAGGGTCACGGGCATCAACCTGACGCCGGCGCAGTTGGAGCTGGCCGCCGAAAAAGCAAGCAACGAGGAAGTTGCGGACCGGGTGAGCTTCGAACGCGCGGATTGCTCCAAAAGCCTGCCTTTTGCCGACGGCAGCGTCGATGCGGTGGTGAATATCGAAAGCGCGTGCCACTACGACAACCGGGACCGGTTCCTTCGCGAGGTCAGCCGGATTCTCAAGCCGTCGGGAAAGCTCGCGGCCAGCGACTGGATGGTGCCTGACGGCCTGGGCCGCGAGAAATACGCCCGGTGGGTATCGCCGATGTGCGAAGCCTGGGCGTTGAGCAGCGCGCTGGAAAGCCCGTCCACCTACCGCGAGAAATTACGCAGCGCTGGCTTTGAGGTGATGGAGTTCGCGGACTTCGACGGCAAGGATGCCGATAATCTGCGCCTGCTTGAGGATGGGCACAGGCTTCTTGCCGTGGCGCGCTTCTACGGCTTCGAGTTTCCGGGCAAAGAAAAGCTGATCGACCAGATAAGAACCTTGAGGGATGCTTGGAGAAACGGAAGCTATGAACTCAACCGCTATTACGCGGTAAAGCGCCCATCAGCATGAAGACGTAGGCGTTGATTTGCTCAAGCCGCTCTTCGGCCATCACCAGTTTGACGTGGTGAAGACGCCGCAGGAGCACAAAGGGACCCGACTTTCCGAACAGCATTTCCGCGCCCGACGACCATTCGGCAAGCGCCTGCGATTTTTCGGCAGCGATCAGGCCCTCCTCCCGCATGCCGTCAATCAGGGCATCCCAATGCTGTGGGTCCTTGAACCATCCAGCGCTCTCGTAAATCGTATTCTCGGAAAAAATATGCAGATCCAGCGATGGCCCCACGCCTTGTGCGCTTGCTTGGAGGTCCACCCCCATGCGCATGCCGTCCAGAGCGCCGCATTGCTCAAGCCGCGACAGGATGGCCGCAAGCGCTGAATGCCGGCCGGGCCACCCGGCGCGTTGCGCGAATTCCGCCGCCGCGCGCGCCTCCCCGAATCCCAGCGCCATCAGCCGGATGCCTTTTCCTCTCGACGGAAAAACACCCACGGCGGCAATCCGCGTATCCCGCTTGAGCGCCGAATAGACCTGCTCGGCATTCCGCCGCTCGGCGGAATCCCGCTCCCAATCCATGGCGCGGAGGATGGCATCGAGCACAACGCCGAGGTTGCCGGGCCGCCGCTGCCGCGCGCCTCCCGGCAGCGTGCGTTTGATGGGGTATAGGAATATCCCCGGATCGGACCGCCGCGCCCGCCGCATCGAATCCATGCTGTAGTCAAGCAGCACCCGGTTGCCCGCAATGCGGCGAAGAGGCGCTTTATCGGGCGCAGTCTCTTTCAGCAGCGAAGCAACAGCGGCAGCGCAGGAGGGCCTCTTCCCGGCTGCGCTTTCATCCTGGAAGAAAACCGCCGACCGGCTCCCGCCAACCAGCGAAACGGCCAGATCGGCGGCGGGCCGAGGCCCGCGCATCGAAAACCCCATCCACATCGGGAAGGCCGCCAACGAAGCCGGCAGCCCAGCCGCCTGATCCAGCAGTCTCCGCCAGCCTTCGCCGCGAATCAGGACCGGAGGAAAACAGCCCCCGATCCGGGCCAGCAGCGCCGCCAGCGAATCCGCTTCCCGAAGCAGCCCGTCCTCATTGGCGGTCCATTCCCGGTCAAAGTCCATCGCGTTGCTCAAGCAGCCATGGCCGCAGCCTCATAACGCACAACACGCTAGGCGGGTTGGCCGGTTTTCCGCCAGCCGGCCATCATCAGGAAAAAAACATAGCCCTTGACCTGATCGACCTGGTTTCCGGTAATCGTTAATTTGACGTGGTGGATGCCCCTCACCAGCATGTACGCCCCAGCAGCGCCGAACACGATGGTGGAGCCCGTGGACCAGTTGGCCAGTTCCGAAAGTTTTTCCGAAACGGCGTGGCCCTGATCCCGAATCCCATCAATCAAAGCGGTCCAATGCCGTATGTCTTTTAGCCATTCGCGTTCGTGGGCGAAGAAACTCAGCCCCAACGCGGGCCCCAAGCCGTCGGAGCGAATATCGAAATGGGCTCCCAAATAGGCGAACGCTTTGCGCTGGTCGAAAAACGACACGATCTCGTCGATCCTCGGGCACTGGCCGGACCAGCCGGCGCGCTCTAAAAACGCAACCAGATCGTCCGCTTTCCTGAAGCCTGTCACCGCAATCCGCACCCCTCTTTCGCTCCGCCCCGGAAAGCCGCCCACGGCTCTCACGAGAGTATCGGGCTCGAGGGTCCGATACAGCCGCTCGAGCGTCTCGCGCTCGGCGGCGTCGCGGTCCCAGCCGCAGGCGGAAACGATCGCGTCGTACACCACGGCCAAATCGCCGAACCGCTTTCCATCGCCCGCCACCGCGTCATCGACGGGGTAGAGAAAGATGCCCGGATCCGGGCGCGTATCCGGCCTGGCCGCGTCGATGTCGAACTCAAGCAGCATTTTCCGCCCGGCAATGCGGCGAAGATCGGAATCCTCCATGTCGGTCTCGTCCAAAAGCCGGGCCAACGCCGCCGTGGAGGCATCGGCGTTCGGCTCCTTGCCTTTTTCCTGGTAGCGCGCCGCCGAGGCGCTATCGCCAACCAACGAAACACCGAAATCCGCCCTCGGCTCCGGATCGTGCAGCGGAATCTCGAAACCGAAAGGGAAAGCCGCCATCGTGGCCGGCGTTTCGCTGGCGCGTTCCAGCAGCAACTCCCATCCCCGCCCATCGATGAGGCGGGGCGAAATATGCTGCCTGAGGCCCGTCAGCAATTGGCCCATTGAAGCCGCCTCCTTAAGCAGTTTTTTTTCCGTTGCGGACCAATCTTCCTTCATGTTCAAAACTCCCAAACGCGCTCCGGCGCGCAGTCAGCCGATCACCGGGGACGGGTTGAGATCCGCCTCGGCGAGAGGGCTTTCGCGCCACCCCATCGCCACCGGCACTTCGTACAGGCGACCGGGCGAAAAGCGCTCCCAGAAGTGGCGCATGCCGGGCACGATGACCCGGGCCACCGGCATGCCGATATCCGGACGGGTCTGGTCCAGCACCATCAATTCCATGCCTTTGCTTTCGACCCGCGCGCGGCATTGCTCCACATCCTCTTTGAGGTCCGTGGTGTCCGGAACCGGATAGTCCTGCTTGCCGCGCGGCTTGGCATTGGCCGAAGGCGCCAGATAGGAGTGATTCGCAAGCGTGGCGTTGCGCCACCACCATAAGCATTGCGGGTCATCGACGTTATAGCCGGCCCCGCCTTTCCCCGATCCTTGCACCCAGTTCAGGAACTGGTTCATTTCGCACACCGCGCGCAACGCCGCGATATGGGGGTCGATATGCGCGCCTGCTCCGTAGATGATGTCCTCGGCTTTTTTGTCGGTGCGGCGCGACAACGCGACGAAAGCCGGAATGCCGAGGTCGGCGGTGAGGTCCAGCATCCATAATTCGCGGTTCAGGGCCCGATAGTAGTCGCCGGCCGAAGCGAGGTACGGATCGTCGAAGCTGCCCAAGTCCACGCCGGGCATGCTCAGCCGGTTGTACCACCAGGCGGCGAAGGCATCGCGTTCCACCAGCTCGAAAAAACCCTGAAGGATGGCTTCCTCCAGCGTATTGCCGGCGGCGCAGCCGTTCGAGTCGGCTATGAATTCCGAATGCTCCCCGGATTCATCCGCCGTGCCGTAGTAAAGCAGGGATGTAGGCAAATACTTGTGGCGGCGCTCGGTTAGCGACCACACCGGCGACCAGCGGATTTCCGCTTCCGGATCAAGGCGCGCGGGAACCACGTTGTAGGGATGGTCGCCGGCGTTGATTTCCGCCGCGTTGTCCAGCTGGCGGTCGCTGAAAAGCTGCACATCGTTGGGGTGGATCGCCTCCTCCTCGCCGGCCTTTGCGAAATCCGCAAAACTTCTCCGGCGGCGGACCTCGTCGCCGTGGAAAGCGCCGCAATAGCGCTCCAGCGCCTCGCAAAGCGCGCTCGCCTCGGACTGCTGCGGCGTGCTCCCTTTGCCCGCGCTCTTGGTCCGAAGGCTGAGCCGAAGAACGCTCAGCTTTCTGTTCCTGAGCGCGATATTGCTTCCGGCCCAATGGACGTGCAGCCAGCGGTCGGCCTCTGCGGTGGTGCGTCTAAGCCAGGTGACGACGCCGCCCACGGGGCCGATCAAATGACGGTAGCGGGCGAGAGTCTCCTCGGGAGAAACCGAGCGCAGCCCGCCGCTGTTGCTCACGTTTTTGGGGCTGGTCCGCAGCGTGACGGGCACTGGCGGCCGGTCGGCGCGGTGCAGGGCCTCATCGCCGCACTCGAAACACTGCGGGCGGCGCATGATCGGATGAAGTTCGATCTTCGAGTCCGCCATATCCATGGAAATGGCCTGTTCGTGCATAGGCGCCATTTCCTCAAGAACCAGCCACTTGGCGATTTCGGCGGCGGCCAGGCCGTATATCGCATCAACCACCGCAGGCTCGGTGGCACCGGGAATGAAAGCCGCGTCGGCGCCGGCGAGATTGCGCAGGAAGTTGTGGATTTCCTGGTGGCCGCGCAGGCGATAGGCCAGGCACGCCCAGCACGGCCCCTGCTCCGCCGGCCGGAAGACCGGGCCGAACAGGGGCTGCAGCCCGTTCGGGCGAACCAGCATCCACGGCCCGCCGGAAGCGATGCGCTGGCGGTTGACGGCGCCATGCCTTTCGTCGAGATAGTCGTCGCAAATGACTGCCAGCAGGCTTGAGCGTCCGGCGCCGGTGGCCACGCCCATGGCGTTCAGGCGCCGGGCGAAACGCCCGTCGTCGCCGGCCACCTCCACGCCCGATTCCGCAAGGCGCTGTTCGGCCCAGCGGGGCGAGGCGCCCAGCGAACTCCAGAATGCAGCCGCGCCGCGCTCCATGGCGTATTCGCCCGACACCACGTAGCCCCTAGCGGCGAGCGAAGCAAGCGCCGCCGCCACTTCCGATTCCGGGTGCGCGCCCACTAGGGCGGCCGCAATATCGCGCCGCGTCCTGCGGCCATCAAGAAGCGGCAGCAGGCCGGAATGAATCCTGCCGTGGAGCAGGGTGTTGAAAGTTTCCGAAACCAGAAGCGTTTGCCCGGCATCAACGGGATGAAACGCGAAATGCGGCGCAAGCTGCGGCCTCTCAATGGCGCCGCGGTCGGCGGCGGTGGTTTTCTTGAGCATTCCGGATAGCATGGCTTGGCGAACGCGATTGCGCCTAACGGATAGATTCCGTGTCCGCGCCGCCGTCGGGCGATTCGCGCAATCCGGCGAGCAAGGCGCCGCGCGCATCGCCATGGGCCAGAATTTCGCGCCGCGCCTCGGCGAAACGCTGGCGCATGCCGGAACCGCCGGATTCAAACACGCACCGCGCCCGGGTCAATTCCAGAAGCTCGTCCGCCGAACCGGAGTTGCGATGGTGCGCGACGAGATCGGCAAGCGGACGCACCGGCCTTTCCTGTTGGCCGCGCGGAATCGCGTCGAACAGCAGGTTCTGGCGCGACAGGGCGCGGAGTTCGGCAAGAAAACGGCGGCACAAAGCCTGATAGTAGCGGTCGTCGCTGCCTTCGTACGTGAGCAGCACCTCAAGCGCGGCGCCGGGGCCGGCCTCGCCGGAGGCCAGATCGCCCAGCAGCGCAGCAGCCACGCCGCCCTCGCGGCGCCGGCGGGGGAAATTCTCCTCAACCGCCTCCAGCACGGCGGCAACAGTCGCTTCGGCGATATTGCCCAACGCCTTGCCCGCTTCAAGCGGCGACAGGTTGCCGCGCATCGCATGCACGCCAATCTGGAAGGCCTTGTCGTTCGACCAGTTCCGCGCCGCCTCCATTCTCTCGCGGGCGCTCTGCGCAGGGTAGTCGGCAATCCGCTCCTTCATTTCGGCCACATCCATCTCGTGTGTCCAGTACACCCGAGCCAGCCCACGCCGGGCGATGGCCTCGAACTCGGGATCCGGCCCGAAGCCGCGCGGCAGGTCGATATCGGTGAACTCCCGCTTCCGCAAGCTGTCCAGCAATTCCGGGCGGCGGTTTATCCATGCGCCCAAATGGGGGGGGGCGTTGGCGAGGATTTCCGCTATCTCCTCGTACGAATCCGGGCGCGCGGCGAAGGCCGGGCTGTCGTAGGCGCTCCAGTCGTCGATTTGCGGATAGAAATGCGCCCGCCACTGATCGACCAGCGGATCCATGGTGCGGAACCAGCGGCGCGGAAACATCACCAGGGTCGATGCCGCCGAGTAGCTGCCCGGAAGTTGCGGCGCCTGTTCCGAGCCGCAATGCTGGAGCAGCGGGTAGAGGCGGCCGGGCGCGGCGTGATGGCTGGAATGGCGCTGCACGTTGTAGTACAGCCAGTCGGAAAGCTTGTAGGCCGCGCTCCATGAATGGTGCGGCTGGACCCGTTCGAACCGACCGTTGGGCAGCCGGATGCGCTGCAATCCGTAATGCTGCAAATAATCCACAACCCTCAATTGGAAAATCGCAACGGCGCAAATAATGGCGAAGATCAGCAACCCCCATGCGCCTCCCATCCAGTACGCCAAGGCATGCCAAGCCAGGGCTTCGAGCACGTAGCGCCAGAAAGGATTGCTGTAATGCCAAACCGGCAGCCGGCGGCGCGCCAGCCGGTCGCGCTCGAAGCGCCAGGAATCGGTGAGGCTGGCCGCGATCGAGCGCGGCAAGTAGTGCCAGAAACTCTGACCCTTGGGCGCCGACATGGGATCCTTGGGGGTGCAAACGTGGGCATGGTGCACATAGATGTGTTCGGTGCATTCCTGCGGAAAGGAAACGGATGCCTGGAGGAATTCGCCCACGCGCCGCTCCCACGCGGGCCGCCTGTGGATCAAATCGTGGCCGGCATTGAGCGCCAGCCGCGCCACGTTGCCCAGCACCACGGCCAGCAGCAGGGCTTCCCAAGCGGCCAGATGGCCGGAAACGAGTATTTGCCAAAGCGCAAATACCAGCGTGACCACGTAAAGCGCCGCCCAAACCCAAGTGAACAGCTTGTACCAGAACAACTCGCCCTCGAGCGACTTCTTCGGGTCGATATTGCGCTCCTCGAGGCCCGACGCGGTATCGAGAGTGTCCGTAAGCAGGAAAAAAACCGCAGGGGCCGCAATCCACCAGCCGCCGTAGAGAACCGCGGCAACCACCAGGGGAAGAACCGCCAAAGGCAGGCAATAGCCGAGGGCGTTGCCAAGCGACGGCTTGATGAACGGCTCTCTTGCGCGGGCGCCGGCGCGGGCGCCGGATGCTTCATGCCTGTTTTCCATGTTCGTTTCCTTATTCCGGCAGCGGTCGGACTGCCGGATGCAAGGCCCCCATTATCTTTAGTCCCGCAGCGATAGGGAAAATCCCCGCGCGGCCCGCAAACACTTTAGCAAAAATGCGCGGGGACAGCTTACGATTGCAATATGCGAAACGGAAAACACCGATGACCGAAGGTGCCGGAAAGCGCCCCGCGCCGAAAGTGGTGGTGGTGGGCGCGGGTTTGGCGGGCATGGCGGCCGCCCATGCGCTGGGCAAGCGCGGGTGCGACGTGGCCGTGCTGGAAGCGGCGCCGTATCCCGGAGGGCGGATCCTCGGGCGGGAAGTGGACGGCTTCCATATCGATGTGGGCGCCAATATCTTTTTTGAAACCTACCGCACCGTGAGGGCGCTGGCGGAAGAGCTCGATGTTCCGCTCAGGCGAACCCGGCTCCCGATCCACAGCGGGCTGTACCGCAACGGCAAGTTCCATGCCCTGCGTGGCGGCGATCGGCTTGCCGACCAGTGGAAAACCGCCCGTTCGCTTTTGTCGTTCCGGCTGCTGTCGCCCAAAGGCGCGTGGCAGGCGCTCAAGTTCACTAGGATGCTTAAAGGCCGGAGCGGGGATTGGACCTTTGACGATCATTCGCGGATGCTGGACTTGGACACTTCGCAAAGCGCCGCCGAGTTTTTCGCGGCGCGGATTGGAGCCGAATCGCTTGAATGGCTCTTCGGCCCCGGGCTGAGCGGTTACACGTTCGCCCATCCCGAACAAATCGGCAAGGCGTACGCGATGGCCGCCACTTGGGAGTTCGGCGCGAACGGCGTTGCTTGGCCGCTGATCCCCCGAGGGGGGGCGGGCGTATTCGCGGATGCTTTGGCGAGCGCCTGCGGCGACAGCATCAAGCTGTCCGCGCCCGTGCGGCGCATCGTCCTTGAGGGTGGCGCCGTAAAAGGAGTGGTTGCGGAAGAAGGATGGGTGAAGGCCGATGCGGTGATTTGCGCCACCACCGCCACCACCGCCCTCAAAATCATGCCCGGCCTGCCGCCGGACATCGCCGATGCCTTGCGGAAAGTGACCTACTCCAAATGCTTGCGGGTGTTCTTCGGCGTTGATTCCAGCCCGTTCCCCCCGGACTGGTACGCGGTGGCCTTCCCGCGTCCCACGGGCGCGCTCATCACCGGAATGAGCAACCTGACGGCGCTGACGCCGGAAGCGGCGCCCGAGGGCAAAGCCCTGATCGACGCGCTCGCCATCGGCAAGCGGGCCGAGGAATTAATGGCCTTGAGCGGGGAGCAGGCGGCGAAGCGGGTTCTTGCGGAAATTCGCAAGTATCTCCCGGCAATGCCCGCGCAACCGCTTTTCAGCCTTGTGCATGGCTGGAACGAAGCCGCCTGCCCGGCGCCCGGAGGCATGATGAAGGCGCTGCACGATATGCGCCAGCGAAGCCTCGGCAGCGTTAAAGGGCTGTTTCTTGCCGGCGAGTACATGGCGGTGCCTTCGGCCAACGGCGCGCTGCGAAGCGGGATGGCCGCCGCCGCCGATTGCGCCTCGTTTTTTGCGGGGGCGTCCAGCCAGCGGGGGCGGACAGGCCATTGAAGGACAATCAGACTCCGCAGCAGCAAAGGCCGCCGGATATCGCTTCGAGATCCTCTTCGTCCAGAGTGGGCCCCGGCGGCAAATCCAGATGGAGCGTGTGCATGTCGCTGTCATGCACTTGAATATCGATATGGTCAGGAATGTAGATGCCGAATTCCTGATGGATGACATCCTTGGGATTGGCTATGAGCTGTCTGCGGAAATCGCTGTCCAAGAATGCTTTTTCGGTCAACTGCCGCCGCATTTCATCGGTCGATAGCATTGGTTTTCCTCCCGCCCCGCAGGGATCAAATCCGAATTCACGCCAGTGCCAATTAATTCTATCAGCCATTCCTTGCGGTGTGCGGCCCCGGCAGCGCAAAGGATCGTTTGTATAATCCGGGCAAAGCCCCTCCGTCGGAAACCGGCCGCAAACGATGTTTAATAATCCATTCCGCGAGGAAGCTGCCGATGCTAGGAATAAGCGCCAGGAGCTCGATCATCTCCTAAGGGTGACCGCGCCGCACGAGCGCGTCATCGTGGCTTGCATAGGCGTGGTGCTGCTGGCGGTTGCGGGCTGGATGCTTTTCGGCAGCGTCGAGCGCAACCTGACGCTGGACGGATTGCTGGTTGCGCCGGGCGAGCGCTACGACATCGTCGCCAGGGAGCAAGGCCATCTGCTGGAAATCATGGTCGCCGCCGGCGACCGGGTCGAGGCCGGAGAAACGGTGGCGCGGCAAACCGTGCCCGAACTGGACCGCGAAATAATGATTCTGCGCGACCGGATGGGCCTGCTGAGCGCGCAAGCGGCCAAAACCGGCGGCGGCGAGGAAACCTCGCTGGAGGATATCCGTGTGGCCTTGCTGCGGATGGAAGCGCAAAAATCCGCTGCGGAATCCATTGTCAGCCAGACGGGCGGCGAAGTGATAGCGTGGCGGCGGGCGGCGGGCGAATTTTTGCAACCCGGCGCCGCCATAGCGCAAATCCTCGATGCCCATGGAAAAACGCCGCGAGCGGTGCTGCGGGTGGAGGAAACCGCGGCCAAGCGCGTGCAGCCGGGAATGGCCGCCGAAATACAGTTCGCCCTGCCCGATGGCGAGCGGCGGCAAGTGCGGGGTCAAGTGGCGGCCGTGAAGCCAGGGCCGCTGCCCGGCTGGCTGGCGGCGCTGCCCCCGGCCAGCCGCAACTCCTTGTCCCGCATCGATCTGGATTTTGAGGCGGATGGCGGCCTAACGGCGCCCGATGGCACGCCCTGCCGCGTGCGAATAAGGCTTGGGCGGCAGTCGCCGATCGCGCTGTTTAAGCGGGTATCGTGAATTTCCGCCAAGAGCCATCGCCTTCACTCCCCCTGAAAAATTTTGATATCAAGCAGCAAGCAATCCGCGCCGAGAAAAAAACGGCGAGTGAAAACGCCCTTGCTGCTGCAGATGCATGCCACGGAATGCGGCGCTGCCTGCCTGGGCAGCATTCTCGCTTTCTTCGGTCGCTGGGTTCCGCTAACGGAACTTCGAGCCCGGTGCGAAATCAGCCGGGACGGCTCCACCGCCGCCGGCATCGTGCGCGCCGCCGGGCACTACGGGATCGAATCCCAAGGCCGAAACGTGCGGCTGCGCCATCTCAACGATCTCCCGCTGCCGATCGTTCTTTTCTGGCACTTCAATCATTTCCTGATCCTGGAGGGTTTTGACGGGAGCCACTACTACCTCAATGATCCCGCCACAGGCCGGAGAAAGCTTTCCAAGGAGGAATTCAGCAAGGGATTTACGGGCATTGCGCTCACTTTCAAGCCCGGCCCGGATTTCCGGACCGGCGGCATCCGTCCCAGCATCGCGCAACGTTTTCCGGGGTGGATTCGCGGCAATGGGCAAGGCCTCGCTTACGCGGTCGCTTGCGGCTTGATGCTGGCCTTGCTGGCGCTTGTCGGCGCCGGATCGCTCACCGTGATGGTGGACCAGGTGCTGGCCGCAAACCAGCCTTGGGGCATGCTGATGGTCTTGGTTCTGTCCGCGACTGCGGCGCTGGCGTATGCGCTAACCCTGCTTAAGCACCGCATATTGCGCCGCCTCGCGGTGCGGATTTCGACCATCGCCAGCGACCATTGCGTTGCGCGGCTGCTGCGCCTGCCGATCGCATTCTTCAGCCAGCGGCTTGTGGGCGACCTGGTCGCGCGCATTCTTTCGATCGACAAGATCGCCAAAGGCGTGGCGGAGCATTTCCTCGGGCTTCTGATCGAAATAGCCATGAGCCTCCTGTTCATCGCCGCCATGCTATGGCAGGACGCTTCGCTGGCGCTCATCGTGGTGGCCCTGGCCGCAATGAATGCCGCGACGGCGCGGATCATCGCCCGCGCCCGGGTGGACGAGAGCCACGCCGTGCGGCGCGAGAAAGGCCTGCTGATGGGCATTGGAACGCAGATGCTGGACCAGAACCAGCACCTGCGGATGATGGCTGCCGACGACCGCTCCTTCGCCCGCTGGGGCGGCCATCAGGCCCGCGAACTGGCGGCCCGGCAACGGTTCGTTGAACTCAGCCACGTCAACTCGGTCATGCCTTATCTGTTTACGGCGCTGGCCCATGCCGCGGTTCTGGCGATTGGCGGAGCGCGGGTCATGGAGGGCGAGCTAACGCTGGGCACGCTGGCGGGCTTCTACCTCATTGCCGGAATGTTCCTCGCGCCGGTGGGACGCTTCGCGGGATTCGCGGATGAGCAGCAGGCGCTGGAAACCAGCATGCAGCGCCTTGACGACATCACCAACACCCCCGTGGATTCCGGCTTGGCGCGCCGACGCGCATCGACGGGCATCGCCACGTTGAACGGGAAACTGCGTTTGGCGGGCGCCGTGGAGCTTCGCAAAGTCACCTTCGGGTACAACCTGGCGCGGGCGCCGCTCATCAAGGATTTCAGCCTCAAAATCGAGGCCGGGCAGCGGGTCGCCATTGTGGGGCCTAGCGGCTCATGCAAATCGACCATAGCGCGCCTGGTGGCCGGCCTCTACCAGCCTTGGTCCGGCGAAATCCTGTTCGACGGGCACGCCCGGGAGGAGATTCCCGAGCAGGTTCTTTCGCGCTCGCTGTCCGTGATCGATCAGCATGTGGCGCTGTTTCCGGGAACCGTGCGCGACAACATCACGCTATGGAGCGCCGCCGTCCCGGATAGCGATCTGATGGCGGCGGCGCGGGATGCCTGCATCCACGACGAGATCTTGGCGAGGCCGCTGGGCTACGCAACTCCGGTAGAGGAGAACGGAGCGAATTTCAGCGGCGGGGAACGCCAGAGAATGGAAATCGCCCGGGCCTTGGCCAGGAAACCGACCGTGCTGATTCTGGACGAGGCCACCAGCGCCTTGGACGCGGCCACCGAGGAATCGGTGGACCGCGCCTTGAGGCGGCGGGGCATGACGTGCCTGATGGTGGCCCACCGGCTGAGCACGATCCGGGATTGCGACGAGATCATCGTGATGGACAAGGGCGCGGAGGCGCAGCGCGGAACCCATGAGGAACTGATGCTGGACAAGGAAGGCATCTACCGCCGGCTGGTCCGCAGCGACTGATGATGAACGTCCCGCCGCAAAGCGTTCTGGCCCGTTTCGCATCCGACAAGGGCGCGCCGCAGCACTGCTCCGGCAATCAGCCTCTGGATATGGGGAATCCCGAGGCGGCCTGGTATGTCGAGCAGGGCGCGGTGGACCTGTTTTTCGTCGAACTCAAGGACGGGACGCAGCAATCGGCGCCGCAGCACCTGCTGCGCGCTGAAGCCGGCCGGCTTTTGCCGGGGGTCGCCAAGCAGACGCAGGACACAACCCTGGCGCTGATTGCCAAGGGGTTGCCTGGAACCGTATTGCGCCGCTTGCCTGCGGAGGCTCTGAGCGCTGTTCCGCATCGCGAGATAGCGGAGCATATCGATGCTTGGCTTGCGGACCTGTCCGCCAAGCTTTCCGGGGACATCGAATACCGGCCCCGCTTCGACACGCTGATCGAGTGCGGACAAAACCTTGAAGTGCCGGAGGGCGCGCATTCCGTGCGGCGCGGCGTGGTTTGGGTGGCGGGCATGGCGCGGGGAGCGGGGCTTTACCTGGGCCTGATTGATCCCGCCGAAGGAAAACCGGATGCCGACGGCGCCCTTGCGCTTACGCCTTCGAGCTGGCTGAACCTTGCGAAACCCTCGAGCCTTTCGGCGTTTTCCTCGGAATCGCTGGCCGAGCAAGGCCGCTTGATGCCCGCCTTGGCGAGCTTCCACGCGCTGGCGTTCTCGCTGGGGCGCCTCAATCGCAGCATCGCAATGATCGACGAGGTCAATGTGGAAAGGGAAAAGGCGAGCGGACGGCGCGGCGAAGAGGAGGAATCGCGGCGCAAGCTGTTCAATCCCTACGACCTGTTGCGGCAGGACGGCGAACAGGCCGCGGGCGATGCGATGCGCGGCGCGTTGCAGCGGGTCGGGCGGCACGAGGATATTGAATTCAATTGGCCCGAAAAAGCGCAAAGATCCGATCCGGATGCTTTTATGCGCGAGCTTTTGGATGCTTCCGGCGCACGCGGCAGGCGGGTGCGGCTGGACCACGGGCAGAAGTGGTGGATCGGCGACAGCGGCGCCATGCTGGCTTTTCGCAAACAGGACGCGCGCCCTGTGGCGCTGCTGCCCGGCGCGCTGGGACGCTATCGAGAAATCGATCCGGCCAGCGGAAAAAGCCGCCGGATCACGGCGAAGCGGGCCGGTTCGCTGGAATCGCAGGCCTGGGCGTTCTACAAGCCTTTAGGCACTGAAAGCGGCACCGCCCGGGCACTGCTTGCATTGATGAAGCGCGGGCTTGCAGGCAATTTGGCGCGTTTCATCGGGGTGGGGCTGCTCGGCGGCCTGACCATGCTGCTGCCCGCCGTCGTGTTGGGATTCCTGGCCGACAGCGTGATCCCTTCCGGGGAAAAAAGCCTCCTGTATTCCGCCGCCGCCGCGCTGGTCGCCGCAGCAGTGGTGGCCATTCTGCTGCATATTCTTCAGGGAATGTCGCTGATGCGGCTCGAAGGGCGCGCCGCGTCACGCATCGAAGCCGCCTTTTGGGACCGTCTGCTGCGCCTGCCTGCGAGCTTCCTCAAGCGCTATCCCGCAGGCGACCTCGCCCTGCGAAGCATGACCTTCCAGAACCTCCGCGACACGGTTCAGGGCGTTGTGGCCAACGCCGTGTTCTCGATACTGTTTCTGTCGCCCGCCCTGGCACTGATCTTTTTCTACAATCCGGCGTTGGGCGCGGGCGCGGCGGCCTTCGGCCTTCTCTCCCTGTTCGCAACGGTCGCCTTGGGCCTCAGGCAAGTGAAGCCGCAGGCCCGGCTGACCGGCACCGTCCGCAGTCTGGCGGGGCGGCTTTTCCAACTGATCGGCGGCATTGCCAAACTGCGGATGGACGGCGCGGAAGCCTCGGCCTTTGCGGTGTGGGCCGACAGTTACCGCAAACACAAGAGGGCCGAATGGCAACTCGGCGCCATCGAGGGGCACCAGCATGCGCTGAGCGCGGCGCTCCCGCCGCTGGCGGCGGCGCTTCTCTTTTTAATGGCCGCGATTGCGGACAGCGGCGGCATTACGGTGGGCGAATTTCTGATTATCTACACGTTGCTGATGCTTTTCCAAGGGGCGGTGGCCCGGCTGGGAGAGGCCTTCGGCGCGATTGCGGCCATAGCGCCGTCGATCAAACAGATCAAGCCGTTTCTTGAGGAGCCGACGGAGTCGGGCGCGGACGGCGAGGCGGTTGAGCATATAAGCGGGGAAATCCTTTTCGACCACGTCAGTTTTCGTTACGATCCCAACGGCCCGCTGGTGCTTGACGACGTATCGATTCGGGTGCGGCCGGGCGAATTCGTGGCTATTGCGGGCGAATCGGGGTGCGGCAAAAGCACCTTGTTCAAGCTGGCGCTCGGTTTGCTGCCGCCTTCCTCGGGAGCCGTTTGCTACGACAGGCGGGATATCAGGCGCCTGAATATCAAGCAATTGCGCCGGCAAATCGCCGCGGTTCCGCAGGAGGTCCGGCTGGGTCCGGAAGATATCCGCGACAACATCCTGGGGGACTACGAGGAGATGTCCGCCAAGGACATGTGGGAGGCTGCCAAATCCGCATCCGTTCACCGCGAAATCTCCAAAATGCCCATGGGAATGCTGACCTGCCTAGGCAGCGGAGGGGATGGCGGCAGCATGCTGTCCGGCGGCGAGGCCCAGCGCGTCATGATTGCATCCTCCATGGCCCGCAAAGCGCGCGTCCTTTTGCTCGACGAGGCAACGAACTGGCTGGACAACGAGAATCAGGCCGTGGTGATGCGGAACATAGCGGGGCTTACTTGCACCCGCATCGTGATCGCCCACCGGCTCTCAACCCTGCGGGAAGCGGACCGGATCCTGGTGATGCAGTCGGGGAGGGTCGTTGAGGAAGGCTCATTCGCCGAGCTGGCGGCGGCCGAAGGCATCTTCCAGGATCTGGTGCGCCGCCAGATGGCCTGACCGGCCAATCCTGATGCTGCCCGCCAGGAGCATCGGAGGCAGCACGCGCCAATGGCTTGGCGCGCAGAGCGGAGCACGCTAGAGCATATCGAGCGCCAAGCCGGCGTAGAGGAAGAAGCCCAGCAGCGCATTATTGTTGAATGCCCGGAAACAGCGCATTCGATCCCGATCCCGAATCTGCCAGACCTGCCAGCCCGCGCATGCCGCCGCCCCGGCCCAGCCAGCCAAATACAGCGCGCCGAGGCCCAGCAACAGCCCCAAAGCCAGCATGCCGGCCAGATACGCGGCAAGGCCGGCCGCGATAAAAGCAATATCGCGCCCGCCCAGAAGGACAGCCGTGGAAGGCACGCCGATTTTCTCGTCGTCGTCGCGATCGACCATGGCATACAGCGTGTCGTAAATAACCACCCACAAGTAGGTGAGCGGCCACAGCATCCACAGGGAAAGATCCCCGAAATCCGACAAGGCGCCGTAGGCCATGGGCACGCCCCAGGAAAACGCCACGCCCAGCACCAGCTGCGGCATCGAGACCAAGCGTTTTGCGAAAGGGTAGAACGCGGCCGCAGCGGCGCCCAGCACCGCAAGCCCGATCACGAGAGGCGGCAGCGTGAACACCAGCAAGGCGGCGGCCGCCGTCAGGGCCGCAGCCACCGCCAAGGCCTCGACCGGCTTGATTTCACCCGCTGCCAGCGGCCGGTCGCGGGTGCGCTTGACCAGCGCATCCACGCGGCGGTCGGCAAAATCGTTAAGCGCGCAGCCCGCCGAGCGCATGAGGAAGGTTCCCGCAACGAAAACAAGCAGCAGATTGCCCGGCGGAACGCCGTCCGAGGCCAGCCATATCGCGAACAGCGTGGGCCACAACAGCAGCAGCGTTCCTGTTGGACGGTCCAGGCGGATCAGCCGCCCGTAGGCGCGGGCGCGGGCCTTGAGGAGCGCCGCTTGCGCCTTGCCGGGCTTTTCGTTCACTGCGGGTCCAATCACCTAACGGCGCAGCCGGAAACTTAAGCGGCAATGATGCCCATCGGAACGCTGGTCGCGCAAGTGTCAGCCCAAAGTTGCAATGTCCCCTTTTCTATCCGTTTTCTGCCGTTCTCGAGGCCGCAATCAGCTGCCCGGCCCCTGGTAGGGCGATTCCGGGCAGTAGTTCGAGCGGTCCGTGCTTGAGCGCAGGGAGCGGTTGCCGTTGATC
>JAPOTY010000035.1 GCA_026708965.1 Gammaproteobacteria bacterium | reverse complement strand
GGAAGGGGGAAAGGGCGGTCCGAAGACCGCCCCTTGGATCAGGCGAGGCCGCAATCAGCTGCCCGGCCCCTGATAGGGCGATTCCGGGCAGTAGTTCGAGCGGTCCGTGCTTGAGCGCAGGGAGCGGTTGCCGTTGATCGAGACATAGTAGTCATCGATGGTGTGGGTGATCCCCGTAACCGATCCCGGATACAGACTGGCCGCCACCTGGCGGGTCCGGCAGACACAGGTGTTGTTCATATTGCCGCCGATTGGCACGTAGACCGTGCGGTTTCCGGGATTGGCGCAGTCATCGTCTTCTTTGATAGTGAAGGTGAGACTGTTTTGCGTCGGGTGCACCCGGTAGCCCGCCCCGTTGACGATAACGATCTCAACCACGCTGTCTCCGGTGTCAAGGTGGTCGTTTCTCCAGCAGATCGGGTCCATAGACTGCGGACTAAGCTTAGTGTCGGAGCCGGCCGGTATGGTCACGGTCGCGAGGGACCGGATCGTCCGTGTGTCCGTTTCGTCCATATAGACCGGCACCCCGTAATCCCGCAGTCGGTTGTGGCCAGTGCGCGTCAGGGCGAGGACACGCACCTCCAAGTCGCTTGGCGGCGCAATGCTTCCTTCGCTGATGCCGACGCCGATGCTGATATTTTGGCTTCTTTGTAAACAGAACTGGGCGTTACCTTGCTCGGGACATCCGTCTGAGCAGTCGTTAATAGCGCTGGCCAACATTTCGATCGTTGGAACCTGCGCCCCTGCCGGAACGGCGATCACTGCAAGCAGCAGAAGGGCAGCTAGTTTAGCGAGGGGGGGGGGGGGGTAACTCCGTTCATGGTCTGTTCCTTTCGCTGTGCTCTTGATGATTCGCAATCAATTTTGGATTGCAAGCCGAAGGCTACTCATTCCGTTTCCTTGTTGTCAAGACTCGCGCAAGGCGAATCCGCGTGGCGGGATTGCGAAATCCGCCGCTTTGGTGTAGAAAGGCTGCCCGACTATGCGGGCACGCGCCAGAACACTCTCCCTGCTCCCGGCGCTCGCGCTCGCCCTCGCTTTCGCCGCCTCGGCCGACACCGGAGGACTGCCGGTTCCGGAAGGCATGCGCGCCGAGATCGATTTCTGGAAACAGGTTTTCGGCGAAGTGGGCGGCGAGGCCGGCCTAGTCCACGACAGCCTTTACGCAGGCGTAGTGTACGGGAAAGTTTCATTCAAGGACCTTTCTCCCCGCGGGCGGCGCGACGCTATCCGCAAGGCCGCGCGCGACTACCGCGATATCCTGAACCGCTTGGCGGACAATCGTCCGGCGCAGCTGAGCGAACTTGAGCAACGGGTGCTTGATGCCTGGGGGCCTGATCCTTCGCGCGCCACCCTGAGGGCCGCTGCCGCGCGGATCCGCGTGCAGCAGGGAATGGCGGAACGCTTCAAGGAGGGCCTCGTGCGCTCCGGGCGCTGGCGCGAGCATATCCTCGCGACCTTGCGCGAGCATGGCGTTCCCGAAGGCGTGGTGGCTCTGCCGCATGTGGAGTCCTCGTTCAATCCGAGGGCCCGCTCCTCGGCAGCGGCGCTTGGAATGTGGCAATTCACGCGCTCCACCGGGCGCCGTTTCATGCGCATCGACAATGTCATGGACGAACGGCTGGACCCGTGGCGCGCTTCCACGGCGGCGGCGCAGTTGCTGGCCTACAACCATAGCCTTCTTGACAGCTGGCCGCTCGCTATTACCGCCTACAACCAGGGCGTGGGCGCCATGCTGCGGGCCGTCAGGCAGTTGGGCACACGGGATATCGAAACCGTTGTGCGGCGCTACAAGGGGCGAACCTTCAAGTTCGCGGGCCGCAACTTCTATGTGGAACTGATCGCGGTGGTGGAAATCGAGAAGGACGCGGAACGCTACTTCGGAGCGCTCACGCTGGATCCGCCCATCCGCTACGTGATGCTGGACATGCCGGACTATCTGCGAATGGACACGCTTGCCGATGCCCTGGGCGTGTCGGAAGGAACCCTGGCGGAGTTCAACCCCGGCTTTCGGGCCAACGTGCTGGGCAGCTCCCGCTACGTGCCCCGGAACTACACCTTGAGGGCGCCGCCCATCGATAACGCGCAGGCGCTCATCGCGGGCATAGCGGACGATCTTAGGTTTGCCAGCCAGATTCGGGATCGCGAGTACATCATCCAGCCTGGAGACACGCTGTCGCTGATCGCGCAGCGCTACGGAACCACCGTGTCCAGAATCATGCAGACCAACAACCTGCGCAACAGGCACCGCATCCGCGCGGGGCAATCGCTGGAGATTCCCGGTCTGGCCGCCGCCGCCGCCCCGCCCATGGAAGAAGGCGCCGCCACTTATCGCGTGCGGCGGGGCGACACCATCGCCATCATCGCCCAGCGGGCCCGCTTGTCCGAAGCTGAATTGCTGGCGCTGAACGACATCCCTAACAAGAACCGGATTTACATCGGACAGGAACTGAAGCTCAAGGCTGGCCATCTGCCTATTCCCGAGCCGCCCGTCACCGAGCCGGAGCCGCAATCGCTCATGGCGGCGGCTGAAATCGGCGGCGGCGCCGAGGCCAACAACGGGATCGGGGAGGAAGCCCGACCGGCGCTCGAGGCGGCGGTGGAGCCGGCCCCCACCGGACCGTCGTACGGCGTGGTGAGCCTGGTGGACCCGAATGACTACTCGGTCGCGGGCGGCGGCATGGTCGAAGTGCAGGCCGCCGAAACGCTAGGGCATTACGCGGACTGGCTGGAAATCCGAACCCAGCGGCTGCGGGATCTGAACGGCCTGCGATTCGGACGCCCGGTGGGCGTGGGCAAGCGGCTGCGGCTGGACTTCAGCCGGGTCAGCGCGCAAACCTTCACCGAGCGCCGGGTGGCGTTTCATTACGCGCTGCAGGAGGCGTTTTTCTCCGACTATCACGTGGTGGGCGTTACCGAATACAAGGTTCGCCGAGGTGATTCCGTATGGCAACTCATGCGCCGCAACGATATTCCCATGTGGCTGCTGCGCCAGTACAACCCCGGCCTTGATCCCGACAGCCTGCAGGTGGGCGCAGCACTGCTGTTTCCGAAGCTCCAGGCTAAAGATTCCGCCTCCGTCTCCTGAGCCATGACCCGCCGGCGGCTGGTTGCCATAACCCTGCGGCTGCTGTGCGGCTTTGCGCTTGGCGCCGCTCTCCCCGCAGCGGCCTCGGCGGCGCAGGAAACCCTGCCCGCTATCGACTCGATCACGGTTGATAAATCGCTGCGCCGGCTATATCTCATCAAGGATGAAAAAACCGTGCGTTCCTATGAAATTGCGCTCGGGCTGTCGCCTAAAGGCCATAAACGGCGCGAAGGCGACTACCGCACCCCCGAGGGCAGCTATCGCATTTCGGCCCGCAAGCCGGATTCCAGCTACATGCTGGCCTTGCAGATCTCCTATCCCAACGCAGCGGACCGGGCGCGGGCGGCCGAGGCCGATGTCCCGCCCGGCGGCCTCATCATGATTCACGGACGCCCCATCCGTCCGGGCAACGGTCGCGACCGCAACTACTATTCATCGCGGGACTGGACCGACGGCTGCATCGCGGTCAGCAATTCCGCCATGCTGGAAATCTGGATGATGACGCCCATCGGAACCCCCATCACTATCAAGCCTTAGCCAAGCTTTGCCCATGTCCGCTAAAGATCCCGCCGCCAAGCCCAGCCGAAGAGCCCGCACCCGCAGCTTTCAAGCGGAGGTTCAGCAGCTTCTCAAGCTGATGATCCATTCGCTTTACAGCCACAAGGAAATCTTTCTGCGCGAATTGATTTCCAATGCCTCGGATGCCTGCGACCGGTTGCGCTTTTCGGCCATTTCGCAGCCGGAACTTCTCGGCGAGGATGCCGAGCTGGCCATTGCGGTGGATTTCGATGCCGATGAAGGCTGGATTGAAGTGAGCGACAACGGCATTGGAATGTCCGAAGAGGAAGCCGTGCAGCAGCTCGGCACGATCGCCCGGTCCGGCACCAGCGACTTTTTGGCCAAGCTGTCGGGCGACGAGCAGCAGGACGCGCGTTTGATCGGCCAGTTCGGCGTGGGCTTTTATTCTTCGTTCATCGTGGCCGACCGCGTGGAGGTGGCCACGCGCCGGGCCGGCCTGCCGGCCGAGGAGGGTGTTCGCTGGTCGTCCGACGGCCAAGGCAAGTTCACGGTCAAGGCGGTGCCGCGCGAGCGCCGCGGCACCTCAGTGCGCTTGCACCTGAAGGAGGAGGAGCGCGGCTTTGCCGATGCGTGGCAGCTGCGCTCGCTGATCCGGCGCTATTCCGACCATATCGCATTCCCGGTCAGCATGCCGGCCATGCAGGACAGCAAAGGCTCCGACGCCGCGGGGCAGCAGGAAGTCGTGAACACGGCCAAGGCGCTGTGGACTCGGCCCAAGCGCGATATCAGCGCCGAGGAATACCACGAGTTCTACCGCCATATCGCCCACGACAGCGAGGATCCGCTGTGCCACACGCATAACCAGGTGGAGGGCCGGCGCGAGTACGCGAGCCTCCTTTATATCCCTAAGCGGGCGCCTTTCGATTTGTTCAACCGCGAATCTCCGCGAGGCGTGAAACTCTACGTGCAGCGGGTGTTCATCATGGACGATGCCGAGCAGTTTCTGCCCCTGTACCTGCGCTTTGTGCGCGGCGTGGTGGATAGCAACGACCTGCCGCTGAACGTATCCCGCGAACTGCTCCAGCAGAACGACGATGTGCGCGCCATGCGCCAAGCCTTAGCGCGCCGCGTGCTCGACATGCTCGACCGTCTGGCAAAAGACGATTCGGAAGGCTACCGCGCATTCTGGAACGAGTTCGGGCGGGTATTCAAGGAAGGCGTGGTGGAGGATGCGGGCAACCGGGACCGCATCCTGGCGTTGCTGCGGTTTGCCACCACGGCTTCGCAAGGCGACGGCCAGGACGCCACGCTGGCCGATTACGCCAAGCGCAAGCCCGCGGAGCAGAAGGAAATCTACTACATCACCGCGGCCAGTCCGGCAGCGGCGCGGTCGAGTCCGCAACTTGAGGTGTTCGCCCAGCGCGGCCTGGAGGTGCTGCTTTTGTCCGACCCCATCGACGAATGGGTGGTGGGACACCTCGGCGCCTATGAGGAATTGCGGTTTCGCGATATCACCCGGGGCGCGCTTGAGGCCGGGGAATTGCCCGGCGCGGCGCCCGTGGAATCCGGCCAAGCGGCGGGGGATGCCGATGTGGCGGGTCTGCTGGCACGCATGCGGAGCGTGCTGGGAGAGGAGGTTTCCGAAGTGCGGGCCAGCGCGCGGCTCACCGATTCGCCCTCCTGCCTGGCGCTGGGCGAACAGGAAATGGGCGTGCAGATGCAGCGGATTCTGCGCGCCAGCGGCCAGGAGCTGCCGGAGGCCCGGCCTGTTCTTGAAATCAATACGGGCCACGCGCTGTTCAAGCGCTTGGCCTTGCGCGAGGGCGACGCCGAGCTGTTCGAGGACATGACGCGCCTGCTGCACGAACAGGCCGCGCTCACCCAAGGCCGGGAGCTGGCCGATCCCGGCGAGTTCGTGCGCCGCGTCAACCGCCTGCTGGAAAGCTGACGACGACGGCGGGGCTACAATGCCGCCATGCACAAGGCGCCGAAGAACAACGAGTTGCGCGAGCGGCTGACGCCTCAGCAATATCACGTCACGCAGGAAAAAGGCACCGAGATGCCGTTCAGCGGCGACTTGCTGTTGAACAAGGACACTGGCGCCTACGAGTGCGTATGCTGCGGCGCCGAACTGTTCCGCTCCGATGCCAAGTTCGATTCCGGCACCGGCTGGCCCAGCTTCTTCGCGCCCGCCTCCAACGGCGCGATCACGCAACACAGCGATTCCAGCCACGGCATGCAGCGCGTCGAGGTGGTGTGTTCAAAGTGCGGCGCGCATCTAGGCCACCTTTTCCCGGACGGCCCCCGGCCCACCGGCATGCGTTACTGCATCAACTCCGCGTCGCTGCGGTTCAACAAGGCATGAAGCGCCTGCGGCCAGGCGCGACCGGGGGCCCGCCGGAGGCCGATTCGCAAGCGCGGCGGCGCTCGGCGTTCCGCTTCGGCTTCTCAGCGGTCGTCGCCAGCTTCGTGGTGCTTGGGCTGCTGATCCTCGGCGCGATGTTCCAAGAGGAATACGAGGAAGGCTTTGTGCGCCTGGTGTCCTACGCCGTGCGCCTCGCCTCGCCGGAGGAAATTGCCGAGGCCGAGGCGCAGGGCCCGATACCGGCGCCGCTGCCCGCCATACGCCCCGACACGCCCGTAGCCGTCATAGCCGGCCCGATCGTGGAAGAAAACGAAATGCGCGGCGGCCAGATCGCATTGCCCGCCCCGGAAACCCTGGTTCCTATCGAGGACTTCCTGATCGAAACCCCCAACGGCATCGAACTCACCCTGCCCGACAATCCCACAAGACCCTCCGCCGCTCCAGCGGCAGCACCCGTGGAAACCGAGTAGATTCCGCAAGGCACGGTCAGACGGACTGTATGGGGCCGGGATAGTCGGCCACTTGGCTATCGTTCGTCAGCAAGGTGATTCCCTCCATTTGGGCCTGAGCGACTAGCATGCGGTCGAAGGGATCGTTATGAATGGCGGGCAATGCGCCCGCAGCGATGGCATGCTCGGATCGAATAGCAAGTTCGGTGTAGCCGTTGCATAACAGGCCATCGCGCAGTTTTCTTGGGTCAACACGAAAATCCGCCCGGTCGAGCGCGTTCTTTATCGCAACCTCCCAGATGCTGGCTGCGCTGAATACAAGCGAAGTGGTTGGGTCGCGAAGCATCGCGAGCGAATCGACCGCTATCCGGTCCGGAGCGGACACAGCCCACAACAGAATATGCGTGTCCAGCAGGCACCTCATTGCAACGAGCCGAACATGCTGGCAATTTCCGAATCGCCCATACTGTTGAAATCATCGGGAACCTCAATTTCCCCGGCCATGAAACCTAGCCGTTGCGGTGGTCTCTCCCCTAATTTTTCCACCCCAAACTCGCTCCGCAGGCTTTCATAGACTTCCTGAGCTGCAAAACAGCCGTTACTCAGCGCCTCATCCAACCGACGCAAATCCGCACCGGCATACAGAAGCTCCACTGTGTCGGCGACGAAGTCTTTAGTAATGGGGTCGCTGATATCACGCTGCACGGCCCAGCGCCAGAACTTCGCCATGCGCTGATCTTCAGGGTCTTTGAAGTCCTCCGGGCGCAAACCGGCCACTGCCCATGGCATGCCAATGCGAAGATCGGGATTGATAGAGCCCTGATAAGACCAGATGCGCAGACCGGCCATCAAGGCCGCGCAAACAAACGCGCCGTTTGATGTGTATCGAGAACGACTCGCCGAATCGGCTTTGCGCCCCCGGCGTTGGTCCAAAGATCTCAAGTACGATTCAACGTCATGCTTAAATCCGTAACTTGAACGCCTAGATGGAGCAGGACCATTGAAACGGCGGGCCCAAACACAACCTTTCAGGTGATATCCAAGGGGCGGGCGGGCCTCCACGAAATATTCCAAGGTATTGCGAATCCCGTTTTCATGCCGGCCGCCTGCGCATAGTTCTTCCCGCGCCTTCTGTAAATCATCGGGAACCACTTTGATTTCCGAACTCGCAGCTCGGCTGTTGGTTGCAGATTGCACACGGCGGCGGTAGCGCAATTGGCCCAAACCGTGCGAGTTGAGCGATGGATAAGCCGCCAACACTTTCTCGCGTTCCGAGTCGAAAAAAGCCTGATCTGCCAGCAATTGCGCCGCTCTCATCCATAGTTGTTGGCTCTTGTTCATTCTTAAAAGCCCTGTATTTTATACAAAAACCTTGTATATCATATTAAAGCCTTGACTTTCAACTTGTGATCCAACATCTCGGCGGCCCGCAGCACTGTTCATTTAGCTATCCTCCACCGCTATTGCTTCGACAAAGTTGAGTCGGCACTAATTATTTTTGGCGAACGACTGGCTAAAAGTTTTTTGACATGTTTTCCTTAGTTCATCTTAAAACACCATCACTGAGGCGCTCTTTTTAGCAATATCTAGGGTTTCTGTTCAACCCATTATTTCAACCCGAAAGTTTTTGCTCGTATAAATGAGTAATATTACTCATTGGAATGAGTAATCCGTCTTATCAGCGGCCTCAGGCGGCGGAATTGCTGCAACGCTTGGGCGAGCCGCGCCGGTTTATCCAGATAGTGACTGGCGCACGCCAAGTGGGCAAAACCACTCTGATCACCCAAGTCGCCAAGCAGTCAAGCAAACCCTATCGCTTCGCCAGCGCCGACGAGCCGACGCTGCGCGGGCCGGAATGGGTTGCGCAACAGTGGGAGGCAGCGAGGCTGCTGGCGGACGACAGGAGCGCGGCGGGCGCGCTGCTGCTGCTGGACGAGGCGCAGAAGACGCCGAATTGGGCGGAAACCATAAAACGGCTTTGGGACGAAGACGCGCGTAACGGGCGGCAATTGAGCGTGGTGCTATCGGGGTCGGCGCCCTTGTTGCTTGAGCAAGGCATGACGGAAAGCCTGGCGGGCCGTTTCGAGCTTCTGCGTCTTCCTCACTGGACTTTTGCGGAGATGCGGGAAGCGTTTGGATGGTCATTGGAGCAATACCTCTTCTACGGAGCCTACCCCGGCGCTGCGCCGCTGATCAGGCAGCCCGCTCGCTGGTCGCGGTATATCCGCGATTCGCTGATTGAAACCACGGTGGCGCGCGACGTGCTGCTCCTTGCCCGCGTGAACAAGCCGACATTGCTGCGGAGATTGTTCGAGTTAGGCTGCGCCTATTCCGGCCAGATTCTTTCGTACACAAAAATGCTGGGGCAGCTCCAGGACGCCGGCAACACCACAACGCTGGCGCATTACCTGGAGCTTCTGGCGGGCGCCGGAATGCTGGCCGGCTTGCAGAAATACGCCGGCGACGAGGCGCGGCGGCGCGGCTCCAGCCCGAAATTGCAGGTCCTCAATACGGCCCTGATGACGGCGCGGTCCGGCCTTAGCCTGGCAAAGGCGCGCAAGGACGGCGGGTTTTGGGGACGGCTGGTGGAATCCGCAGTGGGCGCCCATCTGGCAAACGCGGCAACCGAAGGGTTGTGCGAACTCTTTTACTGGCGCGACCGCAACCGCGAAGTCGATTTTGTGGTTCGCGCGGGAGATTGGCTAACGGCGATTGAAGTCAAGAGCGGCCGGATGCGCGAGATGCCTGCCGGAATGAACGCTTTCGCCAGCGCTTTTTCGCCGGACCGCATCCTGCTGGTTGGCGGAGACGGGATTGCCATTGAGGAATTCTTGTCCAGGCCGGTCGAGCATTGGGTGACGGCGCGGCCCTCCTGACCAAGCCGCTGGTTGAGGATGGGGCGGCGGCGCGCTGGCTAAATCGGCGAGAAGCCCTGCGCGCAGCTGAGCGAAGCCGCGACTTCCACGCCCGGCAGGAAGCTCAGCGCCAGTTGCAGGCCGAGGATCAGCACGAGGGGGCTGAAGTCGATTCCGCCCATGCCCGGAAGCAGGCGCCGGATGGGCGCCAGCGCCGGAGAGCAGATGCGGTGAAGCGCGCCCGCCAGGGGGTTGTATCCGCTCGGCGAGAACCAGCTCATCAGAGCCCAGGCCACAACCGCCAGGAGATAGAACCACAGAACCAGCCGCAAGGCGCGGACCAGGCCAAAAGCCGCAATCTGGACGATGGTGGGATCGGCGGCGCAGCCGATGCCGGCCGTAAGCCAGACCAGCGCGCATTCAAGCACAAGAAACGCAACGAGCACATGCGTCTCCACGCGCCGGGAGGGCTTCGCCAAGAGGCGAAAGGGTGCCGCCAGGGGGTTGGTCAAGCGCAGCACGACGGCAGCCACAGGGTCGCGCGGATCGGCGCCATGCCAATAGAGCGCGAGGCGAATCACGAAACAGGCCATGTACAGGTCTGCGACAGTGCCGAGAAGAAAAGAGAGTGCGCCCATGAATCGCAAAGTGGCAGGCAATGAGCGAATTATAAGATCGGCGCCGACTGTCTATAATTCCATCATGGCCAACCTGATCACGCTGGGCCGCCTCTTCCTGCTGCTCGTCGTGGTGGTGATCGCCTACCAGCCGGTCTCGCCCGCGCAACTGTGGATATGGCCCATTCTGGGCCTGGTTTTCATATCCGACGGCCTCGACGGGTGGGTGGCGCGCCGCAGGGGCGAGGAAAGCTTGTTTGGCGCGCTGTTCGATATCGCCGCGGATCGAATCGTTGAGCTCACGCTCTGGATCGTGCTGGCGGACCTCGATTTGATACCCATCTGGATTCCCATCGTGTTCGTGGTGCGCGGCGTACTGGTGGACGCCATTCGGGCCAGCATGGTGCAGGCCGACCGGGGCAGCCCGCTGGCGCTGCTGGACTCGCCGGCGGGCCGGTGGCTGGTGGCCGGACGCTTCATGCGCGGGTTTTACGCCGCCATCAAGGCTTGCGCCTTTGTGGGGCTGTTCCTGATCAATCCCCTGCCCATGGGAATAGAAACGCTTCTGCCTTCGCTGACGGCGTTCTGGGCGCTGATCCAGCCGGGCTTTGAATGGCTGGTCATGGCGTTCACCTACCTTGCCGTGGCGCTGTGCCTGGCGCGGGGGATGCCGGTGATCGTCGAATTTCTCGCCGCGGAGCGGCGCTTGCTATTCTCCCGCAACCGCGGCGCTCAATGAATGGGTCCGCGCCGCAGCGCCTCGCGCTGTTCGATATCGACGGCACCCTGGTGCGCGCGCCAAGCACGGAGAAGCGGTTTGCCCTCTGGCTGCTTTTGCGCGGCAGGATCGGCTTGGCTAGGCTGCTGGCCTACGCCGTTTTTTCGTTGCGCTACCTGCCGCAGTACGGTCTGGGCGTGTTCGCGAAAAACAAGTCGCTGTTGTGGCGGCGCACAGCGGCAAGCGCCCGCTCGCTGGCCGGCGCCTGGGCATCGCGGCACCTGCGAAAAGCCCTGTTCGCGCCCTGCTTCAAGCGCCTGCAGGCGCATCTTGAACGCGGAGACATCGTGGTGCTGCTCTCCGGCGCTCCGCAATTCCTGGCCGAGGCCGTGGCGGAGGAATTGCAGGTTTCCACGGTGCTTGGAACACGCTGCGCGGAGCGCAATGGCCGCTTTTGCCTTGCGCCGCCGGCACTGCATCGCGTGGGCGAGGAAAAACTGGCGGCGGCGCGTGCGCTCGCCCGCCAGCTCGGAACCCGTCTTTCGAGCGCAAGCGCATACGGAAACGCCATCAGCGACCTGCCTCTCCTTGCGGCATGCGGCTGTCCCGTGGCGGTCAATCCCGATTCGAAGCTGGGCGCCGAAGCGCGCCGGCAAGGATGGCGCGTGATGGGCGCGCAGGCGGGCGGCGGCAGTCATGCTGCGGTCTGACCCCGATCCCGCCGTGGCCCGCAATCATCCGGCCTCCGCAAGGACGGGGCGCATGGTCGCCGCTTTGGCGCTCAAACGCCGGCGGCAGGCGGGCGTGGCCGCCATGGCGGTCATGCTCTGCTGTTCCTGGGCCGTCAGGGCCCAGGATGGACTGCCGCCCGAGGTGGCGCGGGTTTTGTCGCACTACGGCATTCCGCAAGGCAGCTACTCCGTTTGGGCGCAGGATGTGCGGGGCCAAGAGCCGCTGCTGGCTCACGGCGCGGATATTCCCCGCAAGCCCGCTTCCGTCATCAAGGTGCTGACCGGCTGGCTGGTTCTTGAAGCCCTTGGGCCGGAATATCGATGGGCCACGAGAGCCTATCTCGGCGGCGAGCTGCGAGACGGCGTGTTGTCCGGCCCCCTGATTCTGGAAGGGGGCGGGGACCCGCGCCTGGTCATGGAGCGGCTGTGGCTCTTCCAGCGCGGAATGCGGCAGAAAGGCTTGCGCGCCATCAAAGGCGGGCTGGTCATCGACGACAGCTGGCTGCCAGCCAATGATCTTCCGGTAAGCGGCTTCGAAGCCGACCGGCACCGCGCCTTCAGCGCCTCTCCCTACGCTTTGCTGATGAACTTTCAGTCGGTGCGCGCGGTGGTGGAGCCCGACCGCGCGGGAAACCGGGTGCGGGCGCGTCTGGAGCCGCCGCTTACCGGGCTGGAACTGATAAACCGCGTACGGCTGACCGGCGGGCGCTGCGGCGGATTCCAGAGAGGGGTTGCGATTCGCATTGCGGGAACCGGCGATCATCGCGTGGAACTCGACGGCAGCTACAGCCGGAACTGCGGCGCCTATTCGATCCCGCGCCGGGCGCTTTCCGGCCCCGCGTACGCCTTTGGGCTGTTCGACATGCTATGGCGCGAGGGCGGGGGCGAACTCGAAGGCGGCTATCGCCTCGGCAGCGCGCCGCGCAGCGGAGAGCCATGGCTGGAATTTGCCTCGGAGTTCGCCTCCCAGGCAGTGCGCTTCATGAACAAGCACAGCAACAACGTGATGGCTCGGCAGTTGCTGCTCACCTTGGGCGCGGAAATGCGCGGCCCGCCGGCAACGCTGGAAAAAGCCCGCGCCGGGGCCTTGGAAGCGCTGCGCCGCGCGGGTCTGGACCTGCCCAGCCTGGTGCTCGACAACGGCTCGGGGCTGTCGCGGATTTCGCGGATTTCCGCCGCCGATCTGGGGCGCGTTCTAGTCCATGCCGCCCGCAGTCCGCTGTATCCGGAATTGATCGCCTCGCTGCCCGTGGCCGGCCGCGACGGCACGCTCACGAGAACCTACAGGAACGCGCCGTTCAGCGGCCGGGCGCACCTGAAGACCGGCAGCCTCAACGGCGTGTCGGCAATCGCCGGCATCATGCGCTCCAGGAGCGGGAGCCAACTGGCCGTGGTGGCGCTGATGGAGCACCCGCTCGCCGCCAAAGGTCCGGGCGAGGAGGCGCACGGCGCGCTTTTGACTTCAATGAGCGGCCGCTGATAAGATTTCCGGGCCGCGATCGCGGCTCCTTTCCCGGTCCACAGGAAGGCTCCAATGAAACTCGTAATGGCCATCATTAAACCTTTCCGGCTCGATCATGTGCGCAGCAAGCTGTCGGACTTGGGGATCAACGGCATGACCGTGTCCGAAGTGCAGGGCTTCGGTCGGCAGCGCGGCCACACCGAACTCTATCGGGGCGCCGAATACATGGTCGATTTCATTCCGAAAACCAAGATCGAGGTGGCCTGCACCGAGGAACTGGCCGAGCGGGTGGTGGAGGCCATCATGGATTCGGCCAAGACCGGCAAGGTCGGCGACGGCAAGGTGTTCGTCATGAACCTCGAAGAGGCCTATCGCGTGCGCACCGGGGAGAGCGGTGACTCGACGCTGTAGCCGCGCGTTGCCGCCCGGGGCGGAACTGAAAGCCGGAGCGCCCCGCACGGAAGGGATTCCTTTTATGAAGAACGCGATTCTTTTCGCTGCGGCCGGACTGCTGCTTTCCGGCGCTGCGGAAGCCGAAACGCTGGACAAGGCCGACACCGCCTGGCTGCTCACGTCCACGGCGCTGGTGCTGTTCATGACGCTGCCGGGGCTGGCGCTGTTTTACGGCGGCCTGGTGGGACGCCGCAACGTGCTGAGTGTGCTGATGCAGTGTTTCACGATCGCCGGCATCGTGACGATCCTGTGGATCGTCGTGCAATACAGCCTGGCGTTCAGCGACGGCGGCGCCATGAACGCGTGGGTCGGCGGTTTCGGCAGCGCCTTCCTTGCCGGAGTCACCGTGGATTCGCTTGCCGGAACGGCGCCGGAAACCATCTTTATCGCCTTCCAGCTCACTTTCGCCATCATCACCTGCGCGCTCGTCGTTGGCGGTTTTGCGGAGCGGATGCGATTCCCCGCCATGGTGCTGTTCTCGGTGCTCTGGTCGCTGATCGTTTACGCCCCGGTCTGCCATTGGGTCTGGGGCGGCGGCTGGCTGGCCGATATGGGGTTTCTGGACTTTGCCGGAGGCGCCGTGGTGCATCTGACCGCCGGCGTGGGGGCGCTCGTGGCGGCCATGGTGCTGGGACCGCGTTCCGGGTTCCCGCAAAAGCCCATGCCTCCGCACAGCCTGCCGCTCACGGCGGCCGGCGCGGGCATGCTCTGGGTAGGCTGGTTCGGTTTCAACGGAGGCAGCGCGCTGGCCGCTGACGGCGCCGCCGCGATGGCATTGCTGGTCACTCATGTCGGAGCCTCGGCCGGCGCCATGGGCTGGATGGCGATGGAATGGATCAAATTCGGCAAGCCCAGCGTGCTCGGCGTGGTCACCGGCATGGTGGCGGGTCTCGGCACCATTACGCCCGCGTCCGGCTTTGTCGGCCCTATGGGCGCTCTGGTGATCGGCTTGGCAGCCGGCATTGCATGTTTTTATGCGACCCGCCTGATCAAGCGGGTGCTGGTCATCGACGATTCCCTGGATGTTTTTCCCGTTCACGGCGTGGGCGGTTCGCTGGGTCTTTTGATGTGCGCGGTGTTCGTGAGCTCGGGACTGGGCGGCATGGGATATGCCGAGGGCATGAACGCCGGATCACAGCTTGGGGTGCAAGCCATCGGGCTTTTGGCCACGGCGGCCTGGACAGCCCTTGCCACATGGGTCATCCTCAAGGTGGTCGGCATCATAACGCCCCTGCGCGTCGGCGAAGAGGACGAGATCGAGGGCTTGGACCTCACTCAGCACGAAGAGCGCGGCTACAGCCGCTAGGACGCGGAAAGACCACGGCATCGGCAGCCCGCAGCTAGAGGCGCTTTTCTGCTTGCCCTCTCGCGGGAGCGTTGGAGCCACTGTGCGCCAATCGCTTGGCGCACAGAGCGGAACCAAGCCAGTGCGCGCCAATAGCTTGGCGCGCACAGCGTCTCCCGCGAGAGGGCAAGCAGAAAAGCGCCGAAGGATCTGTGGTTGATCCGGACCCCGTAAAATAGGTTTTTTGGGGAACCTTGGGCAAGTGGACGCGCATAAACTGCAACGGCTGCGGGAGCGGTACGCACAGCCGGATGGAGACCTGAAGGCGGACGTGCCGTTCCGCGGCGCGCTCAAGCAGATCGCCGATAGCGATCTGCACCAGAAGAAGCCGTACGCCGATCTTCCAACCCTTCTGGACTTTCCCTACCGCGAGGACTGGGAAGGCTTGGACACCGTCCTGGTGGGCGTGCCCATGGACTTAGGCGTGACCAACCGCCCCGGGGCGCGCTTCGGTCCCCGGGCGCTGCGCGCGATCGAGCGGGTCGGCCCTTACCACCCCACCCATGATGTGATTCCCTCAATGGTGCTGCGCGGCGCCGATATTGGCGACGTTCCGTTTCGCTCGCGCTTCAGCCTGGAAAAAAGCATCGAGGACATCGAGACGTTCTACCGCCGGATCGCGGCCGCCGGCCTCAAGCCCGTATCCGCCGGCGGCGACCATTCCATTACCTATCCCATCATGAAGGCGCTGGGCGCCGAAACGCCCCTCGGAATGGTTCATATCGACGCCCACTGCGACACGGCGGGGCCGTACGACGACGAGAAGTTCCACCATGGCGGACCGTTCCGCCAGGCCGTTCTGGCGGGCGTTCTGGACCCGGAACGTTGCGTGCAGGTGGGGATACGCGGCAGCGCCGAGCTGGCCTGGGCGTTCAGCTACGATGCCGGCATGACCGTGATCCACATGGACGACTTTCACAGCATGGGGCTGCCGGCCGTGATATCGCTGTGCCGCGAAAAGGTCGCGGGCGGGCCGGTTTACGCAAGCGTGGACGTGGATGGAATCGATCCGGCGTTCACGCCCGGCACCGGCACGCCGGAAATTGGAGGCCTGACGCCGCTGGAGGCGCAAATGCTGATTCGGGGCCTGGCCGGACTGCCGATCGCGGGCGGGGACGTGGTGGAAGTGGCGCCGCAATACGATCCCTCGGCTAACACCGCCCATGTGGGCGCAAGCATGATGTTCGAGATACTGAGCCTGCTTGCCCATGAGGCGGCTGCCGCGCAAGCGGGACGATCTACTTGAGACGGGCAAGCAGGCTGTCGAGTTCGTCCAAGCTTTTGTAGCGGATTTCCAGGCGTCCGCCCCGTTTTCCGTGTTGGAGGCGAACAGGGGCGCCCCAGCGCTCGCTTAAGTCCTGCTCCAGGCGAACCACGTTGGGATCGCGCGGCTTGACGGCAGCCGGCGGGCGCGACTCGGCCTGGGCGAGGCGCTCCGCTTGGCGCACGCTCAGGCTTTGCTCGGCTATGCGGCGCGCTAGCGCGGACTGGCGGGCCGGATTGCTCACCGCAAGCAGCGCCCGCGCGTGGCCCATTTCCAGCTTGCGCTCCGCCAGCAGGGCTCTGGCCGTGCCGCCCAGCTCTAAAAGCCGCAGATAGTTGCTCACCGCGGCGCGCGATATTCCGATGGACTGCGCCAAATCCTTATGAGTGCCGCCGGAAATTTCGAGGATGCGGCGCAAGGCCTCGGCAAGCTCGATGGCGCTCAGGTTCTCGCGCTGTGCGTTTTCGACCAGCGCCGCCATAGCGGCTTCCTCGTCGCTGAGCGACCGGACAACCACGGGAATCCGGTCGAAGCCCGCCTGCTGAGCGGCGCGCCAGCGACGTTCGCCGGCCACGATTTCGTAGCGCGCAGCGGCGCCGTCGGCAGCGTTCAGCGGGCGCGCAAGCAGCGGCTGGACCAAACCTTGGGCGCGAATGGATTGGGCCAGTTCGGCCACGCTGTTAGCGTCGATCATCTGCCGCGGCTGGAAGCGGCCCGGCTGCAAAACATCCAAAGGCAGTTCCTTCAGTTCGCGCGATGAGGGACCGGCAGGGATCGGACGTCCTCGTTCCTGGCGCGGTCCGAGCAGGGCGTCCAGGCCCTTGCCGAGTCCGCGGTTGGGCGAGGCCATGCGGGGCTTACTCGCTCAGCCCGCGGCGAACCAGCTCGCCCGCCAGCGCGGCGTAGGCCAGCGCGCCGCTGGCCAGGCGGTCATGCTGGATGGCCGGCACGCCGAAGCCGGGCGCTTCGGCCAAACGCACGTTGCGCGGAATGATCGTGCGGAAAAGCTCATCGGGAAAATATTTCTGCAATTGCGCGGAGACATCGCGGGCCAGACGGTTTCGACCGTCGTACATGGTGCGGATTATGCCGCTTATCTCAAGGTCCGGGTTGGAGTGCGCGCACAGGTCTTCGATAACGCCCACCAACGATGAGAGACCCTCCAGCGAGAAATACTCGCATTGAATGGGCACCAGCACGCCTTCGGCCGCCACCAGAGCGTTGAGGGTAAGGATATTCAGGCTGGGAGGACAATCGAACAGGATGGCCTGGTAGTGGAACGACACGTCCGCCAGCGCGTCGCGCAGCCTCAGCTCGCGGCCGCTGTCCAGTTGCAGAAGCTCCACTTCCGCAGCCGTGAGGGCAGCGGTTGCCGGCAGAAGATCGAAACCGGCGGAATCGATTCCCACCCGGATATCGGCAGGCGAGGCGTTTCCCATCAACAGGTCATAGGTCGATAGGCCCACGGCATCCCGGTCCACGCCGCAGCCGGTGGTGGCGTTGGCCTGGGGATCGAGGTCAACCAGCAGAGCCTTGCGGCCCATCTGCGCCAGGCAGGCTGTGAGATTGATGGCTGTGGTGGTCTTGCCCACCCCCCCCTTGCGGTTGGCCACTGCGAAGGTGCGTTTCATGCCTGCGCCTTCCATATCCTCCGGGCGGGGCCTTGGCCCGCTGCGCGGCGGCGAAGCACAGCGATATGGCGTTGCGCATCAAGCCCGGGAACCCGGATCGGCTCCAGCGACTGGCAATGCACCCCGTCAAGCGCGGCCAGCTCCTCGTTGCGGGGACGGCGGCCCAGCATGGCCAGCAGCCAGGAACCCCGATCAAGCAGGCGGCGGGCCAGCGCGACCAGCTTCGGCAGCGGCGCCAGCGCACGGGCGATCACCGCCGCGGGCGCGTCCTGCGGTTGGTAGCTCTCCAGCCGGGAGCGAACAACCTGCACGTTGCTTAAGCCCAATTCCATCCTCGCATGGCCAAGGAACGCCGTTTTGCGGGCCGAGGAATCGAGCAGCACCCAATCCGTCTCCGGACGCAGCAGGGCCAGCACCACGCCGGGCAGGCCGCCGCCGCTGCCGGCATCCAGCATCGGGCCCGCCGGCAGAAACGGCAGCGCTGCGGCGCTGTCCAGTATGTGCCGCGCCACCAGCTGCTGGCGCGAAGCGCGGGCCGTGAGGCCGTGGGCCGCGTTCCAACGCATCAGCATTTCGATAAAAGCGTCAAGCCGCGCCAGATCATCGCCGCTCGGGCTGATGCCGAGATCGGCCAGCCCGGCCCCCAGCCGGTCGGGCGAATCGGCGGGCCCACGGGCGGCGGCACCGGGCGGCATGCAGGCTCATGCCCCCGAGGGCGCGATTTCCTCGGCGCGGTGGCAAGCCACCATGCTGCGGGCAACCGGGCGCAACTCGGGCGGCTCCCGCCGGCAGCGGTCGATGGCGAAGGAACAGCGGGCCGAAAAAGCGCAGCCGGGCGGAGGATTCAGCGGCGAGGGCGGTTCGCCCTGCAGCGGCTCCCGCGTGCGGTTCCGCTCCACCTTGGGGTCGGGAATCGGCGCGGCCTCGATCAGGGCGCGCGTGTAAGGATGCATGGGCCTGCCATACAAATGCTCGCTGTGGGCGATTTCCATCGCCCGGCCCAAGTACATCACCACCACTCTGTGGCTGATCTGTCTGACCACGGCCAAGTCGTGGGCGATGAAGACCAGCGCCAGGCCAAGCTCGTCCTGCAGCTCCATGAGCAAGTCCACGATCTGAGCGCGTATCGACACATCAAGGGCGCTGACCGCCTCGTCGCAGATCACCACCGCCGGACCGGGCGCGAGCGCGCGGGCAATGCCGATGCGCTGGCACTGGCCCCCGGAAAACTCATGCGGATAGCGGTCGAGCTGGCCGTCGGCCAAGCCCACCCGGTTCAGTATCCGAACGACCCGCTCCCCGCGCTCGCCGCGCGAAAGGTCCGGGCGGCAGGCGCCGAGCGGCTCAGCCACGATCTGGCGCGCGGTCATTCGGGGATTAAGCGAGGCAAGGGGATCCTGAAACACCATCTGCATATTGCGCCGAGCGTCCTTCCAGGCGCTCTTGTCGGCTTTCCCAAGATCACGCCCCAGCAGCGTGATCCGACCGGCGTTGGCGGGCACCAGGCCGATCACCGCGCGCGCCAGCGACGATTTGCCGCAGCCGGACTCGCCCACCACGCCCAGCGTTTCTCCGGGCGCGATCATAAACGCGCCTGAACTGACAGCCTTCAGCCTGGGTGCCGGCGCAAACATCCCGGGGCGCTTGAGCGAGTAAACCACATCGAGACCGCTTACTTCCAGCGCCGGTCGCAGGTCGGTCCGGCCCGGGGCTCGCGAACGCGCATCCTGGTTCAGCCGCGGCACTGCGGAGAGCAAACGCCGGGTGTAAGGATGGGCCGGCCGCGCGTAAACCGACTCCACGCTGCCGCGCTCCCTGCATTCGCCATCCTGCATCACCAGCACATCGTCGCAAAATCCGGCAACAATGCCTAGATCGTGCGTAATAAAGATAATGGCCGCCTGGAAGTCGCGCCTAAGCTCCCTCATCAAGGCAAGAATCTGCGCCTGCACGGTCACGTCCAGCGCGGTGGTGGGCTCGTCGGCGATCAGCAGGGAAGGCTTGCACAAGAGCGCCGTGGCAATGGTGACGCGCTGGCGCATGCCGCCGGATAATTCATGCGGCCACGAATCCAGGCGCTTGCCGGCATCCGGAATCCGCACCGCCTCAAGCAGCTCGCCGCAGCGCCTGAGCGCCTCGCGCCGCCCCAGACCCTCGTGAAGCTCCAGAACCTGGGCCATCTGCGCGCCAATCCTCAAGTACGGATTCAGCGAAGTCATCGGATCCTGGAAAATCATCGCGATGCGATTGCCCCGGATGCCGCGCAGCTCCCCGTCCGGCATCCCGATCAGCTCGCGGCCCTCGAAGCGGGCGCTGCCGGAAGACCGGCCGTTGTCGGCTAAAAGCCCCATGAGGCTCAGCACCGTCTGGCTCTTGCCGGAGCCGGACTCGCCCACGATGCCCAGCGTGCAGGCCGCGTCGAGATTGAAGTCGATCCCGCGCACGGCCTCCACAACCCCGTCCGGGGTGCTGAAATCCACCCTCAGGCCGCGCACCGAAAGCAGCGGCATGTCAGGCGCTCCGGTCGCGCGGGTCCAGCGCGTCGCGCAGGCCGTCGCCGATGAAATTGCAGCAAAACAGCGTGGCGGCGAGGAATCCGGCAGGGAATATCAGCGTCCAAGGGGCGTTTTCAAGCGCCTTGGCGCCTTCGTTGACCAGCGCGCCCCAGGAGGTCATGGGTTCCTGCACTCCCAGCCCCAGAAAACTCAGGAAAGACTCCACCAGGATCACCTGCGGGATCGTGAGCGTGACGTACACCACCACCACGCCGAAGAGATTGGGGACGATATGCCGCCGGATGATGCGCGGCGTGGACACGCCCGCCGCCTGCGCGGCCTCGACGAATTCGCGGCGCTTGATGCTGAGCGTCTGGCCGCGCACGATGCGCGCCATGTCCAGCCAGTTGATGGCGCCGATGGCCACGAAAATCAGCGCGATATTGCGCCCGAACAGAACCATCAGCAGGATCACCAGGAACATGAACGGCATGGCGTAGAGGATATCGACAATGCGCATCATCACCTGGTCCGTCCTGCCCCCCACATAGCCTGCCAGCGCGCCGTAGCTGATGCCGATAACGAGGCTCACCGCTGTGGCCACCAGCCCCACCATCAGCGAAATCCGGCCGCCCACCAGCGTGCGCACGAACAGATCCCTGCCCAAGTCGTCGGTGCCGAAGAAATGCCAGTTTTCCAGCGAGGGCGGTGCCGAAACGTGGCTCCAGTCGAGATAATCGAATGCAACGGGCGAGAGCAACGGGCCGAACACGCAGAGCACCGCCACCAAGGCCAGAATCGCCGCCGCCGTCATCGCCGCCCGGTTGCGCCGCAGGGCCCTCCAGGCATCGCTCCAGAGACCGCGCCCGGCGCCCGCCGCCTGCCGGATCGCTGCGCGATTCCGCCGGTTCTTCCTCACGTGCGCAGGCGCCACGCCATCAGTTTTGCTGCCGGGCCCGGGGGTCGAGCAGGCCGTAGCAGATATCCACCAGGAAATTGAACAGAATGATCAGCACCCCGTAGAAAACCACCACGCCCATCACCAAGGTGTAATCCCGGTTGAGCGCGCCCTGCACAAAATGGCGCCCCAAGCCGGGCACCCCGAAGATCTGCTCAATGACCACGGAGCCCGTGATCACGGCGGCAGTGGCCGGTCCCAGGTAGGACAGCACCGGAAGCAGTCCGGGCTTGAGCGCATGCCGCAGCAGGATGGCCGACTGCGAGAGGCCCTGGGCGCGCGCCATGCGGATGAAATTGCTGCGCAGCACCTCGATCATGCTGCCGCGGGTCAGCCGGGCGATATAGGCGATCTGCGGCAACGCCAGCGCGATCACCGGCATCACCATGTTCGGCAGCCGGGCGAGGAAGCCCTCCGTGGGCCAGCCGCCCGCCGGGAGAAGATCGAGATGCACCGCGAACAGCAGGATCAGCAGCGGCCCGACCACGAAATTGGGGATCGAAATGCCGGTCATGCTCACCGCCATCACCGCATGGTCGGAAAAGCGGTTCTGACGCAGCGCCGCCCAGCCGCCGGCCGCCACCCCCGCGAGCAGCGCCAGAAGCATGGCGCAGGCGCCGAGTTGCAGCGACACCGGAAACCCCTCCCGGATCAGCTCGGTGACGCTGCGGTCGATGTACTGGAACGAGGGGCCGAAATCGCCCTGCGCCAGCCCCCAGAGGTAGCGTCCGAGCTGCTGATGGAGCGGCTCGTCGAGGTGATAGGCCGCACGGATCTTGGCCTCGATTTCCGGATGCAGGGTCTTCTCGGTATCGAAGGGGCCGCCCGGCGCGGCGCGGATCATGAAGAACGCCAGCGCGATCAGGATCAGCAGCGTGGGAATCGCCGCAAAAACCCGCCTTATGGCGTAACGGAACATCCGCGCATCATAAACGCCGCAGACGCTCCGCAGGCGCACGGGAGCGCTTCAAGCATATCCAGCCGCCAACCTTCCTGCATCAAGCGGCCCCGGGCGCGGGCAGGCACACCGGATAAAGCTCTAAAACCGGACCAGTTATGTGCTCTCTATAAATATCCGGGGCAGCCTTCCATTTGGCTCCTTCCTTTTGTTAGCATAACCAGAACCCGCAACAAGAGATCCAAGGATGGCGCAAAACACGGCAAATACCGGTGGGGGATCACGGAAAATTGCGGCTGGGGCGGCAATAGTGACGAAAAGCAAGCGCTTTGCAGTGGATCTGTTCTGCGGATGCGGCGGAATCTCTTCGGGCCTCCGCGATGCCGGCTTCAGGATTTTGGCTGGCGCAGACATGGAGAGGCATTACATCCAGACCTACCAGGAAAACTTTCCCGAAGCAGAAAGCCTGCGAATTGACTTGGCTGCCGTTCCCCCAAAAAATTTTGGCTCAAGTTTGAAGATCAGGCCGGGCGAACTTGATTTGCTCGCCGGCGGCCCCCCATGCCAAGGATTCTCAAAAAACGTCCCGCGCAGCCGAAGAACGTCTGATTTAGCAAACAATCTCCTGATACGCACATTTCTGGATTATTGCGAATACCTGCGCCCGAAAATGATCTTGATGGAAAATGTCGCGGAAATGCGGAACGGGTTCGATCAATCATATACATCCGAAATCGGAGAACGACTGACGACGCTAGGATACAGTGTGCAGCATTCAATCCTCAATGCAGCTGACTATGGTGTTCCGCAAAGGCGGCGGCGCGCCTTCTTTCTCGCCGCTGCCGATGGTGCGCCAATTAAGTTTCCGCAACCGACACACTCCAAGCCCGGAGACCAGATCTCGCTGCCGGGCATTGAAAAGAAATCAAACCACCTCAGCGTTTGGGAGGCGATCAGCGACTTACCCAGTCTATTGCACGGCACCGGAAGCCAGCCTTGCGAGTATATCTCCAGGCCCCGCAACACTTTCCAACGAAAAATGAGGAACGCCAGCGGAAAAGTAATGAATCACGTGGCGCGCAAACTGAGACCGAGACAATTGGAGCGACTTTCCAGCCTTGAGCCCGGCCAAGGCCACAAGAATTTACCCGTGCATCTGCGAACTAAGAGCGGCTACAGCGGAGCCTACGGGCGTCTAACCAAAGAAATGGTAGCGCCCACCATCACCAGATGGGTGTTTCATCCGGGTTCAGGACGATTTGGACATCCGGTTGACATTCGGACGATCACCATGCGCGAAACCGCCAGGATCCAAGGCTTCAAGGATAGCTTTGTGCTCATCGGAAGCTACACTCAACAAGCAGGACAGCTAGGAAATGCCGTGCCGCCTTTGTTGATCGAAAAAATCTGCAACGGCCTGCCCAGCTAGCTCACGGGTCGTGAGCTTCCGCTAGGATGGTCAAGGCTTCTTGCCAAGAAAGGCGAGCATTCTCTCCCGGCAAGTCAAAAGAGTGCATTTTTTCTGATTGTTGCGGCCACCATGCGCGTTCACCGCTGAAGTGAAGCTGGTTTTCGCCCAACCCATGCCATGCAAACCACTTCTCCCCGTCTTCCTTCCTAGTGCCAATAAGAGATCTGAGTTGTTCCTTCCGCTTGGTTATCTTGGGAGTTGACCATGACCAGGAAAATTCCTCCTTGCGGAACACGCGCGGATCTTGCTTCGTGCATAGCAGTCGCTCGAAGTAATCCACTCTCCTCTCTTTTTGATGCAATACAAGACGAGCGTAACCAATCTGTTCAATTGAATACCGTTCGATGCTGGCAGATGCGTGGTCGTTGCAAAAATTGATTATCGCGTCACCCAGTTCCCGGAGGCCACGCTCCGACTTGAAGGATTGCTCAATCAATTCCTCTGCGTTAGCAATCTTGGCGCGCTTCCAAGTTACCGGCGTTTCCGCCCTCGTTGACTTGATTTGCCAACCGGACCGGCCATCAATCACGTCAACACGCCAAGAGTCGGATTTCGGCGGCCTCTCTCCAGCTGGCTGATATAGCTTCTGTGGAGTCCAGATGCCTCCGCTAGTTTTTCTTGGGACCAGCCTAATTGAGTGCGGATGGCGCGTATGCCCACACCAAGACGTGCCGCTTGATTCACAGTGGAACAAGGATGCTACTTGGCACACTTATGGTCTATAGACTATCAGTCACATTCTAGTACGCAGGAACAGCCCGTGGATAACGCTGCCTCGCTACCCGCCGCGTTTTTCTGATGTGCTTCTATTTCGTAGCCTACGATCTCGTAGCCGAGAGCAAGCGCAACTCGCAATTTGTCCACAACACCTATACGACAGAACCCGCACATTTTAGGACGCTATTTGGTAATATCATTCGCCCGGACTGCTTCTGCACGCGAGCAAAAAGAGGAGCTGCCGATGTTCAAGCCTTTCTCCGCGAGCCGATCTGCCCCGCAGCTCCGAAACGCTTTTCTTTGCGCGCTTTTGCTTCTGCCATTTCTTGCGATTTTCGCGCCGCGCGCCAGCGCGCAATCATATCAGTCGCTGCCGCGTGTCGAGGTCGCTGCCGGCCCTGCGGTGACGGAAGGCGAGCCTGCAACCTTTCACGTTCGCGTCAGACCGG
>JAPOTY010000046.1 GCA_026708965.1 Gammaproteobacteria bacterium | reverse complement strand
AATCAGCCGCATGAATCCCCAATACTTAACCGTCCACGAAAACGGGGCAACTCCACATCGGTTGACGGCGTAGAGAATCGTCAAAAGACTGCGGATGCATGTCGAAAGAAATCGTCAACCGCTACCATCCGTACCAGCGGAACGTGCCTTATATTCTTCTTCGGCAATCAACCACGCTCGATTGGGACTTTTGCGGGACGGGAATGCCCCTTTCACTATTGGATGCACTGATTGAACTTTCCCTTGCTCCTCAAGTATGCCAAGAATCCCAAGCACGATATGGTTCTGGTCCTTTCCATGGATGGTGCCCCGATAAATCCCAGCACGCTTGCTGATTTCGTTGGGCCATAAACTTTTTTCCTCTTTCTTGTAGGCGTGAAACAGGACATCAAGCACCGCTTCTTTCAGGAGCGCTTGCCCCATACGAGACAAATTTCTTTCTCTTACGCTCATAGATGAAACGCCAAAGCAGTGGTGCGAGAGGGGGCCGGACTCTCTCCCGCGGAACACTTTAGGCTTTGGTTAATGGTTACGCGGCGGAGCGGAACCAGTTTTGGAATTCGGGGGCGGAGGGGGCGGGCAGGCCGGTTTCGGCTTCGCAGCGGGCCTTCAGCTCCTCGGGAGTGCCGCCGAAATCGAATAGCTTGGTGTCGCCGCGCTCCGCGGCCATATCAGACCGCAGCTTCTCGGTGGCGGCGTCATCGACTTCGCCGTCCTCGTTGCAGACCACGCCGTAGCGGCGAGCGCCATCGGCTGAAACCAGGCCGGCGGCCACGTCGAAGCCCACCTGCTCGGCGGGGCGCTTGAGCGGGTCGCCCCAGCCGCCGCCGCCCCAAGTGTCGAAGTAGAGCAGATCGCCCGGCTCCACCTTGATGCGGTCGCATTTCGATTGCAGCAATTCCTCGGTGCCGTCGGCGCGGTGGAGGATCTTGCGGCTGCGCTGCCCCGGCAGGCCGCCGTTCACGCCCCAAGGGTAGGTGAGCCAGCGGTCGTCGTGGATCGAGATTTCGCCCGGCTCCAGGAAGCGGTAGCCCACGCGCAGCGCGTTGCCGCCACGATGGAGGCCGGGGCCGCCGCTATCGGCCAGCGTCTCGTACACGTCGATCCGCAGCGGGAAGTAGCTCTCCAAGAATTCGTTGGGCACGTTGGTGAAGCTCGGCCACAGCGAATGGCCGTCCGGCCCGTCGCCGAAAGGCTTGCCCGGAACGCCGCCGAAGCCGATCTGGTAGAGCTGGTACCACTCGCCGTCGTCGCGCCGGTAGCCGGAATACATGAAGTGCGGGCTGTCGGAAAAGCCAGCCGCGCAAAGGAAATCCGGATTGCCCTGCCCCAGCAAGCCGCCGAGGATATCGAAGATGCGCCCCAAGGCATGGGTGCGGCACGACAGCGCCGCCGGGAACCGGGGCTTGAGCAGAGTGCCCTCGGGAATGCGAACCTCCATGAGGTCGTAGAAGCCGTCGTTAAACATGATTTGCGGATCGAACACCATAATCATGTACACGCCGGCGAACATCTTGAACATCTCCTCGTTGAGGTAGAAGTTCACCGAGCCGATGGACTGCGGGTCCGTGCCCTCGAAATCGAAAACCACGGTGTCGCCTTCGCGCCACATCGCGCACTTGATCTTGTAGGGCCCCATGCCGAGCCCGTCGTCGCAAATGAAATCCTCGAAGTACTGCTTGGTTTCCGGCACGGTCATATGGATGAGCTTGCCCATGGCGCGCTTATTGCGGTCGAGCAGCTCCTCCAGCGCCGAGTAGTAAACGTCGTCGCCGAAGCGCTCGGCCATCTCGACCACGCGCTTCTCGGCGGTGCGGATAGCGGCCACGATGGCGTTGAAATCGCTGCGGTTCCAGTGCGGCAGGCGGCAGTTATGGAGAATCAATTCCAGCACATCCTCCTGCAGCTTATCGTCCTTATAGATCTTCGTGGGCGGCACGCGGATGCCCTCCTCGAAGATCTGCCGCGCGTCGGTGGGCAGGCTGCCCGGCACCTTGCCGCCAATATCGGTCATATGGCCGAACATCGAGGCGTAGGCGATCAGCCGCCCGTCCTTGAAGATCGGCCGCAGCAGCAGCCAGTCGTTGGCGTGGCTCACCGCCCCGTTGCAGGCGTACGGGTCGGTGGTGAGGAACATGTCGCCTTCCTCGATGGTGCCGCCGTAGGCCTCCTTGAAGCCGTGGATGAAGCTGCCGAACTGGCCCACCACCATCTTGCCTTCCAGGTTGGCGATCATGGGGAACTCGTCGTGCTGCTCGCGGATGCCGGGCGACATGGCGGTGCGGAACAGCACCGCATCCATTTCCCAGCGGGCGTTGAGCATCGCGTTTTCGATGATGTCCAGCGTAATGGGGTCCAGCTCCACGCGATTGAAAGGGCGCGGGCGGGTTTCGATAATTTGTGCAGGCATTTCTTAACTCCTGTTTAGGAATTGGATGGCGTAATCAGGATATTGCCGTATTCGTCCACCGCGCCCTCGTGATCCGGGAGAATCAGGGTGGTCGAATCCATCTCCAGAACGATCGCGGGGCCGGCGATCACGTTGCCGGCTTTGAGTTTGGAGCGGTCGTAGAGCATGGCTTTTCGCATTCCGCCATCGACATAGATTTCGTGCGACAGCATTTCCGCGGCCGCGGGGCTGGCATCGCCCTGTTCCGCCCGCAAGGCGCGCACCACGGTGGGCTTGCCCTCTGACACGGCGCGCAGGTTCACGAGCTCCTTGTCCTCCGGCAAGGCGAAGGTGAACAGCTGCTCGTGCATCCGGTCGAATTTGCCGCCAATGGCATCGAGGCCCTGCTTTTTCAGGTCGTCAAGCTCGAAATCGACCGTCAGCAGCAGGCCCTGGCCGTGGTAGCGGATATCCGCCTGGTAGCTCAGGGTCTGGTCGCTGCGCGAAATGCCTTCCTGGTCCAGCGCTTGCGAAGCCTGCTCCGCCAGATCGGTGAAGATGCCCGCCGCCTCGTCCGCGCGGGTGCGGCCGAAGCGCTTGATGAAGGTGCGCGAGGCCTCGTTCCTCACCCGCGTGGTGGCATCGCCGTAGGCGCACAGCACGCCCGGCCCCGGCGGAATAATAACCGGCCAGGAACTCATCAGCTTGCCCAGCGCATTGGCGTGCAAGGGGCCGGCGCCGCCGAAAGCGATCAGCGCGAACTCGCGCGGATCGTGGCCCTGCTCCACCGACACCAGGCGCAGCGCGCCGTACATATTCTCGTTCACCAGGCTCACGATGCCCGAAGCCGCCTCCATCAGCGAAAGCCCCAAGGCATCGGCGATCTTCTGCACCGCGGCTTCGGCGGCGGCCCGGTCCATCTTCATATCGCCGCCCAAGCGCACCTCGGCCGGCAGGTAGCCCAGCACCACGTTGGCATCCGTCACCGTGGGCTCCTCGCCGCCCTTGCCGTAGGCCGCCGGGCCGGGAGCGGCGCCGGCGCTTTGCGGGCCTACGCGCAGCGCGCCGGTCAGCTCCGGCACGTGGGCGATGGAGCCGCCGCCCGCGCCCACCGTGCGCACATCGACCGACGAGGCCCGCACCGTGACATCGCCCACGGTGGTCTCGCGCCGCAGCTGCGCCTGGCCGTCCTGCACCAGCGCAACGTCCGTCGATGTGCCGCCCATGTCGAAGGTCAGCAGGTTATTGTGCTCGGCCTGCGAGGCGATCCAGATGGCGCCGGACACGCCGCCGGCGGGGCCGCTCATCAGCAGGTTCACGGGATAGGCCTCGGCCGCGTCCGCAGAGGCCAGGCCGCCATCGGAGCGAAGCACATGCAGCTGCACACCGCTCATGGTGTCGTTGAGCTGCTTCTCGAGATTGCGGACGTAGGTGGCCACCTTGGGGCGCACATAGGAATTGGCCACCGTGGTGATAGTGCGCTCGTACTCCTGCATCTCCGGCACCACTTCCGAGGAAAGCGATACCGGAACGCCGGGAAGCACGCGCTCGGCCACCTCGCGCACCTGCTGCTCGTGCGCCGGATTGGCGAAGGAGTTGATCAGCGATACCGTGAGCGCCTCCACGCCCCTGCCCGCGAGCTTTTGAAGCTCCGCCTCCAGCGCCGGAACATTCAGCTCCCGCACTTGCGAGCCGTCCGCGGCGGTGCGTTCATCCGCCTCTATGGTGAGCGCCAGCGGGGCCAGCGGCAGGCTCTTGTTGTAGATCACCCAGCCGCCCAGGCCACCCGGCACGAAGGAGCGGGCGATCTGCAGCACCTGCCGGTAGCCCTTGGTGGTGACCAGCCCCACCTTGGCGCCGGTGCCCGTGAGGATGGTATTGGTGGCCACCGTGGTGCCGTGCATCACGTGGGTGATATCGCCGGGATCCACGCCCGCCTCGCCGCACACCCTGTCGATGCCGTTGGAAACGCCGATCGACGAGTCCTCCGGCGTGCTGGGGACTTTGGCGGTATGCATCTCCCCCGACTGCTCGTTCACTAGGAGCAGGTCGGTAAAGGTGCCGCCCACATCCACGCCCAAGCGAAAGCTCATGCTGTTTCTCCCGTCAAGTATTTCAGTTCAGGCCTGCGCGCCCATCGCCACATCGGGGAATATTCCCGCGCGCGGCAGCATGGCAGGCAAATCGCCGTGGCCAAGCTGCTCGCGCAGCCAGCCACTGGTTTCGATCACTTTCCTCAACGACACCCCGGTTTCCACGCCGGAACGCGAAAGCAGGTAGAGCAAGTCGTCGGTGGGGATATTGCCGGCGGCCAGCGGCGCGAAAGGGCAACCGCCGATGCCGCCAATGCTGGCATCGATGGAGGCAACGCCGGCATCCACGGCGGCCTGGGCATTGGCCAGCCCGGTATTGCGCGTATTGTGCAGGTGGATCCGGACCGGCAGGCCGGGCAGGCGCTCGGAAATCCGGCCGAGCAGGTCGGTGATCTGCGCAGGCACCGCAACGCCGATGGAATCGGCAATGCCCAGCTCCACCGGATCGCCCTCGGCGACGCGCTCGGCGTATTCCACCACGCGTTCGGGCGGCACTTCGCCTTCGTAGGGGCAGCCGAATGCCGATGACACCATGCAGTTGGCGCGAACGCCGTCCTTTTTGGCCTGCTTTGCGATCCTCAGCCAAGCCTCGATGGATTCAAGGCTGGACACGCCCTGGTTGCGCCGGTTATAGGTGTCGCTGGCCACCACCACCATGCCCACTTCGTCGATGCCGCAATCCCGGGCGCGTTCATACCCGCGCTGATTGAGCACCAGCCCGATAAAAATCAGGTCGTCCCCCCGGGGCAAGCCGGCAACCACGGCCTCCGCATCGGCCATCTGAGGCACCCGCTTGGGATGCACGAAGCTCACCGCTTCCATCTTGCGGATCCCTGCCTTCACAGCGCGGCGAATGAATTCCAGCTTGACCTCGGTGGGAAGCACCTTCTCGGATTGGAGGCCGTCCCGTGGACCCACTTCCACGATGGAAACTCGGCGGGCGCTGGCTGTCATCGGATTGCGAACCCCTCAAAGCTAAGGTCGGTATTCTATACAATGTAAGTTGTCACTTCATCATGGCCTGGATCCGGATATGAGCAGGGTCGGGCCTTGGAAACGGAAAGAGGAATCAGGACTATGACGGAAAGGACCGGCCCGCTGGCCGATCTGAGGCTTATTGAAATGGGCGCGCTTCTGGCGGGGCCGTTTTGCGGACAGTTGATGGCGGATTTCGGCGCCGAAGTCATCAAGGTGGAAGCGCCCGACCGGCCGGATCCGATGCGCGACTGGGGTCAGGAAAAGGCCCACGGCATGTCGCTGTGGTGGCCGGTCATTGCCCGCAACAAGAAGGCCATCACTCTGAATTTAAGGGAGAAGGAAGGCCAGGACATCCTCAAGGAACTGGTCGCCAAGGCCGATTTCCTGCTGGAGAATTTCCGCCCCGGAACGCTGGAGCGATGGAACCTCTCCTGGGAGGAGCTGCACGATATCAACCCGTCGCTGATCCTGATCCGCGTTTCGGGCTACGGCCAAACCGGCCCCTATGCCTCGCGGGCCGGCTACGGCGCCATCGGCGAGGCGATGGGCGGGCTGCGCTACGTGGCCGGCGATCCCTCCACTCCGCCGAGCCGCGTGGGCATCAGCATCGGCGACCAGCTAGCGGCCACCTTCGCCTGCATCGGCGGCCTCGCCGCGCTCCACCACCGCAACCGCACCGGCGAGGGCCAAGTGGTGGATTCCGCGATCTACGAGGCCGTGCTCAACATGATGGAATCGCTCATCACCGAATACCAGCAGGCCGGCTATGTGCGCGAACGCACCGGCTCGATCCTGCCGCGGGTGGCGCCGTCGAACGTCTATCCCACGCGCGACGGCACCTACATCCTGATCGCGGCCAACCAGGATAGCGTTTTCCGGCGGTTGGGCGCGGCCATGGGGCGGCCGGAACTGGCCGACGATCCCCGCTTCTCCAGCCACGCCGCGCGCGGCGAGACGCAAGCGGAGCTCGACGGGCTGATCGCCGAATGGACCGCGACCAAGAGCGCCGAGGAACTAGAGGCGCTGATGGAGGCGAACGGCGTTCCGTCGGGCAAGATCTACCGGGCGCCGGAAATGCTCGAGGACGCGCACTTCAAGGCCCGCGAGGCGATCGTGTCGGTGCTGCATCCGAAGTTCGGCGAGCTGAAGATGCAGAACGTGGCGCCCAAGCTGTCGCTCACCCCCGGCAAAGTCCGCGCGCCAGGGCCGGAAATGGGACAGCATAACGATGAAATCTACCGCGGCCTGCTAAATCTCGGCGACGAAAGGCTGGCGGAATTGAAGCAGCGGGGGATTATCTAGCGATCATGGCGAAACTGGACCAGGACTACAGCAAGGCGGGGTTCGGCGGCTCGATCGAGCCGGGAGCGCGGCCCGCGCTGCTGGTCATTGATTTTGTGCGCGCCTATCTGGACCCCGAGTGCTCGCTGTACGCGGGCGTGGAGAAGGAGCGCGAGCAGGCGGTGGAGCTATTGGGGGAGTGCCGCAAGGCCGGCATCCCGATCTTTCATACTTGCGTGGAATTCGACCCTGCGGGGGTGGAGGGAGGCGTGTTCTACCGCAAGGTGCCCGCGCTGGCGAATCTCACCAAGGGCTCGAAGTACTGCGCTTTCGGCGAGGGCCTTGAGCCCGCCGCAGGCGAGGTGGTCATCAGCAAGAAATATCCCAGCGCCTTCTTCGGCACCCATCTGGCCGCCACGCTGGCGGCGCTGGGCTTGGACACGCTGCTGATCTGCGGGCTCAGCACCAGCGGCTGCGTGCGGGCGTCGGCGGTGGACGCGATGCAGCACGGCTATATTCCGATCGTGGTGCGGGAAGCCACCGGCGACCGCGATCCAGGGCCGCACGAAGCCAACCTCTTCGATATCAGCAAGAAATTCGGCGAGGTGATCGGCATGGACCAAGCGCGCGCCTACCTAGCGAGCCTATGATCGGCCCCATCACCTGCGTCACCATAGCGGCGCCCGACCTGGGCGCGATGGAGGACGCCTACAAGCACTTGGGCTACCAGGCCACGGCTGGCGGAAGGATTCCAGGCGAACTGGCGGCGTTTTGGGGCGCCGAAGCGGCGGAGGGCGCGCAGTTCCTGCTGATGGCGCCGGAAACCTCCGAGGGCTTCCACTTCCGGTTTGTGGAGCAACCCGCCACGCCGGGCTACGAAGCCTATCTGTGCTGGGGCTGGAATGCCGCAGAATTAATGGTGCAGGACACCGACGCGCTGGAGCAGCAGCTGATGGGCACGCCTTTCCATATCCTGGGGCCGCCCGCCGACCTGTCGATCAGCGACGCGATCCGCGCGATGCAGGTGCAAGGGCCAGCCAAGGAGTTCCTGTATCTCACCATGTTCAAGCGCAAAACGGGATTCGACGTGCCTGAAGCGGTGGATTTCGTGGACCGCACGTTCATCGTGATTCTAGGCGGCCCCAGCGTGGAAATGCTCGCCGAAGGCTGGGGGAAGCGTTTCGGGATTCCCGCGAGCGAGCCCCGGCCGGTGAAGATCACGGTGATGGGCCAGGCTTACGGGCTGCCGGCCAGCCACCGCTTCATGCTTTCCACGATGCCTTTGGAGGGAAGCAACCTGATCGAGCTCGACAGCATGCCGGAAACCGCCACGCCGCGCCCGCAGCCTGAAGGCTGGCTGCCGCCTTCCATCAGCATGGTGAGCTTCACTTGCGACGATCCCGGCGCGCAAACGCTAACCGGGCAATCCGGCACCCCCTACCACGGCCGGCCCGCATCCATGTGGCGCGGCCCTGTGGGCGAGTGGGTCGAACTCATCGCGCCTTAGCGTTTCCGGCGGAACCGCCTGATTCGTAGCCTCCCTTGCCGCCAACCCCATAGCGTCAGCTCAAGCCCGGTGGTTGCGCCCCTTCCCGCAGGAGTGTCGAAGGCAGGATGCCTCTCGACAAGCGTCATGGATGACGAATGCGTCTCCTGCGGGAAGGGGCGCAACCACCGGGCGAAGGAAGCACAATAAGATCAGAAACAAAACGCGCTTGTGCTATTCTCAATGGCTGAATCCGCGCCGCCAACCCCCGCAGGAGACCAGCCCGATGTTCCGTAACGTTCATGCCTTGACGCCCGATGCCAACCACGACGAAGCCTCCCGCATGGATTTCGTCCGCGCTTTCCGGGCTCATCTCTCCGGCACGATCATGCCGGGCAACTTTTCCCTCTACGACGAAAAGGTCAAGCCGGCCATCGAAAAGGAAACGGGACGCCCGCCGCAGCACCGCGACGAAATCCGAAAGAAGATGATGTCGGAGCCGTATTACCAGTTGTGGAGCGCGATGACCCGCCGCAGCCAGGAAATGATGTGGGACGCGACGGTTGACACGGTCGAGCGGCAGCTACCGGACATGATCGAGCGCTTTCGGGCCACCAACGGGAATACCGGCGGCAGCCTCAAACTGAACCCGGACCTTGAAATTCCCCGCTACCACACGGTGCACGATATTCACATACAGCCGGGCGGCTACCATACCGACCAGGTTCCCGACGACATCACCGCCGGCGCTCTCTACGAAACCGGCCTGCAAATGTACATGGCAGGCGCCTGGGGGCCGGAAGCGGACTTCCTAGGCGATATGCTGTGCAGCGGCATGCGGAGCATCTGGCCCGATTTCAAGCCCCGAAAAATCCTCGATATGGGCTGCGGCGCCGGCAACAGCACCCTGCCCTGGGCCCGGGCTTTCCCCGAAGCGGAAATCCACGCCATCGATGTGGGCGCGCCCATGCTTCGCTTCGCGCATACGCGGGCGGAATCGCTGGGCGTTGCGGTGCATTTCAACCAGCAGAATGCCGAATGCACCGACTACGAGGACGGCAGCTTCGACTTGGTGGTCTCGCACATCATGCTGCATGAGACTTCCAAGAAAGCCCTGCCGCGCATCTTCGCCGAAACGCGCCGGCTGCTCCGCAGCGGCGGGCGCATGCTGCACTTCGATATTCCGCGCGGCGACACCCTCTTCGATCAGTTCATGCACGACTGGGAGAGCTACAACAATAACGAATCCTTTGCCCGCTGCATGACCGACCTCGATCTGGTTGAAGAGGCCGTCAAGGGCGGCTGGCCGGCTGGGGAAGTCAGCCTGGAGCTGATGAAATCCAATCTGGACGCCACGCAGCGCAACTACTCGCAGGACGAAATGAGCTTCAAGTCCCTAGCGGGAATCCGCGCATGAGTTCAGGCGAGGAAGCGCCCCGCCTGCGCCGCACCGCCAGAGGGAAGCGCCCCCGATACTTCTCCGATCCGGCCACGGACCGGCTTTTGGGCATGCTGATGACCCTGATCGGGGAGGTGTCCGTTCTGCGGGACCGCCTCGACAGCGTCGAGCGGCTGATTGAGAGGGGCGATCCGTTCACGCGCGAGGATATCGAAAACTTTCTGCCCGGCAAGCAGGCGGAAGCCGAGAGGGAAGCCACGCGCCAGCGCTATATCGAAAGGGTGATGCGCGTGGTCCAGAACGAGAAGGAGGAGAAGACCCCGATGGCCTCCATGCCCCCGGTGGCGCAAGTCCACCGCCAATTCGAGGAAGGCGAACTCTAGATATCAGCCTTCGTTGTCGGCGGCTTTTAGCTTGAGGCCGGCCAACTCGGCCGTCATCTGGATCTGGCAGGTCAGGCGGCTGTTGGGCTTGCGCTCCAGCGCGCAATCGAGCATGGCGTCTTCCATGTCGTCGATAGGCGGCAGACGGTCCACCCACTCCTCGTCGATATAGCTGTGGCAGGTGGCGCAGGCGCAACAACCGCCGCATTCCGCCACGATCCCCTCAACATCGTTTTCCAGCGCAACCTCCATGAGCGTGCAGCCTTCGGGCACCTCCAGATCGCGGGGATTCCCGCGGCAATCCACGAAATGAACTTTGGGCATGATCCAGGCTGCTCGGCGTGTGTCGGGGGTGGCGGATCTAGCTTCCGAAGCGCGCCAGCCGCGCGTCCAGATCCTGAAGCCGCGCCACCTCCCGGCGAAGATAGTTTTGCCAGCGGGTAGCCGCCTGGCGCGTTTCGCTGTCTCTGGCCGCGCGGGAAAACGCATCGCCGGCCTCGTCGTACTTTTCCTGCTCGAAAAGACACTGGCCCAGCAGCATGTAGGTTCTTCCCTCGCTCTTCGGCTGGCCGTCGCGAATAGCCTGGCGGGCCGCGGAAGCGCATTCATCGTATTCGCTCAGGGCGTTATAGCTTTCGGCCAGCCGAACATAGAGGTCGCCCTTCATCTCGGCATCCTCTTCGCCCTCCGCCGCCTTGCGCATGGGGCCGATGGCCTTGCGGTCTTCCCTGGACAACTGCCATGCCTGGGCGAGAATCCGGTAGTTCTGCGTGGTCCCTTCAATCTCTCCGCTGTCGAGCCCGTCCTGAAGGATCACGGCGGCCTTGTAGGGAACCTCCGCCAGCATGAACAAGTTGGCCATATTGACAAGTTCCATGCTTCGGTCCAAGAGGCCTTGGTCGTACATGCACCAGTAAGCCGCCAATTGCCTAGGCTCATCCTCAACGATGGAGTAAAGCCCTTGGAGCTGCGACCAGTATTGCTTCTTGGGCCATTCCCTCACCATGATCTTGGTGATATCCAAGGCCTCGGGAAACTCCTCCAGCTCCCAATGCGCGGCCACCATGTAGCGCCACCAGTTCTCCTCCGCCTCCATGCCCGCCGCCTGGGCGGCCTCTATCGCCAGCGACACGTAATCCAGCGCGTCGCGCCACTGCTCAAGCTGGAAGTGGGCCTGGGCCAGCAGCATGTAATCGCGCGGCGGCGGATTCGCTTGGGAATCCAGCCACTGGCGGCCATAGACGATGGCTTCGCTGAAATTCTCCACCTGCGCGTAGAGCTGAGCCAGCGTACGGATGGTCTGGTTGTATAAACCGGGGCCTATCACATCCGGCCCTCCGGCATCGATCACCCGCCGAAAGGCCGGGATCGCCCCTTGGTAATCTTCCTGGTCAATATAGACATAGCCATAGAAATTATTGGTTTGCGCCTGCTCATAGGGCGAAAGATTGCGCAGCTCGATAATTTCGCGCAGCAGGGATTCAGCCGTTGCGTGATCGTCGGCCTCCAGCGCCTCCTGGGCCTTTGAAAGACGGCGGTGAACCCTCTCGCTCAACGCCTCCGTGCGCCGCGTCCGCTGCTCCTCCTGCTCTTCCTCCTGGGCCCAGCCGGATGGCGCCGGCATCACAAGAAGCAGGCAGAACAGCGCTGCGGCAACGGGGCCGAACCGGGTGCTCACAACGTCAGTCTTCAATCTGGAAGGTAATCCGGTGGCGCAGCCCGGGCACCGCGATGGGCGTGCCGTTCACCACGCGGGGTTTGTACTTGAACTTGAGCAAAGCCTGCACCGAAGCGCGCTCGAACAGCGAACTGCTGCAAAAGATCACCCGCGCATCGGCAGTCGTGCCCAGCGGCGTGACCGTGAACTCAAGATCGCAATAACCCTCAAGCCCGCGCGACTGCGCCCGCCGCGGGTACATGGGCGCCACCTTCACGATCGGCAGGTAGTCGCCTTCGGCCAGGCTGAAATCGCCCAGTTGGCTGTCCATGCCCACATCAAGGCCAGGGCCTACCGGCGCCACGGCCGTGACCGAGTCGTAGTCCGAGGAGTCCATATCCTGCTGGGGAATCTCCGGCGGCGCCTCGTCCGGCTCGGGAGGGCGCTCCGGTTTTTCCTCCTTGCGCTCGATCGTTTCCTCGCGCTTGACCCGCACAAAGTCAACGAAGCGCGCATCGACCGATTCGGTGATCGCCGCCTTGCCGGTGGCGATCAGAAACTGCATGAGCCATAAAAGGGAAAGGGCCGCGAAACTTCCTACCGCGAACGCCAGGAAGTAACGCCCTATCCGCCGTTTGACTGTGGTCTGGTCCGCCATTTCATCGCCCTCCGCGCCAGCTTGCCGGACGGGCCACCGGCGCCTGCGCGCGATCTGGATATAGGGCCCGGGTCGTCTGCGCCGTCATCTGCCGGTCAGTCCTCGCTCGCCGCTATCGACACGTTGAACACGCCGGCCTGGCGGGCCGAATCCATCACGCCCACAAGCGTTTCCGTGTAGGCCCGCTTGTCGGCCTGAATAATAACCGAACCCTCCGGGTTCTCAGCGTGCAGGCGCTCGATATTGGCCCGCACCGCCCGCGGGTCCACGCGCCGCCGGTCGATCCAGATCTCGTTGCCGGCGCTGATCGCCACCAGTATGTTCGCCTTCTCCTGCCTGATGGCTGTTGGCGCATCGGGCCGGTTCACATCAATCCCCGCTTCCTTGACGAACGACGCGGTGACGATGAAGAAGATCAGCATGATGAACACCACGTCCAGCATGGGCGTTAGATTGATTTCCGCCTTGGCTTCCTCGCCGGCGGCTTGAATAATGGATCTGCGCATAAGTGGCTTGGTCTCCGGGTAATCTTCGGCCGTTTGCGGCGGCGTCAGCGATCCATGGCCAAGCGTTCCTCCAGGTCCTCGATCTGGCGGTCCGCCCGACGGTTGAGGTAGGTGGTCCAGAACACGCCCGACAGCGCGCCCACCATGCCCGCCATGGTGGGGATGGTGGCCTTGGACACGCCGGAAGCCATCGAACGCGGATTTCCGCTGCCTTCCACGGCCATGACGTCGAACACTTCGATCATCCCCGTGACCGTGCCCAAAAGGCCCAGCAGCGGACAAAGCGCCACCAGGGTTTGCACCAGCGGCAGCGAACGGCGAACGGCCATGTCGAAATCGGCAACTAGGCGGTCGCGAATCTGCTGCGCTTCCCAGGATCGCCGCTCGGCCCGTCCCTCCCAAGCATCCTGAATGGCGGCGCGGCGCTTGCCGAGTTCGACTTGGAAGAACACCAGGCGCTCAAAAACCAGCATCCACATCAGGAAGATGGTGAGGGCAATCAGGAACAGCACGTCGCCGCCCAGCTCCACGAAATCGCGGATAGCCTCAAAGGCATCGTAGAACCAGTTAAACATGGATCAACGCGGATATCTCGGCCATTCCCCCGGCATCCCGCAGGCTCAGGCGGCCGGCGCTTTTTGCTGCGCCTCGGCGTGCTCCGCCACGATGCCGGTGCTCTGCTCCTGCAGAATCTGCACGATCCTGCGGCTGCGACCGCTCACCACCGTATGCAGCAGCACCATGGGAATGGCAACGCTCAGGCCGAGAACCGTGGTGACCAGCGCCTGCGAAATACCGCCTGCCATCAGCTTGGGATCGCCGGTGCCGTACAGCGTGATCGCCTGGAAGGTCTTGATCATGCCGGTCACGGTGCCAAGCAGCCCCATGAGCGGCGCCACCACCGAAATAATCTGGATGAACAGCAAAGCCCGGTTCAGCTTCGGCGTTTCCTTGAAGATGGCTTCGCCCAGCTTGAGCTCAAGGGTTTCGGTGTCCAAGTCCTTGTTGCCGTGATACACCTTGAGGACGCGGCCCAGCGCATTGTCGTCCGAGGGGGTGTCGCTCTTCAGCTGCGCCGTGACCTTGCGGCTGGCGAGCGTCAGCGTGACCAAACGCTCCAGCGAGATCAAAAGCCCGATAATGCCCAGCGCGATAATGAGGTAGCCCACCAGCGCGCCCTGCTGTATGCGCTCCATCAGATTGGGGCGCCCCACCAGCGAATTGAGCACGCCGCCTAAGGTGGGGTCGAGGCCAAAGCGCACCACTTCGCCGGGCGCCGCGCCCACGATATCGGCCGTGCTGCTTGTAAAACGGCCCTGCTCGGGCTGCCGGCCGAGTTCGGTCACGTTGCCGGTTTCCTGGCGGTAGGTGAGATATTTGCCGTCGGAAACGATATTGAACAGCCCTACCCTCACCACTTCCGTGGGCTCGCGCTGGCCGTCCAGCGAAATCACATCGGCGTTGAACCTCACCACTTTCGACGACTCCGTCATCTCCCGCTGAAGCTCCCACCACAGGCGCTCCATTTCCTCGACCGAAGGCAGTTCGATGCCGGACCCCAGCTTATCGACCAGCTCGGTGAGGAACTGCGAACGGTCCGGATATTGAACGTTGGTGACCGAGGACTCGAACTTCGACCGGGCATCGCCCGCCACTTGCTGAGTCACGCCGAACAGCTCCTTGAGGGCGCCAAGCCGCTCGTCGCGGGTCTGCTTGAGCGCCGCGATGCGCCGCTCGTTCTCGCCGTAGGAGTTCTCAAGCCGCTGGCTGCGCCGCTCTTCGGCGGCTTTCTCGGCATTCGCCTGCTCCAGCAGCCGCTGCTGCTGGCCGCGGGCCTCGCGGAACGCCGCTTCACGGGCGCGCATTTCCTCATTGTCGCGCACGGCCCCCTGCTCCACCAGATCCAGCAGCTGATCCAGCGATAGGGCCTCCTGGGCTTGAGCGGATACATTGAGCGCCAAGCCAAGCATGGCGCAGGCAACGGTTCTGATTGCGATCATCTATCCAGCCTCCGGAGCAGGAACAGGAAGCAGAAGCAGGTCCGGAGCGACCTGCTTTCTGGCCACGCGCAAACCCATGCGCACCTGGTTGCGGTAACCGCCGTCCAGATCGACCCAGGCACGGGCATCGCGGTCCCATTTGCGCGTGGCGCTAAGGTCGGCGGTCTGGTAAACCAGCGCCACCCGGCCAACGCGAAGCACGTCAACCTCCAAGGTCGCGCCTTCGTGATCCACGGAATCCTTGTAGGCCTCGATGGTGCGGCCGTAGTCGTTCTCAATCTGATAGGCCTCAAGCACCTTGCGGAACTTCTCTGCCACGCTCACGTCTTCCCGCTCCATCAGTTCGGCGAGCGCGGCCACCCTGGTGCGCCGCTCGTCGAGCAAAAAGGGCGCATCCGCCTCCACGAACAGGTCGAGCGCTTCGATCATGCGCACCATGAGCGGCATCATCTGGCGGCGCGACGCCTCCACTTCATCGATGGCCTCGTTCAGAAGGTTGATATCAGCCTCCTGCCGGTCGATCTGCCTCTCCATGAGAGTGTTGAACACCTTGAGGCCGTCCAGCTCCTTGAGCACCCGCTTATATTCATATTCCAGCGAGTCTGTTTCCTTGACCATCTCGTCAATCCGGCTCTGCGACTGGCGGCCGGCCTCGGCACGCTCCGCCTGAACAGCCTCTACCTCCTCCAGCGTGGCCGCGCTCGCCACGGCGGCCGCAGCGAGCAAGCCTCCGGCGCAAAGCACTCCCCTAAAAATCGGATTCATCAAATGCTCCCCCTGTACTACTAAAGTGTCAGGACTGTGGCCATCAAGCGGATTCCAAGAGACCGGCTTGATGGAAGGCTGCGGATATTAGCACAGCTTCGAGAAAGGCCATGCTTCAGCGACATCACGCTGTGCCGGCTGAAAAATGGACCGGAGAAGGCTCTCCGGCCGCCCCCGCCTACCGGCGCATCCAGAGAGATCCGGCGGGGCAGGCGAGCTTGACATTGCGCCTGCTTAACGCATAATCGCCCGCATGAACCTGGGCCGGTCCATCCTCAGCCTTATCGCCGCAGCCGACGGTCTGCATGCGGCTGCGCTCGCGCTGCTTGCGAAGCACCGAATGCGGGGTAAGGAATAAGGCCTAAGCAACTCAAAAAGCCTCATTGCGAAACCCCGCTTACCGGCCAACGGACGCGGGGTTTTTCTTATGGGCGGAAAGGCTACCTTATAAGAGCGTAAACCATTATGAACCAGCAAACCACTCAGGATCGCGTGCGCATCTTCGACACCACTTTGCGCGACGGCGAACAGGCGCCGGGCTGCAGCATGACGCTGCGCGAGAAGCTCAAGGTGGCGCGCGCGCTCCGGGATATGCGCGTGGATATTATCGAGGCCGGCTTCGCGGCGGCGTCGCCGGGCGACTTCGAGTCGGTGCGCGAAATCGCCCGCGCCATCCGCGGCGTGACCATCTGCTCGCTGGCCCGCTGCCACGAGGGCGATATCGAGCAGTCGGCCAAGGCCTTGGAGCCGGCGGCGCGCAAGCGCATCCACGTGTTCGTGGCCACCAGCGAGATCCATCGCAAGTTCAAGCTGGAAATGGCCCGCGACGAAATCGTGCGGCGGGCGGTCGATGCGGTGCGCATGGCTAGGGAGGCCTGCGCCGACGTGGAATTTTCCCCGGAGGACGCCTCGCGCACCGAGCCGGAGTTCCTCACTGAAATCGTCACCGCGGTGGTCGAGGCCGGGGCCACCACGGTCAATATCCCGGACACCGTGGGCTACGCGATGCCGACCGAGTTCCAAACCATTTTCGAGCACCTGCGCGCCACCGTGCCCGGCATCGAGGACGTGGTACTGAGCGCCCATTGCCACGACGACCTAGGCTTGTCGGTGGCCAACAGCCTGGCGGCCGTGGCCGGCGGCGCCCGCCAGATCGAATGCACGGTGAACGGCATCGGCGAACGCGCCGGCAACTGCTCGCTTGAGGAGGTGGTGATGGCGCTGAAGGTACGCGCCGACCACTTCGGCGTGGACACCGGCATCGAAACCACCGGGCTTTATCCGGCCAGCCGCCTAGTGTCCGGCGTGACCGGCATGCACACGCCGCGCAACAAGGCCGTGGTGGGCAAGAACGCCTTCGCGCACGAGGCCGGCATCCACCAGCACGGCATGCTCAAGCACGCCGAGACCTACGAGATCATGCGCCCCGAATCGGTGGGCATGCACCGCACCAACCTAGTGCTGGGCAAGCATTCAGGGCGGCATGCGTTCCGCGACCGCACCCGCCAGCTCGGCTTCGAGCTCGGCGAGGAGCAACTGAACCAGGCCTTCATCGCGTTCAAGAAGCTGGCCGACCGCAAGAAGGAGCTGTTCGATGCCGATATCGAAGCCCTGATCGTGCATAAGGAAGGCGCCGCGGAAGGCCCATGGCGGCTGCGCGAGCTGCGCATCAATACCGGCGGCAGCACGCTGGCGGTGGCGGCGGTGCGCCTCGAGCATGAGAGCGGCGAGCAGCGCGACGAAGCGGCGGTGGGCGACGGGCCCATCGACGCCACCTTCAAGGCGCTGGAGCGCGCCACCGAAATGAGCGTGGAGCTGATCCACTTCGATGTGCGCAGCGTCACCACCGGCGAAGATGCCCAGGGCGAGGCCACCGTCACCGCCCGCTGGGGGGAATCTTCCTATCGCGGGCGCGGCGTGAGCACCGATATCGTGGAGGCCGGCGCCCGCGCTCTGCTGGAAGTGCTCAACCGCGCGCTGCGGGCGCAAGCGCGGATCCAATCGGGCCAAGCGGCCGCGCCGGGTGCGCGCAGGCGCCTTGGGCCGTAAAATCCCTGCACTTGCAACGCCTGCGGCTTTCCGTTCCCGCACACGAGACTCAACGATATGAGCGCACACCCCGAATGGATCTGGCACGACGGCGAACTGAAGCCGTACATGGAAGCGCAGACCCATGTGATGAGCCACGCCCTGCACTACGGCACCTCGGTGTTCGAGGGGGTGCGCTGCTACGCCAGCCACCTGGGCCCGGTCATCTTCCGCCTGCGGGCGCACACCCGGCGCATGTACAACTCGGCCAAGATCTACCGGCTGGATATTCCGTTCACCCCGGACGAAATCAACTCGGCCTGCCATCAGGTCATTGCGGAAAACCGGCTGTTCAACGGCGCCTACATCCGCCCCGTCGCGTTCCGCGGGTTCGGCGATCTAAGAATACTGCCGTCGGAGAACGTGCCGGTGCATGTGGCCGTGGCCGCTTGGCAATGGGGCTCGTATCTGGGCGGCACCGACGAAGGCGTGGACGTGTGCTGCACCTCCTGGCAGCGCGTGGCGCCCAACACCATCCCCGCGCTGGCCAAGGCCGGCGGCAACTACCTGTCGAGCGTGCTGGTGACGCTGGAGGCGCAGCAGAACGGCTATGTGGAGGGGCTGGCGATGACCCACGACGGCCTGGTCAGTGAAGGCGCCGGCGAGAACCTGTTCGTGGCGGTGGCGGGAAAGCTCTACACGCCGCCCTATTCCGCCTCCATTCTTCCTGGCATTACCCGCGACACGGTCATCAAGCTGGCTGGACGAATGGGAATCACTGTGATACAGGAAGCATTGCCCAGGGAAGTGCTGTATATCGCCGACGAAGTATTCCTGGCCGGAACCGCGGCTGAGATCACGCCGGTCCGAAGCCTCGACCGCCTCACCATAGGCAGCGGCAAGCCGGGCGAACTGACCCGGGCGCTTCAGGACGCATTCTTCGGCCTGTTCGACGGCCGCACCGAAGATCCCCGAGGCTGGCTGGAGCCGGTCGAAGGCATCGCCAAGAAAGAGAAAGGCTGATTCCGGATGCCGCGGCAAACGCTACTGGCCAAGGTGTGGGATGCCCACGAGGTGGCGCCGGAAACCCCGGACACCCCGGCGGTCCTGTACATCGACCTGCACTTGATCCACGAGGTCACCACGCCGCAAGCTTTCGACGTGCTGCGCGAGCGCGGCCTGCCGGTGCGGCGGCCGCAGCGCACGCTGGCCACCATGGACCACTCCACGCCCACCGAGCCGGCCGCCACGCTGGAGGAACTGGATAAAGTGGCGCTTCCGGCGGCGGCGGGCCAGGTGCGCGCCATGATCCGGAACTGCCGGGAGTTCGGCCTCGAGCTTCGCGGCTTGGACAGCCCCGAGCGCGGCATCGTGCATGTGGTGGGGCCTGAGCTAGGCGCCACCTGGCCGGGCCACACGGTGGTGTGCGGCGACAGCCACACCAGCACCCACGGCGCTTTCGGCGCGCTGGCATTCGGCATCGGCACCACCGAGGTGGGCCACGTGCTGGCCACTCAATGCCTGCTGCAACGCCGGCCGGGCGCTATGGCGGTGAACGTGAGCGGACGGCTGGGGCCGGGCGTGACCGCCAAGGATCTGGTGCTGGCCATCATCCGCAGGATGGGCGTGGGCGGCGGCACCGGACGGGTGCTGCAGTACCGCGGAGAAACGATCCGCGCTCTCACCATGGAGCAGCGCATGACCGTGTGCAATATGAGCATCGAGGCGGGCGCCCGCGCCGGCATGATCGCCCCGGACGACACCACCTACGAATGGCTTAACGGGCGCCCGATGGCGCCGCAGGGGGCCGATTGGGACGCGGCGCTCAACCGCTGGCGCGATCTGGAGGATGCTGGCGGCGCGGAGTTCGAACGCGAAGTGGATATCGACGCGGGAAGCCTGCGCCCCATGGTCACCTACGGAACCAACCCCGGGATGTCGGCGCAAATCGACGAGCCGGTGCCCTCCAGCGGCAATCCGGCGGTCGATAAGGCCCTCGCCTACATGGGCGTGGAGCCGGGCAAGCCGCTTCTCGGCCGCGGCGTGGACATCGTTTTTCTCGGAAGCTGCACCAATTCCCGCATCAGCGACCTGCGCGCCGCGGCGGGCCTGATGCGCGGCAGGCGGGTGGCGGACAACGTGCGCATGCTGGTGGTGCCCGGCTCGCAGCAAGTCAAGCGCGAAGCCGAGGCGGAGGGCTTGGACAAGGTATTCCTGGCCGCCGGCGCCCAGTGGCGCGAATCAGGCTGCTCCATGTGCCTGGGAATGAACGGCGACACGGTGCCGGCGGGCAGCCTGTGCGTGAGCACCAGCAACCGCAACTTCGAGGGCCGCCAAGGCCCCGGGGCGCGCACGGTTCTGGCCAGCCCGCTCACCGCCGCGGCCGCGGCGATACGCGGCGCGGTGGCGGATCCGCGCGAACTGATGAATCCTTGAAGATCGCGGACGCCGCCATGGAGAAGATCACCCGCATCGCCTCGCGCACCATGGTGCTGGATATCGACAATATCGATACCGACCAGATCATTCCGGCGCGCTTTCTCACCACCACCGGGCGCGAAGGCCTGGGCGAAGCCGCCTTTCACGACTGGCGCTACAATGCCGAGGGCCAGCCCAACCCGAACTTCATGCTCAACCGCAAGGAAAACGAAGGCCGCGCCATACTGGTGGCCGGCGATAACTTCGGCTGCGGATCGTCGCGCGAGCACGCGCCCTGGGCGCTGCTCGACAGCGGCCTGCGCGCCGTCATCAGCACCCGCATCGCGGATATCTTCCGCAGCAACTCCCTTAAAAACGGCTTCGTTCCGGTCGTGATCGACGCGCGGCCGCACCGCTGGCTAGTGAGCAATCCCGGCGCCGAGGTCGTGATCGATCTCGAAAATGCCTGCGTGGAGCTGCCCGAAGGTCCGGCCGCGCCCTTCGAGATCGAGCGCTTCGCCCGCTATTGCCTGATGAACGGCGTGGACCAGCTCGGCTACCTGATCCAGCAGGAGGAGCGAATTGGCGCCTGGGAACAGCGGAGGGCATAGCAATTGACATCCCTTATTGCGGTATTGCCCGGCGACGGCATCGGGCCGGAAGTGACGCGCGCGGGCCTAGCTGTGCTGCGGGCCGTCGCAGCCCGCCACGCGCTTGACCTAAGCATCGAGGAGGCGCCGTTCGGCGGCGCCGCGCTCGACGCGCTGGGCGCTCCCATGCCGCCCTCAACGCGCCAGCTATGCGTCGATGCCGATGCCGTGCTGCTGGGCGCCGTGGGGCTGCCGGGGCCGCCGCCCCCGGATCCGGCTCTGCGCCCGGAGCAAGGCCTCTTGGACCTGCGCGCGCTGCTGGGCGTGTATGCCAACCTCCGGCCCATACGGCCGCTGGCGGGCGCCTGCGAGGCTTCGCCTCTTCGAGAGGAGCGGCTGGCCGGCGTGGATATGATCGTGGTCCGCGAGCTCACCGGCGGCATCTATTTCGGCGACAAGCAGGAAGGCGAAGACGCGGCCAGCGACCGGTGCGCCTACAGCCGCGGGGAAATCGAGCGCGTGGTGCGCTGCGCCGCGCGCCTGGCCAAGCAGCGCAGCCGCCGCCTGTGCTCGATCGACAAGGCCAACGTGCTGGCCACCTCGCGGCTGTGGCGCTCGACCGCTTCGGCAGTGGTGGCGGACGAGTTTCCGGGCTTGGAACTGGAGCATCTGCTGGTGGATGCCGCGGCCATGCGGCTGCTCACGCACGCCGCCGATTTCGACGTGCTGGTCACCGAAAATATGTTCGGCGATATCCTCACCGACGAGGCCTCGGTGCTGGCGGGCTCGCTGGGCATGGCGCCGTCGGCCTCGATCGGCGACGGCGGCAAGGGGCTCTACGAACCCATCCACGGCACCGCCCCGGATATCGCCGGCCAAGGCGTGGCGAATCCTTGCGGCATGATCCTTTCAGTGGCGATGATGCTGGAATTGAGCCTGGACAGCCCCGAGGCCGCCCGCGAAATCGAAGCGGCAGTCGCTGCCGCCGTTGCCGCCGGCGCGCGCACGCCCGATATCGCGGGCAGCGCGCCGCCCGCCACGACCGAGCAGTTGACCGAGGCCGTCCTCGCCCGCCTCGGCGGCGCCCCCGCCCCGTGAGCATGGTCGGCTTGCAAGGAGCACAGGAAATGACGCCCAAATGGAAGCGCAGCGAGCGGGTGCAGATCGCGGTGCAGAAATCCGGTCGCCTGACCGATCATTCCATAGCCCTGCTGAAACGCTGCGGCCTCAGGCTCACGCGCGGCACGGACCAGCTGCTGGCGGTGGCCGAGAATATGCCCGTGGACGTGCTTTTGGTGCGCGACGACGAAATCCCCGGCCTAGTGCGCGAGGGCGCTTGCGACCTAGGCATCGTGGGCCTTAACGTGGCCGAGGAGCAGCGTCTGGCGCTTGGGCCGGAGAAGGCGCCGCCAAAGGCGCTGCGCAACCTGGATTTCGGCGGCTGCCGCCTGGCGATGGCCTACCCGAAGGACGGCGCGGCCAAGGCGGTGGCGGATCTGGACGGGCTGCGGGTGGCCAGCAGCTATCCGAAGCTCACCGCAAGGTTCCTCGATCAGGCCGGCGTGAAGGCGGAAATCGTGCCGTTTTCCGGCGCGGTGGAACTGGCGCCGCGCCTAGGAAGGGCGGAGGCCATCTGCGACCTCGTATCCAGCGGCAAGACCCTTGCCGCCAACCAGCTCGACGAAGGCGAGACGGTGCTGAAAAGCCAGGCCGCCCTGCTCGCATGCCCGGCTGAGCCGCCCGCCGCAAGGCGCGAGCTGCTGGAACTGCTCAAGCGCCGGATCGACGGCGTGATGCAGGCGCGGGAAACCAAATACATCATGCTCCACGCCCCGCGCGGCGCGCTGCGCGCCATCGCGGAGCTTCTGCCCGGCTCGGAATCGCCCACCATCATGGCGCTTGAAGGCAGCGAAGACCGCGTGGCGGTCCACGCCGTGTGCCGGGAAAGCATCTTCTGGGAAACCTTGGAAGCCCTCAAAGAGGCCGGCGCCAGTTCGATGCTGGTGCTGCCCGTGGAAAAGATGCTGGAATGACGCCCCTCCCTCGGCTGCTGCGCTGGTCAGCGCTTGCCGACGGGGAGCGCGAGGCCGTTCTGGCCCGCCCCGCGGCCCCGGCCGACCCGCGCCTGGAATCGCGCGTGCGCGACATAATGCGGGATGTGCGCCAGCACGGCGATGCCGCCCTGCTGCGCCTGGAGGCGGAGCTGGACGGCGCGGAGCTGGATTCGGTCGAGGTGTCCGGCGAGGAAATCGAGGCGGCTGCGGAGCAGCTCACCTCCGCGCAGCGCGCGGCCATACGCACGGCGCTGGAGAATATCCGGGCCTGCCATGCGGCGCAGCGCCCCAAGGATGTCCGTGTGCAGCCCGCGCCGGGAATCGTTTGCGAGCAAAGGCACCGCCCCTTGCAGGTGGTAGGCCTGTACGTGCCGGCCGGCATCGCGCCCCTGCCCTCCACCGCGCTGATGCTGGCCGCGCCGGCGCAGTTGGCCGACTGTCCGCTGCGCGTCTTATCCACACCCCCGGACCGCGACGGACGCGCCAACCCCGCGGTTCTGCACGTGGCCCAGCTCTGCGAAGTGCATCAGGTATTCAAGCTGGGCGGCGCCCAGGCTATCGCCGCCATGGCCTACGGCACGGAAAGCGTCCCGCGCGTCGATAAGCTGTTCGGTCCGGGAAGCCGCTGGGTGGCGGCGGCCAAGCAGCAGGCGGCGATGGAGCCCGGAGGGCCGGCGCAAGACCTGCCGGCGGGGCCGACCGAAGCGATGGTGATCGCCGACGCGGGCGCGCAGCCGCTGTTCGTGGCCCTTGATCTGCTCAGCCAAGCCGAGCACGGCGAGGATGCGCACGTGCTGTTGCTGTGCCTCGATACCGGCCTGGCCGAAAAAGTCCAGGAAGAGATCGCAAACCAGTTGCGCGCCCTGCCGCGCCGCGACGTGGCGGAGAAATCACTGTCGTCCGGGGCGTTGCTGATCGTGGATTCGCTGGAGACGGCCGTTGATGTGGCGAACCGCTACGCGCCGGAGCACTTGCTGCTGCATGTGGCCGAGCCGCGGGCGCTGCTGGCCGGCATCTCCCATGCCGGCGCCGTGTTCCTGGGGCCGTGGTCGCCGGAATCCAGCGGCGACTACTGCAATGGCGCCAACCATGTGCTGCCCACCTACGGCAGCGCCCGCTGGGCCAGCGGCCTTTCGCTGGCCGATTTCCACAAGCGCATCAGCGTCCAAGAGCTCACGCGCGAAGGCTTGGGAAGCATCGCCGAAGCCATCGCCACCCTCGCGCGCCTCGAGGGCTTGGAAGCGCACGCCCGCGCCGCCGAGGCGCGCCGCGCGTCCATGACCGCCAACGGCGCACAGGAACAAAAAAAACACGAATTATGATTTAAGCACGCATATGAAGCCTATCCCCGCCTCCCTTTTCAGGGAGTATCGGAGGCAGGATGCCGGAGCAAGCCCCATGGACGGGTTCATGCGTCTCCCTGAAGAGGGGGGCGGGGATAGGCAAAATACACAGCACGGCTTGCTGTCCTTCTTGGCCGCAGCGCTGCTAGGTTTGGCTTGTCTGCCTGCTGAAGTGCTGGCGCAGCAGGCGCTCGTCAGCAACCTCGGCCAGACGGACCATGCCACCCCCAGCATCATCGCCAGCACCATCCTCACGAATGCACTCGATCACGCCCAGCAATTCACCACCGGCAGCAACAGCGCGGGCTACCGGCTGAACAGCGTCGAAATTGAGTTCAACCGACTCGATGCCGGCATCCCCTTTTCGGTATCGATTCGAACCAATGCCAGCGGCTCGCCGGGAACTGTGGTGGGCACATTGGCGAATCCCGCATACACCGCATTCACCACCGACACGGTGCTGACATTCTCGGCTGCCGGCAACGGCATCGCCCTTGCGGCAAATACAGCCTATTTTCTTGTCCTCGACGTCACCGGCGACACCGGTAGCAACTTCGCCTACTGGCGGGTCACCACATCGATGAGCGAGGACAGCGGCGCCGCCAGCGGCTGGATGATCGCCGACATGCACCGCTTGCGGTCGAACACGGCTGATGCCGCGTGGATCAACAACCTTGTCCGCTCCAGCCTCAAAATCCGCATCAACGGCTCGGTCGTCACCTTGCCGACGGTGACGATCGCCCCCGGCACCTCGCCGGTCACCGAAGGCACCTCAGCCACCTTCACCGTCAGCCGCACCGGTGCGACAACGTCGTCGCTGGCGGTGCAATTGTCGGTGTCCGAGAACAGCGCTGGCGGGCGGAACTTCGTGGCGTCAACCAACGAGGGCACCAAATCAGTCAGCATTCCTATGGG
>JAPOTY010000031.1 GCA_026708965.1 Gammaproteobacteria bacterium | reverse complement strand
GTCATTTTTTCCCAGATGGTTGACGATCCTTCGGGGTATGTGGAGGAGTTGCGGGCCGATTCGGGCGTGGTGGAGGCGGCTTGGCGGGAGCGGGTGCGGCGCGGGGAGGCGGATGGCGGGGCCGGTTTGGATTCGGCGGGGCCGGAGAGCTTGGACGCGGTGCTGGTCGACCTGGAGCGCCAGCGGCTGTTCGGCATCATCCGCGAGCTGGTGAAATGGGAAAACACGGCCAACGAGACGGTGCTTGAGCGCGCCCGCGGGGAAATCCGGCGCAGTTGGCGGCGCGCCTGCGCGCGCAACACCGGGCATCCCCGCGCCGGGGAGCTGTTCAATCCCGACAGGCTGCCGGCTTTCCACGACCCCTTCGCCGGCGGCGGGGCGCTGCCGCTCGAGGCCCAGCGGCTTGGGCTCGAGGCCCACGCCAGCGATTTGAACCCGGTGGCGGTGCTGATCAACAAGGCGATGATCGAGATTCCGCCGAAGTTCGCCGGCCGGCCGCCGGTGAACCCGGCCGCGGACGCCGGCGACGACTACGGCGGCGGCAGGTGGCGGGGCGCGATGGGCCTGGCCGCCGATGTGCGGCACTATGGCGGGTGGATGCGGGACGAGGCGCGGCGGCGCATCGGGCATTTGTATCCGAAGGTGGAGGTCACTTCCGCGATGGTCGCGGAGCGGCCCGATCTCAAACAGTACGCGGGCCGGAAGCTGACGGTGATCGCCTGGCTGTGGGCGCGGACGGTGAAGAGCCCGAACCCGGCCTTCGCGGACGTGGACGTGCCGCTGACCTCGACTTGGATGCTTTCGACCAAGAAGGGGAAGGAGGCCTATGTCGAACCGGTGGTTGGCGAGAATGGCTACCGCCTTGACGTGAAGACCGGAACGCCGCCCGATGCTGCGGCAGCAAAGGCTGGAACAAAACTGTCCCGAGGCGCGAATTTCAAGTGCTTGATGACGGGAACTCCGATTGATTCGTCATACATCAAAAAGGAGAGCATGGCAGGTCGGATGGGGTCTTGCTTGCTGGGTATGGTAGCAGAGGGGGCGCGTGGACGAGTGTACTTGTCGCCGGACATCGGTCAAACCGAATATGCAAACAAAGCCGTTCCCAAGTGGAAGCCAGATCAGGTCATGAACCGCGATACAAAAGACCTGGTAAGCGGCCGTGGTTATGGGTTTTTCATATGGGCGGATTTGTTTACCAACCGCCAGCTCGTCGCCCTGACCACATTTTCCGATTTGGTTGGCGAGGCAATCGAGAAGATTCGGCAGGACGCGGCGGAAGCCGGACTCCCGGCTGATCCGCGCCCACTCCGCGACGGCGGAACCGGCGCCGCCGCATATGCCCAGGCGGTGGCCCTGTATTTGGGTTTTGCCGTGGACAAGGTTGCAGATTACTGGTCGTCCATTTGCTCTTGGCATAATTCAGGGGAAAAGGTGAGAAATACGTTTGGACGCCAAGCGATTCCAATGATGTGGGACTTCGCGGAGGGGAATCCATTCTCATCTTCTTCCGGGAACTGGATTGCCATGATTGATTGGATTTGGAAATCGCTGGAGAGGCTTCCCGAAACTGCTTCAGCAGGAAATGGAGAAAGCGCGGATGCTTCTTCTCAATACATCTCCGTATCTAAGGTTGTTTCAACAGATCCGCCTTACTACGATAACATTGGGTACGCAGATCTTTCAGATTTTTTCTACATCTGGCTCCGCAAGACTATTCGGTCAATCTATCCTGGGTTGTTCACTACAGTTGCAGTGCCAAAGTCAGAAGAGCTTGTAGCCACTCCATACCGCCACGGCAGCAAACCTGCTGCCGAATCATTTTTCCTCAAAGGTATGAGTAGTGCTGTCAATCGACTCGCAGGACAGACTCATCCCGAATTTCCGGTGACGATTTACTACGCCTTCAAGCAATCCGAGCAAATAGGCGATGCAGGAACAACAAGTACGGGTTGGGAAACATTTCTCGACGCTGTAATTCATTCGGGTTTTGCCATTACAGGTACTTGGCCAATGCGAACTGAACTGGGGAACAGGATGATCGGATTGGGAGCGAATGCTCTCGCATCGTCTATCGTTCTCACCTGCCGCGCCCGATCAGGTGATGCCCCAACCGCGAGCCGCCGCGAATTCCTTTCAAAACTCAAATCCGAACTGCCGCCCGCGATCACCGACCTCCAGCGAGGCAACATCGCCCCCGTGGACCTCGCCCAAGCCGCGATCGGCCCCGGGATGTCGGTGTACACGCGCCACGCCTTGTTGTTGAGCTTCTATTTGCATCTGTGGCTGCCATCGATGATTGCTTGGCAGGCATTCTTCCGACACCGACAACGCGCAAACTTAGATCGCGATTACGCATAACCGCAGCCTTGCAGGCACGACAGGCCGCACATTAGGCCGCCCGCGGCGGTTCGGCGGCCCAGATCGTGAGCCGCAACTCGCTGTCATCGATCAATTCGTACTGCGGCCTTTTCCCGGATAGCACATAGCTTTCCTTGAGGATAATGGGAACACCATCGCCACGCCGGTCCATGAAACGAGAGCGCTGCAAATGCTGGGCCTCGTCGATTTCCAACCTGGCCAGCAGGGAGACGATCAATTCATTGCGGCTGTACTGCCGCAAGTCGAGGCTGTCCGCCGTAAGTGTATTGGCTAGACTTCCCGGGACATAAAGCTCCAGCCGGTCAGCGAACATGTGCAGGCGGATTCTGGCGCCCGCCATCGCATAATCCCGATGGGCAACCGCGTTCACGAGCGCCTCGAATACAGCGCGCTCGCTGAATTGGGGAACATCCACCCTGCCCAGATGTTTTGTCGCGGCGACGCGCATATTGCGGCGCACGAAATGCAAGGCTTCGAGAATCTGTTGGTCTATCGGGCCAGTGATATCGCGCGCGTCGTTTTGATAATTGACGTCGGTGCGCTCACCCGCATAGCTGACCGCCTGAATCTGCGCATGAGGCAACCATCGGCTGGGATCCCGCACGCACAACAGAATGCCTCCAAGTGTGACTCGGCACGCGCCCTCATCATCGGTGGCGATGATTCGAAGTTTGCCCAAGGATAGTTCGTTCCACTCCTGCCCTTCCCGCAGGAACCTATCCCGAATATTGCATGAATGAGGTGGGCGGGGTGCCCGTATTTCGATATAATTCAGTTAGTTACGCTGAAATCGAAGGACACCCCGCCCATGACGAATTGTAATCGGGAACCGATCCGT
>JAPOTY010000013.1 GCA_026708965.1 Gammaproteobacteria bacterium | reverse complement strand
CCCCCCCCCCCACCCCCCCCCCCCCCCCCCCCCCCGCCCTCTCCTCCCCCCCCCCCCCCCCCCCCCCCCCCCCGATAAAATGGAGTATCCTGTCGGTTTCCATGTGAAGATCGCCTCCCCGCCCATCACCGTACCCTTGGCAGCCCGCTTCAGAACCCCAGCCCGGATTCTGGCGCCAGCGGTCGTCTTAGCGGCTTTCTCCGCGGTGCCCGGCGCCTTTGCGCAAACCGACCAAAGCTTGCCCGTTGCGTCCGTCGCCAACGCCGAGGCGGTCGAGGGCAATATTTTGACCTTCGAGGCGAGGCTCAATCAGGAGCCGGCCGCAGGCTCCACAACCTCATTCCGATATCGAGTGAAGGGAATCACCGCCACCGAAGGCGTCGATTTCGTGCCGGTCGGCAGAAACCAGAACGTGAACGACCTGAGCGTGGTCTTTCCAAGCGACGGCTTGCGGGGGAGGCGGATTCGCCAGGTGATTCAAATGCGCACCAGAACGGACAGCCGGAACGAAGGCGATGAAACCTTCCAGGTGGAGTTCTATGATCCCGTCGGACTGACATTCGCGAACACGAGCGCGACTGGCACCATCAAGGACAAGCCGGTGCCGAAACCCACCATCAGGCTGTTCACGCCGCTGGCAGCGGATTCCCAAGGGCAGCCCGTCAGAAACGAAGGCGGGGATATTATCTTTCGCCTCGATGCCACGCCGGATCCAGCGGAGCGGCTCGACGTGGAAGTCACAATCTCGCAAACCGGCGCGTTCGCCCCGGCGCGATTTTTGGGCAGCCGGACCTTCACGCTCAATGACCGGGGCGAGCACAGGATCATCATCCCGACCACCGACAACGCAACCAACGACCTCGACGGCATCATCACCGCCACCTTGGAGCCGAATCCGAACTACGATATCGACAGCCGATCTGCATCGGCGAGTGTCGGCGTGATCGACAACGATCCGCCTGCGGTGGGCATCAGCGCCGGCGGATCAATCCGCGCAGGCGCTGACGCCACCTTCACGTTCACCGCCAACCCGAAGCCCGCGGGCGATTTGCGGGTGGATGTGGATGTGAGCGAGACCGGCAGCGCGACCGCGAGCGGGGAGACCGGACGGCAGGTCGTCGTTATCGGCACGAACGGACAGGGCGCCTTGCGCGTCAGCACCGTTAATCCGAGCGACGGCTCGGACAGCGTGATCACCGCCGCGCTCGTGCGCGGCGCGCGCTACACCCTGCAAGAGCCGGATGCCGCTAAAGTGGAAGTCTCGGGCACGGGCGGCGTGCCGACCCCGAAAGTGGAAATCACGGCGAGCGGCGGCATTGACGAGGGCGAGACCGCGCGGTTTTCGCTGAGCGCGGATCCGCCGCCGACATCAAGCCTCGTGGTATCGGTCGATGTCGTTGAAAGCGGACGGTTCGCCGCGAGCGGACAGACCGGCAGGCGCAGCGTCACCATCGGCGCCGACGGCACCGGCACGCTGAGCGTGGATACCGTCAGCGACAACCGCGACGAGGCCGATGGCGGTATCACCGCGGAGGTGGTGGGCGGCGACGGCTATGCGGTTGGCGCCGCCGCCTCGGCGACTGTGCCGGTGACCGATGGCGGCGCGCCCTCGCCTGTCGTCACGATTTCCGCCGCCACGCTCAGAATCGGAGAAGGCGACCTCGCCATCTTCGATCTTCAGGCGGCGCCGGCGCCGCAAAGCAATTTGCGGGTGGCCGTCGATATCGCGTCGAGAGGGGGATCTGCGGATCCGGGCCAAACCGGCCGGCGCTTTGTCACCATCGGCACCGATGGCCAAGGTTCGCTCAGCGTGCTGACTATCCAGAACAGCGAGGACGATCCCGACGGATACATCACCGCGACCCTCGCCAAGATCGGCGAGCGTTATTCGCTCGGCTCGTCCGCAAGCGCCCGCGTCGATGTCACCGACGGCGGCGCGCCCATTCCGACCGTCACGGTCGCGTCTGATTCCGGATCCTTCGTGCAAGAGGGCGATACAGCCGTCTTCACCTTGCGCGCCGACCCTGCGCCCAAGGCCGCGATCAGCGTGCGGCTGCGCGTCAGCGAGACCGGCGACTACGCCGCCGCCGGGGAAACGGGCTCGCGCTCGGTGACGATCGGCGCCGATGGCGAGAGCACGGTCCGCGTGGCCACCGAGCGGGACAACGTGAACGAGCGCGATGGCGCGATCACTGTTCGCATCGACGCGGGCGAAGCCTATCAGCTCGGCTCTCCCTCAAGGGCGAGCGTGAATATAAGCGACGGCGACGCGCCCATACCAAGCGTCAGCGTTTCCGCTGGCCCCGCTGCCGAGGAAGGCGATAGAGCGAGCTTCACGCTAACCGCCAATCCGGCCCCTGAACGCGAGCTCGAGGTGACTGTGGATATCACCGATCTAGGCGGCGTGATCGATGCCGCCGACACCGGCGCGCGGGTCGTCACCATCGGCGCCGGCGGCTCGGCAACCCTGCGCTTGGACACGCTGACCGACGGCGACCACGATGGCGGATCGATCAGCGTCCGCGTGCAAAGCGGCCTCGGCTATACGCTCGATTCGCCGGGCGTGGCCACCGTGAATGTGACCGACCCCGACAATCCCGAGGACGGCGGCCTGCCCGTGCCCATCATCAGCATCTCGGCGCCCCCCGATATCATGGAGGGCGACAGCGCCACCTTCACGCTCACCGCCAATCCGCTGCCGTCCACCGCGATCAATGTGCGCGTGCAGGTAACGGAATCGGGCGATTACGCCGCTTCAGGGCAAACGGGTCTGCGCGAATTGACGATTGGCACGGATGGCGCCGGCACCCTGGCTGTCGCGACCGAGCGGGACAGCGTTGATGAGGCGGACGGCGTGATCAGCGTGGTTCTGGCCGCCGGGGACGGCTACCAGTTCGGCGACTCGTCGGAGGCCAGCGTGAACGTCAGCGACGGCGATCCAGTCAAGCCGGTCGTGCGCGTCGTTCCCGGCGCCAATATATTCGAGGGCGAGCGCGCAAGCTTCACGCTGCAGGCGACTCCGGCGCCGCAAACCCCTCTTGAGGTGACTGTTGATATCAGCGAGCGCGGCGGCGCGGTCGATGCCAGCGAAACCGGCGCCCGGGTCGTGACCATCGGCACGGATGGCACCGCGACGCTGCGGATGAGCACAATTTCCGATGATGATTCCAAGCATGGCTGGATCACCGTCCGCGTGGCGCCGGGGGAAGACCACCTCCTCGACGCGGCGGCATCGGCCACGCTGAAGGTCATCGACGACGATGCGCCGCCGATCCTGATCGCCATCACGCCCGGCTCGACGATTATCGAAGGCGAATCCGCGCTCTTCACGCTCAGCGCGGATCCTGCGCCGGAGGCCGACTTGCTGGTCGAATTCGCCGTGACCGACACCGGCCAGTTCCTGGCTGAAGCGCAGTTCTACTCCGCCGTCATCAAGGCGGGCGAGACCTCTGGCCTGCTTAAGGTCGCCACCATTGACGACCAGCAGGACGAGCCTGACGGCCTGCTCGTCGCCCGGGTGAGGGACGGCAAGGAGTACGAGGGCGGCGCTTACGGCGAAGTCGGGTTGCGCGTGCGGGACAACGACGTTGCCGAGGGCGCATTATCGGTATCGATTGCCGATGCGTCGCTCGCCGAAGGCGGCCGCAATAACGACGGCCGCTTGCGCTTCGAGATCACCCTCAGCGGCCCGTCGGAAGATGCCGTGACGCTGCGCTACAACTTGTATGCGACGCCCGACGGAGTCGGCAGCGTCGGCGCGAAGATCGGCACGGACGTGACCCTGTGGAGCACGGACCTTGTCGAATTTCCACCCGGCACGACGGTTGCCTATGCCGATGTCCGCATCGTCGATGACAACGAGGAGGAGAGGCTGCCTGAGACCTTCGGGGTGAGGATCATTGAAGCAAGAGGCGCCGAAATCCTTGACGGCTTGGCGGTCGGCACGATACTGCCCGATCCCTTGGACGTGATGCTTGGCACGCCAGTCATCACTGTGTTCGCGCCGTCGGTCGTCAACGAAGGCGAAGACGCCATCTTCAGGCTGCTGGCGACACCGCCATCGTGGGAAGATTTTGAGGTGAGGGTAAGCGTTGCCGATGCGGCGGGGTCGGGAGAGCCGGGTGCCGATGGCGATTTCCTGGACGCTGCGAGCGAAGGCGCGCAAACAGTTGTCATCCATGGCATCGGCAGTCAAGCAGCCATCGCCGAGGATTGGGTGCAGACCTTTGTCGTCAAGACCGTTGACGACGAGGTCGATGAGGCGTCGGGGCCGGTCACGGTCTCGGTGCAAGCGGACACCGGCGACAGCTATCTGACGGGAACACCGAGCGCCGCATCGGTTATCGTGTACGACAACGACGGCGCGCCCGAGCCCTTGCCGGCCGTGTCGGTGTCGGACGCGACCGCGAACGAGTCGGACGGGGAGATCGTCTTTGACGTAACCCTCGACAAGCCGGTGCCGCCCAAAGGCACGGCAAGCGTCAATTTCAGCACCCTGAGCGGCACGGCGAGGGCTCGGCAGGATTATGTGATCGCGCACGGCACGCTCACCTTCAATGCGGGAGAGACGAGCAAGCAGATCACGGTGCAGCTTATCGAGGATGAGCACGACGATCCGGGCGAAATATTCCGGGTGGTGCTCACGCGGCCGCAAGGGTTGACGCTGGCCGACCGTTTTGCGGTCGGCACGATCACGAATTCCGACCCCATGCCGCAAGCGTGGCTGGCGCGGTTCGGGCGGGCGGTCGCCGATCAGTCGCTAAATGCCATTCAGGACCGCATTGACGCGCTCCGGACGGCGGGCGCGGAAGGCGCGGTGGCCGGCGGCGGCTTGTTGCGCGGCGATCACGGCGGCTATGCCGGCGCGCCGGGGCTGAGCGCCTTCGGCAGCGGCGGAACGCGGCATCGGCATTGGCTTGAAGGCTGGGGCGGGCAGTCGCGCCTGTCCGGCTATCAAGGCGGCGCATCGGGCCATTTCTCGCTCACAAGCGGCGAGAGCGCCGCCGGCGGCAGCCTTGCCGTCTGGAGCCGCGCCGCGCACAACCGCTTCGAGGCAAGCCAGCAAGGCATCGCGGTGGATGGCGAAGTGGCCACTGGAATGCTGGGCGCCGATTACGCCCGCGGCAAATGGCTGCTGGGCTTGGCGGTCACCCATAGCCGCGGCAAAGGCGGATACGGAAGCAGTGAAGCCGTCTCTGGCGGCGGGCACGGCACCAGCCATGCATCAACAGTGGAATCTTCGCTCGGCGCGGCGATTCCCTACGCGGCCTACGAATATTCCAGCCGATTGATCTTCTGGGGGGCGCTGGGCTACGGTCGCGGCGATCTTGCGCTCACTCCGCAATCAGGCCGGACGATTCGGGCGGACACCGGCTGGACGATGCAGGCCGCAGGTCTGAAAAGCGATGTATTTTCGTCCTCCAGCCAAGGCGCCGGCCCGAGTTTGACGGTGGTTGCCGACGCGCTGCGGGCGCGCTCCGGTTCCGAGGAGAACGCCGAGCTGGCTTCCTCCGACGCGGTCGTGCAGCGCTTGCGGCTGGGCCTTGAAGGCAGCTGGCGCATGGCGATTGCGGGCGGCGCCCAACTCACGCCCAAGCTCGAGCTGGGCCTGCGCCGCGACCAAGGCGACGCGCAACAAGGCTTCGGAGTTGAAGTGGGAGCGGGCTTGGCGTGGTCTGATCCGAGGCGCGGGCTTAGCCTGAATATCGAAGGCCGGCGCCTGATCAGCCACGAATCGGACGCGGAGGCCGACCAAGGCTTTTCGGCCTCGCTATCGTTCGATCCGGCCCCGGCTTCGCCGCTCGGCCCCCTGTTCACGCTGCGCCAGGATTTCGGCAGCCGCGCGGCCGGCGGGCTGGACGCGATGTTCGCCAACGATCGGGCCATGGCTCCTGCGGTCGGTCCGGCGATAAGCCGCTGGCAAGCTGAAGCGTCTTACGGCTTCCCTGTGCTCGGCGGGCGGTTCACCGGCAGCCCGCACATTGATTACGGCTTCTCGGACCTGGCCCGCGATTACAGCGTGGGCTGGCGGCTGGCTGCGGCGGAAGGCGCGAACGCTCCGGATCTGTCGCTGCGCGTGATCGCCAACCGGCATGAGCGGATCGGCGATGCGCCCGGCCACGGCGTAGGCTTGGAGGCGCGCCTGCGCTGGTAAGCCGCCCCAACCCGAGACGCAATCAGGCTGACGCTCCCGCCTCATAGGCCCATCGCGTCTGGGATCGGGTTTGCGCTGTCCCGCAGTATTGCTCCAAGGGGCGAGGAGGCTGCGCAGGGTTTTGCCAGCCCCTCGCCTTTCTCCGCCCCGTTCCCGCAGGAGTGTCGGCGGCAGGACAGCCGCCGCCAAGCCCCATGGACGGGTTTATGCGTCTCCTGCGGGAACGGGGCGGAGAAAGGGCGAGGGAAGCACATCCAGCATCAGGAAGGCAACAAGCGGCTTGGCGCAATAGGTGGGCTATTGCCGGGCGCCGGAAACGCCGCGATCACGGCCAGGAATTCCGCGCCGTAGCGCTCCAGCTTGGCCTGGCCCACGCCATGCACCTCGAGCATGGCGGCTGCCGAGGCAGGCCGCAGGCGAACGAACTCCCTGAGGGTCGAATCATGGAAAATCACATAAGGAGGAACCTTGGCGGCATCCGCCAGCGCCGCGCGGCGCTGGCGCAAAGCCTCCCATAACGGCTCGTCCCCGGCGCTGATCTCCCGCAGGGCGGGACGCGGCTTCGGTTCGCGCCGGGGCTTCGCGGCCCGAACCTCTTCGCGCAACTGAACGGCCTGCTCGCCGCGCAGCAGCGGACGGGCCTCGGGCGTGAGCGCCAGCGCGCCATGCCGCTCGGCATCCACGCGCGCGAAGCCCAGCGCCACCACCTGCCGGGCAACCGCCTGCCACTGCCGCGCCGACAGATCGCCGCCGATGTCCCAGGTCGATAGATTCCGGTGGCCGTGGCGACGCACCTTGTCGGTATCCTTGCCGCGCAGCACATCGATCAGGTGGGCCGCGCCGAAACGCTGTCCGGTGCGCACCGCGCAGGACAAAAACTTCTGCGCCGCCACGGTGCCGTCGAAGGTTTCGGGCGGATCCAGGCAGATATCGCAATTGCCGCAGGCATCCTCGCGATCCTCGCCGAAATAGGCCAGCAGGGCCGCTCTTCGGCAGCGGGTGATCTCGCACCAGGCCACGAGCGCGTTCAGCCGCGCGCGCTGGATGCGCTTATGCTCTTCATCGGCATCCGATTCGTCCACCATCCGCCGCAGCCGCACCACATCCTGCAAGCCGTAGCTCATCCAAGCCTCGGCCGGCTCGCCGTCGCGCCCTGCCCGCCCGGTTTCCTGGTAATAAGCCTCCACGCTTTTCGGCAGATCGCAATGCGCCACGAACCGCACATCCGGCTTATCGATCCCCATGCCGAAAGCGATCGTGGCCACCACGATCACGCCGTCGCCGCGTTGAAAGCGCGTCTGGCAGCGGCGCCGCTCCGCAGCGCTCAAGCCGGCATGATACGGATGGGCGTCGAACCCCGCCTGCGCGAGCTTTTGGGCGGTGGCTTCAACCTTGCGCCGCGACAGGCAATAGACGATGCCCGCCTGCCCTTCGCGCTGGCCAAGAAACGCCATGAGGTCCGCGCCGGGGCCGCCTTTCATGCGCACCGTGTAGCGGATATTGGGGCGGTCGAAGCCGCTGATGAACCGCTTGGCGCCGTCCAGCTTGAGCCGGGCCACGATTTCCTTGCGGGTGGCCTCGTCGGCGGTGGCCGTGAGCGCAACGCGCGGCGTGTCCGGGAAATCATCCTTGAGCCTATCCAGGCCCAGATACTCCGGCCGGAAATCGTGCCCCCATTGCGACACGCAATGCGCCTCGTCTATCGCGATCAGGGCAATTTCCATTTCCTTAAGAAGCGCCAGCGTGCCGGTTTCCTCGCGGAGCAGCCTTTCCGGGGCAAGATAAAGCAAATCCAATTCCTGCCTCCTGAGCGATCCAAGCACCTGGCGCTGCTCTTCATGCGACAGCGACGAGTTCAGGAACGCCGCGGCCACGCCATGCTCCCGCAATGCCGCGACCTGATCCTCCATGAGCGCGATGAGCGGCGACACCACCAAGCCGACGCCCGGGCGCAGCATCGAGGGAACCTGATAGCAGAGCGACTTGCCGCCGCCGGTGGGCATCAGCACCAGCGCATCGCCGCCTTGCAGGAGCGCGCGGATAATCTCCTCCTGCGCCCCGCGAAAGGAGGAATAGCCGAAAACCGACCGCAGCAGCTCCCGGGCGGGCGCGAGTTCTCCGTCAATCACGCCCGCATTATGGCCGCTGCCGCCGGTCGCCTTGATTCAGGCAGCCGGCAAACCCGAACGATGCGGCAAAGCCGCGACCGCCTCGAATTACCCGATGGCGATAGGCCGGACCGGGGAGCCGGACGCGCCAACCGAGCGCAGCGGCAGAATGATGGTGCAGGACTCCCATACTTGGTCCGCAGCCAGTTCGGCAAGGTTGGCGTTTTGGATGTTATGCACGCCGGACTGGGTGAGGTTATGGTGATGAATCACGAAAGGCAGGCCTTCGGGCGTGCCTTCAGGCGGGCCGGCCTGGCCCGCGAGCTGGCCGTCGTTAGCGGGGTCGGTGAAGGGGTTGTCCAGCGCCACCAGCGCCACGCCCCTCTCGCCCAGCATTCGCGCAGCATCGTAGCCCAGCCCGGGGCCCATGGCGTAGTAGGAAGGCTCGTTCCAGTGATCGCTCCAGCCGGTGTAAATATAGAGCACATCGCCCGGAAGAATGCCGCGTCCGACCAGCCCCTGGGCCGCCAGCATCGCGTCGATATCCGCCGCCGTGATTGTCTGCCCCGGCGGCAGCGGTTCGCCGCCGCCCATGTGGGCGCGCGCATCCAGCAGCAGCGCGCTGGTCACCAGCGGCGGCGCCTGCTCCATGCCCAGCTTCAGCAGCGGCGAATCGGGCGTTGGCTTCACTTCGGCCTGGGTATAGCCGCCGTAGTAGGTGGCGGAATCCGCAGGCAGGTCGCCTTCGCCAAGCCACGGCTCGGGCAGCCAGGCGAAATGCCCCAGCGCATCCATCTGGGTGCCCTGCGCGCCGGGCTCTCCGCCGGCAAGGTGCTCGCCGTTGAACGCATGCGCGGTGTAGGGAATGCCCGCCGTGGGGCGGTACACGTATTCCAGCGGCGGCGAGAACGGCGACTGCGGCATGGCCATGGAGCGCTCGTGCGACAGCTCGTACACTTTCGCATCCGGCTTGCTCATATGAAACGCGCAGCGCATCCATGTTCCAGGCCCTTGGGTGTTGGCATTGCCCCGCTGATCGCCCTGCGGCCAGGGGCCGACGGGCGTGATTTCCGCCGAAGCGGCCCATATCTCCGCCTGCGGATCCAATACCGCAACATACTGCGGGCCGTCTTCGCTCTGAGGCGGCGCGCAACCGCAGGCCAGGGCCAGCAGCGCCATGCAGGCCGAAGCGGAGCGAAGCGCCGGGTATAAGGGTTTCATCTTAATCATCTCCCTTGGCGCGCTTTCCGCGCCGGTAGCCGGCCGCGAACATCACGGCAATCACGATCGCCGGCAGCGCCAACTGCGCCACAAAACTCCCGATCGGCAGGCCAAGAATCATAACGCCCCGCCCTTCGGCTCAATCCCGTCCGCCAATTCCGCGCTGGCCACGCCTCCAACGGCCACAGCCGGGGGCGTGAAGCGGCTCACCAGCCCGATCAGCGCGCCCGATACCAGCAAACCGGGAATTCCGGGATGCAATGATTGCGCCCAGTTCTGGCCGGAAAGCGCGCCCGCGATCCATGCCACGGTAACCAGCACGCCCCCAACCGAAGAAGCGAGCGCGGCCTGGGCGCTGACCCGCTTTCCTGCCATGCCGGCAATCAGCGGAAAAAAGAATGCGGCGCCGATGATGGCCACCGCGAAGGACACGATCGGCAGAATAAGGGCCACATCCGGTATCGCCAGCAGAAAAGCCAGCGCCCCCACCGCAACGATCGTGGCGCGCGAAATCCATACATAGCGCCGTTCATCGCGCTTGACGCCGCGGGGCTCGTCCACGCACTTGCGCACCAAGTCGTGAGCCAGCGCCGAGCCGGCCATCAGCAGCAGCGAGTCGGTGGTGGACATGGCGGCGGCGGCGATGCCGGTGAGCGCGAAGGCGGCCAGCGCAGGAGTCAGATAGGCGGATACCAGCGCCACGTAAGCCTGATCGGGCGAGGCCAAGCCGTCCCAAACCGTGATCCTGGCGACCGCGCCCAAGTACATGTTCCCGTAGAGCAGGAACAGCAGCACAATCAGGATGGTCCACGGCAGCGACAGGCGCGCCACGCGCCAATCGCGCGCGGCGTACATCTTGGTGACCAGCTCCAGGCGCGTGCAATAGGCCAGCATCCAGATGATCTGCCAGGAAATAAGGTAGCCCCAGTCCCAGGACACGCCTCTGAGGCGGGTCCAGCCCGGCGCAGCCTGCTCGACCTCGAGCATCACGGCGGTCCACCCGCCCACTTCCTGGAGCAAAACCGGCGCGATCAGCAACAGCCCGCACCACATGAAGAAAAACTGGGCGATATTCGTCCACACCACCGCAAGCAGGCCGCCCAGCGCAACATAGCCCACGAAGATGACGCAGCCAAGGGCCAGGCCCCAGAGGAAAGGCACGTCGAGCAGGCTCTCAAGAATGAAAGCCATGCCCCGCAACTGCGCCACCAGGTACACAACGCTGGATACCGCCACCACGATGGCGCTCCAGGCCCTCAGCGGCCTGCTGTTGTAGCGGTCGCCCAGGTAGTCGGGCAGCGTGAATCCGCCCGACTGCCGCAGCTTTCGGGCAAAGAAGAAGAACAGCAGCGCGATCCCCAGGGCAAAGGCCAGAAACGGCAAAGCGGCCACGCCTCCGAAATTGGCGATAGCCGCCACGCCGCTCAGGATCGAACCGCCATGCATGATGGCGGCCACATTGGCCAGAACCAGCATCGGCAGGCCGAAGCGCCTTCCCGCCACCCAGAAATCCTCGCTGGACCTTTGGCTTCGCGAGGCCAGCGCTCCCAGCGCCACCACCAGCGCCAGATATCCGGCAAAGATCAACAGCCCCATCAATTCAACGGGGACGTTCGCTGCCCGCGAGCCGAGAAATCATGCTCCTTAGCATGCGCTTGAAATCCTGCTGCTCCAGTTCCGGCAAATCGGACAGCACGTCCGCCTCGCGCGCCTTGGCCACGGCCAGCAATTCGATCACGCGGCGGCTGCCCGCGGGCGTGCATACCAGCTTGAGGGCGCCGCCTTCAGGCCGCGGCCCGGCATCTGCGATCAGTCCGCGCCGACGCAGCGATGCGATGGTGGAATCGAGGACTTCGCCGGGCATGCGGATGATCCAGCCCAGCTCGTCGCGGGTGCAGCTCTGGTCGCTGAGCGTGGCGAGCACCCGCCATTCGTCGCGTGGAATGCCTCGCTCGTTGAGGTGCTCGTAGAAGGGCAATCCGAACAGCCGGTAAGCCCGGGCCAGCAGAGGCAGTAGAAAGTCATCGACGTAGCCGCCGGCAATTTCATCGCCGGCGACGGCGGTCGAACGCGGCAGAGTCACCGTGTAATCGCCGCGATGAAATACCAGCGCGGTGCGCTCGCTGACCTCGAATTCCAGCACCTCGCCCACGAAGATCGCGTGATCGCCGCCGCTGTAGCGATGCACGTTGCGGCACTGAAAAGTCGCCGCGCAGCCAGCGATGAGCGGCAGGCCGCCAATGCCTTCGCTGCATTCGAGCCCGGAGAACCGGTCCTCCACGCTGCGCGAGAAGCGCTGCGACACTTCCACCTGGTCGGCAGCCAGCACATTGACCGCAAAATGGCTGGCCGCGGCGAACACGCCGAAGTTCTGTGAATCGTTCTTGAGGCTCCAGAGCACCATGGGCGGGTCCAGCGATGCCGAGTTGAAGCTGTTGGCGGTCAATCCGATGCGCTCGCCGGCGGCCGTGCGCGTCGTCACCACCGTGACCCCGGTGGCGAACTGCCCCAGCGCCGCTCGAAATCCCTTCGATTGAACCTGGCCAGCCACGCGAATCAGCGCCTGCGCGGCCCGGACTTGGCCCGTGCGGCTCCGAGCAGGCGCGCCATTTCGATCCTGCGCGGATCAAGACGCGGATGCAGGTTGCGCGCCGCATCCAGCGGATCGAAAGCCGATATCATCATGAAAACCCCTCCGTGTCTTGAAACCTCCGGCCATTGTAGTGCGCCGCCGCACTGTTTCCGCGAACTTGCCTGCTTGCTTTCGACCGCCACAGTTTGCGATGGCCTTTGGCCATTTCTTTGCCCCCTTCCTCCGGGAGTGTTGGAGGCAGGATGCCGGAACCAAGCTCCATGGATGGACTTGCGCGTCTCCCGGAGGAAGGGAGCAAAGAAATGGCCGACTCCAGCTCCAGCCCGCAACCCTGAAACCGCAGGCATCAAGCGGCATAATGAAGCGATGAACACACAATCACAAACGCAACTTGCCGAGGAAATCAGCGCGGTGCTTCAGCAACTCCAGCATCACTGGAACCGCATGGATCTGAAGGCCATGGCCGATCTCTGGGACACTTCCGACCCCCACCCCTTCTACTTGCCCGAGGAAATCGAACAGCCCCTGCGCGACTGGGAGGCCATCCGCGCCTATTGGGACCAGACCATGGCAATGATCCCACGGCTGAAAATGCGCCTCTGGGATCTTCATGCGGCGCCGCTGAGCGACGACTTGGCCTGGGTTTCCTACCAGTTCCACTGGGACGCAGTGGCCGAGGGCTACGACAAGCCCGTGGGCGCCGACAACCGCGCCGTGGCGCTATTCCGCAAACTCCCCGAAGGCTGGCGCTTCTGCCGCTACGCCGAAGCCCCGCTGGCGCCCATCCTCTACATGCGCAAACTCTACGAAAACTCCGTCGATCCCAACTTCAGCTGAATCACCCGAAGCAAGCGTCAACCCGCATGCACAGCCCTTAGCGACCTCGACATACATGCCGGACAATAACAATCTTCCGCAGCGGATTTACGATGAACCAAGCCATGAAGCAAGCTTAAGCCGCGTTCAATTGTTTCAAGGCGGATTCTTCGCTCCAATCCTTTCCAAGGCCATCTTTTCCCGTTCGCCATCGGGCTTGCGTGCAATTCAATATCTGCCGCATGACCAAGACCGAGCGCTGCAACGAATTGATCCGCCTTGGATATAAGGTGGTATATCTGGCGTTCAAACACGGCAACAACGGCAAGGATGAAATGCCGTTCGCCAGGGTTCTTTACGGATCCAGAGCCGTCAAGATAGAGAATGTACATAACGGCGCGAAAATAAAGCAGCCGGGTGGGGCACTTGGCCCCAGCAGACCTTGAAACCAAAGCCTTCCCAACCGCAAGTTCATATGATGCGCTCGCCAGCACAGATGTCAACCCGAAATCATCGGCAAATCAAGGCTATTTCAACAGGCCATGAGTAAATCGCCCCGGGTTTACCGGAGGCTCCGGATCTTGAGAGGATTGGAGCATGCACAAAGCGAAGCGTTATTCCCCGGAGACCAGGGAACGAGCCGTACGAACGCCGTTTGAGCACGAGAGGTATTACCGGTTGCGATGGGCGGCGCGGGCAGCGATCGCGAGCAAGATTGGATGCGCGCCGGAGACGCCGCTCGGCTGGGCGAGGCGGATGGAGATCGACACGGGTCGTCAGGGCGGCATGGCCTCGGAGAGTCGGGCGCGTCTGAGGGCCTTGGAGAAGGAGAACAAGGAGTTGAGGCGGACGAATGAGGCCGCATCAAGCATAGGCTCTGGAAATCGAGGGCTGCAAATCAACACGGACACACCTTAAATCAGTCATCAGACTGTCCTGTGAACTAGGACCACCTCAAACCGACCACCGACAGAAAAAGAGGACGAGTATTATTGGCAACTGGCAGGATCAACCATGGTGGCCTGACTCAAACAAATCAGCCTCCGGTAAACCCGGGGCGATTCACAGATTCATGAGGCGTAACTCGTGGAAGAAATCCAAAGCAAAGCAAAAAAACTACGTTCCTTACTTGGCGAGAAGAAGTTCGCCATCGAATACTATCAGCGCGAGTACCGTTGGGGGAGGAAGCAGGTTACGGAATTGATTGATGACCTCGCGGAAAGATTCGGCGACAACTACAACAAGAGTCACGAGCGCAACGAAGTTGAGAATTACAGTCACTATTTCCTTGGATCCATCATTATCAGCAAGAAGGAGAGCAAAAATTTCATCATCGACGGCCAGCAACGACTAACCACCCTCACGCTCCTGCTCATCCACGTTTATAGGCTGCTAGAAGACGATAAGGATGAACAGACAAAAATCGCCAGTTTGATTTTCTCAACGCATTACGGTACCCGCTCGTTCAATATTGATGTGGAAGAGCGAGTCAAATGCATGGAGGCCCTGTTCAACGGCAATTCTTTCGACGAAGCAGGACAGCCCGAGTCGGTAACAAACATTGTTCGTCGCTTTCAGGACATCACAGATTCGTTTCCCGATGAACTGGCCAAAGAAGCTCTTCCCTACTTCTCAGACTGGTTGATCGAGAACGTATACATAGTCGAGATCAGCGCCCAGTCCGATGCCGATGCTTACACAATCTTCGAGACCATGAACGATCGAGGGCTTTCCCTTACGCCCACTGACATGCTCAAGGGCTACATTCTTGCAAACATTCAGGATCCCGAGCGTCGCGACGAGGCCAACCAATTTTGGCGAAATCAGGTTGCGTACCTCAAAAAAATTGGCAAGGAAGAGGATGCTGATGCCATCAAAGCATGGTTGCGCAGCCAGTTTGCGAACAGTATCCGCGAACCAAAGCGAAACGCCGAACCACGTGATTTCGACCTGATCGGCACAGAGTTTCACCGCTGGGTACGCGATAATAAGGAGGATTTGGGCCTGTCGTCGAGTGACGATTTCTTCCGTTTCATTGAAGTCAACTTCGCCTTCTATGGGCGCTGGTACTCGCGCCTGCGGGAAGCTGCAAAGGAGATAAAGGAGGGCTTGGAGGCCATCCACTACTGCGCTCAGAGCAATTTCACGTTGCAATACCCTGTGCTTCTAGCCGCACTGGAATGCCATGAGGCGGAATGTGTGATCTTGCAGAAGCTTCGCATCGTCTCGACTTACCTCGACATCTTGATCGCACGGCGAATCTGGAACTTTCGATCCATCAGTTATTCAACTATGCGGCACGCCATGTTCACCACCATGCGAGAAATCCGTGGCAAGGACGCGCGGAACCTCGCTGATCTCCTCATGGAGCGCTTAGAGTCAGAGAAGGAAATTTTCGCAACCAATGACCGGTTTCACTTGCATGGCACGAATCGCCCCCAGATACATCGATTGCTCGCTCGCCTTACCGATTACGTGGAAACCTCGTCAGGGCATAACTCCCACTTTAGAGACTACATGGGCAGGGGCGGTAAAAATGTCTACGAAATCGAGCACGTCTGGGCAGATCATTTCGAAGATCATTCCGACGAATTCGACCATCCCAACGATTTCGCCCAATTTCGCAATCGCATTGGAGGTCTATTGCTCTTGCCCAAGAGCGATAACGCCAGTTATGGCGACCTGCCCTATGAAAAGAAGCGCCATCATTACCTGAAGCAGAACTTGCTGGCGCGAAGCCTTCACGAGGAAGCCTACGAGCGAGACCCGGGATTCAAACAGTTTATCCACTCCAGCAAACTCGCTTTCAAGGCTCATCCCGAATTTCGCAAAGGCGACCTTGAAGCGCGCCAGCATCTTTACACAAAACTTGCCGAGCAGATCTGGGACCCTGAACGGCTCGCACGAGCAGCGGAATCCTGACAGCCTCTCTACGGTTCTATCCCGTTATGAAGGATTCGGGCATCAACCAGCTTCGTCGTACTTACGTCAAAATCCTCAACTTGTTCGATCCCTGCATCCATACCAAAGTCCAACAACTGCCGGACGGTGATTCCCCTCGTTAGTCGTAGATCAGAATAGCATCCGGCGGAGCTTGGGCATTACTTCTTGAAGACGGCGCATACTTGCTAGAGGCCATCTCATAAATATTTTTGGGAATTATGAAGAAAAGTGCCGATGATTACGATTTGCTGTTGTTGTGGGGCGCAAGGAACCTGCCGCCATCGAAGTGGATCATATGCTCTGGATCGCTGGCAATCCATGCCTCGGTTTCCCATCCTATCTCTTTCGAGAATCGCCCAAAAGCATCGGGATTGGCGAAGGCGCTCACAAACAGGCAAGGCGCAGCGGCACCTTTGGTCAATCGGCGCAGGGCCATATGGCGCATTTTATTGATCGGATTCGATGAATGAACGGCTTCGATCAGAAAAAGCCAGTTCCGGCCTGCTTCGTAAGCCACAATGTCGGGCAGCGTTCCCCGATCCATTTCCTGGATGCCGAGCTCCTGCATCCTGTCGGCGTTCATATGCAGAATCTTCTTTGCGGCATCGCCGATATAAAGCACTTCTGCGCCCTGCGAGAACCGAGGCAGGAAATCCTCGATCACCGACCTTTGAATCTCGTTGTGCGGACCGGGGGATAGCTTGTAGCGGCTGCCGTCCGGCAGCGTAACCGGGACCATCTTGAATTCACGTGCCTTGCTCAACCGGTCCTTGAGCAAGCCCGCCTTGGCACGAAAACGCAGCAAGCTGTCTTCCCATTCCGCCGTGTCATAGCTGCGCAGCAACTCCAGCGCTTCCAGCGGTATCGAATAGCCTCTTGTGCCGTCGTTAACGTCCGCAGCCGGATTTGCTGCGCTCCGAGCGACCAGTCCTGCCTCAACCAAGATCAGCAGGTCTTTGCGGCGCACATCGTCATAGGATGAATCGGCGATATTCTCGCCATAATGATCGTTCCATGCCCGGATTACTTCTCGCGTGGTAAGCGGTTTCGCCGTTTCGTTGAAATGGCTTGTGGCATCAGACCATTTCGTATCCGGCAGAACTCCGGCAACCGCCAGCAGCGCTTTTGCGACTCGCTGTTTTCTTCGTTTCGTCATGCCTCGAACAGGCACTCCCGCAAGACGGATAATGTTCAGCGCCTGTTCAACTTTCTCGGCTATCCGGTCGGCTTCCAGCAGCTTGCTATTCATCTTTTTTCCTGTTGCTCGATAGGCTGGCTTTTCAAGCGCCTTGAGGACCTGCCGGGCGACTGCCAATCCCATAAGCGGGGGAACGGCGTTGCCGATCTGTTCGTGCCGCTCGTATTCGGTGCCGGCGAAATCGAACCAATCGGGAAAAGATTGTAACCTTGCGCCTTCTCTGACCGTCAGCATCCGCCGCTGGCCGCTCGGCATTTTCAGCCGGTGCATATCGGCGGTCGCCCCGCCTAAGTTGCGGCAAGTCACTGTCCGGGCAGGGCGGTCAAGGTGCAAGTCCCTAGGCGTGACGCAATGGCTTTTCGCCTCGTATTTAGCGATGTATTTATCCATTTTTGGCGTAAGGTACCTGCTGTCCGCGTCTTCTCTTCCGACCAGCGGACCCAATGCGGCACCCGCCGTTACCGGGGCATCCACCGATCTTTCCGGCCATTCCCATCCAACCTGAGAGGCAACGACAAAAACCCGTTCCCGCTTTTGCGGAACGCCGTATTCGACCGCCTTGAGCAATTCCGCATACACGGTATAGCCGAGGCGCTCCATATCTTTGGCGGCGGATCGAAGATACCCCTTGTTGCGGTAGAGCAAGCCGCGGACATTTTCCATAATCGCGATCTTTGGGCGAAACCGCCTTATTGCGTCAATGAATACCGGCAGGCCGTCCCGATTGTCTTCCCGCCCGCGCTGATACCCGAATTGGCTGAACGGCTGGCAAGGCGGCCCGCCGATAATGACATCCACGCCGCTGCGCTCTTCCGGCAACCCGATGGACAAAAAAACCTTATGGCATTCGCCGTCGAGATTCCGTGAGTACGTTTCGACCGCCGGGGCTTTCACCTCGTAGCCGATCGACCGGTAGCCGCAGACCTCGAAAGGCAGGGACAATCCGCCGCATCCGGAAAAAAGGTCGATGATTTCAGGCGCGTTTTCAGGCAGATCGGGCGGCGGCAATTGCTGGTGCAGCCAGTCGTGCCATTCCTGATGGCTAAGAGCCATCTATGCGAGAAGCTCCCGGCGCTTCATTCGCTTCCACTGCACCCGGAAGATGATGTGCCTCATTTAGCTCTGTCCTTGAATTTAGGCAACTGCCAACGATTCTAACATGTGACTATGGAAGTTCTCTGTCAGCTCAGCAGAAAGTAGCTGATGGTGGAGATGATGAGGGCGCCGAGCAGGTTGAGGACCAAGCCCTCGCGGGCCATTTGCGGGACGGTGAGGCGGCCGGAGCTGAAGACCACGGCGTTAGGGCCGGTGGCCACCGGCAGCATGAAGGCGAAGCTGGCGCTGATCGCAGCCGGAACCATGATGGTGCGGGGTTCGATGCCGGCGGCTATGGCGGCGGCCGCCAAGATGGGCATCAGCAGCGAGGTGGTGGCGGTGTTGCTGGTGATTTCGGTCAGAAACGTGACCGCCAAGCAAATAAGCAGGATCAGCAGCCACGGCGGCCAGCCAGCATAGGAAGCCAGCGCCTCGCCGATAGTCGCGCTCAAGCCCGTGCTGGAGAAAGCGCCGGCCAGGCAAATGCCGCCGGCAAACAGCAGCAGAATGCCCCAGGGGATGCCGACGGCGGTTTTCCAGTCGAGCAGGCGGGCGCCGGAACCATTCGGCGCCAGAAACATCGCCACCACCGCCAGCAAGGCCACGCTGCCGTCATTCGCCTGAGCCAGCCCCAGCGCGCCCGACCAGCCGCCGAACGGCTCGCGGCGCGTGACCCACAGCAACGCGGTGATCGCGAACACGACGAGCGTGCGAACCTCCGCTTTGCTCCATCCCCCCGTGGCCGGCAGGGAAACCGGCGAACGAAGCTTCAGGCCGCGCGTCAGCCATAGGCCTGCCACCGGCAGCATGACCAGCACGATCGGCAGCGCCCACTGCATCCACTGGGTAAAGCCCACTTCCGCCCCGGCGCTGTCCTGATAGACGCGCATGAAGATCAGGTTGGGCGGGGTGCCCACCGGGGTGCCGGTGCCGCCGATGCTGGCGGCGTAGCACATGCCCAGCAGCAGCGGCAACGCCAGACGCTTGTCGTCGCAACCTTGGATAACGGCCACGGCGATGGGCAAAAGCATCAGCGTGGTGGCGGTATTGGAAATCCACATGCTGAGCAGCGCCGCCGCCGCCATGAAGCCGAATACCAGCCGCCGCCCGTTCCCCGATCCGAACAGGTTGATCATGCCCAGCGCGATGCGCCGATGCACGCCGCTCTTCTCCATGGCCGTTGACAGCATGAAGCCGCCCATCAGCAACAGTATGAGCGGATCGCCCACAGCGCGCGCCGCCTGTTCCGGCGGGATGGCGCCCGCCAGCGGCAGCAGCGCTATCGGGACCAGCGCGGTGACCGGAATGGGCACGGCCTCGGTGATCCACCATAGCGCGCACAGCGTGGTGGCCGCCACCGTCCAAGCCACGCCCGGACCTGCATCCCGCATCAAAAGGCCCGCCGCCAGCGCCGCCAGCGGGCCCGCCACGCGCATCACGGACTTCAGCATCTCAAGGAGCCGCGAGGCGAGCGCGCTGTCCCGTCAGAGAAGAACAAGGCGCGCCCTCGTTGAGCCTTCGCGGAGGACAGGATGCCTTCCTCCCCTGCCGCTCTCCATGCGCCTATCCCGCGAACGCGGCGCGGCACAGTTCCAGCAGGGCATTGGGCCAGATCCCCAAAACCAGCAGCGCCAGGCCATTGGCGCCCAGCAGCAGGCTCGCGCCCCAGCCCGGCGCGACCCTGCCTTCCTCTTCCGGCGCTTCCATGAACATCAAACGGATAATGCGAAGGTAGTAATAGGCCGCCACCACGGCGAACACCACCGCCACCACGGCAAGCGCAATCATGCCCCGTTCCACCAGCACCATCAGAATCTGCCATTTGGCCAGAAAGCCGGCCAGCGGCGGAATGCCGATCAAGCTCAGCATAATCGCCAGCATGGTCAGCGCCATGCCCGGATGCCGGCGATAAAGGCCGCGCAGACTGTCCAGCGATGCGTTCTGCCGCTCCAGCGCGATGACCACGCCAAAGGCCCCCGCCGCCATGAGGATATAGACGAGCGTGTAAAAGAGCGCTGCGCTCAGCCCGCCAACGCCGCCCGCCGCCACCCCGAGAAGCAGAAAACCGACATGCGCGATCGCCGCCCAGGCAAACAGCCGCGCGGCCTGGGTCTGAGACAGGGCGACGATGGTGCCTATGGCCAGCGATGCCACGGCCATCACGATGAGCAGCAGGTTCCATTGCTCCTGGGCGACAGGAAGCCCATCCACCATCAGCCGCACGATCAGCGCGAAGTAAGCCAGCTTGGGAACTGTCGCCAAAACCACCGCCACGCCCAGCGGCGGCCCTTGGTAGGCATCCGGGACCCACTGATGAAACGGCACGGCGCCCAGTTTGAAGGCCACGCCGGCGAGAACCAGCGCCGCGGCCACGTACGACCCGGCGCCGGCCTCGCCCTGCGCGGCAATTTCGCCGAGCAGAAGCGAGCCGGAAAGGCCGTAGAGCAGCGAGATGCCGTACAGCATGGCCCCGGAGCCGATCGCCCCGAGCACGAAATACTTCATTGCCGCTTCTGCCGCCCGGGCCGAGTCGCGCTGCAGCGCCACCAGCGTGTAGAGCGCCAGCGCCAACAGCTCCAGGCCCAGATAAAGCGTAAGCAGGCTGCCCGCCGAGGCGGTCACGAACACGCCCAGCAGCGCGAACAGTCCCAAGAGGTAGTACTCGCCGCGCAGCGCGCCGGCGTCCTTAAGATCGCGAGTGGCGTACACGAAGGCCATGCCGGTCAGCAGCGTCCCGGCGAGCTTCAGAAGCCGTGCCAGGTTGTCCATCACGAACGATGCGCCGAACATTTCGCCGTTGGACGCCTCGAATCCGGCCCAAGCCACGAGAACGAGGCCGGCCAAGGCGACGGCGCGCGTGAGCGTTTGGCGGCGGCCGCCCGCCGCCAAATCCACGAGCAGGACCACCGGGATGAGCGCCGCAAGCAGCAACTCGGCGTACATCGGCGCCCAAGAGGCAAAGGCGTTCATAATGCGCCCGCCTTGCCGGCCACGACATGCCGCGCCAGCGCGTCCAGTGAAGGCTCCATTAATTCAACCAGCGGATCAGGATAAAAGCCCAGCGCCACCACGAACAGCGCCATGCCCCCCAGCGCCACCCGCTCCCGCAGATCCAGGTCCTTGAGCGCGGCGACCTTGTCGTTGGCCACATCGCCGAACACGACGCGCTTGATCATGTACAGGCTGTAGGCGGCGCCCAGGACCAGAATCGTGCCCGCGCCCAGGGCCACCAGCGGCTCGACCCGGAAGGCCGCGAGAATCACCAGGAATTCCCCTATGAATCCGGAGGTGCCGGGCAGGCCAGCGTTGGCGAGCGCAAACAGCACCAGCAGCACGGCGAAGATCGGCATGGTGTTGGCCACTCCTCCAAAATCGCCGATTTGCCGGGTATGCGCGCGGTCGTAGAGGATGCCGACGCACATGAACAGCGCCGCCGAGATAAAGCCGTGGGAAATCATCTGCACCATGCCGCCGCCCATGCCCAGCGCCAGCAGCGCCTCGCCTTCCGCGCCGACGCCGGCCAGCGGAATAAACATGCCCAGCGTCACAAAGCCCATGTGGGCCACCGACGAATACGCAATCAGTTTCTTGAGGTCGCGCTGGGCCAAGGCCACCAAGGCGATATAAACGATCGCCACCAGCGAAAGCCCCGCAACCAATGGCGCGAACTGCGCGGCGGCATCGGGAGTGACCGGCAGGCCGAAGCGCAACAGGCCGAAGCCGCCCATCTTCAACAGGATGGCCGCGAGGATGACCGACCCGCCGGTGGGCGCCTCAACGTGGGCATCCGGCAGCCAGGTATGCACCGGCCACATGGGCACCTTGACCGCGAACGCGGCTAGAAAGCCGAAGAACAGCCACTGCTGCTCCGGCAGCGAAAGCGGCTGGCCGTGCAGGTCGGGAATGGCGTAACTGCCCGATTCCAGGTACAGGTAAACCAGCGACACCAGCATGAACACCGAGCCCAGGAAGGTGAACAGGAAGAACTTGACCGTGGCGTAAATCCGGCGCTCGCCGCCCCACACGCCGATAATCAGAAACATGGGCGCCAGCATGAATTCCCAGAACACATAGAACAGCAGGCTGTCCAGCGAGCAGAAAACGCCCAGCATGAGCCCCTGCTGGATCAGCAGGGCGCCGTAATAAAGCCCCGTGCGGCGGTCGATTGCCCGCCAGCCGGCCGCCACGGCGGCGGGCGTGAGCAGCAGGGTCAGCAAAATCAAGGCCAGCGCTATCCCGTCCACGCCAAGGTAGTACTCAACGTTGAACTGCCCGATCCAAGGCTGCCGCTCAACGAACTGGTAGCCGCCGCCCGGCTCGAAGGCGCGCCACAGCATCAGTCCCGGAATCCACTGGAGCAAAGAAACGCCCAGGCAAGCCCAGCGTGCCGCGGCGGCGCTTCGGGCCAGCCCGGCAATCAGCAAGCCGACCAGCACCGGCAGCCAAATAATGAAGCTCAGAAAGCCGAAATCAGGCATCGCGCCGCACTAGTCGAGCACCAAAACGACCCAAGCGATCAGCAAGCAGATCGCCGTCACCATCACGAATGCGTAGTGGTAAAGAAGGCCGGTTTGCAGGCGGCGCATCATCCCCGAACCCCAGCGGACGGCTCGCGCCAATCCGTTCACCAGCAGTCCGTCAATGAACCGCGAGTCCGCCTGGTCCGCAGCGCTCCGGGCAGCCCCCCGGGTTCCGGGAATCAGCGCCCGCTCGACAAGCCTGTCGAAGCCGTAGCCCAGAGCGAGCGCCCGGGCGGGCCCGCGCAGAAAGGGATCGGCGCGTTCGCTCCATTGCGGGCGCCAGTGGCAGAAAACCCATGCCGCCGCGCCACCCAGCAGGGCCAGCAGGAACACCGGCGAATACAGGCCATGAAGGAAGAAGTCCAGCGTGCCTTGGCTTAAATCACCGCCGCCCGGGCCGCCGCCGGGCAAATTAACGATAGAGCCGCCGAAATAATCGCCGAGCACCACGGGCGCGAAAGTGAACCAGCCGATCAGCAGCGAAGGAACGGCGAGAAACACCAGCGGAGCCAGCATCCAAGGCCCCACCGGCTCCAGCGAGGCATGGCCTGCGGAACCGGAGGAGGAACGGGGCCTTGCAGCGCTCGCGGAGGAGAGGATGCCCTCCCGCGGCTCGCCGTGAAACACGACCAGCAGCAGCCGGGCGGTGTAAAAGGCGGTCGCCGCCACGCCCAGCAGCAGGCACCAGCCCGCATAAGCGCCCAGCGGTCCGTCGGCCCGGCTCACGGCGGTGATCAATGCGTCTTTGGAAAAGAAACCCGCAGTGCCGGGAATGCCGACCAGCGCCAGCCCTCCGATCAGGGCCGTGGCATAGGTGATCGGCATCCGCCGGCGCAAACCGCCCATTCGCCGGATATCCTGCTGATGATGCAGCGCCACGATGACCGCGCCGGCCGCCAGGAACAGCAGCGCCTTGAAGAATGCGTGGGTGAACAGGTGGTAGATGGCGACCGAATACGCCGACACGCCGAGGCCGGCCATCATGTAGCCCAGCTGCGACAGCGTGGACCAGGCCACGATGCGCTTGATATCCTGCTGAACCATGGCCACCAGCCCGGTGGCCAGCGCGGTGGTGGCGCCCACGGCCAGCACCATCGAAAGCGCAAGCTGGCTGTGCTCGAACAACGGCGACATGCGCGCCACCATGAACACGCCCGCAGTGACCATGGTGGCCGCATGGATCAGCGCCGAGATCGGCGTGGGGCCCTCCATGGAATCCGGCAGCCAAATATGCAGCGGCATTTGCGCCGACTTCCCCATGGCGCCCACGAACAGCAGCGCGCAGCCCAGGTCCAGCGCCGGCCAGCTGATCCCCGGCCATACCGTGATCTCCCTAGCGGCCAAAGGCCCGGCCCCGGCGAACACCTCGGCGTAGTCCAGCGTGCCGGCCGCGCCGGCGATCAGCCCGATGCCCAGCAGAAGGCCCAAATCGCCGATCCGGTTGACCAGGAAGGCCTTGAGGCTGGCGAAATTCGCCGACGGGCGCTTGAACCAGAAGCCGATCAGCAGGTAGGAAGCCAGACCCACCGCCTCCCAGCCCACGAATAGCTGCATGAAATTGTCGGCCATCACCAAAAGCAGCATGGCGGCGGTGAAGAACGAGATCAGGGCGAAGAACCGCGCGTAGCCCGGATCATCGCGCATGTAGCGCACCGTATAGACATGCACGGCCAGCGACACCCAGGTGACCACGCACATCATCAGAGCGGAAAGCCGGTCGATCAGCAGCCCGAAACTCAAATCCAGGCCGCCGATGCTGAGCCAGTCGAACAGCTTGACGGCCACGGGAGCGCCGCCGATCTGGTCCGCCAGCGCCCAGGTCGAAAGGAGCGCCGAAGCCGCCACGGCGGCGATGGGCAGGCCATGCATCAGCGCCCGCGGCAGCACCCGGCAACCCAGCGCCACCAGCAGCGCCGCGCAAAGCGGGGCCAGCAGTATTGCTTCGTGCCTCATCCCTTGAGCAACCGGAACTCGTCCACGTTCACGCTGATGCGGTTGCGGAACAGCACCACCAGGATCGCCAAGCCGATCGCCGCCTCGGCGGCGGCCACCGTCAGAATGAAGAACACGAACACCTGCCCGGCCAAATCGCCCAGGTACCAGGCGAAAGCCACGAAATTGAAATTGACCGCCAAAAGCAGCAGCTCCACGCACATCAAAAGCAGAATCACGCTGCGGCGGTTGATAAAGATTCCGCACACCGCGATAGCGAACAGCACCGCGCTGAGCGTGAGAAGGTGCGGCAGGCCGATCATTCGGGCCGCTCGGCTTTCATTTTCACGAGCCGGACCCGGTCCTCAGGCCGCACCGCGACCTGCTCGGACACCTGCTGGACCCGCAAGCCGCCACGGCGGCGCAGCGTGAGCGTGATGGCGCCCACAATCGCCAGCAGCAATATGTAGCCGGCAATTTCAAAGGCATAGAGGTGCTCGGTGTAAAGCAGCTCCCCCAGCGCCCGCGTATTGCCTTCCGAGAAATACGGCGTTTGGGGCTGCGCGAGCAGCTCCATGCCTGAATCGCGCAGCCACCACACCGATGCCAGCTGCGCCGCCAGCAGCAGGCCCACAAGCACGCCGAACGGCGCGTATCGCACCAGCCCCTCGCGCATGCGCTCCGCCTTGATGTCCAGCATCATCACCACGAACAGCAGCAGCACCATCACCGCGCCCACGTAAACAAGCACCAGCGCCACGGCCAGGAATTCCGCGTGGAGCAGCAGCCAGATGGCCGCCGAAATCACGAAGCACAGCACCAGAAACAATACCGAGTGAACCGGGTTGCGGGCCAGAATGACGCCCAGCGCCGAGGCGATCAGCATGCCCGACCAACCGGAAAAGAGGATGAACGGGAACCAATCGACAAGCAGCTGCATGGCTGGCGGCTCAGCGGTAGGAAGCATCCGCGCTGCGGTCGGCGGCGATCTGCTCCTCGTAGCGGTCGCCGATTTCGAGCAGCCGCTCCTTGGTGAGGATATTCTCGCCCCGCCGCTCCATGTGGTATTCGTGAACGCGGGTCTCCACCACGGCATCCACCGGACAGGCCTCCTCGCAGAAGCCGCAGTACACGCACTTGAACAGGTCGATATCGTAGCGGCTGGCCCGGCGCGTGCCGTCTTCGCGCACCTCGGATTCAATGGTGATCGCCAGCGCCGGGCAAACCGCCTCGCAGAGCTTGCAGGCAATGCAGCGCTCCTCGCCGTTGGGATAGCGGCGCAGCGCGTGCAGCCCCCGAAAACGCGGCGACTGCGGGGCCTTTTCGACCGGGTAGTTAAGCGTGATTTTGCGTCTGAAGAAGTTGCCAAGCGTTAACGACAGCCCCTTGAGCAGCTCTCCGAGCAGAAAAGTGCGGAACACCGCCCGCGCCCGATTGCCTAGCCCCGGACGGCCCCGCTTGGCGCTATTGGGGGAATCATTCATGCGAAAGGCCCGATCTCAAGCACGGAAAACACCGCTTCCACTCCGATCCAGACCAGCGTTACAGGAATGAAGACCTTCCAGCCCAAGCGCATGATCTGGTCGTAGCGGTAGCGCGGAAAAGTGGCGCGCAGCCACAGGAACACGAAAAGGAAGACAAACGTTTTGGCCGCAAGCCAGAACAAGCCGGGCGCGGCCAGCATCCCCACCACCGGCAAGCCGGGATCGATCAGCCCGCTAAACGGCGAATCCCATCCGCCCAGGAACAACACCGCCGTAAGGGTGGCAATGAGGAGCATGTTGGCGTATTCCGCCAAGAAGAACATGGCGAAGGTGGCGCCGGCGTATTCCACGTGGAATCCCGCCACAATCTCGGATTCGCCTTCGGCCACGTCGAACGGAGCGCGATTGGTTTCCGCCACGCCGGAAATGAAATACACCAGAAACAGCGGTGCCAGAGGCCAGATGAACCATTGGGACATGCCCCCCGACTGGCGGGCCACGATTTCGCCAAGGTTGAGGCTTCCGGATGCCATCAGCACGCCGACCAGCGCGAACCCCATGGCAATCTCGTAGGCCACCATCTGCGCGGCGGAACGCATCGCGCCCAGCAAGGCATACTTCGAGTTGCTGGCCCAGCCGGCAAGAATGATTCCGTAAATGCCCAGCGAAGTCATGGACAGCAGGTACAGCAGCCCGGCATCCAGATCGGCAATCGCAAAGCCCGGAAACGCCGGAATCACCGCCCATGCCGCCAGCGCCGGAACCAGCGCCAGAATCGGCGCGGTCAGGAACAGCCAGCGGTTGGCCTGGCCGGGAATCACGATTTCCTTGACCAGCAGCTTGAGGACATCGGCGAACGGCTGAAGCAGCCCCCGGAAACCCACGCGGTTCGGCCCCTGCCTGAGCTGCATGAAGCCGATCACCTTGCGCTCCAGCCAGGTGGTGTAGGCGACGCACAAGATCACCACCACCGCCAGCGCCAGAATCGCCAGCAGGCTGGCCAGCGCCTCCACCGCCTCAATAGGCAGAAAGCCCAGCCATTCAGCCAAAATCTGCGTCATGGAGACGGACTCAGGCCGCGCCGCGGCCGGCCGCGGCTTGCTGCAAAGGCACGGACCGGCGCACCAAGCCATCGACCGCGTAGATCGGCAGTTCGAGCGCGGCGGGGCTGCCTTCGCCCGGAGGCGGGGAGTCGGGCGTTGCTCCGCCGTTGGCCGCCGGGCCGGTGGCCGGCCGCGCATCCATCCGCTCGCGCAGTTCGGCCAGCACTTCGTCCGACCGCGAATAGCCAAAGCCGTCCAGCGACAGGACCCCGCCCAAGTCGCTCAGCAGGCTCCAGGCCGGCCGCGCCAGCCCCGGCGGCGGCGCCGCGGCCGCGAAGCTCTGCCAGTCCAGTTGCGCGTTGACGAAAGTTCCAGGCGTTTCAAGATAGGTTGCCGTGGGCAGGATGACATCCGCGTGGCGCAGCATCCAAGTGGTGGTCCAAGGATTCAGGGCAACAATGAATCCGGCCTCGGCAAGCGCCTCTTGCGCGCCTGCGGCGCAGTCAAATTCGGGCTCTGCGCCCATCAGGACCAGGCCGCGCGGCGGCTGCTGCTGCATCAGCCCCGCATGCATGCCGGACGGGCGCCCCGCGCTGCTTGCCGGGGCAGCGGCGAATGGCAGCACGCCGGCGAGCGCGAGACCCGCAGCGTTGCCGCCCTCGCTAATCCGGCCCTTCACGACTTCAGCCGGCAGGCCCGCTGCGATTTCAAGCAATTCCGAGGCGGCTGGATGGCGCATTGCGATTCCGCCGAACCATACCGCGCTTCGTTCGCCGCGCAAGGCATCGCCGGCGTGGCGGGCCAGGTCGGCCGCCCAGTGTCCGGGACGCGACACCAGCGCCTTTTGGATTGGATGCAAGTACTCCCGCTCGGCCAGGTCCAGATAGCTGACCCGCGTTCCGGACAGCGCAGCCTTGCGAACGCGGTGCGCCAGAATCGGCGCCTCGCTGCGCAAATCGCAACCCACCATCAGCAAGGAATCCAGCGACTCCACCTCGGCGAAACGCATCCCCAGCCACGGCGCCGGCGGCTCGTTCCGCTGGCCGCGAAAATCGCGCCGCCGCAGCCGGTAATCGAGGCTGGCGGATCCCAGCGCATCCATCAGCTTTTTCAGCAGATAGCCTTCCTCGCAGGTGGCGGAGGGCGAAACCAGCGCCCCCAGCGCCTCGCCGCCGTGCTCCCGGACCATTTGCCCAAGACCGTCCGCGACCGCTTCAAGCGCCTCGTCCCAGCCGGTTTCCAGCAGCCGCCCGTTGCGCCGCACCAGCGGATTTCTAAGCCGGTCCTCCACATACAGCCCTTCGCAACTGAAGCGGTCCCGGTCCGAGATCCAGGTTTCGTTCACCGCCTCGTTCTGGCGGGGCACGATGCGCCTCACCCGGCCCCGCAAGACATGGGCGTACAAGGCCGAGCCCACGCAGTCATGCGGCGCCACCGTGGGATGGGCGGTCATTTCCCAGGCGCGCGCGGTGAAGCGGTAGGGCTTGTTGTTGAGCGCTCCGACAGGGCACACGTCGATCACGTTGCCCGATAACTCATGCTTCAGCGAGCGCTCCACCCAAGTGGTAATTTCCATGTGCTCGCTACGGCCCGTGGCGCCCAGCTCCTGGACGCCGGCGATTTCCTCGCCGAAGCGGATGCAGCGCGTGCAGTGGATGCAGCGGGTCATGTCGGTGGAAACCAGCGGCCCCAGGTCGGGATCCGAAACCGCGCGCTTGCCTTCGGAGAACCTCGAAACATCGCGTCCGAAGCCCATGGCCAAGTCCTGCAGCTCGCACTCTCCGCCCTGGTCGCACACCGGGCAATCCAGGGGATGGTTGATGAGCAGAAACTCCATGGTGGCGCGCTGCGCGGAAATGGCCTGCTGCGAATGCGTCTCAACCTTCATGCCTTCCGCCACCGGCGTGGCGCAGGCCGGCAGGGGCTTGGGCGCCCCCTCCACATGGACTAGGCACATGCGGCAATTGGCCGCCACGCTCAGCTTGGGGTGGTAGCAGAAGCGGGGCACGTAGATTCCTTCCCGGTCGGTGGCCGCAATCAGCATTTCGCCGGCCGCGGCTTGGAGCTCGCGGCCGTTCACGCTCAAACGCACGGTCTTCTCAGGCATAGGCGGCCTCGCGCTGGCTGGCGGACGAGCGAATCTTGGCCTCGAACTCCGGGCGGAAATGCTTAAGGAAGCTCTGCACCGGCCAAGCCGCGGCATCGCCCAGCGCGCAGATCGTATGGCCCTCGATATTGTTGGCCACGTTCAGCAGCAGATCGAGATCGGCGGCCTGGGCGCGGCCCTCAAGCATGCGGGTCAGCATGCGGTAGAGCCATCCCGTGCCTTCCCGGCATGGCGTGCACTGCCCGCAGGACTCGGCGTAGTAAAAGCGGGCAATGCGCCGCAGCGCGCTCACCATGCAGGTCGTTTCGTCCATTACGATCACGGCCCCGGTGCCCAGCGCGGAGCCGGCCTTGCTCAGCGAATCGTAGTCCATCGCGCATTCGCGGATGATTTCAGCGGGCAGCACCGGCACCGACGATCCTCCGGGTATCACGGCCTTGAGCTGGCGGCCTTTCCATACCCCGCCGGCATGCTCCAGCAAGTCGTTGAAGGAAACGCCCAGCGGCGCCTCGTAGTTTCCGGGACGCTCAACGTGCCCCGACACCGAGTAGATCATGGTGCCGGCCGAGTTGGGAGCGCCCAAGGCCTTGAACCACTCCGATCCGTTTTGCAGGATGGCCGGCACGCTGGCCAGAGTCTGGGTGTTGTTGACGGTGGTGGGACGGCCGTAGAGACCGCTCTGGGCCGGAAACGGAGGCTTGAAACGAGGCTTGCCGGGCTTGCCTTCCAGCGATTCGAGCAGGCCGGTCTCCTCGCCGCAAATATAGGCGCCCGCGCCCACGAAGGGGTGCAGCTCGAAATCCACCTTCGCCTTGCCCAGCCCGCGCCCTATGAGTCCGGCCGCGCGCGCCTCCTCAAGCGCGGCCAAAAACCTAGGGACCGGTTCGCCCAGAAACTCGCCGCGAATATAGTTGTAGCCAACGCTGGCGCCCATGGCGTAGGCCGCCAGCGCCATGCCTTCGATCAGCACATGCGGGTTATAGCGCAGGATATCGCGGTCGTGGCAGGTGCCCGGCTCGCTCTCGTCGGAATTGCACACCAGATAGCTCGGCTGCTCGCAGTCGCTGGGCATGAAACTCCATTTCAACCCGGTGGGAAAGCCGGCCCCGCCCCGCCCACGCAGGCCCGAGTCCTTCACCGCGCGCAGTATTTCCGCCGCCTTGAGCTTTCCATCCAGAACCCGGCTCCACGAGCTGTAGCCGCCCCGCTTCCGGTAGGACTCCAGCAGCCACGGCTTCTCCGCCTCGGGCGGCGGCATGCACAGATGCACCAGCGGCATGCTCATCGCTTCAATTCCCCAACAATGCGGTCGGCGTCTTCGGTGCTCAGATGCTCGTAGTAGCGGTGATCGACCATCATCATGGGCGCGCCGGTGCATGCCGCCAGGCATTCCTCCTCCTTTTTAAGGTAGATGCGCCCGTCCGCGGTGCTTTCGCCCGCGCCGATGCCCAAACGGTTTTCGAGGTGCGCGAGCAGTTCCCCGCCGCCACGCAGCCAGCAGGAAATATTGGTGCAAACCGATACGCAGTGGCGGCCGACGGGACGCACCTCGAACATCGAATAGAAGGTGGCCACTTCATAAACCTGAATGGGGGGCAGCTCAAGCTCGCCGGCCACGGCATCCATCAGGGGCACGGAAAGCCAGCCGCCGTTTTCCTCCTGGGCCAGGCGCAGCGCATCCAGCACCGCCGAGCGCTGGCGCCCCGGAGGAAAGCGCGCCGCCGATTCCTGAATGGCGGCGCGCGAGCGGACGGGAAGCAGGGTCTTGCCGGCCATCCTAGCGGTCGATCTCGCCGAACACGATATCCATGGTGCCGATGGTCGCCACCACGTCCGCGAGCATATGGCCGCGCACCATCTCGTCCATGGCCGCCAGGTGCGGGAAGCCCGGCGCGCGGATTTTGACGCGGAACGGCTTATTGGCGCCGTCGGACACCAGATACACGCCGAACTCGCCCTTGGGATGCTCCACCGCCGCGTAGGCTTCGCCCTCCGGCACGCAGTAGCCTTCCGTGAACAATTTGAAATGATGGATCAGCGACTCCATCTTCTCCTTCATCTCGGTGCGCTTCGGCGGCGCCAGCTTGTAGTCGTCGAGCATGACCGGCCCGGGATTGGCCCGCAGCCAGTCCACGCACTGGCTGATCATCCGGTTGGACTGGCGCAATTCCTCCATGCGCACCAGGTAGCGGTCGTAGCAATCGCCGTTGGTTCCCACCGGAATATCGAAATCCATATCGGCGTAAGCCGCGTAGGGCTGCTTCTTGCGCAGATCCCACTCCACGCCCGAGCCGCGCAGCATGGGCCCGGTGAACCCCAGGTTGATGGCCCTTTCGGGGGGCACCACGGCAATCCCCACGGTGCGCTGCTTCCAGATCCGGTTATCGGTGAGCAGCGTTTCGTACTCGTCCACCCGGGCGGGAAAACGCTGCGTGAAATGCTCGATGAAGTCGAGCAGGGAGCCGTCGCGACCCTCGTCCAAGGCGGCGTCCCGGTCGCCCTTGCGGCTTGATTCCGCCAAATGCTTGGGCATGACCTCGGGCAGATCCCGGTAAACGCCGCCGGGCCGGTAGTAGGTGGCGTGCATGCGCGTTCCGGAAACCGCCTCGTAGCAGTCCATCAGATTCTCGCGCTCGCGGAAGCAGTAGAGGAATATCGTCATCGCCCCCACGTCCAGCCCGTGGCAGCCCAGCCATAGGAGATGGTTGAGGATCCGGGTGATCTCGTCGAACATCACGCGGATGTAGCGGGCCCGGACCGGGGGCTGGATGCCGAGCAGCTTTTCGATGGCGGCCACGTAGCCGTGCTCATTGGCCATCATCGATACGTAATCGAGCCGGTCCATATAGCCGATGCTCTGGTTGTACGGCTTCGATTCGGCCAGCTTCTCGGTGGCCCGGTGGAGCAGACCCACATGCGGGTCGGCGCGCACCACCACTTCGCCGTCCATTTCCAGGATCAGGCGCAACACGCCGTGGGCGGCGGGATGCTGCGGCCCGAAGTTCATGGTGTAGCTCTGGAACTCAGCCATCGGCCGACGCCTCGCCGCCCTCTTCCGCGACCGAGGGCTCGGCCCGCAGTTCGGGGCGGTAGCGGTGATCGTCGCGAATCACGCGCGGCACCAGCGTTCGCGGTTCAATGCTTACCGGTTCGTACACCACACGGCGCTTCGACTCGTCGTAGCGCACTTCCACCTTGCCGCTCAAGGGGAAGTCCTTGCGGAAGGGATGGCCAATAAAGCCGTAGTCGGTGAGGATGCGGCGCAGGTCGCCATGATCCTCGAACACGAGGCCGAACAGATCGAAGGCTTCGCGCTCGAACCAGTCGGCGGCCTGCCAGATCCCGGTGACCGAGGGCAGAAGCGGCGGGTTTTCGCCCTGGGCGAACACGCGCAGGCGGATGCGCAGATTATGGCGCAGCGACAGCAGATGGTAGATCGCGGCAAACCGCGGGCGGGCGGGCGCCTCCCCTTCGGCGGCGGAAGGCCCGCTCCCGGCGTCCCCCGGCTGCACCGCGCGGCTGAATCCCGTTCCCGTGGCCTGCTCGGTGCGCCACTGAACCTGGCCGTAGCCAAGGTAATCCACGCCGCAAACATCGATCAGCGATTCAAACGAAAATTCCTCTTCGCCCCGCAATAGGGCGGCAGTGTTCACCAGGTCCGGGGCATCCAGATCGAAGCTCAGCTCGCCGCAGGATGATTCGCGGCGGCGCAGCACACCGCCGAATCGCTCGCCCAGGGCATGGGCCATGGAATCCAGTTTCGCGACGGACATTCGGCGGGCCGCTCAGGCAGCGGGCTTGGGGCGCGCCAGCGCCTTGCTGTGGCGAATCTTGTTGCGCAACTGGAGAATGCCGTAGAACAGCGCTTCGGCTGTGGGCGGGCACCCGGGCACGTACACATCCACCGGCACGATTCGGTCGCAGCCGCGCACCACCGAATAGGCATAGTGGTAGTAGCCGCCGCCATTGGCGCACGAGCCCATGGAAATCACCCAGCGCGGCTCCGGCATCTGGTCGTAAACGCGGCGTAGCGCAGGGGCCATCTTGTTGCATAGCGTCCCGGCCACGATCATCACGTCGGACTGCCTGGGGCTGGGCCTGAACATGACGCCGAACCGGTCCAGATCGTAGCGGGAGGCGCCGGCATGCATCATTTCCACCGCGCAGCAGGCCAGCCCGAAGGTCATCGGCCACATCGAGCCGGTGCGCGCCCAGTTGAGCAGCTTGTCGAGCGAAGTCACGACGAAGCCCTGCTCGCGGACCTCGGCAAGCGTGTCCGACAACCCCTCCACGCGGGGTCCGCACGCGGTTTCGGGCAGCTCTAGTCCCATTCCAAGGCCCCCTTGCGCCACTCGTAGATAAAGCCCACCACCAGCACCAGCAGGAAGATGCCCATGGCGACCAGCCCCTGGACGCCGATGGAGTCCAGCGCCACCGCCCACGGAAACAGGAAGGCGATTTCCAAGTCGAAGATAATGAACAGGATAGCCACGAGGTAGTAACGCACGTCAAAGCGCATGCGCGAATCCTCGAAAGGATCGAAGCCGCACTCGTAAGGCTCCAGTTTGCGCTCGTCCCTCTGCCGGCGACCGAGTAAAAGGCCCAAGGCCAGCAGCGCCAGCGCAATGGCAAGCGCCACGCAGAGAAATATCAGGACGGGAAGATAACTGGCCGGCATTCGTTGTTCGACGGATCAGTGCCTGTGGCTGCAGCGGCGATATAGGGGCGGCGCGCTGTCGGAGCCTATCCGGTATGGGTGTGCCGATGGCCGGACTCGAACCGGCACGGCTTGCGCCACTGCCCCCTCAAGACAGCGTGTCTACCATATTCCACCACATCGGCAAGGACAAAAACCGGCTTCATGCAGGACGGATCCACTATTCCCTATTGATTCCCGATTCCGGCTGTTCCGCTTGGTCGCCGGACGGCAACTGCGGCAACTCTTCATCGGCAGGTTCAACCGGCGCGGCCTCCTCCTCCGCCGGCGCGGCTTGCGGCAGCGAATCCAGAAGACTCTGCTCCGGCTGCGGCCTGCCGATCCCGGTGAGAACCAGGCTGCTGGCGAAAAACAATGTGGCCAGCACCGCCGTCACCCGCGACAGGAAATTGGCCGAGCCGCGGGCGCCGAACATAGTGCCGGAAGCGCCTGAGCCGAAGGCCGCGCCCGTTTCCGCGCCCTTTCCGCGCTGCAACAGCACAAAAACGATGATCAAAAGGGCGATCAGCACATGCGCCGCTAAGAACAATTGCTGAAACAGAACCGCTACCCCGCTGCCTAAGCCGTAATGATCCGCCAAAAATCCTCAGGGTCCAACGACGCGCCGCCAACCAGACCACCGTCGATGTCCGGCTGCGCAAACAAGGCAGCGGCGTTGGCACCCTTCACGCTGCCCCCGTACAGAATACGCAGGCCAGCGGCAATTCTAGCATCGGCGCGGGCGATTGCGGCGCGCAAAATGGCATGTACTTCCTGCGCCTGCTCCGGCGTGGCGGTTTGCCCCGTGCCGATGGCCCAGACGGGCTCGTAAGCCAGCGCCGCGTTGCGGAACCCGTCCGCGCCGCAGCGCTCAAGAACCGCCCCCAACTGCCTCAAGACCACCTCTGCGGTGCGGCCCGCGTTGCGCTCGCTCAGCGTCTCGCCCACGCAAAGCACCGGCGTGAGCGATCCGGAGACCGCCCGGGCAAATTTCCGCGCCACCAATTCGTCCGTCTCGCCGCAGGATGCCCTGCGCTCGGAGTGCCCCACCAACACATGGCTGCATCCGCAATCGGCAAGCATGGAGGCGGATACTTCGCCGGTGTGGGCGCCTTGCGGATGCGCGGAAACATCCTGCGCGCCCAGCTGCACGGCGATGCCGCCTCCCCCCTCGCCCGTCCCAAGCGCCTGGTTGACGGCCGAAAGATAGGGGAAGGGAGGAAAAACCACCACCTCCGGCGTTGATTCCGCCTGCGCGGCAGAACGAGCGGCCAGGCCGGCCGCCAGCGCTTCCAAGGCCGCGCGGGCACCGTGCATTTTCCAGTTGCCCGCCACAATTCGGCATCGGCATCCCTCAGCCATGGCTCTCCCGGGCGGATGCTTCCGCCGCGCCCAGCGCCCGCGCCACGCTAGCTGCCGCCTGCTCCACGCTGGAGCGGTCCGGGCCTTCAGCCATCACGCGCACCACCGGCTCAGTGCCCGAACGGCGCACCACAATGCGGCCCTCGCTGCCCAGCAGCTTGCGGGCCGCGCGCACGGCGCGGCTCACTGCGGGGCCCTCAAGCGCGCCCGAACCGTTTGCGGGAACGCTGAGGTGGATCTGCTCGATAGGCGGCATATGCACGGCCAGTTGGGCCAGCGGACAACCCTCGCGGCGCATGACCGCCAGAACCTCCAGGGCCACGACCATGCCATCGCCGGTGGTGGACTTGTCCAAGCACAGAATATGGCCGGAACTTTCCCCGCCCAGCACGCCGCCCTCTTTGCGCAGCATGTTGACAACCTGGCGGTCGCCCACCTTGGCTCGGCAAAAAGCAATGCCCTCCGCCTTAAGGGCGCGCTCCAGCGCCAGGCTGCTGATCTCGGTGCCCACCACCGGCCCCTCAAGCCGGCCTGAGGCCCTGCGCGCCCGCGCCAGAATCAATAGAAGCGCATCGCCGTTGAGCGTCCTGCCTTCGTGATCGACCATGATCACGCGGTCGCCGTCACCGTCCAGCGCGATGCCGAGATCGGCTTCCACGGCCTCCACGGTGCGACGCAGGAGGTCGGGCTGGGTGGCGCCGCAGCGGTCATTGATATTGCGGCCGTTCGGGGAGCAGCCCAGCGGCACCAGCTCCGCGCCAAGCGCCGTGAGCGTCGCCGGGGCCACGCGGTACGAGGCCCCGTGCGCGCAATCGACCACGATCTTAAGCCCTTCAAGCGACATGCCGCCGGGCGCAGTATCCAAACAGTGCTTCTCGTAGCGCTCCCTGGCATCGTCAACCCGGCGCACCTGGCCCAGCGCGGTGGAGTCCAGCGTCACTGCGGGATCGTCGATATGGCTTTCGATCCGCGCTTCCTCTTCGGCGGCCAGCTTGAAGCCGTCGCGCTTGAAGAATTTGATGCCGTTGTCGGAATAAACATTGTGGGAAGCGCTGATGACCACGCCGAGGTCGGCGCCCAGTTGCCGGGCAAGCAGGGCCACGCCAGGGCTGGGCAGCGGCCCGGAAAGCCGCACGTCAACTCCCGCGGACACGAACCCCGCTTCCAGCGCCGATTCGAACATGTAGCCGGACACCCGCGTGTCCTTGCCGATCACAGCCATGCCGCCCCCGGGCAGCAGCGCCCGCGCGGCCGCGCCGGCCAGCCGCAGCGCAAACTCGGCCGTCATGGGGTGTTCCCCCACCGTGCCCCGCACCCCGTCGGTCCCGAAATATCTCACCTGCCGCTCTTCCTCATCACCTTAAACCGCTTCGATTCCGCCCTTTCGCGCCCCCTTCTTGCGGGAGACGCATCAACCCGTCTATGGGGCTTGCTCGTTCGCGCCAGGACATCGACGCTCATCCTGCCTCCGATACTCCCGCAAGAAAGAGGCGCGAAAGGGCTTGCGCAGGCGACGACATCGCGGCGGCGGATAGCGGCAACAGGCCCTAATAGCGGTAGCGGTCGGGCTTGAACGGGCCGGTTTCCGGAATATCGAGGTAGCGGGCTTGTTCCGGGGTGAGGCGGGTGAGCGACGCGCCCAGCTTGGGCAGGTGCAGGCGGGCCACTTTCTCGTCGAGCCGCCGCGGCAGCGTATAGACGCGGTTCCCGTAATCCTTGCCGGCGAGCAGCTCGATCTGCGCCAGCACCTGGTTGGTGAAGCTGGTGGACATCACGAAGCTGGGATGCCCGGTGGCGCAACTCAGGTTCACCAGCCGTCCGCGGGCCAGCAGGATCAGGCGCTTGCCGTCCGGAAAGATCACGTGATCGACCTGCGGCTTGATTTCCTCGAAGCGGCAATCCGCCAGCGAAGCCACGTCGATCTCCACATCGAAGTGGCCGATATTGCAAAGAATGGCCTGATCCTTCATCTGCGCCATGTGGTCGTAAGTCACTACGCTATGGTTGCCGGTGGCGGTCACGAAGATATCCGCTTGCGAACAGGCTTCGTCCATGGTCACCACCGGATAGCCCTCCATGGCCGCTTGCAAAGCGCAAATAGGGTCGATTTCGGTGATCCAGACGCGCGCGCCCAAGCCCTTGAGCGACTGCGCGCAGCCCTTGCCCACATCGCCGTAGCCGCAAACCACGGCGATCTTGCCCGCCACCATCACGTCGGTGGCGCGCTTGATGCCGTCCACCAGCGATTCGCGGCAGCCGTAGAGGTTGTCGAACTTCGACTTGGTCACCGAGGCGTTCACATCCATGGCCGCACAACGCAGCGTGCCCGCATTCTGCATCTGGTAGAGCTGGTGGACGCCGGTGGTGGTTTCCTCGCTCAAGCCCAGCAGGCTGTCGGCCAGCTGCGGATGCTCGTCGTGGACGATTCGGGTGAGGTCGCCGCCGTCATCCAGCAGCAGGTTCGGCGTCCAGCCGCCGGGGCCGGCTACGGTGCGGTCGATGCAGCGCACATACTCCTCTTCGGTCTCGCCCTTCCAGGCAAACACCGGCACGCCCCGGCGCGCCATGGCCGCGGCGGCGTGATCCTGGGTGGAAAGACGGTTGCACGACGACCAGCGCACCTCCGCGCCCAGCTCCAGCAGCGTTTCGATCAACACGGCCGTTTGCACGGTCATGTGCAGGCAGCCGGTAATCCGGGCGCCGGCCAGCGGCTGGCTGCCGCCGTATTCCTTCCGCAAGGCCATCAGCCCCGGCATTTCGCTGCGCGCTATAGCGATTTCGCGCTCGCCGAAATCGGCCAGCGAAATATCGGCGACTTCAAAGTCCTCGCGAATCCGAACGACTGAGGTTTTTTGCATATCAGGCCACCCTAGCGCTTGGAGCATCGTCGGCGAGTTCCGCCGCTCGGTTAGTCGCTTCCCAGCTGAAATCCGGTTCCTCGCGCCCGAAATGACCGAAGGCGGCTGTGGAGCGGTAAATCGGACGGCGCAGGTCAAGGGACTGGATAATGCCCTCCACCGACAGGTCGAAGTGAGCGCGCGCCAAGGCGCGCAAACGCTCGTCGCTCACCGTTGCGGTGCCGAACGACTCCACGTCCACCGCCACCGGCTCCGGCCGGCCGATGGCGTAGCAAACCTGCACTTCGCAGCGTTCCGCCAGCCCGGCGGCAACGATATTCTTGGCCGCATGGCGCACCGCGTAGGCAGCGGATCGATCGACTTTCGAGGGGTCCTTGCCGGAGAAAGCGCCGCCGCCGTGGCGCGCCATTCCGCCGTAGGTATCGACGATGATCTTGCGTCCTGTCAGGCCGCAGTCCGCCTTCGGCCCGCCCTCCACGAAGCGGCCGGCGGGATTCACCAGGTAGTTGACCGGAGCGCTGAGCCATTCCGCCCCCAGCACCGGCTTGATAATCTGCTCGATGATGGCATCCTTGAAATCGGGCGGACACTCGCCTCGCGCGGAATCGTCGGGCCAGATGTCCGGGGCGTGCTGCGTCGAGAAAACCACGTCGCAAACCGCAACCGGACGATAATCCTCGTAGCGCACCGTCACCTGCGCCTTGCCGTCGGGGCGCAGCCAAGGCAGTTGGCCGGATTGGCGCAACTCGGCGTGGCGGCGCATCAAGCGGTGGGACAGATCGATGGGCGCCGGCATCAGCGAGGGCGTGTCCTTGCAGGCGAAGCCGAACATCATGCCCTGGTCGCCCGCCCCCAGCGGCTTGCCCTCCCCCTCGTTAACCCCGCAGCTGATATCCGGCGACTGCTTGCCGATCGCGTTGAGCACTCCGCAGGTGGCGCCGTCGAAACCCAAGGCCGAACTGTTGTAGCCCAGGCCGACAACCAGCTTCCGCACCAGCGATTCCAGATCGATCCAAGTGGAAGTGGTGATTTCGCCGGCCACCAGAACGAAACCGGTCTTGACCAGCACCTCGGCCGCAACGCGTCCGTTTTCGTCCTCGCTCAGCACGGCATCGAGAACGGCATCGGAAATCTGGTCCGCCATCTTGTCGGGATGGCCGTCGGAAACCGACTCGGAGGTAAAAAGAGAGGTCTTCGGCATGGCTTCCAGCAGCGTTTGGGCAAGACCGTTGATTATACGCGGGCACCCCCCGTCCGCTGTTGCGCCAGCACGGAGTGCGGCAGCCGTGGGCTGCATGGCGTATGCTACGCAGCGCGATCCAAGTCAAAGTGCTCGCATTTCGTTCGACTTCCTTCACTAGGAGGGCGTTTCCGCCTTCAGCGTTGGCCTCGCCTATCGAGCACCGCTGCCGCAATAGAAATCACGTCGGAGCGGCGCGATTAATGCGCGCGTAATGCGCGCGAACTTTTAGAGCGGGCGATGCTGGTGTGCTGTCCTGGATGATTTCATTACAAGCCTCAACGACTAGCTGAACGCTCCAACCCTGCAAGCACTTTGCGGAAGCTGCCGAGGCCCGCCTCCAGATTCTCGATGATTTCCGCAGCGAGATCGTCCGGCTCGGGGAGGTTGTCGAGATCCGCGAGGCTTTTATCCTTGAGCCAGAAGATATCGAGGCTGGCTTTGTCGCGGGCGGCGAGTTCTTCGTAGCTGTAGCTGCGCCAGCGTCCCTCCGGCGCCGCTCCCTCGTTCCAAGTTGCCTTGCGCTCGTGCCGGTTGCGCGGGTTGTAGCAAGCGATGAAGTCCGACAGATGCTCCAAGCGCATCGGCTTTTTCTTCAAAGTGTGGCGGATATTGGTGCGGTAATCGTAGTACCAGACCTGCTCCGTCCAAGGATTCGGGCTGGCTTCGCGGTTGTCGAAGAAGATCACGTTGGCTTTCACGCCTTGCGCGTAGAACACGCCGGTGGGCAGGCGCAGGATGGTGTGCAGGTCGGTGCTGTCCAGCAGCTTCCTGCGGATCATCTCGCCTGCGCCACCCTCGAACAGCACGTTGTCGGGCACCACCACGGCGGCGACGCCGGTGGTCTTGAGCATGGTGCGGATATGCTGCACGAAGTTAAGCTGCTTGTTTGATGTGGCGGCCCAGAAATCCTGGCGGTTATAGGTCAATTCGTCCTTTTGCTGCCCGCCCTCCTCGTTGGTGAAGCTCATCGAGCTTTTCTTGCCGAAAGGCGGATTCGCCAGCACGTAATCGAAGCGTTCGCCGTCATCGGCGATCAGCGAGTCATTGGCCGAAATCGGCGCGCCGCCCTCGATTTCGCCGATATTGTGCAGGAACATGTTCATCAGGCATAGGCGCCGCGTATTGGCCACGATCTCGTTGCCGTGAAACGCTTCGTGCTTCAGAAACGCCTTCTGCTCCTTGTCGAGCTTGAAGTTGCGCGGGTTGGTGATGAAGTCGTAGGCCGCCAGAAAAAAGCCGCCGGTGCCGCAGGCCGGATCGGCAATGCGCTTTCCGGGCTCCGGCCGCACGCATTCGACCATGGCGCGGATGAGGGCGCGGGGCGTGAAATACTGGCCCGCGCCGGACTTGGTGTCCTCGGCGTTTCTTTCCAGCAAGCTCTCGTAGATATCGCCCTTGGTGTCCGCGCCCATGGCCACCCAATCGGCATCATCGATCATGGCGATGAGGCGATACAGCTTTGCCGGATCCTGAATCTTGTTCTGGGCGCCAATGAATATCTGCCCGAGCAGCCCGGGCCGGGCGCCGAGCGCGCGCAGCGTGGCGACATAATGGTCTTCCAATTCCGCTCCTTTCCTTGATTTCAGCTGCGGCCACTTGTGCTCGGGGGAAATGCCTACGTCGCGGCTGTAGGGCGGCCTAGAGTATTCGTCCGCCATCTTGAGGAAGATCAGGTAGGTGAGTTGCTCCAAATAGTCGCCGTAGCCCACCCCGTCATCGCGCAGCATATGGCAAAAGCTCCAGACCTTGGAAACGATGGGCGCGGTGCTCATGCGGAGCCGCCCTTCCCTTTAATCCTCTCGGCCAAGTCCTGACCAGCGACCGTGCGCCTGTAGCGCTGATGTCGGCTGGTGGGCTTGTCGGGCAGGGTCATTTCGATCAGTCCGGCATCAAGAGCGGGCTTCAGGTAGGCGGTGGTGAAATGGCTCCGGTTGACAAGTTCCATGGCCGCCTGCAACTCATTACGGCCCATCTCCGTGCCAAGAACCGCAACCAACTCCCTGACCTGATCGGTAACTTGCGCAGTATCTTGTTGGGCATCATGTACGGTGTCATGTACGGTGTCATGTACGGTGACTTGTCCCTCATCTTGTCCTGTGACTTGCAAGGAATTCCGATTTTGCTTTATTTCCAGTAAGTTATCTTGCTCGGCAACTTGTCCGGCATCTTGTACGGTCTCTTGCTGGGCAACTTCCTTGCCAACCTGTTCATGCACCGGCAGGCGCACAAGAAAAAAGGTGCGGTCGTCATCGCTTTCAAAGACCGGCGCGGGCGAGCCGTTTTCACGCATGGCGCGTAAAATCTTCGGCACTCCCGTGGACCGGCCCTCGGCTAGGTCAAGCTCCTTGAGAAATTCTCCGATCCGCCGATTGCGGTAGCGGCGGCTAACGGCCTGCCCTTTCTGGAAGTCCTCCATGCGGATCGATCGGTCGGCGCCAGGAAAACTCAGAACCACCAATTCCTCGGCGGTGATACGCACTTCTACTGGCTCGCGCTCCTCGTAGGAACGGTGATAGATGGCGTTCACCAGCGCCTCCTCGATGGCGCCGATGGGGAAGTTCCAGAAGCGCTCCGCCTCGGGCTTGTGCGGATGCTTAACGACGGTCTCTTTCAGGTAGTTCCGCTCGACGTAGCCGATCGCCTCGCCCAGGATGAGCGAGAGCGGGCCGCGAAACTCCTTTTCCTCGAATCGGTCGCCGCCCGGGCCATCAGGAAACCAAACCACATCGATTTGAGTTGAAGGAAAGAAATCGTGCGGACGGTCGTTGAAAAACAGCAAACCGACATTCTTGGGAAACATCGCTTCGGGCGGCCCGCCCACGATGTTCATGCGCTGGCCGAGTTCCGCCATCGAGAGGTCCGTTGCTTCGGCGGCGAGATCGCTGCCGATGTCCCGGAGGAAATTTCGGACCAGCCGACCCGAAAGATCATTGATCGATGCCGTCTGCCGATACCGGTCGTCAAAGGGCACGGTGGCCGCAAGACTCATCAACTCGCGAGCGTCGGCATCCCTGGCGCGCACGGTGCTGCTGTGCTTTCGGATGTAGTAGGCCCAGTCCGACCGTCCCTTCGCCAAACTCGCTCTAGCCTTGTACGGTCGGGTTTCGCCGCCGGGCACCCAAAGCGCGAGGATGGTTCGGCCCTCAATGCTGTAGGTGGCCGTGAGCGGGTGGTAGTGAGGCCGGATAGCGGAATGCCCCAGCGCCAGCAATTCATTCTGGATCGCATTGATCTTTTGGGGGCTGATCCCCTTCGGAGGGAGAACCGGGCGCCCGTCCTTCTCTTTGACGCCCAGTATCACATAGCCGCCGCCTAGGTTATGGAAATCATTGGCGAAAGCACAGATCGCATGCAGCACACTTTTCGGATTCCACCCGGCCTTGTACTCGATGCGCTCGCCCTCGACAGTGCGCTGGCGAAGCAGGTGGCCAAGGTTGATGGGAAGCTTGTCCGTCATGCCGGTGCCTTAGCGCGTCGGCGCTTATTGCGACGCTCGGTGCCGCTAGATTGTGCTAGTGTCTCGGCCTTAATCCGTTCGAGCAGCATTGAAGCAGGTTCGTCAGCGGGATCCTGCGCGACGAGTTGGCCGGAGAAGGCTTTCTGAAGGATCGATTGCCGAAGCGATTGCGCTTTTTCGATAGCGAAATCAATTTCCTTCTCGTTCTCCTGCATCGCCGTGAATCTTTCCTCTAGCTGCCGAACAATTTCTGTTTGTTCCAAGATAGGACATAGAGGAAGAGGGAGCCGAGCAAATTTGTAAGCGCTCAAGTGATGTATGCCGACACCCCCTGCAACTTGCGCAAATGTCCCGCTAATGTAGTAGAAACGATAGAGCCAAAGAAGATAAGGCGAGTGGTCACAGCAATAGGGTTGATGCCGGATCACTGTATTCTGAAAACAGCAGTTCAGAATCTGATCTTCCCAAATTGCTGGCTTACCAACTTGGGATGCGCTTCCTGATCCTTCGGAAAGCAGTAGATCATCCTTTTCCAGCCGATATGCACTAAATTCGTGAGGATCAAAATCCATGTCGAGAACATCGTCTAGATTCAAGCCGTTTTCCGTGATGTTCGCAGCCCTAATGTATTTCGTTGGGTAATCCTTCGATCTATTTCTTGGGGAACGCTGCCGACCAAGTTGAATGATGCCTGCGGATTCAGCCAACAGCCAAAGCCAACTGCTTGGAAGCCGCTCCGAATTTCCAGTATCTTCTCCTGCTAATTCTGAGACTGGCTTGAAGCTCTTTGGCTTTCTTGGTTTCTTGCCCTTTCTGCCGCTATCCTCCCAATCCTTTATTAGGGCCTTCCATGTTTGCAGTTGCTTATCGTAGCGGGCTTCCTGCTCGCGCTTGATATCCTCAAGCAATTGCTCGGGGCTTTCAAGTTTGTCCTTATTCTCTTCACGCCATTGCGCTGTGAGCTTGCCCTCGAAGGCGTGCTTCAGGACGGCTTGGCGATAGAGCTTGAGCTGCTCTCGAGCCTTCCTCAGACTCTCGATGCCCTTGTCCAGTTCGGAAAACAGCTCCTTGATCCTGGCAACGATTCGGCGCTGCTCATTGAAAGGAGGAACCGGAAACTCATAGTTCCAGAGCAGATCAGGATCAACATGCGGCGTTCCGCTTCCCTTTGTGCGTGAATTGATTTGGTCATACTTTGATTGCAAAAAATAAAACGCGTACTGGTTTTCTATTAGAGGAAAATTGATGCGGGCCAAGGTGCTGCCCAATGCGCCGCTCATCCCTTTGCCCACCAATCCAGACCGGGCACCGTCCCACACCAAGAGCAAGTCAGACTCGTGGCACATGCGGCAACCTTCGCCATCTGCCCAAGACTCAATGACCCCTTCCTCAAAAGCTCTAATGTTGATATACGGCAACGAATATGAAGAAGATCGCTCACTGGCGCATCTTTTCGGCTTCTTGCCTTTCTCACTTTCGACAAGAGAACCCAGACGCACCGTTTCCCAAGACTCCGGAATCCTATAGCTACTGATCGCATCCATCATGGCGCGAGCACGGAGCCTTGGTATCGTGCGACCAATCCCCCGTCGTCCAAGCTTGCGGTCGAGGTCACCGCATTCGACTCCTTTCGCTTTCCATGACGTCCTGGCGCGATTGCTCATCCGAAACTGTTTCGTCCGCCCGAAGATGAGCGAGGCATCCCCAAGCGCTGCCGGGCTGCTGGCGGATTACAGTGATTCGACCGTCGGAGGCGAAAACGCGGCATTCATCGCCTGGCTCAATGCCGGCCGTTCGGCACTGGCTGGCCGACAGCGTCAAACGGCGCTTGGCGCCAACTTTAAGCACAGAGGTTCACCGGCAGCCCGCAGGAAGCATTTTCGCTCAATCGAACGAATAGGATCGAGACAACAAAACTATCGGATGACTGTGGAATTCCAAGCCTGAAGCGGCTCGAACTGTATGCGGCGATGCGTTCATGTTTGCGTCGATTCCGCCTGCTCTATTATGGGGAGAGTGTAGCAGACGATCAAAAAGACAAATCCTCGCCGGGAGCTTGCGAAGCCCGGAAAAAGCGCAGCATACAAGAGCTACGCTGCCAGCGCCTCATTCATCTCGTCGAGCACGTCGTCCATCCGCTCGCCGAACAGCTTGTACATCCGGCCCATGCCGCCCTAGCTGTCGAACGGGGCCAAATCGAGGGCGCTTCGGTCGAGGTGGAAGGACATGATGATATGGTCGCAGATTATGTGGTTCCCGGCAGGTTCGGGGGCACATAGGAAAGTTCGTTGTAATGAGTGCCGTATCTGCGGGACCGGACACTGGAAGAGCTGAGCAACGCCCGGGGTAGAATGCTCCGCACGATGCCGGTCTCCGAACCGAACGCCCTTGGGTATGCCCCCCGCCCGGATCGCAGAACATGGCACGGAACGCCCATTCCCCCGGTGCTTGACCCATTGCCCGGGACACCCGAACTAACCCGGATTGCCAAAACAATGTGGTGGAACGGCGAGCCTTGGACCATACTTCGCAACCGGGTCGCCTTTCTCCGGCACGCAACCGACCACGCCACCGAAGACGAATGCGAGTACCTCTGGCGCACCATTCCAAGGAGCGATTGGGTAAAAATGCTTCGCACCGCTGAACCCGGCCAGATGTCCATGCGCTCCTACAAGTACTGGATGTGGCGCGCGGAGCTGCTGGGGCCTAAGCTGGCTATAGGGCGGGAATGGCACCGCCCACGCCATATCCGCGACCTCGTCCACCTGCGCCGCCGACCCATATCCGCCCGCCGCAAGCTCCTCGAGCAAGAGGAGGCAGCCCATGAACCCTGAACATTTCGGTTTCATGGACCCTGACATGAGGGACATCTGGGAAAAAATTGATCCCAATACACTGAAAGGCTACCAGTTGCACGGCGGCACCGCGCTTGCCCTTTACCTCAATCACCGAAAATCCACGGACTTCGATTTCTTCCGTGCCGACGGCGGGCCGGTTGAGCGCCGCCTCATCGAGCAATGGGCTTGGCTTCGCCACGCCCGGTTCCGGGGCAGCAGCGGCATGGTCGATGCCGTTGTGGACGGCCCGCGCCGCGCCGTTGCGTTCAATTTCGTGGGCATCGACGATTTCAACGGCATAGCCCCGCGCCACCCGCCAAACATCGCCGCCAACGGCGTGCGCGTGGGCCATCCCGTTGACGTGCTGACCGGCAAGCTCGCCGCGATGTCCAATCGCAGGATGACAAGAGATTATTGGGATGTTGCCTGCGCCTTTCGGCACATCCCCGAAGCGCTTGGCGAGGCTGCCGAGCTGTACATAAGCGACTATATGACGGTCGAGAACACGGTTGCCGAGCTGGCTAAAACCGTGATGGCTTTTCCGCTCGAGGCCGAGCAGGAATTGCCTGAGCCACTGATTGCGGAACTGTCGGGCTTTGCCTCCTCCCTTGGCCGGCATATCGAACCAACACAGGATACCTCTTGAGCGCTACATGACTTAAGCCGCCAGCGCCTCGTTCAACTCGTCGATCACGTCGTCCATCCGCTCGCCGAACAGCTTGTACATCCGGCCCATGCCGCCGTGGCTGTCGAACGGGGCCATGTCGAGGTCGCCTCGGTCGAGGTGGAAGCTCGTGGCGATATGGTCGCGGACCATGCGCAGCCATTCCATCTGCTGCTCGTTGAATTTCTCCCCGCTGCCGCTGTGGCGGGCCATGATCCAAGCTTGGAAATTGCGGCGGACGGTTTCCTGATACGGCGATAGCGTTGCATCAATTCCGCAAACGCGGCGGATCAGCGCCACCAGCGCCGTGAGTTGGTTGACCGGCTGACCGCCCTCGTATTCGTCAAGCAAGGCGTACGCTCGCCAGACCCGCAACGGGGCCAAGCGAGGCCTGTCGCTTTTAAGCTTCTTAAGCACTTCGCGGATCATGGCGTAGGTCAGTTCGCTGCGGCGGTGCGGCTGGTCGAAGAAGATGGCCAGCGCTTCGATTTCATCCCGGTTTTCCTCCAAGTATTGCCGGAAATCCCGCGCCAGCGCTTCGGCATTCTCTTGGGCACCGCCATCCCATCCGGCGCGGATCAAGTCATCCAAGCCCTCATGGTCGATGGTCTGTTCCTTGTCGCGGCGGATGGAGTCGATCAACTCGATCAGTCCGCCGGTGAAAACGCTGGCGGCCTCGCCCACCAATTGTTCCCGGACCTTGTCGCTGGCAGCCGCCGATTCCTCGCCGACCGGCCTCTCGTGCTCGATTTCAACAGCCCGCTCGTATATGCGGTCGGGATCGAGGGCAGCCAGCAGATTGCCGACAATCGCGGTGAGCGAGACGCCGCCGGCTTTTTCCTGGATGCGCGCCCGCTCGCTTTCGTTGAGTTGCTGATTGAGCCGGGCCAGACGTCCGGCGAGGGAACTGACGGTGTCCTCGTCGCAAGCGCCCATCATCACCCCCATCGCAAGGTCCTTGAGCGGCACGGAGGGCTTGGTGACCAGCGGCTGGCTGGCAGTCTTCAGCGATTTCGTAACGCCGACCGCATCCACGATCACGCAGTGCGTTTTGGCGCTGGCGGCGGAGGGCGAAACTTTCCTCAGGTCGTCATGGCCGACGGTGCGCGCGGCGCGGCCTTTCATCTGCTCGAAATAGTTGCGGCTTCGCACATCGCGCATGAACAGCAGGCATTCCAACGGCCTCACGTCGGTGCCGGTGGCGATCATGTCCACCGTCACGGCAATCCGCGGGTAGTAGTCGTTGCGGAATTGCGCCAGAAGGGAGTCCGGGTCTTCATTGGCCCGATAGGTGATCTTCTTGCAAAACTCGTTGCCTTCGCCGAATTGCTCGCGCACGGTCTGGATGATGTCGTCCGCATGGCTGTCGGTTTTGGCGAAAATCAGCGTTTTAGGCACTTCGCGGCGAGCCGGAAATATTTGCGGCAGCTGGTCGCGGAAGGTGCGGATAACCGTGCGTATCTGATCAGGGTTGACCACATCGCGGTCCAGCTCCCGGCCTTCGTAGGCGACATCCGCATCCTGAATATCCCAGCGCCTGCTGCGCGTCAGCCGCTCGCGCTTCTCGACCTGCTGATTCAGTTTAAGCTGGCCGCCGTGCTTGGTGGTTTCGGTTTCGATGACGTAGATCTCGTTGCCAACGTTGACGCCGTCAGCAACCGCCTGCTCATGGCCGTACTCGCTCACCACGTTCTTCTTGAAGAAGCCATAGGTGCGGTTGTCCGGCGTGGCGGTCAGGCCGATGAGAAAGGCATCGAAATATTCCAGCACTTGGCGCCACAAGTTGTAAATCGAGCGGTGGCATTCGTCGATGATGATGAAGTCGAAAAACTCGGGTGGAATCTTGCCGCTATAGGCCACCGGCCTCGGCTCCTTGGGCCGGACCATCAACTCCGCCGGATTGACCTCCTCGGCCCTTTCGTCCAATTCCCTGCCCTGCAAGAGCGAGTACATGCGCTGGATGGTGCTGATGCAAACCTGGCTGTCCGCGCTGACATAGGACGACTTGAGGCGCTGGACGCCGTAAAGCTCGGTGAACTTGCGGTTGTCGTCGCTCGGCATGTAAGCCATGCACTCCTGTTCGGCCTGCTTGCCGAGATTCCGCGTATCCACGAGAAACAGGATGCGCTGGGCATCGGCATGTTTGAGCAGCCGATAGATCGCGGTGATGGCCGCGTATGTCTTGCCCGAGCCGGTGGCCATCTGAATAAGCGCGCGCGGATGATTCGCCTTGAAGGATTCCTCCAACCTCTCGATCGCGTTGAACTGGCATTTCCTGAGCCCCGCAGCATCCAGAACTGGCATCTCTTGGAGCCGTGAGCGCAATGAAGCCGACTGATGGCGCCATTCCTGGAGCGTTTCTGGCCGGGGGAAGCTGAATATCTCGCGGGAGCGGGGCTTCGGATCGCGCGTATCCGTGAAGCGCGTCAACACGCCGGTGCTCTCATATACGAACGGCAAAGGCTCCTGATTGCTCATCCACTTGAGCTTGGCGGCGGCGTAACCGCCGGATTGCGCCTCCACCTTCGTGATGTTCTGCCCCCAACTCTCCGGCTTGGCCTCGATAATCCCAACGGGCTTCCTGCCCACAAAGAGAACATAATCCGCAGGCCCTATGTCCGTCCGATACTCGCGCGCCGCAATCCCGGAGCTCGCGCCGAAATCGATCCGATCCTTCGATTGCACATTCCAGCCTGCCTGCCGCAACATCCCGTCAATGATGTCGCGCGCCCTTTCCTCGGGTGTCTGGTTGGCCTTTGGCATGCCTGCTTATGCGGTGGCGTTTCCGAAGCGGGTCAACTTGCGAGCGCGTTTGGATTCAGCGCAGGAGCGCGAAGTGCTTGCCTCGGGCTGCCCGGCGATCGAAGGTATAGGTTCGCGCGCAGCCGTGCATCCGGTTGCGGCATGCAATGAGGCAGTCCGCGAGATCGCCTGCGCCGGATTCGAATTCCCGTAAAGCCGCCCGCACCGCGTCGCGGTCTTCGACCGCCAATTCCTCGGTTCGCAGGAATTGACGGATCACGGGAATGACCGCGTCTTTCTCAAAGCCATAGGCGCGGGTCAACACCCACACCAGTTCCGCGAGAACCAGAACGCTGACATAGCCGGGCGTCTGCGCCGTGCATTGCCCCTCGATAAGGCGCGCCGCCGCAGCGGATTGCCCGGGGTGGTCCTGAACGATGTAGCGCGCCAAGACATTGGTGTCCAGGCCGATCACAGGATCAGGCCTCGTCCGTCGCCGCTTTGGCGATGGCCTCGTCCATCTCCTGCAAAGTGGCCGGAACCGCAGGCTTGGGCAGCATGCCCTTCAGCTGCGTGACCGGCGACGTAACCGGCGCCACGCGCAGAAGATTGTCATGCTCGAAAATAAACTCGATCCGGTCGCCCGGCTCTAGTTGGAATTTCTCCCGGATGGCCTTGGGCAGCGTAACCTGTCCCTTGCTGGTGATTGTTGCTTGCATTACTCTTTCCCTTGTTCCTTACTTTTTAGTAAGGCGCAAGTCAGTATAAGCCATCGGGCCAGCGGGCAGGGCGAAGCGCTATGGTCATTCGGCGGCCTGTTTCGAGCGCTTGAGGTCGAGCGAGCGCTGGTAGGCGGCGCGGCGGGACGCGCCGGTGAGCGCGGCGGCAAGGCGGGCCGCCTGCCGGGCAGGCAGCTCGTCCAGCAGCACCTTGAGGGCCGAATCCAAGGCGGCGGCATCCTCGCTCCCGCGCGCTTCGTCCGCGCCGCCCACCACCAGCGTGAACTCGCCCTTGGCGACGATGGCGCCTGATTGCGCCTCGCGGCACAACTCATCGAGCGGGCCGCCATGCACGCTTTCGTGGAGCTTGGTGAGCTCACGAGCGAGCACGGCCTTGCGATCGCCGCCGAACACAGCGCGCATATCCTCGAGCGCGGCACTGATCCGATGGACGGCTTCATAAAAAACCAGCGTTTCCGCGACCCGCTTGAGCGGCTCCAAGCGCGCAAGCCGGGCGGCGCGGCGCGCTGGCAGGAATCCCTCGAAACGGAACCGGTCGGCAGGGAAGCCGGCCACCGACAGCGCGGCGACGGCGGCGCAAGGCCCCGGCAGCGGGGTCACGCGGATTCCCGCATTGCGGGCCTCGCGCACCAGCCGCATGCCGGGATCGCTGATGCCGGGCGTGCCGGCATCGCATAAAAGCACCAGGTCCTCGCCCGCGAGCATTCCGCGCAACAGCGCCGCGATGCGCGAGCGCTCGTTGTGCGCATGCAGGGAAACCAGGCGGGCCCGGGCATCGACGCTTTCCAGCAGCCGCGCGGCGCGGCGGGTGTCCTCCGCGGCCACCTTGCCAACGCGCCGCAGCGCGGATTGAAGCCGCGTGCTAACATCGTCCAAGTTGCCAATCGGAGTGGCGGCGACGATCAAGGCCCCCGCTTTTCCAGGCGCCTGATTCTCCGCCTTGTGCCCAACCCCCATATGACCACCTCCTTGCCCGCGCAGACGCCCGCCGGCAGGCGTTCAGCCCAACGGGCCCTTATGCCTCGCGCCTGCATCGCGATGATCGCAAGTCTGGCGATCCTCGCACTGGCAGGCTGCGCCGCCGGCGACCGCTTGGGAGCATCCGGCGAAGCAGGAGCGCTGGCTGCCCGCGAACAACAAGCGCTGGAGCTTTCCCGGAGCGGAGATCACGACGACGCGCGCCAAGTGTACCTGTCGATGGCCCGCCGTTCAGCAAACGCCGAACGGGCCCGTTATCGAATCCTCGCGGCCCGTGAAGCAGGCTTGGATGGCCGGCACCAGCGGGCGCTGGACGAATTGCTCGCCATCGAGCCGCCGCCGCGCTGGCTGGGCCTCTGGTCGCTGGCGGCAGCCGGCAGCGAGCGCGTTCTTGAAGGCGCCCAAGCAGCTTACGAACGGCTGGCGAACATCGAGCCGGAGAATTTCCCGAACCTAGCCGGCGATCTGGCGCGCACCCGGTCCGAACTGCTCTTCGCCCTGCAGAGGCCGGCCGAGGCGCTGGGCGAACTGACGCGGCTGGGCGCGGACTTTTCCGAGGGACACGAAAGCACAGCGGAATTCACCTGGTCGCTGCTGCGCGAGCACAGGTCGCAACTTTCAACGGAGGGAGTGACAGGCGCCCCGCTGGGCTGGATTGAACTCGCGCTGTTGGCGGACCAGCTCGCCGGAGACCCCACGGAGGCGGGGGCGGCGCTAAACGGCTGGAGGCGGAATTTCCCCGATCATCCGGCCGGCTCGCTGCTGGAGAGCGCAGTGAGGCCGGAAATCTGCTCAGGCCTGAAGCCGCTAGGTCGCCTAGCGATGCTGCTCCCGGGTTCGCAGCCTTATCGCGCCGCCCTGAAGTCGCTTCGGGATGGATTTCTCGCGGCGCGTTACGCTCTGATGTCCTCCTGCGAGGCGCCTGAAATCGCTTTCTACGAGGTCGGCGACAGCAGCCATGCGGCGCGGCAGTGGACCCGCGCGGCAGCGGAGGGCGCGGATTTCATCGTGGGACCGCTGCTTCCTGAATCGGTCGAAAACGCCGCTCGGGTGGCGGGCGGATTGCCTACCCTGGCGCTAAACCGCCTTCGCGGCCAAGCGCCGCCCGCCAATTTCGAGGAGTTTGCGCTCGCTCCCGAGCACGAAGCGCGCCAAGCGGCGCGCCAGGCGCTTGGGCGGGGCTTGCTCCGGGCGCTGGCTCTTTATCCGCGAGATGCTTGGGGCCAGCGAATCTACCGCAGCTTTCTGGAGGAGTACCAAGCCGGAGGCGGACGACTCATTGCCCGCGAGCAGTACAGCCTGTCCGCCGTGGACTACTCCGAACCGATCGGACGCCTGCTCAAGATCAGCGCCAGCAACCGGCGCGCCCGCGAGCTGGGCGCCAAACTGGGGAGAAACCTGAGCTTTCAGCCTCGGCGGCGCCAGGATGCCGACCTGATCTTTCTGGTGGCCCGCGCGGCGCAGGGCCAGTTGCTCGTTCCGCAACTGCGCTACAACTATTCCGGGGATCTGCCGGTATTCGCGATCCAGAGCACCTTTGATCCGGACCATGCCGACAATCGCGACCTCGACGGCGTGGAGATGCCGGCCTTGCCGGCGCTGACGCATCAGCATGTGCAGCTTTCGCACGGCCAGTTGAGCGCCGCGGCGCTTGCCGGAGCGGACTTCAATGTGTCCCTTTTTGCGATGGGATACGACAGCTTCAAGCTGGCGCTGGCCCTGTATGGCGGCTCCGAAGCGCTGAAAGGCGGCATCCGGGGCCTCACCGGAACTATTTTCCGCACCTCGGGCGGGAGCTTGGAAAGGAAACTGGCATGGACGCAAATCGAAAACGGCAAACTGACCACCACCGAAAACTAGCGCCACGCACGGGGCCGGAAGCTGAACGGGAGGCGCAGCGATACTTGGAGGCGCGAGGCTTGGAATTCGTGGCCGCCAACTACCGCTGCCGCTACGGCGAACTGGATCTCGTGATGCGCGAGGGCGCCTGCCTAGTGTTCGTGGAAGTGCGGATGCGCCGCAGCACCCGCGCGGGGCCTCCCGAAGCCACGCTTACCGCGCCCAAGAAGCGCCGTCTGGCCCGCGCTGCGAAATGCTTCATTGGCGAGAATCGGCGTTTCGGCGGTATGATGCTTCGCTTCGACGTGGTGGGCATACTCGCTAGCGGCCCTCGGGCGGGGACCCGCTGGATTCGCAACGCCCTTGCTTTTGATGGACGCTGAAACGGCACTGGTCAAATCTGAATTCGCCGAAAGCCTGGAGGCCAACAGGAAGGCGGCGCGCGCGCTGGCCGGCCCGGTGGCCGAGGCCGCCCGGCTCATCGCCGCCAGCCTCAGGGCCGGCGGCAAAGTCCTAAGCTGCGGCAACGGCGGATCCGCCGCGGATGCCCAGCACTTTGCCTCCGAGTTGCTGAACCGCTTTGAAACCGAGCGCGCCAGTCTCGCGGCCGTGGCGCTCACCACCGATGCCTCCACGCTCACCTCGATCGCCAACGACCGGGATTACCGCGAGGTGTTTTCGCGACAGGTGAACGGACTGGGCCAGCCGGACGATATCCTGCTGGCCATCAGCACCTCCGGCGCGTCGCCTAACGTGGCCGCCGCCGTGGACGCGGCGCACCGCGCCGGCATGCGCGTCGTTGCGCTCACCGGCCGCGATGGCGGGCAGGTTTCAGAAGCGCTTGATGAAAACGATGTGGAGTTGCGGGTTCCGCACGTCCGGACCGCGCGGATTCAGGAGATGCACCTGCTCGCCATCCATTGCCTATGCAGGCTGCTCGACGACGCCTGCGGCAACGAAGTCCCTACTTGACCACGCGCAGCTTCGGCGCGCCTCGCGGGCGGCGGGGCGGTGAAGCGCTGGCGGGCGCGGCCTGCCCGAACGAAGCGCCCAGCTCGTCGGTGAGAACAACACCTTGGCCGGTTTCCCGGGAAAAAATGCAAAGCACGGCATCCACGGGCATCGACACGGGCCGTGCCACGCCTCCGAAACGCGCCTCGAAGCGAAGGGTTTCGCGGCCGATCTCGAGGTTGCGGGTTGCCTGGCCGCTGATATTGAGGACGAGGCGCCCGTCCTTGGCGCGATCGGCGGGAACCCGCACATCCTCGCCGTCGGCCTGCACCACAATCTGCGGGGTGTCGCCGCGATCGGTGATCCATTCATGCACGGCGCGCAGCAGGTAGGGCCGCAACGAGAGGTTTTCGGATTTCATCGCAACCGGGGCCGGGGCGGGCGGTTTTTGAAATCGCGCTTCAGGGGGCCGGCGGGCGCATGTCGCGCTCCAGTTCGGACAGGCCTTCAGTAAACGCAGGGCGGGCGAAAACGCGCCGCATGTAGCCGTACAGGGCATCGGCGCGCGGGCCGGGGTCGATGCCGTAGCTAGCCAGCCGCCATAAAAGCGGCGCCAGGCTGCAATCCACGAGGGAAAACTCTTCTCCCAGAAAAAAGGGGCTGGACTCAACCGCTTCGGAAATCTCTATCGTGGCCTCGCGGAGCTGCCGCTTCTCGCTCTCCCCGCCGCCGGACTCGATCTTTTCGGCAAGGCCGTAGAGATCGTGCTCAATGCGGTGAAGCGCCAAGCGGAAATGCGCCCGGCGCTTGGGATCGACCGGCATAAGCGGCGGCTGCGGAAAGCGCTCGTCCAAGTAATTGATGATGATGCGGGAGTTGTAAACCGCCAGTTCGCGATCCACCAAGGTGGGCAGGGTATTGTAGGGATTGAGCAGTTGAATGTCGGGCGGAAGGCTGCCGTCACGCGCCTGAACGATCCGCACGCCGATATTCTTCTCTGCTACCACGACTCGAACCCGGTGACTGTGTAGATTGGTTGGACTGGAGTACAGGATCATGGCGTGGATTATACGCGCCGGATTTCGGCGCCAAGGCCGCTGAACTTGTCCTCGATTCGTTCATATCCGCGGTCCATGCGATAGCCCCGGCGAATCGCCGTCCAGCGTCCTGCCGCCGGACACAACGAATTTATCCGCGCAGCGAGTCTTCCCCGGCCTTGTTCAGCTGCCGCCATTCCTCAGGCGTGTGGGCGCGAATCGACAGAGCATGGATCTCCACGCCCATGCGCGTTCCCAGCGCTTCGTACACTAGGCGATGACGGCCCAGCGGGGGCAGCCCCTCGAAGGCGGGACTGACCACTGTGGCATCGAAGTGCGTGTTATCCTCGCTTTCGACAGCAACTTCGCAGCCGGGCAGGTGCGCCGAAATCAGTGCGGAAATATCTCCCGGTGTCATTATCAGAATTTTATCTGCAATTTGAGTCCGCCGGCGCGGGGCATCACCGCGCGGTCCGCCGCCGCCGCTTGTGAGCGTTCTTTACCTGTGGCTGCCGGTCGGCGCTGCCGGCATGGCCGTGCTGGCGTTCGGAGCAAAAGTGTTCATCGACGGCGCCGCCGACGGAGCGCGCCGCCTTGATATTTCGCCAATGCTGGTGGGATTGTTCCTAGCCGGTTTCGCCACTTCTCTGCCTGAAGCTGTGGTGGCGGCGGTGGCGGCGTGGCGCGGCAGCGTGGAACTGGCGCTGGGCAACGCGGTGGGCTCGAATATCGCCAATATCGGCCTGGTGCTGGGCGCCGGCGTGCTATTCATGGGCCTCAAGCCCGGGCGGGCGCCGGCGAAGGTGGAGCTAGGGGCCATGGCGGGGGTCACGCTGCTGGCCTGCGCATTGATCCTCAACGGCTATCTTTCGCGCGCGGACGCGCTGGCGCTGCTGGCGGCGCTGCCGGCGGTCAGCTGGCTGCTGATCCGAAAGGCCGGCGCGAACCCAATGATCCCGCGATCCGGGACGGCACAGCGCAGCATGGCGCGGAATGCGATCTACGTGGCGGCCGGTCTGGCATTCTTGCTGGGGGGCGCGGAAGCGCTGGTGCGGGCCGCGCAGGAAGTGGCCCGCATCGCCGGGGTGAGCGAACTGGTGATCGGCGCCACGGTCGTGGCCATCGGCACCAGCTTGCCGGAGCTGGCGATTACTGTGGCCGGGGCGGTCAAGCGCGAATCGGAAATCGCCTTGGGCAATGTGATCGGCTCCAATATCTTCAATCTGCTCGTTGTGATCGGCGTGGCCGGCGTGATCGCTCCTTCGGGCTTTTCGAGTCAGTTGCCAGCCATCCACGTTCCGATGCTGCTGGGATTCACGTTGTGGTTCCTGCTGCTGGCGGCGATCTGCCGGCGGCGGGGCGGGCTCGGTCGTGCTTGGAGCGCCAGCCTCCTGCTTCCCTTCGCAGGCTATGTGACCCTGATCGCCCTGGCCGCCTGACCTCCCGCTTCCCAGATGCTTCGAGTCCGCATCGCATCGAAGCACCGGGGCCGACTATTGGAAGTCTTGGCGGATTATCATGCTTGCTTATGTCCGATAAGGTGTCATTCGCGGAGGAGGCGCGCCGGGTTCTGAGAATGGAAGCCGGCGCTGTGGCGGCTCTCGAGAAGCGCCTGGACAGCAGCTTCAGCAAGGCCTGCCGCCTTTGCCTAGCCACCGAGGGCCGCATTGTGGTGACCGGAATGGGCAAATCCGGCCATATCGCCGGCAAGATCGCGGCCACGCTGGCCAGCACCGGAACGCCCGCCTTCTTCATGCACCCTGGAGAAGCCGGACACGGCGACCTCGGCATGATCACATCCGACGACATCATCATTGCGCTGTCCAATTCCGGCGAAACCGACGAGATCGTGCGCTTGCTGCCGATGCTCAAACGCGCCGGCGCCGCGTTGATTGCGATGACCGGCCAGAAAGGCTCCACCCTGGCGCGGCAGGCGGCGGCGGTACTCGATACCCATGTGGAGGAAGAGGCCTGCCCGCTTAACCTGGCGCCCACCTCCAGCACCACGGCCACGCTGGCGCTGGGAGACGCCCTCGCGGTGGCCCTGCTCAAGGCGCGCGGATTGACGCCGGAGGAGTTCGCCCGCACCCATCCGGGCGGGCGGCTGGGCCGCCGTTTGCTGGTAAGCGTTTCGGACGTGATGCGGACCGGTTCGGAGATTCCCCGGGTTGGCCCCGAAGCGAGTCTGGCCGAGGGGCTTTTGGAAATGAGCCGCAAGGGGCTGGGAATGACCGCGGTCACCGACCAGGCCGGACGGCCCCTCGGCGTATTCACTGATGGCGACCTGAGGCGGGCAATGGACCGCGAATTGGACCTCAAGGCAACGCGCATGGCCGAAGTGATGACCCGGGGAGGATGGACGGTAACCCCCGGAATGCTGGCATCGGCTGCGGTCGCCGAAATGAACAAGCGCAGGATCACTGCGCTGCTGGTTGTGTCCGACGGGCTTCTTGCGGGCGCCTTCAATATCCATGACCTGATGCGCGCCGGCGTGGTGTGATGAGCGCGCCGAACGATTTGCGCGCGCGGGCGGCGGGGATACGGCTGCTGGCTTTGGACGCCGACGGAGTGCTGACCGATGGGCGGATCTATATCGCGGATGCGAGCGGCAGGGAATGGGCCATGGGATTCTCCGTGAAGGACGGCTACGGCATCCGGCGCGCGCTCAGGGCGGGCCTGGAGATCGGCGTCATTTCCGGGCGGGACAGTTACGGACTGCGGCTGCGGCTGGGAGAGCTGGGTATCCGGCGCACGGCGCTGCGCTGCAAGGACAAGCACCAAGCGCTTTCGCAAATGCTTGAAGAATTGCGGATCAAGCCCCGTGCGGCGGCATTTGTCGGCGACGACGCGCCGGATCTGCCCGCAATGCGCTTGGCCGGGCTGGCAATAGCGGTTGCCGACGCCCATCCCGAAGCCCGCGCCGAAGCGCATTGGGTCACATCCTGCCGCGGCGGCCGCGGGGCCGTGCGGGAAGTATGCGATTTTCTTCTGGCGGCGCGTGGGTGATCCGTAAGCGACGGCTTTTCCCGGCCCTGCTGGTGGCTGGTCTCGCAGCATCCAGCCTGCTGTTGGGCTATCGCGGCGACAACGGCGAGGCCGCGCCGCAGCTGGAGTTGTCCGGCAACTATTTCTTCCGCAACGCGCGTGTAGCGCTGACCGGCGGCGACGGGCTTGCGTCGATGCGAATCGAGGCCGGCAGCGCAAGGCGGGACCTTGAGGATTCCGCGCTTAAGCTTGAGGATGTTTCGATTCGCCGCGGAAACCCGCCCGCTCTGTCGCTGGTGGCCGATTCGGCGCTGCTCCCAAACAAGAGCGCGGACCTTTCGGCGCAAGGCAATCTGCGCTTAGCGTTCGGGCCTTCCGGCACTTGGATGGCGAAGGCCGAGCACGCCCGGATGCAAACAAACGGGACCCGAGTGACGCTCACCGGGCAAGTCAGCTTCAGCCGCGCCGACGGACCCGGCGGCTCGCCGTCGATCAGCGGCGAGCATCTGGTCCTGGATGCCGAAGACATGACGGCGCGCACTGACCGGCCGGTGCGCGTGCGGATCGGCGATGTGGTGTTCGAGGCCAATGGCCTCAATGCCCAGGTTGCTGCCGAAACCATTACACTTGATTCCGATGTCCAGGCCACCATCAATCCCTAGCAAGTCCCGGCCAGCTCTTCTTCTGGCCGCGTTTCTCGCCGCCATTCAGGCAGGCGCGCAGGAGCAACCTTCCGCTGAGGCGTCAACCGACCTGGATATCAGGACCGAGTGGTCCCGCTACGACGGCGCCTTGGGACGCTTGGTTTCAACCGGCGTAACGATACGCCAAGGCGACTTTGAGATCACGGCGGACCGAGCCGAAACCGCATCGCTGGACTTCAGAAACACCACTTGGCTGTTCTCGGGCAATATCCGTTTTCGGGCCGGCACGGCCACGCTCAATTGCGACGAGGCGGAACTCAAGTTCGAGAGCGGGCTCACCAGCGCGGTGATCAGCGGCAGTCCGGTCACGATGCTCAACGAGGGAACGCGCGTCATCAAAGGCAGCGCCCGGAGGGTGGAGTACCAGGCGCAGTCGATGCTGGTCCGCTTCATGGGCGGCGCCGAGCTTGATACCGGCGAGAGTCGGGTGAACGGCGAATCCATCACCTTCGACCTGAATGCCGAAACCGTCACTGTGGCGCCGGGCGAAGGAGAGCCGGTGCAGTTCCTGTTCGAGTTCCTTTCGCCGCCGGATGGCTCCTAGCCCGCAACTGAAGCCTCTCCGCGCCTCCTTCTTCCGGGAGTATCGGAGGCAGGATGCCGGAGCAAGCCCCATGGACGGGTTCATGCGTCTCCCGGAAGAAGGAGGCGCGGAGAGGCGAGGACTAGGCAAAATCCTCCGCGCCCCGTTGGTGGAATATGCGCGCTAGCCTCAAAGCCGAGCGAATTTCCAAGCGCTTCGGGCAGCGCCAGGCCCTGAGGGAAGCATCCTTCGTGGTCCGGACCGGCGAAGTGGTGGGTCTGCTAGGCCCCAACGGCGCAGGCAAGACCACTGCGTTCTACATGGTGGCCGGTCTGTTGAGCTGCGACGCGGGCGCCATTTCGCTGGACGGCGAAGACCTGACCCATCTGCCCGTGCACCGCCGCGCCATGCTCGGGCTGGGCTACCTGCCGCAGGAGCCGTCGATTTTCCGCAAGCTCTCGGTGGAGCAGAATATCCTCGCCATTCTTGAATTGCGCAGCGGGCTCGGCCGGGGCGAGCGCAGGGAAGAACTGCACAGGCTGCTGGACGAGTTTCAGTTGCATAAGGTGCGAAAGTCGCCGGGAGCGAGCCTTTCGGGCGGAGAACGGCGCCGGGTGGAAATTGCCCGCACCTTGGCACGAACGCCTCGCTACCTGCTGCTGGATGAGCCGTTCGCCGGGATTGACCCCATTTCGGTGACTGAAATTCAGGGCATTATCGGCAATCTGTCGCAACGCGGCATCGGCGTGCTGATTACCGACCACAACGTGCGCGAAACGCTGGGCATATGCAACCGGGGGTACATCCTGCATGAGGGCTCCGTGATCGCGTCCGGAGAGCCGAAGGAATTGCTGGCGAACCCGGAGGTGCGATCGGTGTACCTCGGAGAAGCGTTCCGCCTATAGCTGCGCAGCAGGGCCGGACCCGGCGCCGGCGGCACCGCAGCAACGCTTGTACTTCTTGCCGGAACCGCAGGGACAGGGGTCGTTGCGGCCTATGCGCGGGCTGGCGCGCCGATAGGTCTGGACCGGCGACGGCGCTGGCGCGCGCTGCGTCCGGCGCGCTTTGCCAGCGCCGGTGGAGGACGGCTTGGGATTAGCTGCCAAATCGGAAGCGGACAAGGCCGACGCTGCCTCATGCTGCAAACGCAGCGCGCGCTGCGGAGCAGCAGGCGGCTCGGACGGCGTCGCCGCTTCCGAAAACTGCGCCCTGCTCAGCATCACGGTGACCTGCCTGGCGACCATGCCCAGCATTTCCGTAAACATCTCGAAGGCTTCGCGCTTGTATTCCTGCTTGGGATTGCGCTGCGCATAGCCCCGCAGATGGATTCCTTGGCGCAGGTAGTCCATCGCGGCCAGATGCTCCTTCCAGTGATGATCGAGCTGCTGCAGAAGCACAACGCGCTCGATATGGCGCATGGCTTGGGGCTCAACCGCAGCCGTCTTCGTTCTGTAGCGCAGCCCGAGCTCTTCGATAATGCGCCCGGCCACCGCTTGCGAATCCATTTCGTTGCTGGCCTCAAGCCACTCCGCCACCGGCGCCTGGGCGCCCAATTCCAGATTCAGGGCCTTCTCAAGAGCCGCCGGGTCCCAGTCCTGGTCGGCGGCGTCTTCAGGCATGTGCTGGTTGACGAGCTCCAGCACCGTCTCACGGCGCATGTTCTCCACAATTTCGCTCACATCGCCGCTGCCCAGCAACTCGTTGCGCTGCTCATACACCACCCGGCGCTGGTCGTTGGCCACATCGTCGTACTCCAGCAACTGCTTGCGGACGTCGAAGTTGTGCGCCTCCACCTTGCGCTGCGCACGCTCGATTTGCCGCGTCAGCAGCTTGCTCTCAATGGCCTCGCCTTCGCGCATGCCAACGGACGACAGCATGCCCTGGGTGCGCTTGGGATCGCCGAATATCCGCATCAGGCTGTCCTCCAGCGAGATGTAGAAGCGCGAGGCGCCGGGGTCGCCCTGCCGCCCTGAACGCCCGCGAAGCTGGTTATCGATGCGCCTGGACTCATGCCGCTCGGTGCCCACGATGCGCAAGCCGCCAGCCTCGAGAACTTGCCGGTTGCGCTGCTTCCAGTCTTCGCCCAAGGCATCCTTCTCGGTTTGCGGCGCGTCTTCGCCCAAGGCTTTCATCTCGGCTTCCAGATTCCCGCCCAGCACGATATCCGTGCCCCGGCCGGCCATGTTGGTGGCAATGGTGACCACGCCGGGACGGCCGGCCTCGGCAATGATTTGCGCCTCGCGGGCATGCTGCTTGGCGTTGAGCACCTGGTGCGGAATGCGCAGCTCCCTGAGCTTGCCGGACAGCAGTTCGGAGGTTTCGATGGAAGCGGTGCCCACCAGCACCGGCTGGCCGCGCTCCCGGCTTTCCTTGATATCTTCGGCCACCGCGTTGAACTTGTCGGCCGAGGTCAGGAACACCAAATCGGGCTCGTCGTTGCGAATCATCTTCTCGTGGGTGGGAACCACCACCACCTCAAGCCCGTAGATCTGCTGGAATTCGTAGGCTTCCGTGTCGGCGGTGCCGGTCATGCCCGCCAGCTTTTCGTACATGCGGAAGTAATTCTGGAAGGTGATCGAGGCCACGGTGCGGTTTTCCTTGCGCACGGCAACCTTCTCCTTCGCCTCCACCGCTTGGTGCAGCCCGTCCGACCAGCGCCGCCCCGGCATGGTGCGGCCGGTGAACTCGTCCACGATGACCACTTCCCCGTCGCGCACGATGTAATCCACATCCCGCTTGAACAGATAACGGGCCCTCAAGGCGGCGGTCATGTGATGCATCAGGCGAACGTTGGAGGCATCGTAGAGGCTGGCGCCGGCCTGAATCAATCCGGCCTGGGCCAGCAGTCGCTCCACATGCTCGTGGCCCTCATCCGTGAGGTAGGCTTGGCGGGCCTTTTCGTCCAGCGTGAAATCCCCGGGGGCATCCTCCTGCTCCTGCTTGCAAAGGCGCGGCGCCACCTGGTCCATCCGGCGGTACAGATCAGTGCTTTCCTCAGCCGGCCCGGAAATGATCAGAGGCGTTCGCGCCTCGTCGATCAGGATCGAGTCAACCTCGTCAACAATCGCAAACGCAAGGCCGCGCTGCGCCTGATCTTCCGCCCGCAGGGCCAAGTTGTCGCGCAGATAGTCGAAGCCGAACTCGTTGTTGGTGCCGTAGCAGACATCGCTGAGGTAAGCCTCGCACTTATCCTGGGCGGACTGCTGGCTTTGCACCACCCCCACCTTGCAGCCGAGAAAACGGTAAACCGGCCCCATCCAGTCGGCATCGCGCTGCGCGAGATAGTCGTTCACCGTAACGATATGAACGCTCCCGCCAGAAAGGGAATTAAGGAAGGCCGGAAGAGTGGCAACCAGCGTCTTGCCTTCGCCGGTGCGCATTTCGGCGATCTTGCCCTGGTGAAGCGCGATGCCGCCCATCAGTTGAACGTCGAAATGCCGCATGCCCAAAGTCCGCACGCTGGCCTCCCGGACCAGAGCGAAAGCCTCCGGCAGCAAGTCATCCAGCGCTTCTCCCTCGCCGGCGCGGCGGCGCAAAACCGAGGCGCGCTCGCCAAGATTGATATCCGACGCCTGGCCAAGCTCAGGCTCCAAGGCGTTGATCCGCCGCGCGATCTTCTCGTATCCTGCCAGCAGCCGGTGATTGCGGCTGCCTATGATCCTTTTCAGGGGATTCACGGGCTTACCCCTGGTGGCTGTGCATTATCCGGGCGCTTTGCGGAGAAATTCAATCGGATTTACGGAAGCGCCATTGCGCAGAACTTCAAAATGCAGGCTGCTGCCGGTCACGCGGCCGGTTCGACCGATGCGCGCGATTTCCTGGCCGCGCTGAACATAATCGCCCACCGCCACAAGATTCAGCGAATTATGGGCATAGCGGGTCACGTAGCCTCCGGCGTGGCTGATTTCCACCAGTTGTCCAAAAGAGCTTCTGCGGCCCGCCCAAGTGACGACGCCAGGCGCCACGGCATAGATGGGATCGCCCGTATCGCCGTCGATATCGATTCCATCATGCCACTGGCGCCTGCCCGTGAACGGATCCTTGCGGAAGCCGCGATGCGAGGTGATGCGGCGCGATTCCACCGGCCAGCCGGAAGGCGAAAACATCGCTTGGGTCCCTTCCGCCGTAAGCGCATCCGAAAGGCCGCGCAATTGCTCGAATCGATGGTTCATTCGGGCGCTGAGGAAGTTGAGTTCGGCGATCAGATCGATACCCCCCTGATCTGCGGGGATGCCGAAGGCGGCAGGGAGTTCGGCGATTTCGGCGGAGGAGGCCGTCGTGAATGAAGCCTCGCTGCTCATTTCCCGAAGGGAAACCTGCCAGGTTTCCATCTGCGTCAGGACCGATTTCATTTCCTCGATCTGAGCCGCCATCACAGCGAGCCGCTGCTCCGCGTTGACGCGGGCGCGCTCGAATTCCTCATCCTGAGCCACCATAGCGGTCTTGAGCTTGTCGAGGCGCTCAATGGCCGAGGGCAGCGCCCGCTCCTGCATCATGCCGCCAATGATGAAGCTGGCCGCCGAACAGGCCAGCAGCGCCAAGGCCCAGAGGACGTTGGGGTTTTTCGGCAGTATTCGGATGCTCGGTTTCATGGCAAGATCGTGCGGCAGGATTTTACGAGATTCCCGCAATGGCAGGATCACACCGGAAAAGCCGCCCCGAGCCGATCGCAGCCTCGCTGGCCGGACTGACCGCCCAGGCGCGGGACCAGATCGCGCTGGCCGAACAGCTGCGCGGCGCTCTGCACCCCGATCTGCACGACGGTTTTGCCGGCAGCGACTTGGATGCCGGCGGCACGCTTACGGTGTTCGCGACCGCGCCGGAATGGGCCGCCCGGCTGCGGTTCGAAACCGCCAATCTTAAAGAGACGGCCGCAAACGCGGGTTGGCCGGTGAAGCAGGTTCGCATACGGCTAGCTCTGCAAGGCGGGTGAGCCTTCCGCCGGGACAGGATGGACGGGGGCCATGCGGTCGGCGGGCATGGCGGCGACTTCCTCCCAGGCGGAAGACCGGCTCATGAGTTCCTGAATCAGGCGGGCGTTGAGGGCATGCCCGGAGCCGAAGCAGTCAAACCGGCCGATCAACGGCCGACCTAGGAGATACAGGTCGCCCACCGCGTCCAGCAACTTGTGGCGGATGGGTTCGTTCGAATAGCGCAAGCCGCCCTCGTTCATGGCGCGGTAGTTGTCGAAAACCACGGCGTTGCCCAAGTTTCCGCCGAGCGCCAAGCCATGTCGCCGCATAGCGGCCACTTCGTTGAGGAAGCCGAAGGTGCGTGCTCGGCTGATTTGCTCGATGTAGGCGGTGCTGGAAAATTCGAGGCGATGAGCCAAACCGCCCCGGGCCAGAGCGGGATGCGTAAAATCGCCTTGGTAATGGAGGCTGAAGCCTTCTCCGGGTGCCAGCGCCGCCCAATGGCGGCCTTGCTCCACCCGCACTTCCTCCAGCACCCGCACATAGCGCCGGGGCGATTCCTGTTGCTCAAGACCGGCCTCTTCGATAAGCAAAACGAAAGCCGATGCGCTGCCGTCCAGCGCTGGCACTTCGGGCCCTTCCAGATCGATCCAGGCGTTATCGATGCTCATGCCCGCGAGCGCGGACAGCAGATGCTCGACGGTGGCGGCTTTCGCCTCGCCGCGCCCCAGCGTGGTGCCCCTTAGCGTATCGACAATGAAATCGTAGCGGGCGGGTATCTCGCTTTCACCCTCCAGATCGACGCGCTGGAACACGATCCCGGTATTCGGCGCCGCAGGGCGCAGGGCCAGACGGGCGCGGCGCCCGCTATGCAAACCGATGCCGGATACCGAAACCGTGCCGCGCAGGGTGCGCTGGCGCTCCGCTGCGCTTTCGCAGAAACTGCTCATAAGCTGCCGAATTATCGCCATTTTTACAAAAAAATCAAGCGCCGCACTCTTCGATCCACCCGCTGCCCCCCTCTTGCTTCCAGCAGATACTTCGATCCGCGGGGTGCCGGCCCTTTTAGGGTCTGCGCCAGCCGGAGCCTCTATGCGCGTTCCCCTCTCGCGGGAGTGTTGGAGCCATGGATGGCGGAACCAAGCCAGGGATGGCGCCTCCCGCGAGAGGGGAACGCGCATAGAGGCGAACCCGAAGCGCGTTTAGCGGGAAGGGAGCCGAGGGCGCTAGAACTCGTAGCGGAGGCTGATTCCGTACTCGCGGGGGGCGCCGAGAAAGGCGTTGAAGGTTTGCGTGGAGCCGGGGCCGGTGCCGGAACCCTGGAGCGGCGCGTCGAAAATCGTAAGGGAATACAACTCGTCGAACAGGTTGCGCGCCCAAAGATCCACAGTCCAGCGCGGCGAGCCCGGGCGGGCAAGCATCAGCCGGGCGTTGACCAGCGTGTAGGCCTCCTGCTGCTTTTCGATGTCCAGATCGGAGCCCGTATTGTGCTCGCCGGTGTAGCGGGCATCGAGATGCAAGGCGCCCTCCAGCGCGCCAACGGGGAATCGCGCCGTGGCGCCAACCACCCCGGTCCAATCCGGCGCGTGCGTCATCTGCCGTCCGGAGCGAACCCCGTATTCCGGCCCCTCGCCGTAGTTCACGTCGGCATAGGTGATGCCGCCAAATACTTCAACGCCTCCGAAAACCGCGCCGCGGGCTTCGATCTCAATACCCTTGCTGACCACTTCCGGAATATTCAGCGCCTCAAACGCCACGCCGGTAAATGCCGTCAGCTGGAAATCCTCGAACTTCTCGTAGAAGAGATTAACGTCCAGCATGGCGCGCCGGTTTTCGAGTTCAAACTTGGCGCCAAGATCGAAGGCATCCACGGTTTCGGGATTGAAAGACCATTCATGCACCCCCGGCATGTTGGCGGTTCCAGTGGTTAGCAGAGTCAGAATGGGGCTCAACAGGCCGGAGCGGTCCATATTGAAGCCGCCGGCCTTGTAGCCTCGGGCGTAGCCGCCATACACCAGGTAGCCGCCCATTTGGCGGGACAGGCGCAGCGTGCCTGATATTTCATTCTCGTCGCGGGAGCCGGCATAGACTCCGTCCAAGGTGGGATCCGTAAAGGGAAGACAGCCGAGGCCCGTCATCGTCGAAAGGCCCGCGACCACATCCGGATTGGTCAGCAGCGCCTGCCCGCCCTGCGCCAGCTGCGCGGCGCCGGGCAAAAGCTGGCGGGCGCCGGCGGCAACCTGCGCAGCCCCTTGGGTGATCCGCGCCTTCAGCGCCGGGTCCGGAATCGCCTGCGTGGCCTGCTGAACGAAACCGTCGAGCTGCTGCAGGTACTGATTGACGCCGCCGGCGTAGGCCTGCAAGCCGCCCGCGTAAGCCTGCATGGACTGAATATATCCGAGCACGCGCCCGGAGAAGGGCCGGCAAACCTGGTCGCTCGATTTCAGGTCGGCATCGATCGACTTGCTCTCCGAGGTGTAGCGCAGGCCCACGGTAAGCTCGAATTCATTGGCCAAGGCAATGCTGTTATGCGTGAACAGCGCCCAGCTTTCGGAGCTCTGCTCATAATCGTCGCGGGTGCCGTTGCCTGGAAAGACGCCCCCGGAATACTGCTCATAGCTGGACCAGGGATGAAACGGAAAGGACGGGAACGATGGCAAGGCAGCGGCCAGTTGCGGAACGGAAAAACCCGGCGGAAGAAAGGGCGCAATACCCGCGGCAAAGCCTGTCGCGCCCGCCAGCACCTGGGCGGCGCCCGCTGCAAGCGCCGGCGCGCCCGCCGCCAGTGGCGCGATGCCTCCGTTCAACGCGTTCGCAGCCGCGCCGCCGATCGCGTTGGCGTAAGCCGAATAGTCGGCGCCGTAACGGATGACATCGTTGTATTCCAGCTTCTCGTCGGCATAGAAGGCGCCCACCAGCCAGTCCACTGGGCCAGCCTCGCCGTTGATGCGGATCTCCTGCGTGAAGGTCTCGAAGCCGGTGGTGGATTCTCCTTGGGGACGCCCGCCCACATCGGCGAAGGAGAAATCAATGTCCAAACCCCGCTCCGTGCGCCAGTCCCGGACGGCTGTGATGGCGGTTACCCGGCCCAGGCCCGTGCTGGCGTTGATCTCAACCGAAACGCCGGTTTCATCCATGTCCTGCTGGTAGCCGGAATTGGGGCTGACGGTGGCCTTCCGCTCATCAGGATTGAAAGCGATGCCAACGATGGCGGGATCGCGGGCCTGCTGCGCCGAGATGGCTTGGAGAATAGGAGCGGTGGGGCCGCGCACCAAGCCCACCGCAGCGCAGCACTGCTCGTCGCGGGTGGTGTGATCCGCAATCAGCCTGATGCTGATATCCGCATTGGGCTCGTACATCAATTGCCCGCGCAAGAACAGGCGGTCGCGGTCGTTGAAGGTCCGGTCGTCATTGGCGTCTTCTAAAAACCCGTCGCGCTTGTGCCACACGCCGTCGAGCCGCGCCGAGAACCCGCTGGCGGCATTCCCTCCGCTGAGGCCGGCCTCGATCCGGGTTGAATCATAGGATCCGATGCTGATATCGCCGTATGCCGAGCCATTCGCATCGGGAGCCGCCGTGATGATGCTCACCACGCCGGCCGATGCGTTTCGCCCGAACAGGGTGCCCTGCGGGCCGCGCATCACCTCCACGCGCTCAATGGCCCCCAACTCGTTGTAGCCAACGCCGGCGCGGTTTCGGTAAACGCCGTCCACATACAGGCCCACAGCCGACTCAAAGCCGGGATTATCGCTGTTGGTGCCGATGCCGCGGATCCTCACCGTGGAACCTACTGTTTCCGCCTGCCCCGAGCTGAGGTGCAGGCTGGGCGCAATGCGCATCAGCTGCTCGATATCGGTCACGCCGCTCAGCTCGAGCTGCTCGGCGCTGTACGCGGAAACGGCCAGCGGCACCTCCATGAGGGAGCGTTCGCGCCGGGTGGCCGTAACGATGATCTCTTCGATCGCCATCCCCTGGGCGCCTGTCCCGCGCGCTTCATCCTGGGCCGCGAGCGGCGCAGCCACAATAAAAATTAAAAGAATGCAGGCTGCACGCATGATTTCCCCCTTTATCCGCTGCATTAAGCGAAAGCAAATTCGGCTGCTATCGTCGGAGATTATAGTAACCGGGCAGAGACGCAACGCTAATCGACCTGCTTGCGGAGGTGGCTGGGCACCGGATTGAACAAATCACCGCTGCCGCTTCGCGTCCGCATCACGGCCGGACGTTCCAAGCCCTCGTAGCTGGGTTGGGCCGCAAGCCCGAGTATGCTGCGTTTCGGCACCCCGGCGGGAACGCCAGGCCGCGAATTTCCATAGGTGCCGTCGCGCCGCGTCTCGGCCTGCATATGCTGCGGCGGCGATTGCACAGGGCTGTCGGCTTCGTCGCCGGAGGGGCTGAGTCCGGTGGCCACCAGCGTGACCCGCACGGCGCCCTTCATGGACTCGTTGACCACTTCGCCGAACTTGACCATGCCTTCGCGCGCCAGCATGTTCTGCAAGGAATCGCCCAGCGACTTGAACTCGCGCATCCCCAAGTCGTTGGCGTGGGTGATATTCACTAAAAGCCCGCGCGCATCGCGCACATCCACGCCCTGCAGCAGCGGGCTCTGCATGGCGTGCTCCAGTGCCTCCCGGGCCCGGTCCTTGCCCTTGGCCTCGCCTGCGCCTATCACCACCCGGCCCGGTTCCTGCATTACCTTGCGCACATCCGCCAGATCCACATTGATGCGCCCCGGACAGGTAAGCAACTCGGCAATCCCGCGCACGGCGTTGCGCAGCACCTTGTTCGATTCGCTGTAGGCCTCGTTCGTGGTCACGTCGCCGTCGCCCTGGTCGCAAAAGTACTCGAACAGCTTTTCGTTGGGCACCTTGATGATGGAGTGCGCCGATTCGCTCAGCGCGGCAATCCCCTCGCTGGCGATCTGTGTTCGCGCGGGGCCCTCGAACTCGAAGGGGGTGGTTACCACCCCAACCACCATCAGATCGGCCTCGCGGGCCACGCGGGCCACTTCCGGCGCCGCGCCGCTGCCCGTGCCGCCGCCCATTCCAGCGGCCACGAAGATCATGTCGGCGCCTTCCATAATGGCGGCAAGGCGGTCCTGATCCTCGATAGCCGCCTCCCGGCCCTTGAGGGGATCCGAGCCCGCGCCCATGCCCTGGGTCACTATGCGGCCGATCGTGACCTTTACATCCGCGGCCGACTCGGACAAAGCCTGTTCGTCGGTATTGACAGCCACAAACTGCACATTGCGAACATTGGATTTGGCCATCTCGTTGACCGCGTTGCCGCCGGCCCCGCCCACGCCCACCACTTTGAGCCGCGGGCAGCTTCCGGGCTCCGACTTCACCAGTCTGATGTTCATATCTTTTGCCTCCATCAAGTTTGCTCCTTCGCGCCCGAGCGCGATTAAACAGCCACGGTCAGAATTGACCTTTGAACCAGTTGACAACCGAGCGCAGCCCGCCCTTGGCGGACTTGGCATCCGATGCCACGCCCCCGTCACGCGGCTTGAGCGCGTAGAGCAGCAGCCCCACGCCGGTGGCGTGCGCCGGATTGCTCACCACTTCGCTCAGCCCCCGGGCCCGCTGCGCGTGGCCCAGGCGGACCGGCACGTTGAGCACCTCTTCGGCCAGCTCCACCGCGCCCGGCATCGCCGAGGTGCCGCCGGTCAGCACCACCCCCGCAGCGGCGCGCTCGAGGTAGCCGCCACGATGCATCACGTTATGCACGAGCTGAAACAATTCCTCGTAGCGCGGCTCCACCACTCTGGCCAGCGCCTGGCGCGAAAGCTTGCGGGACGGCCGGTCGCCCACGCTGACCACCTCGATTTCGTCGTCCTCTTCCACCATTTGCGCCAGAGCGCAAGCGCAGCGGATCTTGAGTTGCTCCGCGGCCTGCGTAGGCGTGCGCAGCGACTGGGCGATATCGTGGGTCACTTGGTCGCCGGCAATGGGGATGACATGGGTAAAGCGGAGCGATCCGCCTTCGAACACGGCGATATCCGTGGTGCCCGCGCCGATATCCAGCACACAGCAGCCAAGCTGCATTTCATCCTCGGTCAGGATGGCAGTTCCCGAGGCCAGGTGCTCAAGCACGATGCGCTCGGCGCGCAGATTGCAGCGGCGCACGCACTTCTCGATATTCTGCGCCGCGCTCTCGCCCACCGTAACGATATGCACATGCGCTTCCAGGCGCACCCCGGACATTGAGCTGGGATCGAGAATGCCGTCCTGATCGTCCACCACGTAATCGCGCGGCAGCACATGCAGCACCCGCTTGTCCGAAGGCACCACCACGGCCCGCGCGGCTTCGATCACGCGCGCCATGTCCGTCCGGGAAACCTCATCGCCCCCCACGGCCACGATGCCGTGCGAAGTCAGGCTTTGCACATGATCGCCGGATATGCCCACGATCACGTCGCCGATCTGTACGCCGGACATCAGCTCGGCCTCGCCCACCGCCTGGTCGATGGAGCGGATCGTCGCTTCAATATTGACCACGGATCCGCGCTTCATTCCCAGCGACGGACTGGAGCCGAAGCCCAAGATCTCCAGTTCCCTTGATTCCTCATCCATTTCCGCCACGATGGCCGCTACCTTGGAGGTACCGATATCCAGGGCCGTGACGATTTCGCGATCGCGTCTGCGTGTCATGGCGAGATTCCTCCGTCATTGCGTTGGCCGCCGCCTTGGGGCCTCCGGGCGACAGCGAATCCGTTGGGATATCGCATATCGATATAGGCAACTTCATGCCCCTCGCCCTGAAGCAGCATTTCCAGCGCCCGCAGGACGCGTTCGAATCTGCGGTCAATGGATTCGGCGCCCAGCCGAACCGTCAGCCCGTCCCGCAATTGCAGCGTCCAGCCACCGCGCGCGTTGAGGCTGAGCCCTTCCAGCGCCACCGATTTCTCGCCCAGGCGCCGGGAGAACTCGCTGTAGCGCGCCAGCACCTGGGCCTGGGCGCCATCAGGACCGTGCAGCACGGGAAGCGTCCGGTCGATCGAATCGCCCGGCTCGAATATCGCGGCGGCATGATCCAGCATGGCGCTGTGTCCCCAGCGCGCGACCGGGCGGCGCTCGGCAATCTCCACGCTCAGGTTCAGCGGCCACTCGCGCCGGACTTCGGCGGCCGCCACCCAGCGCAGGGATTCAAGCTGTTCGCGCAGGCGGTCCGCGGGCAGCCGCAACCAGCCCCAACTCGCGTACGGAATAACCAGGGCCTCGATGTCCTCTTTCGATACCCGCTCAAAGGCGCCGTGGATCTTCACTTCCCGAATCGGCACGAGGGACAGCCCCGGGATGGCGGCCGCGCCCGCGGCAACCAGCAACAGCGTGGCCAGGACCGGAGAGGCGATTCTCCTGCGTTTTCTCCCCGCGCGGGTCATTGCGCTGCTCCCGGGTTCGAGGAATCGCGATCGAAGCTGGTTTCGAGTATCCGCCAGCATAATTCCCCGAAAGAGATGCCCGCCTCGGCAGCCGCCATCGGCACCAGGCTGTGGGCAGTCATTCCGGGAACCGTGTTCACCTCCAGCACCCATAAGTCCTGGCGGCTGTCGAGCATCAGATCCACGCGCGCCCAGCCGCTCACGCGCAGCTCCCGGATCGCCGCCTGGGCCTGACGGTTGATTTCCGCCTCCCGCTCCGGGGCCAGCCCGCAGGGGCAGAGGTAGCAGGTGCCGGCGCTTTCGTACTTGGTATGGAAATCGTAGAAATCGCCTTCGGGAGGCACAATCCGGACGACCGGCAACATTTCCCCCTGCAGCATGGAGGCCGTGTACTCCCCGCCTTCGATCCAGGACTCCACGATCACCTCGCTTCCGTATTGCGCGGCATCGCGGTATGCCGCATCGATTTCCGCCGGCAAGTCCACCCGAGAAATGCCGAGACTGGAGCCTTGGTTATTGGGCTTCAGACCCACCGGCAGCCCCAGCTTCCGCGACGACGCACGCGCTTCGGGCAGGTTGCGCGCCATGCGCCAGGCAGGCGTGGGAATGCCGGCAAAGGCGAACGCCAACTTGCTGAAGTGCTTGTCCATCGACAGGGCCAGCGCCGCATGGCCGCTGCCCGTGCAGGGCAGATCAAGCACCTGCAGCAGTCCGGAAACAACGCCGTCCTCGCCGCCAGGACCATGCAATGCGTTGAATACCCGGTCGTAGCCGCCTTGCAGCAGTCTTTCCGCCAAATCCCTGCCGCCGGCATCGACCGGCTCCACCTGCACGCCTCTGGAGAGCAATGCATCGACCACGGCCTTGCCGGTCAACAGCGAGACCTCGCGCTCGGCCGAATCACCGCCCATCAGCAGCGCGACCCGCCCGAAGTCGGCGGCATCCAAAATCTGCTGGCGGGCCGGCGACGAGGGCAAGGTGGAGCGGGCGGCACTCACGGCAAGCTTTCCTTTTGCTTGATGCCGCCGGCGATCGTCGGCCCCCTGAGCCGCGCCGGCAGCTTGGCGGCTTCCGCGCCGATGTCCCCGGCGCCGAGCGTGAGCACCAGGTCGCCTTCGGTCACAATATTGCGCAGGGCCGCGGCGATTCCCCGCACATCCGCAATGAAAACCGGTTCGGCGCTGCCGCGGGCGCGCATAGCGCGGCATATGGCGCGGCCGTCGGCACCCGATATTGGCGTCTCTCCGGCCGGATAGATTTCGGTCACGACCACGCGGTCGGCAGTGGACAGGACAGCGGCGAGATCGTCGAGCAGGTCGCGGGTGCGCGTGTAGCGATGCGGCTGAAAGGCCACCACGACCCGGCGCCCAGGCCAAGCATTCCTTGCCGCCTGCAGCGTAGCGGCCAGCTCGCTGGGGTGGTGGGCGTAATCATCCACCAGCGTAATCCGCCCGCCTGGCGTGCGGATATCTCCGAGCAGTTCGAAGCGGCGGCGCAAAGGCCTGCACTCCGCCAGCGCTTGGCGCACGAATTTCATGTCGATCCCCAGCTCGTCGCCCAGAGCGATCACGGCGAGGGCATTGAGGGCGTTGTGCCGTCCTGGCAGATTGACGGTGAACACCGTTCGCTCCCCGCCCGGAAGGCTAACCTCCATGCTCGACCACAATCCCTCGGCGCGCAGCTTCACGATCCGGTAGTCGGCGCGATGCGAAAAACCGTAGGTTCGGATCCTCCGTTGCACCCGGGGCAGAATCGACACCACCCCGGGATCGTCAGCGCAGGCCAGAAACAGGCCGTAAAACGGCAGGTTATGGGCGAATTCCACGAACGCCTGCCGAAGCCTATCGAGATGGCCGCCGTAGGCAACAAGGTGATCGTCATCGATATTGGTGACCACCGCCACCACCGGCTGCAAGTGCAGGAAGGAGGCATCGCTCTCGTCGGCCTCGGCCACTAGGCAGTCCCCCGCGCCCAGCTTGCTGCGCATGGCGTTGCGCACCTGTCCTCCCACTACATAGGTTGGATCCTCGCCCGCGCAATCCAGCATCTCCACGATCAGATGGGCGGTCGTTGTCTTGCCATGCGTGCCCGACACCGCGATCCCGTCACGCTGACGCATCAATTCGGCCAGCACATCGGCGCGCGACACCACCGGAAGCCGCGCGGCCCTGGCCGCCTTCAGTTCCGTATTGTCGGAAGGAATCGCGGAGGATCGCACAACCAGATCCGAACCTGCCACCTGAGAAGCGTTATGGCCGCGGAACACCTTGACGCCGAGACTCTCGAGATGACGGGTGGCCTGGCTCGGGAAGCGATCCGAGCCCTGAACGGCATAGCCGAGACTGGCCACCACCTCGGCCAGGCCGCTCATTCCGGCACCGCCTATGCCCACAAAATGGATGCAGCGCACACGTTCGGTGAGAAGTTTTCTCATGCCGCCGCCCTCGCCTTGAGGCAGGCGTCCACCACGTCGTTCGTGGCCCTCGGGCGCGACAACTGATGGGCCTGCAGCGCGCGCTTGAGCGCCGCCGCGCGGGTCGCGGCAAATCCCTCCAGGGTTTCGGCGAGGGCGCTCGCGGAAAGCGCCTTCTCTGCAATCAGCGCAGCCGCGCCGCGCCCGACCAGATAGCGCGCATTGCACGTTTGGTGGTCGTCCGCCGCCAGCGCGAATGGCACCAGCACCGCGCCAAGACCCACGGCCGCCAACTCCGACAGGGTCAGAGCGCCCGATCTGCATACAACAACGTCAGCCCAGGCATACGCCTCGCCCATATCAACAATGAACTCGCGCACCTCGGAGTCGATCCCCAGATCTCCGTAGGCCGATCTCACCTCTTCGCCGTTGGAGCGCCCCGCCTGATGCAGGACAGTAATTTCCGCAGTCAGCCGCGCCAGACCGGCGGGCACCTTGCGGTTAAGGATCCGTGCGCCCTGGCTGCCGCCGAGCACCAGGATCCGCAGCGGGCCCGACCGGGCCTCAAATCGAGCGCGAGGCGGTTCCAAGCCCAACAGCTCCCGACGGACCGGATTACCCGTTTCGACGCATGCCCGGCCCAGCGACGGAGCCTCCGGATAGGCCACCAGAACCTGCTGCGCGAAACGCGCCAGCAGGCGGTTGGCATAGCCCGCCACGGAATTCTGCTCATGAATCAGCAGCGGCACGCGCAAAAGCCAGGCTGCCAGACCTCCGGGCGCAGACACGAAACCTCCCAGCCCCAAGGCGGCGGCGGGCCTGACCCGACGAATAAGGAGCAGGGCCTGAAAAACCGCGCGGCCCAGTGTCCAGGGAGCCAGCAGCCATACCAGCACACCGCGGCCGCGCAGGCCGGAAATCGTCAGCCATTCCATGGCCACGCCTTCGGGAAGCGATATTCTGGCCTCCAGACCACGCCGCGTCCCCAGCCAAACCACGTCCACGCCCCGGTCACGCAATCCCGCGGCCACCGCCAACGCCGGGAAAACATGCCCGCCGGTGCCGCCAGCCATGATCATCACCGGACCTGCGCTCATCGTTTGGACCTCGACGGAACACCGGTTCCAGAGGCCGCGTTCTCCCGGTCGATGCGTAACAATATGCCGAGTGAAACCAGCGTAATCACAAGGTTCGACCGGCCATAGCTGATCAATGGCAGGGCCAGTCCCTTAGTGGGCAGAAGACCCATATTCACGCCTACATTCACCAGCACCTGCAATGCGATGCACAGGGCCAGACCGAATGCGAAATAAGCCTGAAACATCCTATTCCGCTCGGCCGAAGCCTTCGCTACGCGGAGTGTCCGCGCCACCAGCAGCGCAAATGCTCCGAGAAGAACCAAGGTTCCGAGCAGCCCCGCCTCTTCGGCAATCACCGCGAAAATGAAATCGGTGTGGGCTTCCGGCAGGTAGAAGAGCTTTTGCACGCCCGCGCCTAGCCCTGCGCCCGTAAAGTGGCCGGTGCCAATGGCGATCAGCGACTGCGTCAACTGCCACCCGCTGTGAAGCGGGTCCGACCAGGGGTCGAGAAAGGACTGCACCCGGGCCAAGCGGTAGGCGGAAGTCCAGGCCAGCGCCGCAAAGGCGGCCGCGCCGGCGGTTGCCAGCAGGCCCACATCGCGGAACCGGGCGCCGGCAACAAACAGAATTCCAACGGACATCGCGAGGATCAAGGCGGCACTGCCGAAATCGGGCTGCTGCAGAAGCAGCGCCGCCAGCGCGCTGAGCAGAATCAGGGGCTTGAGCAGCGCGCCCATGCCCTGCTGCAAGGATGCCTCATGCCGGTGCGCGTAACCAGCCACGAACATCAGCACAAGCAGGCGCACCGGCTCGCTCACCTGCATCGAGAATATCGAACCCACGGTAAGCCAGCGGGTGCTGCCGTTCACTTCGCGGCCCAGTCCGGGCATCAGAACCAGAGCCAGCAGCACGAACGACAGCAGGATGGGCAGCAAGCCGAGCCGCTCCCAGAAGCGTGTTGGAAACCGGTAAGCGAGGGCGGCGCCGGCCAGCCCTATCACCGCAGCGGCAGCCTGGTTGGTCAGGAAGAAAAACGGATCGCCGTAGTTGCGCTGGCCCATTTCCAGCGATGCGCTGGCTACGGAAATGAAGCCGGCGATCAGCAAGGCGCCGGCGCTCAACAACAGCCAGCCGTCCAGCGTGGCGTGGGCGGCGGCAGTGCGTTCACGCATCAGTGGATCGCCCGGACCGCGCGCTCAAACGACAGCCCCCGCTCCTGGTAGTTATTGAACATATCGAAGCTGGCGCAGGCAGGCGCCAACAGAACCGTAGCGCCGGGCCGCGCAAGATCGCGAGCGGCGGCTACGGCATCATCCAGAGTCAGGCAATGCGAAACGCTGCAACCTGGTTCCAGAGCGGCGGCGATCCGGGTTGCTTCCTCTCCGATCGCAATCACCGCAGCGTCCCGTCCCTGCAGCGCTTCGCGCAGAACCCCGTAGCCCAGACCTTTGCCGGCGCCGCCAGCGATAAGGATGAGTGGATCAGAAACGCTGCTCACGGCCGCCGCTGCGGCAGCCGCGTTGGTTGCCTTGGAATCGTTGATCCACTGCACCCCGAGCCATTGGCCCACCAACTGCATGCGGTGAGGCAGGCCCTCAAAGGCCGCGGCCGCCCGCCGCATGGCCGCGGGGCTGAGACCCAAGACCCGGCCCATGGCCAGGGCGGCGAGCAGATTGCTCAACTGGAATCCACGGCGCATGCTGCTGTCCGCCACACGCATCAGCCGGGTTCCGGCATGGCGGATTTCCGCCTGCCAACCGCTGCCAACAATGCCTAGGCGGTTGCCGGAGGGCCTGCCCGCGCCATACTCCAGCCTGGGGCAGGCCTTGCGCGAGGGAGCGAGGGCCTGCACGGCGGAGTCGTTGGCGGGCAGCACGCAGTGGGCGCAGCGCAGCCAGATGCGCGCCTTGGAGGCCGCATAGGACTCGAAGGTGCTGTGGGAATCCAGATGGTCGGGGGTGGCGTTGAGGATGACCGCAGCCTCCAGCCGCATCGGCGCGGCGCGTTCCAACTGGAAGCTGGAAAGCTCGAGCACGCGTATTTCGCTGTTGTCGGTGAGCAGGTCCAGCGCCGGAGTTCCGAGGTTGGCCCCGGCGCTGGCATCCAGCCCCGATTCCCGCAGCATGCAAAGCAGAAGCGTGGCAACGGTGCTCTTGCCATTGGAACCGGTAATGCCAGCCAGGCGGGCATGGTTTTCGCCGGCGAACAGGTCCAGATCGCTGATCACGGGCATCCCCTGCTCACGCGCCCGTTGCACCAGCGGATGCTTGAGCGGCGCTCCGGGCGAAAGCAGCAGGCGGTTGACCGAACCGGGGATCTCGCGCAGGCTGCCGTCAGCGAAGCAGCGCGCCCGAGGCATTGCCCGACGTATCTCCTCCTTAGCCGGCGGCCGCGGGCGCGTGTCGAAGAAGGCAGCGGAACGCCCGGTGCGGGCGAAATAGCGCGCGCATGAGGCGCCAGTGGCACCCATTCCGAATACAAGCGTCTCGCCCAAGCGCCGCCCCCTAACGAATCTTCAGGCTGGCCAAGGCAACCAGCGCCAGAACAACCGAGACGATCCAGAAGCGCACGATGATTTTCGGTTCCGGCCACCCTTTCAACTCAAAGTGGTGGTGCATGGGCGCCATGCGGAACAACCGCTTGCCGGTCAGGCGAAAGGAAGCCACCTGCACCATCACCGATACTGCTTCCATCACGAATATGCCGCCCACGATCGCCCAGGCGATTTCCTGCCGCACGATAATCGCCACCGTGCCCAGCGCGGCGCCCAGCGACAGCGCGCCCACATCGCCCATGAACACCTGTGCGGGGTAGCTGTTGAACCACAGGAACCCAAGGCCGGCGCCGCCAATGGCAGCGCAGATCACCATCAGTTCGCCGGCGCCGGCCACATAGGGCACACCCAGGTAATTCGAGAAAATCGCGTTGCCGGCAACCCAGGAAAAGAGCCCCAGCGCGGCTGCGGCGATGGCAACCGGCATGATGGCGAGGCCGTCAAGCCCGTCGGTGAGATTAACGCCATTGCTGCTGCCCACAATCACTATCCAGGCAAATACCGGAAACAGGATTCCCAGCGGCAGATAGAGATCCTTGAAGTAAGGGATCAGCACGGTGTCCCGCGGCTCTCCGATCTGGCTAAGCGCCGCCAGCACCAGAATCGCCGCCAGCGTCTGGAGCAGGAACTTGAACCGCGAGGAGAGGCCGGCCGAAGTGCGCAGCGCCAGCTTGCGGTAATCGTCGGCCAGTCCGATAAAGCCAAAGCTCGCGGTTGCGCCCAGAACCACCCAGATATAGGCGTTCGATAGCTCGGCCCATAGCAGCGTTGAGCCGAACACCGCGAGAAGAATCGGCACGCCGCCCAAGGTGGGAGTGCCGATCTTGGAAAAATGGGAGCTAGGGCCGTCGTTTCGCACCGGTTGCGCCAGACTGCTGAGACGCAGCCTGCGGATAACGATTGGGCCCAGCACCAAGGAGAGCACCAGCCCGGTAAGCGCCGCGAGCACCGACCGCAACGTGATGTAGCCGAACACCGCGAAACCGGAGTGCCATTGGGTGAGTTGCTGGGCAAGATACTCAAACATGATTCACGTTCTCCCTTGCCAGCCCTGAAGCGGCCTCCCGCAGCGCGCTCACGGCGCGTTCCATGGCCATGAAACGCGATCCCTTGACCAGCGCGGTCACACCGCCGTGCAAGTCCTGCCGCAGCACGGCGCACAAATCTTCGACGCATTCACGCCAAACGGCTTGGGGCCCGAAAGCCCCTGCCGCCCGGCGGCTGTCACGGCCGGCGCAATAGAGCCGGTCCACTCCGGCGCGGCGCGCCTCCTCGCCCACCCGGCGATGCCAGCCGGACGAGTCCGGCCCCAATTCCCCCATGTCGCCCACCACCAGCCAGCGTTCGCCATCCTGGCCCGCCAGCACCCCGATCGCGGCGGACACGGATGCAGGATTGGCGTTGTAGGAATCGTCGATCACGCGCACTCCCGCGCCGGCCTCGTGGATCTGCAATCGTCCGGCAACCGCCGCCTGCGCGCCCAACCCCTCGGTCATGGCCGCCAGCCCGGCGCCGGCGGCAGCGGCCAAGGCGCAAGCGGCCAGCGCATTGCGCAGGTTGTGGGCGCCGATCAGCCTCATTGCGACTCGCGCTTCGCCCTCGGGGCAGCGCAGCTCGAAACACAGGCCGTTGTTAATGCGCCTGGGATTGAGGGCAGAGAACTCCCCGTCTCCTCCAAACCGCAGCGCCTTGCGTGAACCCAGCAGACCCTGCCAATACCCGGAAAAGGGCGTGCCCGCAGGAATAACGCCCACACCTCCCGGCGGCAAACTCGATAGCAGCGCGCCCTTCTCGCGGGCAATGCGATCCACATCCTCCAATCCCTCAAGGTGCGCCGGCGATGCGTTCAGCAGCGCGCCGATGGTAGGCCGCGCGATTTCCGCCAGCCGGCCGATGTCGCCAGGACGGCTGGCGCCGAACTCCAGCACCGCGGCCCTATGCCGTGAGGAAAGCTCAAGAAGCGTTACCGGCAGGCCAACCTCGTTATTAAAGCTGCGCGGGGATGAGAGCACCGCGTCGCCCCCCCACTCGGCGCGCAGAATCGAGGCGGTGAGCGCCTTTACGGTGGTCTTGCCGTTGCTGCCGGTAATCCCGATAAGCGGGATATCGAACCGGGTTCGCCAAGCCCTGGCGCAATCCGCCAGCGCGCCGCGCGTGTCCCGCACAATGATCTGCGGCACTTCTTCGGAACTGGGGCCGTTGAGGACTGCCCCGCTGGCGCCCCCGGCAGCCGCGGCAGCCACAAAATCGGCGCCGTCGTAGCGCTCCCCGCGCAAGGCGAAGAACAACGCGCCTCGGGCCCGCCTGCGGCTGTCGGTGCTCACGCCCGCAAAGCGGCCGTCCGGACCACGCAATTCGCCGCCCATGGCCGCGGCCCACTCCGAAAGGCTGCCCGATATCACCGCGCGGCCCCCGGCCAGGCGGCAAGCGCCTCGCGCACCGCCGAGGCATCGGAAAACGGCAGCACTCGACCGCCGCTTACTTGGTATGCTTCATGGCCCTTGCCGGCCACCAGCACGATATCGCCCCGCTGCGCCCCGTGCAGCGCTTTGCGGATCGCGCTGCCCCGATCCAGTTCGAGCACCGCCTGCCCGGAAACGCCGGCCAGCACCTGCGCGGCGATCTCCCGCGGATCTTCTCCGCGCGGATTGTCGGAGGTAATGAATAGCTCGTCGGCCATTGAACCCGCTACTCGCCCCATTTCGGCCCGCTTGCCCTCATCTCTTTCGCCGCCGCATCCCATCACGCACCACAGGCGATGGGGATTGCGGGCCTTGAGCGCGCCGAGCGCCGCGCTCAGCGCTTCGGGCGTGTGGGCGAAGTCAACGAAGGCATCGGGAAGCGCGCCGCCGCCGAAATGCTCCATGCGGCCCGGCGGCGGCGGGCATTTCGACAATGCCTCCGCCGCCTCTTTCCCGCCAATGCCCAATGCCCTGAGCAGCCCAAAAGCCAGCGCCAGATTGGCGCTGTTGAAGCCTCCATGGAGACGGCTTGCCAGCTCGAAGCGCCGGCCCTCTTCCTCAAGTTCCAGCCGCAGCCCCGCAGGCGCTCGAAGCGAACGAACAAGCGACAGATCCGCCGGACTGCGACGGCCCTCGCAGGCAACGCTCAGCACGCGTCCGCGACAGCGCCGGGCAAGCTCCGCCCCAAAGGGATCGTCCACGTTGATCACCGACACTTCCGGCCGATGCTCCAGAAACAGGCGTTGTTTCGCCTCGGCGTAGGCGGCCGAATGACCGTGATAGTCGAGATGATCGCGGCCTAAGTGGGTGAATGCCGCGAGCCTCACCGGCAGGCCGTTGATCCGTTGCTGGTCGAGGCCCTGCGAGGACACTTCCAGAAAAACGTTCTTGATGCCGCCGTCGGCAAGAACGCGCAGGCGCCGGTGCAGTTCGTCCGGATCCGGCGTGGTCATGGTGCTGGGCCAGAAATATTCGGGGCGCCCCCAGCCCAGGGTGCCCATGGCGGCCGCCGACCTGCCCAAGGAATTCATGGCATGGGCGGCCAGCCAGGCGACCGTTGTCTTGCCGTTAGTGCCCGTAATGCAAGCCATTGAAAGGTCCTGGGAGGGATGGGCGTAGTAGGCATCGGCAATGGGGCCCACCTTGCCGCGAAGCCCGGGAACGGCGAACTGCCGCACCCTGTCGGAACATGCCGGAGGCGGCTGGTCGCCGACCGGCTCCCAAGCAACGGCGGAGGCGCCGCGTTGCAATGCCTGGGGCAAAAAATCGAGACCATGGCGGGCCCCGGCGCAAGCCAGGAACAACCCCTTCGGGACCACCCTGCCGCTATGCATCGCCAATCCCCGCACCTTGATAGCCGGGGCCACGGAATCGACCCGGGCGAAAACCGGCTCCAGCGCCACCCAGCCGCCGTGATCGGCGCCCGCGTTCATCGCGATGCAACCGCCGCTTCGACCGGCTGGCGAACGCCGTCCATGGGCGCGCCCACAACACGCAGCGCACCCAGGACGACGCGGGAAAAAACCGGGGCGGCAACCTCGCCGCCGAAGTATCCGTGCTCCACGGGTTCGTCAATTAGCACCGCCGCCGCCAAGCGAGGATTCGAGGCGGGCGCAAAACCAACAAACAGGGCCGTATGCCGATCCTGCTCGTAGCCGGAAGCACCAAGCTTTTCGACAGTTCCGGTCTTGCCGGCAACCCGGTAGCCCGGAATCCCGGCCCGGGTAGCGGTGCCGTTGGCGCCAACCGGCTCTTCCAGCAACAGCGCAACGGCGGCCGCGGTATCGCGCGATATCGCCCTCACTCCTTGCGGCAGGTCATCGCGCCTCACCAGGCTGACCGGGATCACCTCCCCAAGGTTAGCGAACACCGTATAGGCTCTGGCCAGCTGCAAGAGCGTGACTGCCAGCCCGTAGCCATAGGCCATGACGGCTTGATCGACGGGACGCCAGTACTCATGGTTGGACAGCGAGCCCTCCGCCTCGCCGGGAAAGCCGCTCTCCGTGGCGCGCGCCAACCCCACGCCCGCCAGAATGCCCCACAGGCGCGGCGGCTCAAGGGACATGGCCACTTGGGTGGCGCCCACCTGACTGGAGCGGCGCAGCAAGGTGGCGAAATCGATCACGCCCAGGGCGGTGCGGTCCCGGATCGTCTTTGAACCCACGCGAACGAAGCCGCGGCCCGTATCGATCCGGTCATGCAGCGACCAGGCGCCGCTTTCCAGCGCTGCCGCCACCACCAGAGGCTTGATGGTTGATCCAGGCTCCAGCAGGTCCAGGACCGCCCGGTTGCGGTAGTTGGCGGGATCCAGCCGGGCGCGGTCGTTGGGATTGAAGGACGGCTGGCTAGCCATGGCCAGCACTTCGCCGCTGCGCACATCGAGCACCACAATCGAACCGGAACGCGCTCGGTGCCGCTCCACGGCTTCCCTCAATTCCCGGTAAGCCAAGTACTGAATCCGCAGATCCAGGCCGAGGTGCAGATCCCGGCCTGGCTGCAGGGGCTCGAGGCTGGCGATATCGCGCACATGCCGGCCCAGGCGGTCGCGAATGACCTGCTTGCGCCCGTCCCGCCCCCTGAGCCAGGAATCGAAGGCCAGTTCCAGACCCTCCTGACCGTTCTCGTCGATATCGGCAAAGCCCACCAAGTGGCCGGCGTACTCGCCGGCCGGATAGTAGCGCCGGTATTCCCGGCGCAGGCGCAACTCCGGCGCCGCAAGATCGATGAGCGCCCGGGAGCGGCTGGGCGGCAAGCCTCGCTTCAGCCAAACGAACTCGCGGCCCTGCGCCTTGGCCAGCTTGTCCTCCAGCTGCTTCGCAGAGAAACCTAAGGCGGCGGCGATTTGCGGCAGGCGCGGGCGCAGCGCATCCAGGCTGTCCGGATGCGCCCAAAAACTGTCCACCGGCGCGCTCACGGCCAGCGGCTGGCCATTGCGATCGAAAATACGGCCCCTGCGAGCCACTACGGTTGCCGTGGCCACCTGCTGGGCATCGGCCCGCGACTCCAGGAAGCTGTTCTGAAGCCACTGCAGCTGAGCGGCCCGAGCCACGATGAGCAGCCCGCAAGCGAACAGCGCCACGCCGCAGATCATCAGGCGGATCCTGAACCTGCGAGGCATGAGGCTTGTGCGCGAGGCCATGGCTCATTGCGCCCGCATGTCAGACCGCTCAGGCAGGCCCAAGCGCAAAAATACAAAATCGGCGCGTTCCGGCTCGCGCATCCCCAAGCGTTCCCTCGCTTCCCTGCCGATTCGCAGATAACCGAGGGTCGTGGCGTGCTCCAACTGCAGCGCGCCCCATTCCACCTCCAGCGCATCCCGCTCGGCAATCAACGCCTGCATGGCTCGAAACTGCGTGCGATGCTCATGGCGCGCATACACCAGGAGCACTCCGCTGATCAGGACTGACAACGCTAAGCCAGACAGAACAAGGGAAACTAGGCCGACCCGTTTCATGATCCGGCTGTTTCTCCCAGCCTTTCGGCAACTCGCAGGCGAGCGCTGCGGGCCTGCGGATTACGGGCGCGCTCCTCGCTTGAAGGCCGCCGCAATCTTCCGATCGTCCGCAGCAAGGGATGCGCCGAGTTTGGAATATCCGGCAGGCGGGCAAGCTGTGGCGGGAGCCGCGAAGTGTCGCGGACATAGCGTTTTACGATGCGGTCCTCAAGGGAATGGAATGAAATGGCACAGAGGCGACCGCCGGCGCGCAGGCACCGCACGGCCTGAGGCAGCGCCTCCTCAAGCGCGGCGAGTTCCTCGTTGACCACGATGCGCAGCGCCATGAAGGTTCTCGTGGCCGGATGCGGCCCGGGCTTGCCCGCTCGCTTCACGCCTGCAACCAGGCCAGCGAGCTCGGAACATCGCGAGATAGGCCGCCGGCGGCCTATCTCCTGCGCGATTCTTCGCGCCTGCGGCTCTTCGCCGTAGCGCCTCAGAACCCGGGCGATTTCATCTGCCGAGGCGTCATTCAGCCAATCAGAAGCGCTGAATCCGGCGTTGGGGTTCATGCGCATGTCCAGCGGACCGTCCGAATGAAGGCTGAAGCCGCGCAGCGGATCGGTGAGTTGCGGCAGGGATACGCCCAGATCGAAAAGCATGCCGCTGACATGGCCCCTCCAGCCCTTCTCTTCCAGGATCTGTTCGAGGCAGCGAAAATTGGCATGTTCGATGGAAAACCTGCGATCCTGGCGCTCCAGGAGCCGGGCCTCGCGCACCGCTTCGGGATCGCAATCCAACGCAAGCAGCCTTCCATCGCCGCCAAGCGCCTCGAGAATGGCGCGGCTGTGGCCGCCCCGGCCGAAAGTGGCATCCACATACAGGCCGTCCGGCGACACCGCCAGGCCGGCGAGCGTTTCCTGTACAAGCGCGGGTTCATGCTCAAGCCCGGCGCGATCGTTCAAAGCTGCACGCTGCGCAGCGCAGCATCCAGCGATTCGCTCTGGGCGCTGACTTGCGCCGCGCGTTCGCGCCACCGGCCGGCATCCCATAATTCAAACCGGTGTCCCAACGCCAGCAGCGTGGCATGACGCTCAAGCTCGCAGTACTCCCGCAACTCCGGCGGCACGCGCAGGCGCCCGGCCGCATCCAGCGAAGTCTCGGAGGCGAAACCCACGATCAGCCGCTGCACATCTCGCACTCCGGTCTGCTGCATCAGCGCGTCGCTGACCCGCGCCCAGTCCCGGGGAAGGTAAATCAATACGCAGCGGTCCGGATGAACGGTGCATACCACATGGTCTTCCGCAGTGCCGGCGAGACTGGAGCGATAGCGCGCCGGCACGCCGAAACGGCCTTTGGAATCAAGGGTCACATTGGCGGGGCCTTGGAACATGGACTATCTGAAAAACCCACAATCTCCCACGGCACCCCACTATACTCCAAATTACTGCTAGCGCAAGCATAAAAAAGGCAAGTGCCCTTGGCCTTATCTTCCAAGCCGACGACACCCAAAAACGCAATCCCGAGAGTTGCTCGCCCACTCGATTCCCCCCCTTTGCGCGCTTGCCTCTCGCGGGGTCGCTTCGAGTCCGCCTCTATGCGCGTTCCCCTCTCGCGGGAGACGCATGAACCCATCCATGGGGCTTGGCGGCG
>JAPOTY010000045.1 GCA_026708965.1 Gammaproteobacteria bacterium | reverse complement strand
TCCCAACGTTCACGTGCGGCTTGGTGCGCTCAAATTTCGCCTTGGCCATCGGTTCATTTCTCCTCGAGGTTCGGCTCCTGTCAGCCGTTGGTGGTGAGCTCCGCCGCCACCTTGGCGGGAACCGGAGTGTAACGTGAAAATTCCATCGAATAGGTGGCGCGGCCCTGCGACATCGAGCGCAGCGTGGTGGCGTAGCCGAACATTTCGGCCAGCGGCACTTCGCCGCGCACCACCTTGCCCGAGGGCGACTCCTCCATGCTATGGAGCTCGCCGCGGCGGCGGCTTAAGTCGGCGCTCACGTCGCCCATGTAGTCGTCCGGCGTGACCACCTCGATCTTCATGGTGGGCTCGAGCAAAACCGGGCGGGCGCGCTTGATGCCGTCGCGCAGCGCCTGCTGGGCCGCCACCCGGAACGCCACCTCGCTGGAATCGACCTCGTGGAAGGAGCCGTCGTAGAGCGTGGCGCGCAGATCCACCACCGGGTAGCCGCCAAGCACGCCTTCGGCCATCTGCTGCTGCACGCCCTTATCGACCGCCGGGATGTACTCTTTGGGCACCGCGCCGCCGGTAATTTTATTGACGAACTCGTAGCCGCCCCCGGAAGGCAGCGGCTCGATGCGCAGGAATACATGGCCGAACTGGCCGCGGCCGCCGGTCTGGCGCACGAAGCGGCCCTCCTGCTCCACCGCGGCGCGGATGGTCTCGCGGTACGAGACGCGCGGCCGACCCACATTGGCCTCCACCTGGAATTCCCGGCGCAGGCGGTCCACGATGATCTCAAGATGCAACTCGCCCATGCCGGCGATGATGGTCTGGCCGGATTCCTTATCGGACGACACCTTAAAGGACGGATCCTCGCGGGCCAGCTTGGCCAGCGCGGTGGCCATCTTCTCCTGGTCGGCCCGGGTGCGGGCCTCCACCGCCACGTGAATGACCGGATCGGGAATCGCGATGCGCTCCAGCGTAATCGGATTGCCCAAATCGGACAGGCTGTCGCCGGTGGTGATTTCCTTGAGGCCCACCGCAGCGACAATATCGCCGGCGCAAACCTCCGAAACCTCGGCGCGCTCGTTGGCGTGCATCTGCAGCAGCCGGCCGATCCGCTCCTTGCGCCCGCGGGTCACGTTGAGGACCTTGTCGCCCGAGCGCAGCCGACCGGAATACATGCGGATAAACGACAGGTTGCCCACGTAGGGATCGTTGGCGATCTTGAAGGCCAGCGCCGCCAGCGGCTCGTCGTCGCGGGGGCGCCGTTCGGCGGTATCGCCGGAAGGCGCCTCGCCGCTGATCGGCGGTTTTTCGGCCGGCGAAGGCAGGTAGTGCACCACCCCGTCGAGCATGGCCTGCACGCCCTTGTTGCGAAAGGCGCTGCCGCACATGGCGGGCACAATCTCATTATTGAGCGTGCGGGCGCGCAAACCCTGGCGGATTTCATCGGGAGTGAGCGGCTCGCCGCCCACGTACTTCTCCATCAGATCGTCGTCGCCCTCGGCAGCGGCCTCCACCATGCGCTCGCGCCATTCGGCGGCCAGGCCGGCCAGTTGCTCCGGGATGGGCTCCTCGCGGAAGTTGGTGCCGAGATCGGACTGGCTCCAGTAGAGGGCCCGCTCCTCCACCAGATCCACAACGCCGTCGAAGTCCGCTTCGGCGCCGATCGGCACCTGCACCGGCACCGGCACCGCGCCCAGGCGCTGCTCGATCTGATCCACCACGCGGAAGAAATCCGCGCCGGTGCGGTCCATCTTGTTAATAAACGCCAGACGCGGCACCTGGTAGCGGTTGGCCTGCCGCCAAACCGTTTCCGACTGCGGCTCCACGCCGCCCACCGAGCAGAAAACCGCCACCGCGCTGTCGAGCACCCGAAGCGAACGCTCAACCTCAATGGTGAAATCGACATGCCCGGGCGTGTCGAGGATATTGATGCGATGCTCGGGGAACTGTCGGCGCATCCCGCTCCAAAAGCAGGTGGTGGCCGCCGAGGTAATGGTTATGCCGCGTTCCTGCTCCTGCTCCATCCAGTCCATGACGGCCGCGCCGTCGTGGACCTCGCCGAGCTTATGGGAAACGCCGGTGTAGAACAGCACCCGCTCGGTGGTGGTGGTTTTGCCTGCATCGATATGGGCCATGATGCCGATATTGCGGTAGCGATCGATGGGCGTGGCGCGCATGGTCCTGGACCGATACTGTGAAGGCCGAAGGGGGCTCGGACGAACAAGGAAGCGGCGCCGACGACCGGCCTACCAGCGATAATGCGCGAAGGCTTTGTTGGCCTCCGCCATGCGGTGGGTTTCCTCCCGCCGGCGCGCGGCGGCGCCGGTATTCTCCGCTGCGTCCATGAGCTCGCGCGCCAGACGCTCGGCCATGGTTTTTTCGCTGCGGCCGCGGGCCGCGTCGATCATCCAGCGCATCGCCAGCGTCTCGCGGCGGGTGGCGCGAACCTCCACGGGCACCTGGTAGGTGGCGCCGCCCACCCGGCGGGAGCGCACTTCCACCGTGGGCTTGACGTTCTCCAGTCCTTCCTCAAGAAGCACCAGCGCCTCTTCGGCGCTCTGCTTGCGGGTTTTGGAGATCACGTCGATGGCGCCATACACGATATTCTCGGCCACCGATTTCTTGCCGCTTTTCATAATCATATTGATGAAGCGCGACAACAGCTCGCTGCCGTGCAGGGGGTCGGCCAGGACGGGGCGGCGAGGGGCTCTGGTGCGGCGGGACATGGCGGCGGATGCGGGGCGGTCAGGCGGGGCGGGCGGGGCGGAAAAGTTCTGGTTGGCGGGCCGACGGCATCAGCGCGGCCGCTTGGCGCCGTACTTGGATCGGCCTTGGCGGCGGTCCGATACGCCGGCGCAATCGAGTGTGCCGCGAACGGTGTGGTAGCGCACGCCCGGCAGGTCCTTCACCCGACCGCCTCTGATCAGCACCACCGAGTGCTCCTGCAGGTTATGGCCCTCGCCGCCGATATAGCTCGTGACCTCAAAGCCGTTGGTGAGCCGGACCCGGGCCACCTTGCGCATGGCTGAGTTGGGCTTCTTCGGCGTGGTGGTGTAAACCCGTGTGCAAACGCCCCGCTTCTGCGGACTGTTTTCCAGCGCCGGAACGCTGGTCTTGGCGCGGCGCGGCGCCCGCGGCTTGCGCACAAGCTGATTTACCGTGGACATTGCTTAACGGCCTGCCCCTGCCTTGGTTGAAAAAAAACTCGCCTGCGGCACACCTGATAAGGCCGCTCTTCAAGCAGCCTACGGCCACAAGCGCCGAATCCGCGAATTATGCGGAATCACCTGCCGAAGTCAATAGCTGTGCGGGTTCCCTCGCCCATTGCTTGCCCCTCCCTCGCGGGAGACGCATGAACCCATCCATGGGG
>JAPOTY010000043.1 GCA_026708965.1 Gammaproteobacteria bacterium | reverse complement strand
CTCAAGGCCTTGGAGTATCTCGGAATATAGGCCCCAGGGCACCGCTGTGCAGCGCTTAGGTAGCGAATGACGGATTAGTGCCGTCCACGCACACCACGAAAAAAACAGGTAAGATTTGATGGCATCATCGCTTGCCCCGAAATCGGGCATCTAAGGAAGGAGAACGATATGAGCAATTGGCTAACGAATCCATTGTCGTATGTGCTCGCTCTCGGCGTGATTTCCGCCGTGGCAAGCATCGGGATATGGGCTGGCAGAGTGACCGAAGCAAAAGGCTCGGTCGCAAAAGCGATCCAAGAAATTCGCGCCGACATCAAGAAAATTTTCGAGCGCTTGCCTCCTCTTACTTCCACTGTAAGCAGCCCTATGCGCCTTACCGATTTAGGCCGGGAAATCTCGCAGGAAATTGCCGCGCGGGAGTGGGCGAAAGAGCTGGTGCCATTGCTGGCGGAACAACTGAAAGACAAGTCTCCCTACGATATCCAGGAAGCGTGCCGAAACTATTGTTTTGATCTCAGCAATTTTCAATCGAGCGAAGGGCGTGTGGCCGCTTGCCGAGACAGCGCCTATCAACACGGGCTGGAAATCAAGCAGGTTATGAATGTTCTCGGCTTGGAATTGAGGGATGCGATGCTGGCGCATATTGGGTTGGGCATGCCTGAATAAATCCCCGCCGCCGCTCCCGGCGGACGAGCACTGCGCGCTGGACTTGATGACCCCGATGGAATACCTTCGCCAGCAAAGGACTGCCGAAACCGAAAAGTCCCATATGTGGTGAACCCGCACATATTTGACACCGTACGCCCGAATCGGCTAAAACGTCACTCGGAGGGATCGCCGCAGGGGCGGTCCAGAAAACTTTTCAAGGAGGATCAACATGCCGCAGCCCGCATTCGACACCCACGCGGAAGTAGGGAAACTCAAACAGGTTGGCTGCCCGGAAAAGCAAGCGGAAGCCATGGTGGATCTTGTCAGCCGAGCCCCGTTGAACGCGCAGGTCGCCAGAACGCTGGAGCAGACGCAGCAACGCCTCGAATCCATCGAGTCCACCATGGCCACCAAGGCCGATCTGGAGGCCTTGCGCGCCGATATGATCGAACGCATCGAGACCCTGCGGAGCGACATGATCGAACGCATCGAGACCCTGCGGGGCGACATGATCGAACGCATCGAGACCCTGCGGGGCGACATGATCGAACGCACCGAGTCCTTGCGTGTCGACCTTGTGGATCTGCGCGGGTCCACTCAAGCCAGCATTGAGGCCCTGCGCGCGCAAATGGCCCGCATGCTATGGGTTCAGGGATTGGCGCTCGCCACGCTCATTATCAGTCTGGCCGGCATCATGATCAGTCTGGCTGGCTCAGGATAGAAGCGGCGGAACTTGCGCCGCTCAACGGCTGTCGCTCCCGGGCCTGTTCCTGGCGGCCCCCCGCGCTCCTTCATAAGCGCCGAACGGGCCGGATCTCCCGGGTGCCGGAGAAGTCGCGCCAGAGTTCGGCGATAGTGGCGCCGGAAACGGGATGGCGGAAATCGGGCGCGAGATCAGCGAGCGGCCTGAGGACGAAGGCGTAGCGTTCGATATCGGGATGCGGCAGCTTTAGCGACGCGTCGATGCGGCCGCCATGCAGCAGCAGGTCCAGGTCGAGCGTGCGCGAGGAGAATTTGCCGCCTGAGCGATCGCGCCCCGCCTGCGCTTCCAGCGCCGCCAGCCGCCGGCGTATTTCGCGGGGCGATTCCGTCACCTTGAAGCCCGCCACCAAGTTAAGAAAATCCGGCCCGCTGAAACCCTCGGCCGAACTCCGGTAGAGCGGCGACAGCTCAAGTTCGCCGTAGCGCTGCCGCAGCGCCTCGCAGGCGGCTTCGAGGTTCGCGCGCGGATCGATATTGCTGCCCGCGCTCACATAGACGCGCTCCGGCAGGTCCGCGCGCGCCTGGGAAATCACGCTTGGCAAAGGGTTCGTGCGCTCACCCGCCCTTGCGTTCGATCACCACGCCCACATCGCGCGCATTGCGCAGCGCAAAGGGCTTGCGCGCGGTCACGCGCACCCACTGCGCGCCGCGCGCCTCCAGGACCAGCGACGCGATGGCTTCGGCCAAGGTCTCGATCAGTTCGTAGCGGCGGCTTTCGGCCAGCGCCGCAATATCGCGCGATACGCGCTTGTAATCGACCGTGGCGGCGATCTCGTCGGCGGCCGCCGCCTTTGCCCCATCCATTCCGATCTCAAGGTCCACCCCCACTACCTGCGGCGCGGCCTTCTCCCAGCGATTGACGCCCACGACCGCGCGCACGCGCAGATCCCGAATAATGATGCTGTCAGTCATTTTCAGCGAAGATTAAAATTCATCGGATGCGGGTTCTGGGAATCGAAACAAGTTGCGATGAGACCGGCGTGGCCGTCTATGAGGCCCGCCGGGGTCTTCTGGCGCACCGATTGTATAGCCAGGCGCGGCAGCATGCGGAATTTGGCGGCGTGGTGCCGGAACTGGCCTCGCGGGACCATATCAAGCGCCTCGCCGGGCTGGTGGACGGGACCTTGGACGACGCGGGATTGCGGAAATCGGACCTGAGCGGCATCGCCTGCACCGCCGGGCCGGGCCTGATCGGCGCGCTGCTGGCCGGACTGGTTTTTGGCGGCGGACTGGCGCGCGCGCTGGGTGTGCCGCTGATCGGCGTCCACCACATGGAAGCGCATCTGCTGGCGCCGCTGCTGGAAGGCGATTCGCCCGATTTTCCCTATCTGGCGCTGCTGGTTTCCGGCGGCCACAGCCTGCTAGTGGATGTGCGCGGCTACGGCGATTACGCGGTGCTGGGCGAATCGCTCGACGATGCCGCCGGCGAGGCCTTCGACAAGGGCGCCAAGCTGCTGGGCCTTGGCTATCCGGGCGGCCCGGAAATCGCCCGGCTGGCCAGCGAGGGCGAGCCGGGCCGCTTTACGCTGCCCGTGCCGATGCAGGGACGCAGCGATCTTGATTTCAGCTTCTCCGGACTCAAGACCGCGCTCCTCTACAAAATGCGCGACCTGACCGCCGCCGGGCCGCTCGACGAGACCGACCGCGCCTCGCTGGCCCTGGCGCTGGAAACCGCCATCGTTGAATCGCTGCTCGACCGCACGGCGCGGGCGCTAAGCGAAATCGGGCACGGCAGCCTAGTGGTGGCGGGCGGCGTAGGCGCCAACCAACGGCTGCGGTCGCGGCTGAAGAATATGTGCGGCGAATCGGGCGTGGCCCTCCACTACCCGCGCGCCGAGTATTGCACCGACAACGGCGCGATGATCGCGCTCACCGGTTGCCTGCGGCTGGCCGGCGGCGCTCCCGGCCCGGCGGCGCCCGATGCCCGCCCGCGCTGGAACATAAGCGAAGCAACGCCCTTCTCCGCGAAGCAATAAATTGCCAACCCTCCGGTTGCTTCGCCGGAGACACCAGCCAGCGCATCCTTGCTGGCTGTGTTCCCTCGGCTGCGGGTTCGTTCCCTTCTCCCGGAAACGCCAACAAGCACATCCCTGTGGGCTCTGTGGCGGC
>JAPOTY010000039.1 GCA_026708965.1 Gammaproteobacteria bacterium | reverse complement strand
ATTCCGGCTTCTCGTTGACATCGTTGACCGCGACGGTCGCGTCGGCGGTGGCGGTCAGGCCGTCCGCGTCGGTGACGGTGACCATGAGATCGATCGATTCATCGGTCTCGTGGTCCAGGCTCTGCCCGTCCTTGAGCGCGACCCGCCAGCCGCCCTCGTCGTCCTGCCGGGCCTCGAACCGCTCGTCGCCGCTGACCTCGACCTTGAGCTCGCCGCCGTCCGGGTCGCTGGGGGTGATCGTCCCCGCGGCCGCGCCGGGCATGTTCTCGACAACAGCGAGAGCGCCGACCGTGACTTCCGGCTTCTCGTTGACGTTGCCGACCGTCACGGTCACAGGGGTCTCGGAAGTGTTCCCGTCCGGGTCCGAGGCGGTGATCACGAGATCCACCGCGGCGCCGTCCTCGTAGTTCAGGGACTCGCCGTCCTTCAGCTTGAGGACCAGCCCGGAGGTGATCTCGAACTTCTCGTTGTCCACGGAATAGCTGACCGCGGCGCCTTCGGGATCGGTGCTGTCCGAAAGCGATGACAGCGTGGCGCCCGCATCGTTCTCGTCGACGCTCAATGCGGCGTCCCGAACCACGGGAGCGCTCGGCGCCTCGTTCACGTCGTTGACGGTGATGGTGACGGGCGCGCCGGCGGAAAGGCCGCCCGCGTCCGTGACCGTGAGGGTGAGCTTCACCTCGGCGGCCTCCTCGAAGTCGAGCGACTGGCCGGGCTTGAGCGTGAGCCAGAGGCGGCCCTCGTCGCCCTCGGGGTGGGAGATGACCTGGAACTTGTCGGCCTGGTCGCCGCTGACGGCCACGGTGTGCGTGTCGCCGGCGTCGGGGTCGGAAAGCGTGATGAGGCCGAGGATGGCGCCCGCGGCGCCCTCGACGGCGTCGCCGCTGTTCTCGGCCACGGTGAAGGAGGCGGTGATGCCGGCCGCGGTGGCGGCCCCGTCCTCTTCCCCTTCGGCGCCGCCGGCCACTTCGATCGCCGGCGCCTCGTTGACGTCGTTGACGGAGACGCTGACCGTGTGGGTGTCGGACTCGCCGTCGCCGCTGGCGGTGATGACGACCTCGATCGGCGAGGTGTCCGACTCGAAGTCGAGCTTCTGGCCTTCCTTGAGCTTGAGGTTGCCGTCGGCGACCTCGAAGTGGTCGTTATCGACTGTGACCGAGGTGGCGTTCTCGGTGGCCACCGAAGTGACCACGGCGCCGTCGGCGTTCTCGTCCACCGACGCTTCCGCGTCCGCCGTGATGACCGCCGCGGGCGGCGGCGGAGGCGGCGGAGGGGGAGGCGGCGGAGGAGGGGGGGTCTTCCACCAAGCGTTTTTCGAGGATGCGGGAGGTTGAGAGGTTAATGTAACACTATGATTTATTTGTTAATAAATATATTCAATTTTTTCACGCACCTCGGAGCCCAAGCTCTTTTTGGTCAAATTATGATAACTTAAGTGATAACCAATAACAGGTTCATCATCCTGATATATTTGGATTTTTATTCTATTTTCTTGAAAAAATAAGGATAACCAAAGTGATAACTGACGAAATGACGGCTTGCGAAAATCCCCGTCTGTTCCTATCCAGCCTGGAAGGCGCTGTGTAAATTTCCGGCTTTGGGCCGCGCCGCATTCAAGGAGCTGCCCAGGCTGCTGGCGGACGCGCTGCCGGACGATTTCGGCAATCGGCGCATAAAAACGAGGCGGACATGCGGCCCGCCTCGCCGTCACTGAAATATGCGGGTTAGATCCAGGCGGCGATGCGCTGGCGTTGCTCGGCGTCCGGCAGCGGGCCCAAGGCCGCGCCGAGGTTATCGACCATGTGCTTGGCCTTGCTGGTGGCCGGAATCACGCAGGTCACCGCCGGGTGGCCCAGGATCCACTTGAGAAACAACTGCGCCGGACTTTCGCAGCCCAGCTCGGCCGCCACCTCCGGCAGCTCTTTCCCGCTCGCCGCCTGGAACAGCCCGCCGCGAACGAACGGCCGGTTGACCATTACCGCCATGCCCAGCTCCTGCGCCAGCGGCAGCAGCCGCTCCTCCGCCTCGCGCTCGCCCAGGCTGTAGTTCAGCTGCACGAAATCCCAGTTGGCCGCCCGCATGACCGCCTCGAACTCGTCGAACTGTACGGCGCGCGAGGTGGTGATGCCCAGGTAACGGATCTGGCCTGCGGCCTGCATGTCGAGCATTGTTCGGAGGTGAGCTTTCCAATCGAGCAAGTTATGCACCTGCATCAGGTCGATTGTCTCCAACCCCATCCTGTCCATCGATTCCTGCATCTGCTTAGCTCCCGCCGCCCGCCCCTCCGTCCATACCTTGGTGGCGCAGAACATCGCTTCGTGGCCGGCGGCCAATGGCAGCAATTCGCCCAAATGCGCTTCCGAATTTCCGTACATGGGCGAGGTGTCCACCAGCGTGCCGCCCGCGAACAGCGCTTCGAGCACATCCGCCAGCGCCTGCCGCTGCGTCTCGCCGGAAACGCTGTTGAAGACCCTCGAGGTTCCCAGCCCAACCGGCGGCAACGCCTCGCCGCTGGACGGAATGCGATGCATGCGCGTTTCCGCCCGTCCCAGCGGCGGCAGCCCCAGCGCCAGCCCGGCAACACCGGCGCCAATCAGCGCCTCTCTCCTCGAAAACCGCACCTTCATGCCATGCTCCTCGCGCCACACGTGCCCAATACTACCGAATCAATGTCGCGCAGGACCAAATCCGATAAGGCCCGGCATCCGCCCAACCGGCCATGCCCGTCGCGAACGAACGGCCGGTTAGAGCTTTCCCGCGATGGCGGCGATTCGCCGCCGGCGCAACTCACTGCCCAGGCGGGCGCCCTCGTAACCCTCGGCAGCCAGCTCCGCCCCCGATACTCCGCTGGCGGCGCGGAAAGCCTCGCGAAACACCTCCGCCGCCGGGTATTCATGCTCCGTCATGCCCTTGCGGCCCCGGTAATCGGCTTCACAGGCGGCTAGGAAATCCTCCAGCATGCCGCCTTCCCGAAACGCTCCCAGCGCCTCCAGCACCTTGAGCAGCGTTTCCGGGCGCAGTTCCGCCGCGCGATGGCAAACGCCGTGAAAACGCGCCACCTGCTCGGCCAGCGCGCGGAACCGCTTCGGCGCGCCCAAGCGATCGCAGATCTCGCCCGCCAGGCGCGCGCTGGCCGCCTCATGGCCGCTGTGCCGCGGCCAGTATTCCTTCGGCGTGACCCCCTTGCCCAGATCGTGCGTCAGCGCCGCAAACCGCACTTCCGCCTTCGACGAGAAGCGCGCCGCCTGCTCCAGCACCATCATGACATGCACGCCCGTGTCGATCTCCGGGTGCCAGCGCTCCGGTTGCGGCACTCCCCACAGCCGATCGATCTCCGGAAAGATCACCTTTAGCGCCCCGCATTCGCGCAAGATCTCGAAAAAGCGCTGCGGCGCGTCCTCGGCCAACGCCCTCGCCGTTTCCTGCCAGACCCGCTCGGGCACCAGCGCCGCCACCTCGCCGTCCGCCACCATCGCGCGCATCAGCGCCAGCGTTTCCGGCGCAAGCCCAAACCCAAGGCCGTGAAAGCGCGCGGCAAAACGCGCCGCGCGCAGGATCCGCACGGGGTCCTCGCGGAAGGCCGGCGACACGTGCCGCAGCGTTCTTTGCTCGATATCGCGCTGTCCGCCGTAGGGATCGATCACATGGCCTTCGGCATCCTCGGCCATCGCATTGATCGTTAGATCGCGCCTTGCGAGATCCTCCTCCAGCGTTACCTTAGGGCCGAAATCCACCTCGAAGCCCCGGTAGCCGGGCGCGGTTTTGGTCTCGCGCCTGGCCAGCGCGTATTCCTCGTGGGTTTCGGGATGCAGGAATACGGGAAACGAGCGCCCCACCTCCTTGTAGCCCCGGCGCTCGAGCTGGCCAGCGGTGGCGCCCACCACCACCCAGTCGCGCTCGCTGATTTCCAGCCCCAGCAGCCGGTCGCGAACCGCGCCGCCTACCAGGTAGCAGTCCATCCCGCTCGAGGCCGGCGTCGGCCGCTCAGGATCGCAGCGGCAGCACCAGTGTGCGGTTGCCGCGGCGGATGCTCAGCACGATGAGCGACTGCCCTTCCGCCACTTTCTTGAACTGCTCGATATTGCGCACGCGGGTGCGGTTAACGGCCACGATCATGTCGTCGGCCCGCAGGCCCGAGCGCTGCGCCGTGCTGCCTTCCTCGATGGTTTCCACCACCACGCCCTCATAGTCGCCGGCGTCCGAATCCGCGAGCGAGGCGCCGATGAGCGCCGGATGAATATCGGTGCCGGTGGCGGCCACCAGACCGCCCAGGATCGCCTCCACCACTTTGGACTGCCCGTCCTCGCCCACGATCTCCAGCGTGACTTCGTCGCCGACTGCGCGCAGGCCCACGGCATTCACCAGATCGCTGCTGGTTTCGATCTTCTTGTCGTTGACCCGCACGATCACGTCGCCGGGTTCGATTCCGGCCTTTTCGGCCGCCGAGTCGGGCACCACTTCCTGCACGATGGCGCCGGAGGCCTCATCAAGCCCCAGGGTATCGGCCAGCTCCTGGTCCACGCCGCCCACCATCACGCCCAGCCGGCCGCGGCGGACCTCGCCGAAATCCAGCAACTGGCGCATGATCTCGCTCGCGATAGAGGTGGGGATCGCAAAGCCGATGCCGGCGTTGTCGCCCGAGCGCGACAGGATATTGGACGGAACGCCCACCAGCTCGCCGCGCATGTTCACCAGCGCCCCGCCCGAATTGCCGGGATTGATCGACGCGTCGGTTTGGATGAAGTCCTGGATCGGGCTGGGCCGGCCCTGCCTGCCCGGCGCCTGGCCGATGATGCGGCCCAGCGCGCTCACAATGCCCGAAGTGACCGTATGCGTGAGGCCGAAGGGATTGCCGATCGCCAGCACGAAATCGCCCACCTGCAACGATTCGGAATCGCCCAGCGGCATTTGCGTGAGGTTGTCCGCCTCCTCGAGCTCCAGCAGGGCGATATCGGTGCCGGGGTCCGAGCCGACCACTTTGGCCTCCACGCTGCGCTGGTCGCTCAAAGTCACCACGATCTTGTTCGAGTTATCGATCACATGGTGGTTGGTGAGCACCAGTCCGCGCTCGGCGTCCACGATCACGCCCGAGCCCGCCGGCACCGGCCTCGCCTCGCGCTGTTCCTGCCGCGGCGGGTTGGGGAAGAAGCGTTCGAAGAACGGATCGCCGCGGAATGGCGAGCGGAAGTTCCGCGTGGGCCGGGCGATGGCGATGCTCACCACCGCCGGCTTGGTGGCCTCGACCAGCGGCGCTAGGCTGGGGAAGGGCTCGATGGCCAGCGGCTCCGGAATATCGGCTTGCGCCCGGGCGGCGTCATGCGGCGCGCCGGCGCCGGAGAGGGCGAGCGCGAGGACGAACATGGCGATCGGATTTCTGCGTGTCATTGACCTGGTCCCATTGATGTTGGAAAAGATTTGCTGTGCGTTCTTGCCTTGATGCAGAGGCGCCGAAAAGGGTTGCCTGCCTAAAGCCGGCAAGCGCCGCCACGCCATGCGCAGCCAACCGGCGCGTTCATTGTAATCCAGAGGCGCTTGATGTGCGCCGCATCTTGTGCCGCCTGATTCCGGCATGCGGCTGAGGATCCGGCCATTTTATTGAGCTTCGGGGCGCGGTTGTAATTGACAGGAATTAGGGTTAAAACAGCACAGCGCAATTTTTGTGCGAATAGGTCCACAAATAGCAATCCGGGGCTTAAGTCTTACTTTATTGCCCTTTTTTGCAAAAGAACCTCAAAAGGCGAGGGGGGTATGGGGCAACCGGTTAAGCTGGCCAGCATTGGCGAAGCAAGAGAGGAAATTTCCTTACAGCCCGCATCCCTCGATATCTGGGATTCCAAGTACCGCCTCAAGACCAAGAAGGGCGATATTCTCGACCAAGAGGTTCACGACACCTACGCCCGGGTGGCGCGTACGCTGGCCGAAGTGGAACCCGAGGCGATTCGCGGCAAATGGTATGAGTCCTTCCTCTGGGCGCTGAGCCACGGCGCCGTCCCCGCCGGGCGGATCGTTTCCAACGCCGGCGCCCACGAGCACAAGCCCGCCACCTCCACCATCAACTGCACGGTGTCGGGAACCGTGGGCGATTCCATGAACAGCATTCTGGAGATGGCGCACGAGGCCGGCCTCACGCTCAAGGCCGGCTGCGGCATCGGCTACGAATTTTCAACGCTGCGCCCGCGCGGCGCTTATGTGGCCGGCGCCGGCGCCTACACTTCCGGTCCGCTGTCCTTCATGGATATCTACGACAAGGTCTGCTTTACAGTGTCGTCGGCCGGCGGCCGGCGCGGCGCGCAAATGGGCACCTTCGATGTGGGCCACCCCGACGTGAAGGAATTTATCACCGCCAAGCGCGAGGACGGTCGGCTGCGGCAGTTCAACCTGTCGCTGATGATCACCGACGAATTCATGCAGGCCGTGGAGGCCGGGCAGGACTGGGTGCTGGCCTTTCCGCTGGATCCGTTCGAGGCCGAGGAGGACAGCTTCGATCTGAACGATACCGGCGGGGTGGTGTGGCGCGAGTGGCCCGCCACGAGGGGCTACATCAGCGACCACGAAGGGCGCGTGGCCTGCAAGGTGTACGGAACGCTGCCGGCCCGCGAGTTGTTCGATCTCATTATGCGCTCCACCTACGAGTTCGCCGAGCCCGGTTTTATTCTTATCGACCGCGTCAACGAGATGAACAATAACTGGTACGTGGAGAATATCCGCGCCACCAACCCCTGCGGCGAGCAGCCGCTGCCGCCGTACGGCGCCTGCCTTTTGGGCTCGGTCAATCTGACCCGCTTCGTGCGCCGGCCTTTCACCGGCGAAGCCTGTTTCGACTGGGAGGAGTTCAACGAGGTGGTGGCGGTTTTCACGCGCATGCTCGACAATGTGGTGGAGATCAACGGGCTGCCCTTGGACAGCCAGGTTAGCGAGATTCTGCGCAAGCGCCGCCACGGCATGGGCTTTTTGGGGCTGGGATCGACGCTCGCCATGCTGCGCATCCGCTACGGCAGCGGGCAATCCACCGAATTTACCGAGCGCGTGGCGCGCGAGCTCGCGCTCACCGGCTGGCGGGTGGGCCTGGAGCTGTCGCGCGAGAAGGGGCCGGCGCCGATCATGAGCGAGGAGTTCGAGATCACGCCGCAAATGCTGCGCCAGCGCCCGGAAATGGCCGAAGACGGCATCAAGGCCGGGGACCGGCTGCCGGGCAGGGTGCTGATGGCGCGCTACAGCCGCTATATGCAGCGGGTGGCTGGAGAGGATCCCGAGCTGGTCGAATCCATTGCTGCGGAAGGGGCGCGCTTCACCCACCATTCCTCGATCGCCCCCACCGGCACTATTTCGCTGTCGCTGGGCAATAACGCCAGCAACGGCATCGAACCCAGCTTCGCCCACCACTACTTCCGCAATGTGATCCGCGAAGGCCGCAAAACCAAGGAGAAGGTGCCCGTTTTTTCGTATGAGCTGCTGGCCTACCGCGAGCGGATCAATCCCGATGCCAATCCCGAAGGCGAGGGCGGGCAGGCGCTGCCCGACTACTTCGTGACTGCCGACGACGTATCGCCCGCGGAGCATGTGGCCATCCAGAGCGCGGCGCAGAAGTGGGTGGATTCATCCATTTCCAAAACCGCCAACGTGCCCTCGGACTATCCGTACGAGCGCTTCAAGGATATTTACGTGAAGGCGTGGAAAAGCGGGCTGAAGGGCTGCACCACCTTCCGCTTCAATCCCGCCGCCTTCCAGGGCGTGCTGGTGAAGGAGAAGGATTTGAAGAGCACCTTCTACGTGTTCCAGCTCGAAGACGGCAGCGAGGTGAGGTTCGCCGGCGACGAGGAAGTCGAGTACGACGGCCAAGTGCATACCGCCGCCAACCTCTTTGACGCGCTCAAGGAGGGCTACTACGGCAAATTCTGAATGGTTGCCCGGAGAAACGGCCACGGCCTTGGCCGCCCCTTCTTTCCGGGAGACGCATGAATACATCCCTGTAGCTTGCTCCGGCATCCCTGCCTCCGATACTCCCGGAAAGAAGGGGCGGCCAAGGCCGTTCGAGAGCCAATCGACTGAGAGCCAATAGGGCAGAAACCGGACCATACTTGCAATGACTGAAACCGCCAAGAAAATCGCCGCCAAGATCGTGGGCTACCGCGTGGAGCAGCCGACTGCTGCGACTGAAGCCGCCGCCCCTCCGGCAAGCGCCGCCCCCGCCGCCGAGCCTGCGCCTGCCGCCGCCGATGCCGGCCGCAGCCCTGCGCCGCAAAAGGCGATGCCTTCGCGGCCCGCGAGCGACGACGGCAAAGTGGTGCGCATGCACGAGGGCCTGGAACGGCCGGAACGCCTGGAAGGCACCACCTACAAGGTCAAAACGCCGGTGTCGGACCATGCCATGTACGTGACCATCAACGATATCGTGCTCAACGAAGGCACGGCCGACGAGCGCCGCCGCCCGTTCGAGATCTTCATCAACTCCAAGAATCTCGACCACTACCAGTGGATCGTGGCGCTGACCCGGGTGATGTCCGCCGTGTTCCGCAAGGGCGGCGACGTGGCTTTCCTCGTGGACGAGCTTAAGGCCGTGTTCGATCCCCGGGGCGGGTACTGGCAGGCCGGCGGCGTGTACATGCCTTCCATCATCGCCGAGCTCGGCTGCGTGGTGGGCGAGCATCTGGAGAATATCGGGTTCCTCGGCGAACATTCGCTGAGCTTGGCCGAACGCCGGGCGCTGGATGCCAAGCGGCAGGATTACGAGGATGCCCAGCGCCAGGAGGATGCCTTCGCCAAAAGCCCCTTCCCCGCCGGCGCGCAGCTTTGCGGACGTTGCCACACCACCGCCGTCGTGATGATGGACGGCTGCCTGACCTGCCTTAATTGCGGCGATTCAAAGTGTAACTAGCCCGCATGAAGGGCGAAGGACAAGCAAAAGAACAGCCCCCTCTCCATGCCCTTCGGCGGGCTAGCGGGCCGGGGCCGTGACGAGCAACTTGTTTGATCTTCGCGGCAAGACCGCGCTCGTGACCGGATGCAAGCGCGGCATCGGCGAGGCCATTGCAGTTGGCCTTGCCGAAGCGGGCGCGGACATTATCGGCGTGTCGGCCACGCTTGAGCTTTCGGGCTCCCCGGTGGAGCGCGCCGTGCGCGGCGCCGGGCAAGCCTTCCACGCCTATCAGTGCGACTTTGGGCGGCGCGCCCGGCTCTACGAGTTCATTGCCGCGGTCCGCAAGGATCATGGCGCGGTGGATGTGCTGGTCAATAATGCCGGCACCATCAGGCGCGCGCCCGCCGCCGAGCATGGCGACGAGGATTGGGACCGGGTGCTGGAAGTGAATTTGAGCGCCCAGTTCATATTGAGCCGGGAACTGGGTCGCGGCATGGCCGAACGGGGCGCGGGGAAAATTATTTTCACCGCCTCCCTGCTTTCGTTCCAAGGCGGGGTTACGGTTCCCGGATACGCCGCCAGCAAGGGCGGCCTCAAGCAGCTCATCATGGCGCTCGCCAATGAATGGGGCGGCCAAGGCCTGAATATCAACGGCATTGCGCCCGGCTACGTGGAAACCGACAACACTGCGGCCCTGCGCGCGGACCCGCAGCGGTTCCAAGCGATTCTTGAGCGCATTCCGCAGGGGCGATGGGGAACGCCGGACGACTTCAAGGGCCCTGCGGTGTTCCTGGCGTCCCGCGCATCCGATTACGTGAATGGCAGCATCCTGCTTGTGGATGGCGGCTGGATGGGGCGGTAGTGCCGTATCCGGCCCGGATTCTGCTGCTCGGCGGCTTGCTGGCGCTTTCAGGCCCGCTTGCGCTTGGGCAGGAAACCATCCGCATAAGGGCCGCCGATATTCAGGATGCCGGCTACCCCACCGTGCGCGGCATGGAGGCGATGGCCGAGCAGCTCGACCGGGCAACCGGCGGTCGCATCCGCATGAAAATCTACCCGGGGGCGCAGCTCGGGGACGAGCGCGACATGCTTGAAATGACCATTTTCGGCGGTATCGACATCAGCCGCACCAGCATCGCCCCGCTCAACTCGATCGCGCCCGAGACCAGCGTGTATTCCCTGCCGTTTCTGTTTCGCTCCACCGAGCACATGCGCCGCGTCCTCGACGGCCCGATCGGCGATGAAGTGCTGGCCGCTTTAGAGCCTCACGGCTTGATCGGCCTGTGCTATTACGATGCCGGCGCCCGCAGCCTGTACAACCGGATGCGGCCGATCCGCTCCCCGGCCGATCTTGTCGGCATGAAAGTGCGGGTGATGAACTCGGAGGTTTTCGTCGATATGATCTCCACCCTCGGCGCCAACGCCACGCCCATGGGGTTCGGACAGGTTTATGAGTCGCTCGCCTTGGGCGCGATCGATGCGGCGGAAAACAACTGGCCATCGTATGATGCCTCCCGGCATTTTGAAGTGGCGCCGCACTACAGCGTCACCCAGCATGTGATGGTGCCGGAGGTGCTGGTCATGTCGCGCTACCGATGGCGCAAAATATCGGCGCAGGACCAGGCGTTGATTCGCCGGGCCGCCAAGGAATCAGTGCCCGTGATGCGGAGGCTCTGGGATGCGCGGGTGAAGGCCTCGCGCAACGCGATGGCCGAAGCCGGCGTGGCGATCGTGGACAATATCGACAAACAGCCGTTCATGGATGCCATGCGGCCGCTGTACGACCAGTACCTCGAGGATCCGGCGCTCAAGGGCCTAGCGGAGAGAATACGTGCCGCCCCTTAAGCAGCGCTTGGACCGGACGGTCGGAATGCTGGCCGGCTTCGTTCTCAGGATTGCCGCCGCAGGGCTGGTTGCCATGACCCTGGTGACCGCTTGGCAGGTGTTCGCCCGCTACGTTCTCAACGACAGCTCCCCTTGGTCCGAGGCGGCGGCCCTCATCGTGATGGTTTGCTTCGTGCTGTTGGCCGCGGCCGTGGGGGTGCATGAGAAATTCCACTTGGGATTCCGCTGGCTGGTTGCCATGCTCCCCCTCCGCTGGGGGCGGATCGCGTTCGTTTCAGGGCAAGCGCTGATCATGGCCTTCGGCATCGCCATGGCGGCCAACGGGCTGGCCTTGGTCGATTACACGGCCACGCATGTCATCCCCGCGCTCGGCATTTCACGCTCGGTGGCCTACTGGCCCTTCGTGGTTTGCGGCGCGCTCATGGCGCTGTTCGCCTTGGTCAACTTCGTGGTCCTGTTTCTGGAAAGGAGGGATGCCGATCCATGGAGCTAGCCATACTGTTCGGCTGCTTCGTTGTCCTGCTGGCCTTGGGCGTGCCGGTTGCTTTCTGCTTGGGGCTGTCGGCGCTGGCCACCTTGTTGTACTTGGATATTCCCCTGATCGTGGCCTTCCAGCGGATGGCGGCCGGGATCGACGTGTTCGCCCTGCTTGCCATTCCCTTCTTTATTTTCGCCGGCGAGCTTATGAACCAGTCCGGCATCGCGGCGAAACTGGTGCGGCTTGCGGAATCGATGCTGGGCAAGGCCAGGGGCGGGCTGGGGCAGGTGAGCGTGCTGTCGTGCATGATGTTCGGCGCGGTTTCCGGTTCGGCCGTGGCCAGCGTGTCCGCCATGGGCTCCGCGCTGACTCCGATCATGCGCGAGAAGGGCTACGCCGCCGACTTCGCCGTTAACGTCACCGCCACCGGCTCCGCCACCGGGCTGCTGATTCCGCCCTCCCATAACCTGATCATCTACTCCATCGCGGCCGGCGGCAGCGTGTCCATCGTGTCCCTTTTCCTGGCCGGGATACTGCCGGGAATATTGCTGGGCCTGGCCCTGATGGCCGCCACTTGGCTGGTGGCGGTGAAGCGTGGCTATCCGGCTGGCAGCTTCCCCGGCTGGCGCCCGCTGCTGGTTGCGCTGATGCACGCCGCGCCCGGCCTGCTGTCCGCCATCATCATCGTGGGCGGAATCCTTTCGGGCGTGTTCACGGCCACCGAATCATCGGCGATCGCAGTGGTTTATACGGTTGTCGTTGCCGTATGCGTTTATCGCAGCCTGAACTGGGCCAAATTCGTGGCCGCCACTCTGAACGCCGCCAGAACCACAGCGATCGTGATGCTGATTATCGCCACGGCCTCGGCGTTCGGCTGGCTGATGGCGGTGGCGGAAGTGCCCCTGCGAATGTCGGAAGCCCTGCTCGGCATCAGCGATAACCCGCTGGTGCTGCTGCTGATTATCAACCTGATCCTGCTGATGCTGGGCACCTTCATGGACATGGCGCCGCTCATCATCATCACCACGCCGATATTTCTGCCGGTGGCAACCCAGCTCGGCATGGACCCGGTGCAGTTCGGGGTGGTGATGATCCTCAATTTGGGCATCGGACTGGTCACGCCGCCCGTGGGCGCGGTTCTGTTCGTGGGCTGCGCGGTGGGCGGTATCGCGATCGAGAAAAGCCTGCGATCCATTTGGCCGTTTTATTGCGCCATGCTGCTGGTGCTGCTGCTGGTCACCGCGATTCCCTCGATATCGCTCGCGCTGCCCGGCTTGTTCGGTTGAGCCTCGGCTTCATCCGCGGCCTGATGCCGTGATTCCTGATTTCTCCCGGGCGCGGGTGCTGGTGGCGGGCGATGTGATGCTCGACGAGTACTGGCACGGCCCGGCCCGGCGCGTCTCTCCCGAAGCGGCGGCGCTGGTGGTGAAGGTGGAGCGCGGCGAGCGGCGCGCGGGCGGTGCCGCCAATGTGGCCTGCAACCTGGCGGGCCTGGGCGCGGGCGTGGCGCTGCTGGGCATTGTGGGCCGGGACCCCGAGGCCGAGGCGCTGGAGCGGCAAATTCGCGAAAGCGGCGTGGCCGGGGAATGGATCCGTTCGCGGCAGCGGCCCACCGTGCGCAAGCTGCGGGTGCTGAGCCGCAACCAGCAGGTTATCCGCCTGGACCGCGAAACGCCTTTCGGCGCTGGCGATTCCGGGCGTCTGGAGAAAAAATTCCCGGAACTCCTGGATGGCTGCTCCGCTGTGGTGCTGTCCGACTACGCCAAGGGCAGTTTGGCCGATCCCGCCGCGCTGATTGCCGCCGCCCGCGCCGCGGGCAAGCCGGCGCTCGTGGATCCGAAATCCAGCGATTTCGGGAAGTATCGCGGCGCCCGCCTGCTAACGCCCAACCGCGCCGAATTCGAGGCGGCCTTGGGCGGTTCGGAGGAATCGGTTGGCGATATGGCCGCCCGGGCGCAAAGGGCATGCGCCCGGCTGGAGATCGGCGGCATGGTGGTGACGCTGGGCGGGCGCGGGCTGCTGCTGGCGCCGGCCGACGGCGCGCCGCGGCATATTCCGGCCCGGGCCCGCGAAGTGTTCGACGTGACCGGCGCCGGCGATACGGTGGTTGCCGTGCTGGCCGCGGGGCTTGCGGTAGGCGCCGATCTCAACCGCGTGGCTTATCTGGCCAATGTGGCTGCCGGCGTGGCCGTGAGGCGCGTGGGCGTGGCGGCTGTGGGCTTGTCCGATCTCCGGCAGGCGCTGGAGGAGACTGCGGCGCGGGCGCCTGCCGCGGTTATCGATGCGGCCCAGGCTGAGGAAATCGGCCGGCGCCTGCGCGAATCCGGCCGCCGGCTGGTGATGACCAACGGCTGCTTCGATTGGCTCCATGCCGGGCATGCCGCTTGCCTCGCCGAGGCCCGCGCGCTGGGCGACGGCCTCATGGTTGCGGTCAACGACGACGATTCGGTCCGCAGGCTCAAGGGCGCGGGCCGGCCGGTCGTGCCGCTTGAGCAACGGATGCAGCTTCTCGCCGCGCTGGGCTGCGTGGATTGGGTGGTGCCTTTCAGCGAGGACACGCCGGAGCGGCTGATCGACCGGGTGGGCCCGCTGGTGCTGGCCAAGGGCGGCGATTACCGCCCCGAAGAAGTGGCCGGCGGCGCATCCGTGGAGCGCTTAGGCGGGCGCGTGGCCATTCTCCCGCACCGCGACGGCCTGTCCACCTCCGCCCTCCTCAAGCGCATTTCCCGCGAATGACGCCACCGGAACGTGCGGCAAGCCATTTACCGCCGGAAGCCGGATGATGCGGGGCGTGAAGCGCCAGAGCGGATGTTACTGAGCGACAAGGCGGCGCTGGGCGCCTACGGCGCGTTGTCCTGGATTGCCGCGCCGGCGCTGTGCGGCCACATGCTGGCGCGTTCGGTGCGCGATCCGGGCTGGCGCAAGCGCCTGCCCGAACGCTGGGGCGCGCGTGTGCCCGCTGTGCCCGCAGGCGGGGTGTGGCTGCATGGGTCTTCGCTCGGCGAGGTCGTTGCGCTTTCGATACTGGCCGGGGAACTGGAGCGCCGCCGCCCGGACCTGCCGCTGTTGCTGACCGCGTTCACACCGGCCGGCTCGGCGGCTATTCAACGCGGCTTGCGGGAAGGCCAATCGCATAGCCTGCTGCCGTTCGATCTGGGCCTCGCCAACCGGCGCTTTTTGCGGGCGGTCCGGCCCGCCCTAGGCGTGATCCTCGAAACCGAGATTTGGCCCGGCCTCTACGCCGCCTGCCGCTCGGCCGGCGTGCCGCTGCTGATCGCCAGCGCCCGCCTCGCCGAGCGCTCCTATCGCCGCTACCGCAAAGTTCGACCGCTCATCGCCGCGGCGCTGAGCGCGGTCCGCGTCGTGGGCGCGCAAACCGAGGAGGATGCCGAGCGTTTTCGGGCGCTCGGCCACGATGGCCTGGACGTGCGGGTGAGCGGCAACCTGAAGTTTCATTGCCGTCCTCAGGCGGGCGTGCTTGAGCGCGGCGCCGAGCTTCGCGCCGCTATGGGCGCCGCCCGGCCGGTATGGATCGCCGCCAGCACCCATGAGCCGGAGGAGCAGATCGCCCTCCTCGCACAGCGCCGCCTCCTTGATGAGCGGCCCGATGCCCTGCTTATCCTCGCGCCTCGCCATCGCGAACGTTTCGCTGCGGTGCGCTCATGCCTTCGCCAGAGCGGCCTCAGGGTTGCGATGCGGTCGCGCCACAACGCGCCCGATGCGCAAACGCAGGTGTTTCTGCTGGATTCCCTAGGCGAGATGACCGCCTTTTACGCGGCATCGGACCTCGCCTTCGTGGGCGGCAGCATTGCCCCTAAGGGCGGGCACAACCTGCTGGAGCCCGCCGCCTTCGGCCTGCCGGTGCTGGCGGGCCCGCATCTGTTCAACACGCCTCAAACCGCGCGCCTTCTGAGCGATGCAGGCGCCCTGCTCAGGGTGCGCGATGCCAGCGAACTGGCCGGGCTTGCAGCCCGTTTGCTTGAGAGCGAGGAGGCCCGGCGCAGCGCCCGCGAGGGGGCTAGGTCCTGCGTCGCCGCCGGGCAGGCCGTGCTGGATCGGACCCTGGGCCTTATTGAGCCGCTTCTTCCTGCCCCGAAGGCGCGCCCTGTTCCATCCAGCGGCTGACTTCGGCAAGGTCCTCTTTCGTGATGATGCCGGCGGCGCTCTTGAGATTGAGCACGTTGATGATGAAATCGTAGCGGCTGCGTGCGTAATTGGTTTCGGCTTGCACCAGATTGCGCCGCGCATCCAGCACATCGACGATGGTGCGGGTGCCGATCTCATAGCCGGCCTCGGTGGCCCGCAGCGCGGTCTGGCTGGAGGCCACCGCTTGGCGCAGCGCGTTCACGCGGGAAATCTCCGAACTCACCCCCAGGAAGGCATCCCGCGTTTGGCGCACCACCGCCCGCTCCACGCCTTCAAGGCGCTCGGTTGAGGCGCGGTGCAGGAACCGGGCTTCGCGAACTCTGGAATTTCTGTTGAAACCGTCGAAAATCGGCACCGAGAGTTGCAGCCGGATGGAATCGCTGCGGAAGCTGTCGCGGTACTCCGCCCCCATGCCGCGGAAGACCCGTTCCCGGTCGCCGCTGCTGCCGTTCACATCCGCCACCAGTTCCAGCGTGGGAAAGTAATCGGAGCGGCGCAGCCTGACCTCGGCATCGGCGATGGAGGCGCTCAGCCGGGCCGAAACGAGGCTGGGGTTTTGTTGCAGCGCGGTATCGATCCAGGATTGCTCAACGTTGGGCGAAGGCAGCGGCAGAGGCATGCCCTCGGCGGGCCGGGTGAGGCTGGCCACCGGCATGGGCGCGCCCACGATCTCGCGCAGTTGCTCCTCGGCCGTGGCCAGCGAACGCTTGGCCGCAATCTCCGCAGCGACCGCCTGGTCATGCGCGGCCTGCGCCTCCTGCACGTCGGTGATCGCGATGAGGCCCACCTCGAAACGCTTCTGCGCTTGTTCAAGCTGGCGGGCGATAGCGGTGCGGTTGGCGCTCTGCGAGGCGAGCTCGTCCTGCGCGCCCAGCACCGCGAAATAGGCTTGGGCGGTGCGCAGCATGGATTCTTGCAGCGCGGCCTCGAAATCCGCCTCGCCCTGCGCCAACACATCGCCGGAGGCGCCCAGCGCAACGATCGCGGCCCAGTCGAAAACGCTCTGGCGCAAGGTGATTCCCCATCCGGTGGACTTCGCGTCGGTGGTGCTGTTATCGACAACGGGCGCGAACGCCCCGGTTGGCGTGGGCGCGTAAAACAGCAGCGCCGCGCGGCTGTCCTGGCGCGAGTAGCTGCCGTTCGCGTCGATTTCCGGGAACAGGAGGCTGCGGGCTTGCGAACGCACTTCCCGGGAGGCCATCAGCCGTGCCTCGGCCTCGCGCAGCAGCGGATCGTTGATGCGCGCCCGCTCGTACACCTCAAGCAAATTCTCCGCCGAACCTGGCAGGGGCGCGCCGATCAAGGGCGCGAGCGCGGCGAGCACGATGATCTTTTTCATAAGGAAAGGGCTGCCAACATGAACGAGCGGATTCTACCCTCTTGCCGCTTCCGCGGGTCAGAGCAAGGGCGCGATCAGCAGCGCCACGATATTGACGATCTTGATCAGCGGATTGATGGCAGGGCCGGCGGTGTCCTTGTAGGGATCGCCCACCGTGTCGCCCGTGACCGCCGCGTGGTGCGCTTCCGAGCCCTTGCCGCCCAGCGCGCCGTCCTCCACGTATTTCTTGGCGTTATCCCAGGCGCCGCCGCCCGTGGTCATGGAAATCGCCACGAACAGCCCGGTGACGATCGAGCCGATCAGCATGCCGCCCAGCGCCCGGGCGCCCGCGCCTTCGGGCATCAGCCAGCCGATCACCAGCACCAGCGCCACCGGCGCCAGCACCGGCAGCAGCGACGGCACGATCATTTCCCGGATCGCCGCCTTGGTCAGCAGGTCCACGGCGCGCCCGTAGTCCGGCTTGGCCGTGCCTTCCATGATCCCGGCGATCTCCTTGAACTGCCGCCGCACCTCCTTCACCACGCTCCCGGCGGCGCGCCCCACGGCCTCCATGGCCAGCGCCCCGAACAGGTACGGGATCAGGCCGCCCACGAACAGGCCGATGATCACAGCCGGATCGTCGAGCCGGAATACGAAGCTCTTGCCCGCCGCCTGCAGGTTGTGGGTGTAGTCGGCGAATAGCACCAGCGCCGCCAGGCCCGCCGAGCCGATGGCGTAGCCTTTGGTGACCGCCTTGGTGGTATTGCCCACCGCGTCCAGAGGGTCGGTGATATTGCGGATTTTCTCCGGCATCTCGGCCATCTCCGCAATCCCTCCGGCGTTATCGGTGATCGGTCCGAAGGCATCCAGCGCCACGATCATTCCGGTCATCGAAAGCATCGCCGTGGCTGCAATCGCCAAGCCGTACAGCCCCGCCAGCTGGTAGGTCGCGAGGATGCTCAGGCACACTGCCAGCACCGGTAGCGCGGTGGCCTTCATCGACAGCCCCAGGCCGGCGATGATATTGGTGGCGTGGCCGGTGGAGGAGGCTTGCGCCAGCTTGCGCACCGGCGAGAATCCGGTGCCCGTGTAGTAATCGGTGATGAACATGATCACGCCGGTCAGCACCAGGCCGATCAGCGCGGACAGAAACAGGCTGTTGGGCGGATAAGCGCCGCTGTCCGCCCACATCTCGCCGCTAATGAACCAGATGCCCAGCGCCGCCAGCGCGCCGGCCACGATCACGCCCTTGTACAGAGCGGACATCACCGATCCGCCCTTGCCGGCGCGCACGGCGAACGTTCCGATAATCGAGGCCACGATCGCCACCGCCCCGATCGCCAGCGGATACAGCACGGCCGTGGCAGGCGCCTCCTGCACCGTGAGGAAACCGAGCAGCATGGTGGCGATCAGGGTCACGGCATAGGTCTCGAACAGGTCGGCGGCCATGCCCGCGCAGTCGCCCACGTTATCGCCCACGTTATCGGCGATCACCGCCGGATTGCGCGGATCGTCTTCGGGGATTCCGGCTTCCACCTTGCCGACCAAGTCGGCGCCCACATCCGCCCCCTTGGTGAAGATGCCGCCGCCCAGCCGCGCGAAAATCGAGATCAGCGAGCCGCCGAAGGCCAGCCCCACCAGCGCGTGCAGCACCTCGCCGGCACCCAGCCCCAGGCCGTCGAGCAGCAGATAGTAGCCGGCCACGCCCAGCAGCGCCAGCCCCACCACCAGCATGCCGGTGATCGCGCCGCCCCGGAAGGCCACCGCCAAGGCGGCGTTCATGCCGTTATGGGCCGCCTGGGCGGTGCGCGAATTGGCGCGCACCGACACGTTCATGCCGATATAGCCCGCCGCCCCGGAGAATACCGCGCCCAGCAGGAAACCGCCGGCCACCGCCCAGTCCAGCACGAAACCGAGCAGCAGCATGAGCGGCAGTCCCGCCAGAGCCACCGTGGAGTACTGCCGGTTGAGGTAGGCTTTGGCGCCGAGTTGCACCGCCGCGGCGATTTCCTGCATGCGCTCGTTGCCGGCATCGCGCCGCAGCACCCAGCGGGTGCTTAAAAGTCCGTAAAGAATGGCCAGCACGCCGGCGGCGATGGCCGCATACACATAAGTCATAAGAAATTCCGTCCCGATTATCGGGATATGCGTGAAAAACCCGCGATTGTAGCAGCCTGCGGCAAAACGCCTCCGCCTCCGCCCCGCCATTTTCATCGGTGCGATAGGCTCGCTTCGCTTGTCTCTTATGCTGGGGGGCGCTTCGATTCCGCCAGTTCTTGCCCCTTCCTTCCGGGAGACGCATAAATACATCCATGTAGCTTGCTCCGGCATCCCTGCCTCCGATACTCCCGGAAGGAAGGGGCAAGAACTGGCTAAGGGGGCGCAAGCCCGAGCGGCTGCGGGGGCGCGTGAAGCCGGGAGGCTGCGGCGAGGCTGTCCGGCAGCGCGTATAGGGGGCTGTCGCCAACGAGAGCATGCGCGCCAGCGCCGATTGCCGGCGCGAGCCCTTTCTCCCCTCCTTTCCCGCAGGAGTGTCGGCGACAGGGATGTCGCCGCCAAGCCCCATGGATGGGTTCATGCGTCTCCTGCGGGAAAGGAGGGGAGAAAGGGCGGGGGAAGTACGCACCGAGTCAAGCGGATAGTAAAATCCAAGGTCGCATTCTGTGGATGGCGGGCTGTTGGCGGTGAAAGCGATAGAACGGCGGCTGGCCGAACTCAAAAAAAGCATCCCGGAGGTGACGCCCGGGCAGGCACTGGCCTTGCAACGGAATGGCGCGGTGCTGGTGGACGTTCGCGATGCCGCCGAAATCGCCCAAGGCAGCCCGCGAAACGCGCTTCGCATCGATCGCGGCTTTCTGGAGTTCCGGATCGAGGAGGCGGCGCCGGATTTGGACCGCACGGTGCTGGTGGCCTGCGCCAGCGGCGGCCGCTCGCTGTTCGCCGCCGCCGATCTCAGGCGCATGGGATACGCCGACGTGCGCTCCGTTGCCGGCGGCTTCAATCAATGGAAGGACGAAGGCCTGCCCTTCGATATCCCCAAGGCGCTGGATGCCGATGCGCGCCAGCGCTACGCGCGGCACTTGGCGATGCCGGAAGTGGGGGAAGCCGGGCAGCTCAAGCTGTTGCGAAGCAAGGTGCTGCTGATCGGCGCGGGCGGCCTCGGCTCGCCGGCGGCGCTTTATCTGGCGGCCGCCGGCGTGGGCACGCTCGGCATTGTCGATCACGACGTGGTGGACCGCACCAACTTGCAGCGGCAAATCCTGCATACCAACGAGCGCGTGGGTCTTTCCAAGGCGGCCTCGGCCCGCGCGGCGCTGAACGCGCTTAATCCGGCGGTGACGGTGGTCGAGCATGCGCTGCGGCTGGACCGCGGCAATGTGGACGAGCTGCTGGCCGGCCACGACGTGGTGGTGGACGGCTCGGATAATTTCGCCACCCGCTATCTGGTCAACGATGCCTGCGTCAGGCACGGCCTGCCCAACGTGCATGGCTCGGTATTCCGTTTCGAGGGGCAGGTGGCGGTGTTCTGGCCGTCGCGCGAAGGGTCGCCCGGCCCCTGCTACCGCTGCCTGCACCCGCAGCCGCCGCCGCCCGAATTGGCGCCGTCGTGCGCCGAGGCCGGCGTTCTGGGCATCGTGCCGGGCGTGGTGGGGCTGCTTCAGGCGGCGGAGGCCATCAAGATCCTGCTCGGCGCGGGCGATCCGCTAGCGGGCAGGCTGCTCCACTACGATGCGCTGGCCGCGCGCTTCACCGAGTTCAAGCAGGCCCGCAATCCCGACTGCCGCCGCCGCTGCCGCTACTGCTAGGCCGGGAAGAGGCTTTTGCTTTAGGATAATGCGAGCCGACCGTTGCGGAGCAAGGCAGCGAATATGCCAGCCACGCATCAAGCCAAGGAGCTAGGGCAATGCAGGAAATAACAGCCATCGACCTGTTCTGCGGAGCAGGAGGTCTTTCCGAGGGATTTCAGCAAGCTGGCTTCAGGATTCTGGCCGGCAACGATTTCGACGAGCATGCCGGCGCCACATTCAGCTTGGCGCATGACACCGCCGAGTTCCTGCCGGGGGCCATCGAGGAAATCAGCGCGGACCATCTCCTTGAAGCAACCGGCTTGGAAAAAGGGGAGCTGGACTGCCTGATCGGTGGCCCGCCTTGCCAAGCGTTCAGCGTTTATAACCATCAGCGCGGCCTTCACGACAAGCGCAGCAGGCTGTTCGAGGAATATCTGCGGATTGTTAGGGGATTGGCCCCGAAATGGGTAGTGATGGAAAACGTCACCGGGATTACTTCCGCCGGAAAAGGCAAGGCGGTCAAGCAAATTTTGGCTGGCCTCTCCGAGTTGGGCTACAGCGTGGATATGCGGACGTTAAGGGCGGAAGAGCACGGCGTGCCGCAAGAGCGGCGCCGGGTATTCTTCGTTGGCAACCGGCTGGGCCTGCCCGTATTGTGGCCGCAGCCGACACATGGTCGCGGCCTGCTGCCTTTTGTGACGGTGGAGGAGGCCATCAGCGACTTGCCAAAGCTCAAGAACGGGGAGGATGCTGGCCCTGCGAGCTATCGCGCCCCAGCCCGTTCGGGCTTTCAGGCAATGATGCGAGGCGATTCAACCGTCGTCCACAACCACGCCGCACCCCGCCTTGCCCCGATCAATTTGCAGCGGATGAAGCATATTGGGCCGGGAGGCAGCTGGCGCGATATTCCGCACGACCTATTGCCGGCCGGAATGAAAAAGGCGCGCCGATGCGACCATACCAAGCGTTACGGCCGACTCCGCAACGATGGCCTTTCAAGCACCGTGCTTACAAAATGCGATATCCACTGGGGCGCCTATATCCACCCCGAACAGGACCGGGTGCTCACCGTGCGCGAAGCGGCGCGGCTGCAATCCTTTCCGGACCGGTTTCAATTCCAGGGGGCCAGGACCGAACAGTTTGTTCAAGTGGGCAACGCGGTGCCGCCGGTTCTCGGAAAGCGCGTTGCCCAAGCAATGCTTCGCGCGATGCAGCTTGCGGAACCGGAACGCCAAGGCGCTGCCGTCAACATCATCTTCATGTCCTACTCTTACGAGGGCGATCCCGTAAGCCCGGGCGGCAAGAGGTTCGCGCTCTCCGAGGTTGAAGGCACGAGCCATTCAAGCTTGCAGCAGGCTGTGCTCTACACAGAAGCCCCCGAAAGAAAGAAATTCTGCCAGCAAATCAGCAAGGCTCTGTCACGCTAGCAGAAGGCGAGAGCTGCCAGCAAGAAACAATCGACAAAGGCGCGGCATTAGTAAGACCTCAAGCGTGCAACGCTTACATGCGCGCCATCTGCGGCTTTCAGGTCTGACGAAGGTGGTTGAGGTAGTGTTTGGCGATGGCTTCGCGGGTGGTCCACCAGATGCCGGGCAGGGATTGGGCGTGCTTGATGAACTCGCGCAGGGCGCGGATCCGGTAGGCGCGCCCTGACACGTGCGGGTGCAGGCCCACGTTCATCATGCGGGCCTGGACGGCGCCTTCGGCGTAGAGCACGTCAAGCTCCTCGATGAGGATATCGCGGAACTCGTTGGTGGTGTGGCCGCGCCGGGTGAGCAGGGTGAAGTCGTTGATCTCGTTGGAGTACGGGGTGGATATGATAGCGCCGTGCGGGGTTCGGATCAGGTACGGCTGGTCGTCGTTCATCAAGTCGCAATAGAACAAAAGCCCGGCCTCGGCCAGAATGCCCGGCGTGGCCCGCGTGCCGCGCAGCGAGGACGATAGCCAGCCGCGCGCCTTGCGGCCCACGGTGCGCTCGTAGATATTCAGCGTGCGGTGGATCACCTCGCGTTCGCGCGCCTCGTCGCCGGAGAAATCGGTGAGCAGCTCGCCCTGCTCGTAGTTATGCGCGATCAGCTCGCAGCCGCGCTCCATGGCCGCCCGCACCATCGGCAGGCGCCGCTCGCAGGTCACGGCATTCAGCGTGCAGCCCGGCGTGACGCCCAGTTCGTCGAGCAGCGCGAACTGCCGCCAGATGCCCACCCGCTGGCCGTATTCGCGCCAGCTGTAATTAGGGAAATCGGGCACCCGGCCAGGCAACGCGTCGGGCAGCACCGCCGGCCCGCCGGCGTAATACGGGGCATCCGTGTCCTTGGTTAGGTCCCAGGTCTCGAGATTGAGCGTGATCAGCAGCGCCACGCGCTTGCCGTCCGGCCACTCAAGCCGGGGCCGCTGCGAAATCGGCGAATAGTCGTACTCCATCGTTATCTGCCCGGAGCGCCTAGGCGGCTAGTGCTCGGCGAGCAGGGAGCCGAAGCCGTAGATCCTGTCTTCGATGCCGTTTTCGCGCAATGCGTGCCAGTAGGTGCAGGTATTGATGGCCAGCACCGGCTTATCCAGCCAATTCTCGGCCTCCGGCGCGATATGCGCGAATGCCAGGTTGGTGCCCACCTGGATAATCAGCTCCACCGAATCGTCGTTGACCTCGTTCACAGCGCGGCGCAGCGTGGCCGGGGTCTCATGCGCGATCAGCATGGGGCTTTTGCTTTTCAGCCCCAATAGGTGGACCACCTCGAAGCCGCAGCCCTCGAAAAAATTGCGCACCTCCTTGTCGCCCACCGGCATGTACGGGGTGATGACGCCGATCCGCTTGATATCGCCGTAGCAGGCGATGGCCTCCCGGCAAGCGTGCGAGCCCAAGCCCACCGGCACTCCGGCGCGCTTCTCGAGATTCCTCTTCAGCTGCTCGGCGCCGAGCACGCCTTCCCAGAAGGTCTCGGCCGACATGCCCATCACCACGTAGCCGGGGCTGCAGGTCATCACCCGGTCCACGGCGTTTTCGGTCTCGGCGCGGATATTCTCCATCAGCTGGAGGAATTCCTCGTCGTTGTTCACGGGATCGTCCGGAATCCAGGCGCGCGAGAAGTGGTTGGTCACGCCGCGCGGGCGCATATCGTCGTATTCCGGCTGCACGCTGGTGTTGGTGGAAGGCGCCACCACGCCGAACTTCATGCGCCATCCCAGGGTATCGGTCATATCGGATTCCTTAGTGCCGCGGCAAGCTCATATTGCCGCATCGGGGTTTGCTGCGGCATTCATCCCCGCAGGACGAAATCCGCCACGATGCGGGTCCATTCCTCGGGCTGCTCGTCGATGATGTCGTGGGTGCCGCCTTGCAGCTCGGCGTACTCGAAATCCGGCCGCAGCGTGAGAACGCGGCGGCATTCCTTGTAGATATCGTCGCCGGTATTGGTGAGCACCAGCGTCGGCTGGATGATCCCGCGCAAGGGCTTGGAAAGGTCGTGGGAGAACGCCGCCGCATGGCCGAGCTTGGCGTTCTCCCCCGCGATCAGCATTTGCACCACGCCCCAATGCATGGCGCGCAGGCTGGTCCATCCCGGCGTGAATCGCAGCCGCCGGTTCCAGATATCCATCAGATGGCTGCCATCGGCCTGCGGCGGCATTTCCGGGTGCTTTTTCAGCGCTTCGCGCCACTCGGCCTGCTCTTCGGCGGTGAGCAGCGGCGCGCCGTTCAGCACCACGCGGGTCACGCGTTGCGGCTCCATGACGGCCAGTTCCGCAGCGATCGAGGCGCCGGTGTGATGGCCCAGCAGGGCGGCGCGGTCCAGCTTGAGGTGGTCGATGACGCTGCGGATGGCATTCGCGTAGTCGGCTATGGACGGTGGCTGGTCGGGAACGTGGGACTGGCCGAAGCCGGGCGTATCAACGCCTATGGCGCGTATTCCGCGCGCCGCCAGCCGGGGGTAGGCGGCCTCGAACATTTCCGAGGAGCTGGGCGACTGGTGCAGCAGCAACAGAGGCGTGCCGCTTCCAGCCTCCTGGTAGTGGATCTGCCCGAACGGCCCGTCGGCGTAGCCTTTGCGTCTTTTCATTGAGGATTCAGCCTCCTTTCAAGCGGGTGCGCCAGCGCGGCCCGGCAGAGCGTTCGCACGCTCTCTAAAATCTATAATACCTTCGCTCCGCAACGCCTTCGCGCTTTGCCGTTGATGGATTAACATGGGCCTTATCGACCGTGATGCCATTGTTCGGGTGCGCCGATGCCAAAGATGCAAACCTCCGATCTCACGCCGCGCCAGTATTGGCAAGAGGTCAAGTCCAACCCGAACCGGGCGCGCTTCGGCTTCGGCGAAAAAGCGGCGCTGATCAATATCGATCTGCAGCGCGCCTATACGGATATCGACCGCTTTCCAACGGCCTACCAGACCCACCCCGAACAGATCGACTATATCAACCGCCTGTCGGCGCTGGCGCGCGACCGGAACATGCCGGTGATCTGGACCTACGTGGCCTACATGGGCAACGCCGACGATGCCGGCGTTTGGGGCACGCGCACCAATACCGAGCATTCGCTTCAGAATATCAAGGAGGGCGGCGCCCGCGCCGAACTCGATCCGCGCCTTGAGGTCGATCGCGAGCGCGACGCCGTGGTCAACAAGCGCATGGCGAGCGTTTTCCACGACAGCCTGATTCCCTCGTTGCTGGTTTGGCACAAGGTCGATACGGTGATCCTTACCGGCGGCAGCACGTCCGGCTGCGTGCGCGCCTCGGCGGTCGCCTCGCTCTCGCACGGCTATCGGACCATCGTGCCGGAGGAGTGCGTGGCCGACAAGCACGAGATCCCGCATTTCGCCAACCTTTGCGACATCATGCTCAAGTACGCGGACGTGGAGCCTTTCGCCGCGGTGGCCGGCTGGCTTAAGAGCCATCCCGGCTGCGAGCCGATCCGCCAGGCGCGCGGCGCGGGCTTCTAGGGGCGGTTTGCGGGTATTTTCAATGCGCGAGGATCCGGCCCTTTACGACTACCGCGCTTGGGACCAGCGCCTGCCGATCCGCTGGCCGGGCGGCGCCAGGGTCGCCTTCTGGGTGGCGCCCAATATCGAGTTCTACGAACTGGATCCGCCGCTGAATCCGCAGCGCAATGCCTGGCCGCGTCCGGCGCCCGATATCCAGGGCTACGGAACGCGCGACTACGGCAACCGGGTGGGCCATGCGCGCATGATGGAGGTGCTCGACCGCCACGGCGTGCGCGGCTCGGTGAGCCTGTCGGTGGCGCTTTGCGAGCACCATCCCGAAATCATCGATATGTGCCGCGAGCGCAACTGGGAATTCTTCAGCCACGGCATCTATAACACCCGCTATGTGTACGGCATGGACGAGGCCCAGGAGCGGTCCATGATCGAGGATTCGGTGCGCGCCATCGCCAAGCACACGGGGCAGCAGTGCTCCGGCTATCTGGCCCCGGCCCTCACCCACAGCGAGCGCACGCTCGACCTGTTCAGCGAGGCCGGCGGGCTTTACACCTGCGACCTCTTCCACGACGACCAGCCCACGCCGGTGCGGGTGCGCTCGGGCAAGCCGTTCGTTTCCGTGCCCTACTCGCTGGAACTCAACGACACCATCGTCTATGTGGTCAACCGCATCGAGCCCAGGCGTTACGGCGCCATGATCAAGCAGGCCTTCGACCGGCTCCGCCAGGAAGGCGAGCGGGGCGGCACGGTGATGTGCGTGCCGCTGCACGCCTACCAGGTGGCGCATCCGCACCGGATGCGCGCGTTCGAGGACGCGCTGGCCTATATCACCGGGCACCCGGACGTATGGGTGGCCACCGGGCGGGAAATTGCCGAGCACTTCGTGGAGCACTATTACGACCAGGCCGTGGCGCAGCAGGGCAGGGGCGGCTCGGAGGGCAGCGGCAATGGCGCTTGATCCGTCCTACCTGGAATACCCGCGCCGCCGCTACGGCATGGACCACGACCGCTACCAGTGGTCGATGCTGTCGCGCCGCGCTCCGGTGGCATGGCCGAACGGCGCCCGGGTGGCGCTTTGGATCAATCTGGCGGTGCAGTTCTTCCCGCTGAACCAGCGCGGCAAGCCCTTCCCCCCGCCAGGCGGCATGAGCACGCCGTACCCGGACCTGCGCCACTACACGCTGCGTGATTACGGCAACCGGGTGGGCCTGTTCCGCTGCCTCGACGCGCTGGACCAGGCGGGTTTCGCGCCAACTTTTTCCGTGAACGCGGCCATCGCCGAGCGTTGCCCGCAATTGCTAGAGCGCCTGAACCGGCGCGGCAACGAGATTCTGGCGAGTTCTTGGAATATGGACACCCTGCATCACGGCGAGCTGGCCATCGAAGACGAGCGCGAACTGATCGGCCGCTCGCTCAGCGCCCTGCGCGCGGTTGTGGATCAACCCGTCACGGGCTGGCTAAGCCCGGCGCGCTCGCAAAGCGGCAACACGCCGGACCTGCTCGCCGAGGCGGGCCTGCGCTACATGGGCGACTGGATCAACGACGACATGCCCTATCCGTTCGCCACCCGTCACGGCGAGCTGGTTGCGCTGCCTCTATCGCTGGAACTCGACGACCAGTTCATCATCCAGAACAATCTGCACTCGGAATGGGACTACGCCGAGCAAGTGAAGGATGCCTGCGATTACCTTCTGGCGGAGGCCGAGGCGACCGGCCACGGGCGGCTGCTGGCCCTGTCCGTCCATCCCTGGCTGATGGGCCAGCCGCACCGCATCGGCGCCCTGGAATCGGCTTTGAAGCATATTTCGGAGCAGGCCGGCATTTGGTCGGCCCCGGCCGCCGATATCGTGGCCGCCTGGTCGGATCAGCGCGCCTGACGGTTTTCCGCTTCCTGCGCCGCCTTCTGCCGCGCCAGATGCTTTTCGATTTCCGCGGTTGGGCCTATGCCCGCCATGAAATCCGCGTGCCGCTATTGTTGTATAGTAGTGGCTTCGCCGCAGCCATGATGCTATGCGTATTGGCTATGCCAAGAAGCATGGATCCGGGCCTTGGAGAGAATGATGACCCTGATTGAAACCTTGATGGATGGTTTTCAGGGCGGCAGTTGCGCGGGGGCGCCCAAACCGAAAATTTGGGGGGGGGGGGGGGGGGTGAATGCCCATTTCCCCCTTTCCCCCTTTTTTGCCGTTCCTCCGGCGCAGGCGCCTCCCCTTCCCACAAAAAGGTGCTGTTTCCCGCCCCC
>JAPOTY010000005.1 GCA_026708965.1 Gammaproteobacteria bacterium | reverse complement strand
CTCACCGTCTTCATCATCAGGCGAATGGGCTATTTCGACCGCCAGGTGTACGCGTTCCGCTACGACCTTCGCCTAGTGGGTTTCTGGCTCTGGCTGCTGCCTGAAATCGCGCGTTCCAGCCTCGAAGTGGCCCGCGTGGTTCTGTCGCCCAAGCCGAAGCTGAATACCGAGGTGATCGAGTTGGATGTGGGCGAGCTGGACCGCGTCGATCAGGCCTTGCTGGGCAACTCGATCACGCTAACTCCCGGCACGCTCACGCTGGAGGCCCACAACGACAAGCTCGTCGTGCATGCGCTAACCGCCCAAGGCGCGCAATCCCTGCGCGAAGGCGAGATGCAGCGCCGCGTCGCCGCCTTGCATGGCGGAACAGCGCGCTGAATTCATGTACTACGCGGTAACGCTGGCGACACTGGTCACGATGGGGCTGGCGGTGGTTCGCGCCATCCTCGGCCCCACGCTCTACGACCGCGTGCTGGCGATGAATATGTTCGGCACCAAAACCGTGCTGCTGCTGGCCGTCGTCGCATTCCTGTTCGGGCGCCCCGATTTCCTCGACCTCGTGCTCACCTACGCGCTGATCAATTTCATCGGCGTGTTCGCGGTGCTCGAGTTTTTCCGCATCCGCGCGGCGCGCCGCCAGGACAGCGGCGAGGCGGGGCGCTGATGGCGATGCTGCTCGATATCGCGAGCTGGATTCTGCTCACGCTCGGCGGCTTCGCCGTGCTGGTGGGCGGAATCGGCACCTTGCGGATGCCGGATCTCTACACGCGCATGCACGCGGCGAGCGTAACCGACAGCGTGGGCGCCATCCTCGTGATTTCCGGCATCATGCTCCAGGCCGGACTCTCGCTGGCAACCATCAAGCTGGGCCTGATCCTGCTGTTCCTGCTGCTCACCAGCCCGACGGCCTCCAACGCGCTGGCCGCGGCGGCCTTAGTCGCCGGAACCCGGCCGGGCGCGCGGCAGCGGGACGACGGCAGCGCATGACCGTTCTGTTCGGCATTTTCCTGCTGACGCTGCTGCTGATTACCGCAGTGGCCATTGTGCGGGCGCGCAATCTGTTCGTGGCGGTGATGCTGATGGGCATCGCAAGCCTGTTGATCGCGGCCAGCTTCCTCCTTCTCGATGCCGCCGACGTGGCGTTGACCGAGGCCGCCGTGGGCGCCGGCGTATCGACCGTGCTATTCCTGAGCGCCCTTTCGATCACCTCGGAGCGCGAGCGGGCCTCCTCGTCAAGGCCGCTGATCTCTCTTGCAGTGGTGACGGCCGCAGCGCTGATCGTGATCTATTCGACCTTCGACAAGCCGCGGTTCGGCGATCCCGAGGCCCCGGTGCATTCGCACGTTTCGCCTTGGTACATCGAAAAAACCGAGGAGTACATGGAAATACCGAATATGGTGACGGCCGTGCTCGGCAGCTTCCGCGGCTACGACACGCTCGGCGAAGTATTCGTGGTTCTGGTGGCCGGGATCGGCGTGCTGTTTTTGCTATCGGGCGGCCCCGGGTTCGATAGCGGGAAATCACCGCCTCCCTGGGCCAAAGCGGGATTGCGCCACTATCTGATTCCGCGGGTGGCGGGACGGCTGCTGATCCCGTTTATTCTGCTGCTCGGCCTCTACATCCAGTTCCATGGCGAATACGGGCCGGGCGGCGGATTCCAGGCGGGCGCGATCATTGCCGCCGCAGTGATTCTCTACGCGCTGCTGGAGGGGGAGCAGAATGCGCTGAAAGTATTGCCGCGGCCGGTTCTGATCGGCCTCATGGCGGGCGGGGCCATCCTCTACGGCGCCGTGGGCGTGCTTGGCATCCTGATGGGCGGGAACTTCCTCGATTACTCGGTGCTGGCGGCCGATTCCGTGAAAGGCCAGCAGCGGGGCATCCTGCTCATCGAAGCGGGCGTGGGCATGACGGTGACCGGCGTGCTTCTCAGCATCTTCCACTCTTTCGCGGCGCGAAGGCGGTAGCGGATGCAAGTGCTGGGAATTTATTACTACTGGGTTTTCGCCATCCTCCTGATGATCGGCTTCTACGCCGTCATCGCCAAGCTGAACCTGGTCAAGAAGCTGATCGGGCTAACGCTGTTCCAAGCCGCGGTGTTCCTGCTCTATATCGCCATGGGCAAGATGGAAGGCGGAACCGCCCCGATTTACGGCGCTTCGGCCGAAGCGTTCTCCAGCCCCCTGCCGCAAGTGCTCATTCTTACAGCCATCGTGGTGGGGATCTCCACCACCGCGCTCGGCTTGGGCATCGTGGTGCGGATCAAGGAGGAGTACGGCTCGATCCAGGAAGACGAGATCCAGGAAATCGATAGGCGATGAACCCGCTGGCGGCGCAAATGCCGGCGCTCCAGGTCATCGTGCCGATGCTGATGGCGCCGTTCGTCCTGCTGCTGCCCAGAGGGCTGTCCTGGGCGGCCGCCGCTGCCGCAAGCCTGCTGGCGTTCGGGATCGCGGCGCAGCTCACCGCCACGGTGATCGACAGCGGCCCGGTCGCCTACCAGATGGGATCATGGCCGGCGCCGTACGGAATCGAGCTGAGCGTTGACGCGCTGAGCGCGTTGCTGCTGCTGGTGGTGACCGGCGCCTCAAGCCTGGCGCTGGTTGGCGGACGCGCCAGCCTGGCGGCCGCGGTCGGCGAGGACCGCGAGCATTACTTCTACGCCGCCTGGCTGCTGGCGCTGGCCGGGCTGGCCGGAATCGCCGTATCCGCCGATGCGTTCAATATCTTCGTGTTCATGGAAATTTCCTCGCTGGCGAGCTACGTGCTCGTTGCCGGCGGGCCCGACCGCCGCGCGCTGCCGGCGGTGTTCAAGTACCTGATTATGGGCACGGTCGGCGCCACCTTCTATCTGATCGGCATCGGGCTGATCTACATGATGACCGGCACGCTGAACCTCGCCGACATGGAGCTGCGCATCGCCGAGGTGGCGGACAAGGAGCCCATTCTCGCGGCCGCCGGATTCATCACCGTGGGCCTGGCCCTGAAAGCCGCGATTTTCCCGCTGCATGTATGGCTGCCGAACGCCTACACCTACGCGCCGCATATCGCGACGGCTTTCCTGGCCGCCTGCGCCACCAAGGTATCGCTGTACGTGCTGTTGCGCTTCGATTTCTTCGTGTTCCAGCAGAACCTGTCCGGGCACGCCTTCCAGTTCGCCGCCTATCTGATGCCGCTGGCGATACTCGGCATTCTCGTCGGCTCGGGCGTGGCCATGTTCGAGCGCAACGTGAAACGCCTGCTCGCCTTCTCCTCGGTGGCGCAGATCGGCTACATCATGCTCGGCGCCAGCCTGGTGAGCATTGGCGGGCTCACGGCCGCGACGCTGCACCTGTTCAACCACGCCCTCGCCAAGGGCGGGCTTTTCCTCGCCATCGCCGCGCTGGCCCCGCTCGCCGCTGGCTTGCGCCTGAAGGACATGGGCGGCATGGCGCGGCAGGCGCCGTGGACGTTCGCGGCCTTCGTCGTGGCGGGGCTCAGCCTGATCGGCATCCCGGGCACCGCAGGCTTCGTGAGCAAGTGGTATCTGGTCAGCGCGGCCATGGCGCTCGGCGCTCCCGGCATCGCGCTCATTGGCGTGGTGGTGCTGGGTTCGCTGATGGCGGTGGTTTACGTCTGGCGAATCGTCGAATCGGCCTGCTTCGGCGAGCCTCCCGAAAACCCCGCGCGATCCGCCGCGGTGCCCCGCCCTCTCGGGGCCGCGATCTGGACCGCTGCGCTGGCCAACGTTTATTTCGGCATCGCGCCCGGCTTGCCGCTGCGGCTGTCTTCATCCGCCGCCGCAACCCTGCTCGGCCACGTGCCCGCATGAGCGCGCAGCAAACCATTCTGGTTGCGGTGGCGCTTCCGCTATTCGGCGCGCTCGGCATCGCGCTCGCCGCGCGCATCGGCGCGAATTTCCGCGAGGCGGCCACGCTGCTGACCGCCGCTGCTCTGGCGTACTGCGTATGGAGCCTCGCGCCTTCGCTGCTGGAGGGCGCGCGGCCTGCCGTGAGCGTTGCCGAAGTGCTTCCGGGCATCGAGATCGCTTTCGCGGTCGAGCCGCTGGGCATGCTGTTCGCCGCGCTCGCATCCCTGCTTTGGATCATCAATTCGCTCTACTCGGTCGGCTACATGCGCGGCAACCGCGAGCCGCACCAAACGCGCTTTTACGTGATGTTCGCCGTTTCGCTGGCGGCAACCATCGGCATCGCCTTCGCGGCCAACCTGTTCACCCTCTTTTTATTCTACGAAGCCCTCACCTTCGCGACCTATCCGCTGGTGGCGCACAAGGGGGATAAGAGCACCGTGGCATCGGCGCGCGTTTATATCGGCGTGCTGCTCACCACCTCGATCGGGCTGTTCCTGCCCGCGATCATCTGGACCTACGCGGCCGCCGGCACCACCGACTTCGCTGCGGGAGGCATTCTTGAAGGAAAGCTCCACGGGCCGGCGGTGGGGCTTCTGCTCGCGCTTTTCGTTCTCGGCATCGGCAAGGCCGCCGTGATGCCGGTCCACCGCTGGCTTCCGGCAGCCATGGTGGCGCCCACCCCGGTGAGCGCGCTGCTGCACGCGGTGGCCGTGGTCAAGGCCGGCGTGTTCACGGTCACGAAAGTGATCGTTTATATCTTCGGCATCGATTACCTGTTCGCCTCGCCGGGAACGGGCTGGCTCGTCTATGCCGCCGCGTTCACGATCATCGCGGCCAGCGTGGTGGCGTTCCGCCAGCAAAACCTCAAGCGCCTGCTCGCCTACTCGACCGTGGCGCAACTGTCCTACGTGGTGATGGCGGCCGCCATCCTCAAGCCGCTGGCCGAAATCGGCGCGGCCATCCATATCGTCGCGCACGCGTTCGGCAAAATCACGCTCTTTTTCGCGGCGGGCGCAATCTACACGGCCGCCAAGAAAACCGAACTCCACGAGCTGCGCGGCATCGGGCGGCGCATGCCCGTCACCATGGCCGCGTTCACGATCGGCGCGCTGAGCATGATCGGCGTGCCGCCCACCGGCGGCTTCGTTTCCAAGTGGTACATCCTGGCCGGCGCCTTCGAGGCGGACAACTACGTGGCGCTGTTCACCATCGTGGCCAGCACCGCGCTGAATGCCGCGTATTTCCTGCCGATCGTTTATATGGCCTGGTTCGCGCCCGAAAGCGGCAAGCCGCCGCCAACGCATGGCGAAGCGCCTTGGCCTTCGGTGCTGGCGCTATCGCTCACGGCGGCGCTGACGATCGCTTTCTTTCTTTTCAACGGGCCCGTTCTGGAGCTGGAGCGGCAGGTGGTGGCGGCGCCTTAAAGGCGGCGCCTTCAATGAGCAAGAAGGAGCAAAGAGACCACTGGCTGGACCGCCCGGCCAATATCAAGCGGCTCTGGCGGGTGTTCGCCGCCCTGCTCGCGCTCACGGTGCTCGCGCAACTCGCAGTATCGATTAAAGGCTATTTCGGCCTGGACGGCTGGCTCGGTTTCGGCGCGGCCTTCGGCTTTTTATCCTGCCTCGCCATGGTGCTGTTCGCCAAGGGCCTTGGCTATCTGCTCAAGCGCCGGGAGGATTACTACGGCGGCAAGAAGGAGCCGGCCGATGATATTTGAGCCGATTCCGCCGGCGCTCGCGCTGCTGCTCGGCGGGGCGCTGATCGGCATTTTACGGGGCCATGCGCGAAGCGCGATGGTGCTGCTGGCGCCGCTGCTGACGCTGTGGCTGGTGTGGCTGGTGCCGGACGGCGTGGCGCTCGATATCCAGTTTCTCGACTACCGCATCGAACCGCTGGAAGGAAGCCCGGTTCGCCGCCTGTTCGCCACGGCATTCGCGCTGATGGCCTTCGTTGGCGGCCTTTTCGCCTACCGGCAAGCGAAATGGCACGAGCTGGCGGCAGCGCATATTTACGCCGCCGGCGCGATCGGCGTGTGCTTCGCCGGCGATCTGATCACGCTGTTCATCTTCTGGGAGCTGATGGCGCTGTTCTCCACGGTCGTCGTCTGGTGCGGCGGCAGCCCCGGAGCGCGCGCGGCGGGGATCCGCTACGCCATCATGCATCTGCTTGGCGGCGTGATCCTCAAGGTGGGCATCGAGGGCGTCGCGGTGCATACCGGTTCGATCGACGTGCAGGCGATGCTGGCCGGCAATTTCGATGCCGCCATGATCCTGACCGGCATTCTGATCAACGCGGCGGCGCCGCCGGTCTCGGCATGGCTTTCGGATTCCTATCCCGAATCGAGCCCCACCGGATCGGTATTTCTGTCCGCCTTCACCACCAAGACGGCAGTGCTCGCGCTGATCCTGCTATTCCCCGGCGAGCCGCTTCTGATCGGCATCGGCCTGTTCATGGTCATGTACGGGATCATCTACGCGCTGCTTGAGAATAATATCCGGCGCATCCTAGCATTCTCGATCGTCAACCAAGTCGGCTTCATGGTTTGCGCCGTGGGCATCGGCACCGAAATGGCCATCAACGGCGCTGCGGCCCATGCTTTCGCGCACATCATCTACAAGGCGCTGCTATTCATGAGCGCGGGCGTGGTCGTGCATCGGACCGGGCTCAACCGCTGCAGCGATGTGGGCGGGCTGTTCCGCACCATGCCGCTCACGGCGATCTGCGGGATTGTGGGAGCGCTCGCCATTTCGGGCTTCCCGCTCACCTCCGGATTCACCACCAAAACGCTGATTTCGCAAGCGGCGGCGAACGAGGCCATGGTCTTCGTTTATTTCACGCTGGCCGCGGCATCCGCCGGGGTGTTCCTGCACGCCGGCATCAAGTTCCCCTGGTTCGTATTCTTTCAGCGCGATTCGGGGCTACGGCCGAAGGATGCGCCTTGGAATATGGCGGCGGCGATGCTGATGTTCGCGTTCCTCTGCGTACTGCTGGGCGTGGCGCCGGAGCTTCTCTACCGTTTTCTGCCCTATCCGGTCGATTACGATGCCTACGCGCCGGACAAGGTGCTGTTCTATTTGCAGTTGCTGCTATTCTCGGGACTGGCGTTTTTCTTGCTGCTGCCGCTAATGAGGCGAACGAGAACGATCAGCCTGGATGCGGATTGGCTATGGCGTGTGCTGCTTTTCGAAGCGGCGCGGAGGGCTTACGGCGTGCTGGGATGGATGGGCGCCCGGGCGGCGAAAGCCTTGATGCGAATCAGCAACCGCTTGCGGAGGCTGGCGGCGCGGCATATGTCAACATCGTCGGACGGCCAGCGGTCCGGCGTCTTCGCCCGCACCTGGCCGATCGGCACCACCGCGATCTGGATCGCGATACTGCTCACCAGCTACGTGTTCGTGTACTACCTCTAAGGCGCTTCGATTCCGCCTTTCCTGATCCCTCCCTTCCAGGAGACGCATGAATCCATCCATGGAGCTTGCTTCGGCATCCTGCCTCCGATACTCCTGGAAGGGAGGGATCAGGAAAGGCTACGGGGGGCGCGTCAGGCCTCTAAAAGGGCGGCGAGGGGCGGTTGCGAAACCGGGTTGGCGGCGAGGCGCTTGGCGTGCTCCACGCCCCACTGATCGAAGGGGTTGACGCCCAGCAGCGCCGCCTGCGCGAACACCTTGTGCTCGTAAAGGGCGATCAGGGCGCCCAAGTGGCGGGCATCCAGCGTTTCGAGCAGCAGCACATTGGATGAGCGCCCGCCGGGGAGCGCCTTATGCGCCGCCAGCGGGTCCGAGGCGATGGCCTCGGCCCGCAAACCACGCGCCAAGGCTTCGGCCTGCGCCATCATCTGGCGCAGGGACTCGGCGCGCATTTGCGGATAGGCTCCCGCCGCGTCCCGCACCGCGATAAAGTCGGCGGACACGTTCCGCGCGCCCTGCTGCGCCCATTGCATGATCGAATGCTGGGCGCTGGAGCCGCAGGCGCCCAGATGCGCCGCCACGCCGTCAACCGATAGAGGACGGCCTTGCGCGTCGGCGCTTTTGCCCAGGCTTTCCAGCTCCAGTTGCTGGAGATAGGCGGGCAATAGGCCCAGCCGGGTGTCGTAAGGCAAAAGCAGATGCGCCGAGCAGCCCAGCAGGGACTGGTTCCAAAGCGCGAAAAGCGCCATCAGGACCGGCAGGCTGCGTTCCGCCGGCGCATTGAGAAAATGGCGGTCCAAGCCGGCGCCGCCGGAAAGAAACTCGCCCATCCGCCGACGCCCCAGGAATAGCCAGGCGCTGAGCGCGGCGGCCGACCAAACGGAATAACGTCCTCCTATTCCCGGCGGAATCCCGAACTGGAATTCGGGCGCGATGCCCCAGCCGCTCATGGCCCCGGCATTCGACGAAACGCCCGCGAAATGGCGCGCCGGCGCCTCCTCGCCCAGATGCGACACCAGCCAGTGGCGGGCGGAATAAGCATTCGCCAGCGTCTCCACGGTGCCGAAGCTCTTGGAACATACAACGAACAGGGTTTCTTCCGGGGGCGTTCGATTCAGCGCGCCCCGCAGCTCCACGCCGTCCATTTCCGATACGAATTCCACCGGCGGCGGCCCCTTATCCGCCAGCGCCGAGCATAAAAGCCGAACGCCCAGGTCGGAGCCCCCGATCCCGATATTCACCACCCGAGAGAGCGGCCGGCCGGCCGCTCCGGGCAGCTCCGCGCGCCTGAAGCGCGCCGCGAACCGGCTCACTCTTTCGCGCTCCCGGGCGAGCGCCGGATCCCGCGGCGAGGGCGACCGCGCATCGGCATGCAGGGCCGACCGGCCTTCGCTTAAGTTCACGACCTCGCCATTGAACAGCGCCGCCCGGCATTCGTCCAGACCCCGCAACGTGGCCAGCTCGGCCAGCAGGCGCAGCGTCTCGCGGGTGGCCCGCTGACGGCTGAAATCCAGAAACAGGCGGGCATCGCCGTCCTCGCCGCAAGCCAGCGAGAAGTCCGCGAACCGCCCCTCCGAATCCAGCAGATCGGCAAGGCTCCAGGCTCGCGCTTGCCCGGCGTGCGCCGCTAGGGAGCGCCACGGCGCCGCGGCCGCGGCAGGCGATTGTTCAAAAACAGCGATGTGGGCGCATCCTGGTTCGCTGGCTTACAGGAGGTAGATGATGGCCAGCAGGCCGGTCAGCGTCATCACGATGGTGTAGGGAAGCGCCATCAGCACCATGCGGCCGTAGCTGAGGCGGATCGCGGGCGCCAGCGCCGACGTGAGCAGGAACAGGAAAGCCGCCTGGCCGTTCGGCGTGCCCACGCTGGGGATATTGGTGCCGGTATTGATAGCCACCACCATCAGCTCGAACTGCTCGCGGTCCAGCAATCCTTGCGCCAGAGCCTCCCTGACTTCGCCGATGTACACCGTGGCCACGAAAACGTTGTCGCTGATAATCGACAGCAGGCCGTTAGCCAGGTACATGATCGATAGTTGCTCGGTGCCCGAGAACTCGAAAATCATTTCGGTGATCGGCTTGAACAGCTTCTGGTCGTAGATCACGGCGACGATGCCGAAAAACACCACCAGCAGCGCGGTGAAAGGCAGCGCCTCCGCGAACGCCTTGCCCAGGCGATGCTCCTCCACGACCCCGGTGAACGCCGTCGCCAGCACGATGATCATCAGGCCGATCAGCCCCACTTCGGTATGGTGCAGCTGGTGCAGGCTCAGCGCCACGATCAGGACCACGGCGGCCACGCCCTGCACCACCAGTGTCGCCGTCTGGGCGGGCGTGCGGCGGTCCGTCGCTTCCCGGTCGAAGCGCTCCAGCATGCCGCGCACCCTGGGGCTCAGCTTGGTGCCATAGCCAAACCGCCCGCTTATTTCCAGCAGCGCGCAGGTCGCAAGGCCCACCACCAGCACCGGCAGGGTGACGGGCGCCATCCTGATGAAGAACTCGGCGAATTCCCAGCCTGCCTCGCCAAAAGCCTGGCCGGCCTCCTTGGCCAGCAGCAGATTCTGCGGTTCGCCCACCAAGGTGGTCACGCCGCCCAAGGCGGTGCCCACCGCGGCATGCATCATCAGGCCGCGCAGAAACGACCTGAACTGCCGAACTTCGCCGATCGTGTCCGCCGGGATCGCCGAATCGTCGGTGAGGACGGGGGAACCCTGTCCCGCTTCAATCTCGCTCACGACCCCGTGGTAAATGCGGTAGAAGCCCACGGCCACGGTAATAATGACGGCGGTGACCGTCAGCGCGTCCAGATACGCCGAAAGCACCGCGGACACGCTGCAAAACAGCAGCGACAGCAGCACCTTGGAGCGCACCCCGAGAAGAATCCGGGTGAACACGAACAGCAGCATTTCCTTGAGGAAGAAGATGCCCGCCACCATGAAGATCAATAGCAGGATGACGGGAAAATTGGCCCAGGTCTTGAGGTAGAGGGTCTCGGGAGAGGTCATGCCCATCAGCACCGCCTGGATCGCCAGCAGCCCTCCGGGTTGCAGCGGATAGCAGCGCAGCGCCATGGCGAGCGTGAAGATGAACTGCAGCAGCAGCAGCCAGCCAACCAGAAATTTGCCGCCCGGCACGCCGAGCCATTGGGAGCCGAACCACAACACCGGGTTGATGATGAGAAAAGCAACGATGGTTTGCTTGTACCAGCGGGGCGCTGCGCCGAGGAAATTTTGCGCGAACGCCGACGGGAAGGATTGCGCCACGGTATGCTCCAAGTGCGGAAAATCCCGGATTTTAATGGAAGGCGGTCAGGCCTCCTTGAAATCCTTGAGCCAAGCAGCGCCCTGCTCGGATTTTCCGTCAATCATTTCCAGCATTTCCCGGTGCCTTTCCAGATCGTCCCCGCTGGGCTCGAAGCGAGCGAGCGCCAGGCCCTGGCGGCTCAGCGCCTGCGCCTCGGACGCGCCGCCGCCGCCGCCGTCGCTGGTATCGGCATCCATTTTCAGTTCGGCCTGCTTCCTCGTCATTTGCAGCCAGACATCCGCCGTGAGCCGGGCATCCTCCAGCGCATCGTGGTAGCCGCGCGACTCCGAGGCAACGCCTAAGCGGAAACTCAGGGCATCGAGGTTGTTGCGTTGATTGGGATAGCGGGCGCGCGCCATCTTAAGCGTGCAGGTCAGTCCGCACAGTTGCTCCAGCCTTTCCTCTCTTCCGGCGCGGCGCAGCTCCTCGTCGAGAAAGCTGCGATCGAATTCCAGGTTATGTCCGAGCAGCTCCGCCCCGCGAACGAAATCGAGAAATTCCCCGGCCAGATCGGAAAAACGGGATTGCCCGAACACCTGCTCGTTGGTAATGCCATGCACACGGGAAGAGGCCTCGGGTATGGAGCGCTCCGGATTGACCAGCCGATGGAAGGTGCGGCCAGTCAGCTGCCGCTTCATCAGTTCCACGCAACCCACTGAAATCACGCGGTCGCCGCCGGCGGCATCCAGCCCGGTGGTCTCGACATCGACGGCTACGTGGCGCAACGCGTTGCCCTACCGTTTCCGCCGCCCAAGGAATCGATCGCGGCGCGCGCCAGTTGATCGACGCGCTCGTTATCTTCAATGCCGGCATGCGCTTGCACCCAGCGCCATTCCACTTGGTGCCGCGCGCAAATCTGGTCCAGGCCGCGCCACAGATCCTCATTGCGGACCGGCTTCTTGCTGGCCGTCCTCCAGCCGTTGCGCTTCCATTTCCCAAGCCAGCCGTTCATGCCCTGCTGCAGGTACTTGGAATCGGTGTGAAGAACCACGCGGCAGGGATGCTTGAGGGCCTCAAGCGCGCGCAAGGCGGCGGTCAACTCCATGCGGTTATTGGTGGTGTCCGGCTCCGCGCCGCTCAGTTCGCGCTCGTGCCCGCCCGAACGCAGCAGCGCCCCCCAGCCGCCGGGACCAGGGTTCCCGGAGCAGGCGCCGTCGGTATAAATCTCCACCTCCCGCACAAACCCGGATTCTACCTCCCATGCGCTTCGATCCCGCCTGTTCTTGCCCCTTTTCGGGTCGCTTCGGGTTCGCCTGTTTGCGCGTTCCCCTCTCGCGGGAGACGCATGAACCCATCCGTGGGGCTTGGCGGCGACATCCCTGCCGCCGACACTCCCGCGAGAGGGGAACGCGCAAACAGGCTCCGGCTGGCGCAAACCCTAAAAGGACCGGCACTCCCAAGCCCACTGCTTGCTTCCTTCTTCCGGGAGTATGTGGAGCCAGGGATGGCGGAACCAAGCCCATGGAGGGTCCATGCGTCTCCCGGAAGAAGGAAGCAAGCAGTGGGCGAATCGAAGCGGCCCCCGGAAGAAGGAAGCAAGCAGTGGGCGGATCGAAGCGCCCCCCCCCGGAAGAAGGAGGCAAGCAGAGGGCGGATCGAAGCGCCCCCCGGAAGAAGGAAGCAAGCAGAGGGCGGATCGAAGCGCCCCCCGGAAGAAGGAAGCAAGCAGTGGGCGAATCGCTTGGCGCGCACAGCGTCTCCCGAGAAAGGGGCACGGCGAAATAGGGCGAGGGAACAGGAGTGTGGGTTCATGCGGGAAAGGGGCGAAACGGAGGCGAGGGGCTGTAGAATGCCGCGGATGCCGATATTGAAGGGAAAGCGGGCGCTGGTGGCGGGAATCGCCAGCAAGCGGTCCATCGCCTGGGGCATCGCCCAATGCCTGCGGCGCGAAGGCGCCGAAGTGGGCTTGAGCGCGCTGCCCGGCCGTCTTTTCGAGCGCGCCCAAGCCTTCGGCCAGGAACTCGACGCGCCATTCTGCCTGCCGCTGGACGTCAGCAGCGACGAGTCCATCAGCGAAGCGTTCGCGCAACTGGGGAAAGCGTGGCCGCGACTCGATATTCTGGTGCATTCGATCGCCTATGCGCCGGGCGATAATCTGGCAGGCGACTTCGCCGGCAGCGTGTCCCGCGAAGGTTTCCGCATCGCTCACGATATCTCGGCATACAGTTTCGCCGCCATGGCCCGCGCCGCCGCGCCGCTAATGCCCGATGGCGGCGCGCTGCTCACCCTTTCCTATTCCGGCTCCACCCGGGCGGTGCAAAACTACAACGTGATGGGTCCGGCAAAAGCCAGCTTGGAGGCGGTCACCCGCGCCCTGGCCATGGATCTTGGCAAGCGCGGCATCCGGGTGAACGCGCTCTCGCCCGGGCCGGTCAAGACCCTGTCCGCCGCCGGCATTCCGAACTTCCGCAAAATGCTGCGCTACTACGAAGGCGCGTCGCCGCTCAGGCGCAACGTGAGCCTTGAGGAAGTAGGGAACGCGGCGGCTTTTCTGTGCTCCGAACTGGCCAGCGGCATTACCGGCGTGGTCCTCCCCGTGGATGCCGGCATGAACGCCGTGGGCCTCGCCTTCCCCGACTAATCGAGTTCAGTGAGGATTTCCTCCGCGGGGCGGCGCTTTTGCTGCGGAACCACCTGCGGATAGCCCATGGAGAACAGGCCCACAACCATCTGCTCGGCAACGTCGGCGCCCAGCAAGCCGTAGAACCGCGCATCGCGCGTGAGCGCGCCGGTGCTCCACTTGCAGGCCACGCCGCCCTCCCAAAGGCACAGCATCAGATTCTGGACGGCGCAGCAGCAAGCGGCATAGTCCTCGCGTTCGCGAAAGGCATCCTCCGAGCGCCGGCAAGTCACCGCCATCCACGCTGGAACCGATTCCATCAGTTCGCGCCTCCTGCCCGCCGCCTCGGCGCCGCGCTTCGCCCGCGTGATCTCCTCGGCGATACTGGTCATGGCGCGCACCGTTTCGCGCCCTAGGATATAGAAGCGCCAAGGCTCGGTGAGATGGTGATTGGGCGCCCAGCGGGCCGCCTCCACGGCCGCGAGCATCAGTTCCCGCGGCGGCTTCCCGCGCTTGAAAAGGGAAACCGTCCGGCGCCCGCGGATCAGCTCCAGGCCCGGCCGCCGCGAAGTGTTCAATCTGCCGTGGCGGCGGCGCGCCGCAACGCGGTCTCCTCGCCCAGAATACCTGTCTCGCCCTCCAATCTGGCGATGGCGACCGCGCCGCAACTGTCGCTGAACACGTTGACGGCGGTCCGCGACATATCGAGGATGCGATCAAAAACAAACAGAACCCCGATCGCCTCCACCGGCAGCCCCACCGCCCCCAGAATCACCGCGATGGCCACGAACGAGGCCGCCGGCACGCCGGCCACGCCAATCGAGGTTAAAAGCGCGGTCACGATAATCGTGAACTGCACGCCAAAGCTCAGCTCCACGCCGAACGCCTGGGCGATAAAAATCACCGCCACGCATTCGTAGAGCGCCGTGCCGTCCATATTCACGGTGGCGCCCAGCGGCAGAACGAAGCCGGTGGTGCGGCCGGACACGCCGGCATTATCCTCAACGCAGCGCATGGTGACCGGCAAGGTGGCCGAAGAGGAAGAGGTCGAGAACGCGGTCAAAAGCGCGGGCGCCATGGCCCGGTAGTGGCGCAACGGATTGACCCTGGCCACGAAAACCAGGATCAGCGGCATCACCACCAGGAAATGCACCGCCAGAGCGGCCAGAACCGTGATCGAAAAAACCACCAGCGGGCGCGCGGCGCCCAGGCCCACATCGGCGACCACCGAGGCCACCAGCCCGAAAACGCCGATCGGCGCAAACCGCATCACAAAACGGGTCACGCCCATCATGGCCTCGAAGCAAGCCTGCACAAAGCTCGTGACCGGCGCGCTTTTCGCTTTCGCCAACCGGGAAACGAAATAGCCGAACAGAATGCAGAACACGATCAGGCCGAGCATCTGGCCTTCAGCAGCGGCCCTCACGATATTGGGCGGGAACATGCGCAGAAACACTTCCGCCACGCCGCCCTGGGCACCCGATACGCGGGCCGCCACTTCCTCGGAGTTGGCCTGGAAATCCAGAAGCTCGCGCACCGGAACGCCGTTAAGGATTCCGGGCTGGACGAGGTTGACGATGGTCAGCCCCACCAGGATGGCGATCGTGGAGGTGGTGAGGTAGTAGAGCAGGGTTTTGCCGCCCAGCCGCCCCAGCGTTCCCGGTCCGCCCAGCCCCGCCACGCCGGAGATGATGGAGGTGGCGATCAGCGGCACGATCAGCATCTTCAGCGCGTTCAGAAACAGGGTGCCGATATAGTCGTACACCGAATCGAAGGTCAGGCCGGACGCCAGCTCGGCAGTGTCGCCGCTGATCAGCCCGGCCAGCACGCCCAGCACGATTCCGGCGAATATCTGCGCGTAAAGCGGCCAGCGCATTGGGTTCAGCGAATTCATCATGTTTCCTCCAGCGCGTCAGGCGATATCCAGATCCGCGCGCGGCCGCGCAGGCTGCTTCGGTAGGCTTCGTATTCCATCATCCCCTCGCGTTCCTCCAGATCGGCTTTCACTTCGTCGCGCTGCTCGCGGGAAATCTCCTCGGGACGGCCCGGCAACACCTCGTCCACCTCGAACAGCGCGTAGCGGCCGTCCAGAAGCTCAAGGCCCTGCGGCCCCTCGCCGGCCCCCGCTGCGAATATGGCGTTCAACAGCTCGGAGGGATAGTCCGCCGCATCGCGCCGAATCTCCTGCGCTTCGAATAGCGCCACGCCCTGCCCGCCGGCCAGAGCGCTCAAGGCTTCCCCGGCGAGCCGCCTATCCAGAAGGGATGCGCCCTGGGCCGCCGCCGCCGCGGCCGCCGCATCGTTAATCAGGAATTCCCGAATGCGCCCCGCCACTTCCTCGAGCGGCTGCTGCTGCGAAGGCTGATGGCGGGCCACGCGCAGCACCACCGCCCGGTCGGAGCCCAACTGGAGAATCCGCGAATTCCCGCTGCGGTCGAGCACCTCCTCGCTATAGGCGGCATCAATAATCCGCTGGTTCCCGGCGAACTCGCCCGCGCCTTCGCGGGTAAAGCCTTCCAAGGTCTTGAGCGGCAGTTCCAGCTCCCCGGCAATCCAGGCCAGCCCGTCCTCGCTTTCCAAGGCCATATCGGCAAGCTGCTCGGCAAGATCGAAAAAACGTTCGCTGGCGCGCCGTTCCTCAAGATCCGCCAGCACCTCGTCGCGGGCGGACTCGAACGGCGCGATCTCCCCGCCGCGCGCGCCATCCAAACGAATAATGTGGTATCCGAACTGCGACTGCACCGGCGCGGTGTACTGTCCTGTTTCCTCCAGCCCGAACAATGCCTCCTCGAATTCCGGCACAAACACGCCCGGTTCGTTCCAGCCCAGGTCGCCTCCGGCGGAAGCGGACCCCGGATCATCGGAAAGCTCGGTTGCCAGCGCCGCAAAATCCTCCCCGGCATCCAAGCGGGCCACCACCTGTTGCGCGCTCGCCAGCACTTCGTCGTCTCCCTCCGGGGCGGCCGCCAGCAGAATATGGCTGGAGCGCCGCTGCTCCGGCGTGATGAACTGGTCGCGGTTGCGCTCGTACCATTCCAGCGCGTCCTGCTCGGTGAGCGGCTCCAAACCCGGCAAGGCGCCCGCGTCGAGTTCGATGTACTCCAGATCGACCGTCTCCCGGGTCCAGAAATCCGATGCATTGCGCTCGTAGTGGTCGCTGACCTGCTCGTCCGTGATCGGCGCCTCGGCGCGGAAAGGCTCGGGGCTCACGTAAAGCCCCTCCACGGAACGGCTCTCCTGAACCAGCTCGATATAAAAGCGGAAATCCACCGGCGTATAAAAAGCGCTTTCCGCGATGCTCCGGGAGAACTGCTGCAGCGTCATGAAACCGCGCTGCCGGTTCTCGAAGCCGGCCGGCGTTTCGCCCAGATTGGCAAGCGCGCTGCGGTACAGGTCAGCGGAAAACGCGCCCTGGTCGAGAAAGGCGGGCACGCTCCGGAGCACGCCCGCGAGCCGGGCGTCGGTGGTGGTGAAGCCCCGCTCCCTGGCGTGCGCCTGCATCATGTAGGAGTCGATCAGGTCATCCAGCACCAGCGCTTGGATTTGAGCCTCGAAATCCTCAGGCAGGCCGTCGCCGAATTGCTCGCGCAGCCGAAGCTGCTCTTCCTGCACCGTCCGCAGAAATTCGTTCTGCCCAATATCCAAGCCGTCCACGCTGGCCACCACATTGGCTGTCATGCCAACGTTGCCGCGCATGGTGCCGAAGGTAAGGACCAGCGCCAAGCCGATCACGCCGAAAATAATCCCGGCCACCCATCCGCTAAGCTTGTCGCGAATAACTTGCAGCACGGATCCGGCGCCGTTGCGCTTAAGCGATGGGTTGGCGGAGTGGACGGGACTCGAACCCGCGACCACCGGATTGACAGCCCGGTATTCTAACCATCTGAACTACCACTCCGCTATGGGTGCTGAGGGGTTTGAACCCCCGACCTTCGCCGTGTAAGAGCGACGCTCTCCCAACTGAGCTAAGCACCCTCCGGCGCTATAAGCCGCGCTGAACCCGCCGCAGCTCTCCGCCGGGGCCATGGCCCCGGCAGCAGCAGGAAGCGGTTAATTTACGGCATCCTTAAGGGCGCGGCCCGCCTTGAAACCGGGAACCGACGTGGCGGCGATCTGTATCGTCTGGCCCGTACGCGGATTGCGCCCCTGGCGGGCGGCGCGATGTTTGACGCTGAAGGTTCCGAAACCTACCAGGGAAACCGAGTCCCCCTGCCCCAAAGCGCCGCTGATGGTGCCCAAAACCGCGTCAACGGCCCTGGCCGCCTCTGCTTTACCAAGACCGGCAGCCGAGGCTACAGCGTCTGTGAGTTCCCTTTTATTCATGCAATTCTCCGAAAGTTTGGCCCGGTTTTACCGGAAAGATATGCTCTGATGGTGTCGTAAAGACAATGAGTTTTCCCTCCCCCCCCTCCTTGATTTTAGGCAAACCTTCCAACCAAGGCGATGCAGCCCAATTGCCCCTACAGGCGGGAATAATTCCCGATGGGCGGGGATTATAGTAATAATTCCCAACCCCCCGCAATATTACATTGCGGGACCATCATTTTTTCGGCGCGCCTATTCAGTGGGCGCGCGGCTGTTCGGGCGCGGGGGTCCCGGCGGTCGATGCGGAGGCGGCAGGCGGATCCGGCTGGCCCGGCTCCGGGGCGGCCGCTTCGGGCATGCGCTCGAGCGCAAGCTTGAGCACTTGGTCGATCCAGCGGACCGGGCGGATATCGAGATTGCGCTTGACGTTGGCGGGGATTTCGGCCAAGTCCTTGACGCATTCCTCGGGGATCAGCACCGTGGAGATGCCGCCGCGGTGGGCCGCGAGCAGCTTCTCCTTTAAGCCTCCCACCGGCAGCACTTCCCCGCCGAGGGTGATTTCGCCGGTCATCGCCACATCGGCGCGCACGGGAATATCGGTGAGCGCGGAAACCAGCGCGGTGCACATGCCGATGCCGGCGCTCGGCCCGTCCTTCGGCGTGGCGCCCTCGGGCACGTGCACATGCACGTCGATGGCGGCCGGGAAGCCCGGATCCAGCCCCAGCGCGGCGGCGCGGGCGCGCACCACCGTCAGCGCCGCCTGTATCGATTCCTTCATCACCTCGCCGAGCTTGCCAGTGAGCGTGAGCTTGCCTTTGCCGGGCGTGACCGAGGCTTCTATCCGCAGCAACTCGCCGCCCACCTCGGTCCAAGCCAGCCCCTGGGCCTGGCCCCTGCGGTTCTGGTTTTCGGCGCGGCCGTAGCGGAATTTCCGCACACCCAGATAGGTGTCGAGCTGGCGGGGGCCCACGCAGATTTCGCGTTTGGCGGGGCGCAGCAACTGCTGCTTGACCACCTTGCGGCAAACGCGCGCGATCTCCCGCTCCAAGTTGCGCACGCCGGCCTCGCGGGTGTAGTGGCGGATCATGCTGCGCAGCCCGCCGCGGGTGAACTTCAGCTCGCTGTCGCGCACCCCGTTGTTCTTCATCTGCTTGGCGATCAGGTAGTTGCGGGCAATGGCCATTTTCTCGTCTTCGGTGTAGCCCGGAATCCGCAATACCTCCATGCGGTCCAGCAGCGGCGGCGGAATCGCCAGCGTGTTGGCGGTGCATACGAACATCACGCGGGAGAGATCGAAATCCACCTCCAGGTAGTGATCGTTAAAAGCCGAGTTCTGCTCGGGATCCAGCACCTCCAGCAGCGCCGAGGAGGGATCCCCGCGAAAATCCATCGACATCTTATCGACTTCGTCGAGCAAAAACAGCGGATTGCGCACGCCCGAGCGCGCCAGATTCTGGATGATCTTGCCGGGCAGCGCGCCGATATAGGTGCGGCGGTGGCCGCGGATTTCGGCCTCGTCGCGCACGCCGCCCAGCGACATCCGCACAAAGGACCGGTTGGTGGCGCGGGCGATGGACCGTCCCAATGAGGTTTTGCCCACTCCCGGGGGGCCCACCAGGCACAGGATGGGGCCCTTGAGAGCCCGCACCCGCTTCTGCACCGCGAGGTATTCCAGGATGCGCTCCTTGACCTTTTCCAGCCCGTAGTGGTCCTCCTCAAGGACCTGCTCGGCCCGCCTGATATTGCCGTTGGTGCGGCGCTGCTTCTTCCAGGGGGCCTTGAGCAGCCAGTCGAGATAGTTCCGCACCACGGTGGCCTCGGCGGACATCGGCGCCATCATCTTGAGCTTGCCCAACTCCGCGAGCGCCTTTTCCTGCGCCTCGCCGCTCATTCCCGCCTCTTTGATGCCCTTCTCCAGAGTGGAAATCTCGTCGGGCGCGTCCTCAAGCTCGCCCAGTTCCTTCTGAATGGCCTTCATCTGCTCATTCAGGTAGTACTCGCGCTGGCTTTTCTCCATCTGGGTCTTGACCCGCCCGCGAATCTTGCGCTCCATCCTGAGCATGTCGATTTCGCTGTCCATCAAACCCACGAGGTACTCGATGCGCTGGACCGGATCGCCGGTTTCCAGCACGGCCTGCTTTTTATCCAGCGCCAGTTGCATGTGGGCCGCCACGGTATCGGCCAGCCGGCCGCTGTCGCTCAAGCCCGACACGCCGGCCAGCGCCTCCGGCGGCACGTTTTTGTGCAGCTTGACGTACGACTCGAACTGCGTGAGCAGAGACCGCCGCAAGGCCTCCATTTCGTCGTCCGTGGCCTCCTTGCGGACCTCTTCGGAAACAGGCTCGAACTCGGCGCTGAAGAAGCCTTCGGACTGCAATGATTCCAGGCCAGCGCGCAGCACGCCCTGAACCATCACCTTGACGGTGTTGTCCGGCATTTTCATCATCTGCAAAACGGTCGCCAAGGTGCCCACTTGGTAGATATCGTCCGCCGCGGGCTCATCCACCTCGGGCTTGCGCTGCGCCACCAGCAGAATTTCCTTGCCCATCGACATGGCGTTCTCAAGCGCCAGAATCGACGGCTTGCGGCCCACGAACAGCGGCACCACCATGTGCGGATACACCACCACATCGCGCAGCGGCAGAAGCGCAAGGCGGCGCCTTGCGCTTGCGTCTGTTGCGGAGTCTTCGCTCATCAATTCGCCTCGATCACTATTTTTATTCCTTCGCGAACCGCAAGGATATGGGGTTGGGCGAAGGGAAACCCAACCCCGGGCCGGTTCCGCCCGGCCGGCGGGGAGCTACCCGTCCGACCCGGTGGGCCGGGCGTATTCCTCCGGCGGCTTCAGAGCCAGCGGCTCGTCGGCCTCGTAAACCACGCGGGGCTCGTTCTCGCCCATGATGGCCCCGCGGTCAAGCACCACGCGGCGGGCGTTCTTCATTGACGGCAGCTCGAACATGGCATCGAGCAGCACCTCCTCAAGAATCGTGCGCAGTCCGCGCGCGCCGGTCTTGCGCTCCATGGCGCGCTCGGCAATGGCTTCCAGCGCGCCATCGTGAAATTCCAGCTCGCAGTCCTCCATCTCGAACAGCACCCGGTACTGCTTGGTGAGCGCGTTCTTCGGCTCAACCAGAATGGCCACCAGCGCTTCCATATCCAGCGGATCCAGCGTGGCCACCAACGGCATGCGTCCCACAAATTCGGGAATCAGCCCGTAGCGGATCAGATCCTCGGGCTCAACGTGCGACAACAGTTCCCCCAGCCGCTGATTCTCGTCTTCGCCCCGAACCTCGGCGGTGAAGCCGATGCCGCTGCGCTCGGTGCGGTTGCGGATAATGCTGTCCAGGCCGGCGAAGGCGCCGCCGCAGATAAAGAGGATATTGGAGGTATCGACTTGCAGGAATTCCTGCTGCGGGTGCTTGCGGCCGCCCTGCGGAGGCACCGAGGCGATGGTGCCCTCAATCAGTTTCAGAAGGGCCTGCTGCACGCCTTCCCCGGACACGTCGCGGGTAATCGAGGGGTTGTCCGACTTGCGCGATATCTTATCGATCTCGTCGATGTACACGATGCCGGTCTGGGCCTTCTCGACATCGTAGTCGCATTTCTGAAGCAGCTTCTGAATAATGTTCTCGACATCCTCGCCCACATAGCCGGCTTCGGTGAGCGTGGTGGCGTCGGCGATGGTGAAGGGCACGTTGAGAATGCGCGCCAGCGTTTCCGCCAGCAGGGTCTTGCCGCAGCCGGTGGGGCCGATCAGCAGGATATTGCTCTTGGCCAGTTCCACCTCGGGCGCGTCTTTTTCGCGGCGCCGGGAGCGCATCCGCTTGAAATGGTTATAGACAGCCACCGACAGCACCTTCTTGGCGCGGTCCTGGCCGATCACGTATTCGTTGAGGAATTTCATGATGCCGGCCGGCAGCGGCAGCGAAACCGGCTGGTTCTCCACCGAATCCTCGAATTCCTCGCGGATGATATCGATGCACAGCTCAACGCACTCGTCGCAGATGTACACGGACGGGCCGGCAATGAGCTTGCGCACCTCATGCTGGCTTTTGCCGCAAAACGAGCAGTAGAGGAGCTTGCGCTCGCTTGAACCGCCTCGATTATTCTTGCTGGGCATGAATGCTTATGGTTTTATGGCGCGGTCGCGCATGATCGACGCGGTGGCATTGTAACCGCCTCCGGCAAGCGAATGCTCCGATCGCCTGCGGCTACTCCGTTTCCTCCTCGGCACCGGGCGCCTCCTCGCGGCTGGCGAGAACCTTGTCGATCAGCCCGTAGGCGCAGGCTTCCTCACCGCTCATGAAATGGTCGCGGTCGGTGTCGCGGGCGATGCGCTTGAGGGGCTGGCCGGTATGCTCGGCGAGGATGGCGTTGAGGCGCTCGCGGGTCTTGAGGATTTCGCGGGCGTGGATATCCACGTCGGAGGCTTGGCCCTGGTAGCCGCCCATGGGCTGGTGGATCATCACGCGCGAATGGGGCAGGCAGTAGCGTTTGCCTTGGGCGCCGCCGGCGAGCAGCAGCGCACCCATGCTGGCGGCCTGGCCTAGGCAAAGGGTGCTCACGTCGGGCTTGATGAACTGCATGGTGTCGTAGATGGACAGGCCGGAGCTCACCAGGCCGCCGGGGGAGTTGATATAGAGGCTGATATCCTTGCCGGGATTCTCGGACTCCAGAAAAATGAGTTGCGCCACCACTAGGTTGGCCATGTGGTCGTCCACGGCGCCCACCACGAATACGAGCCGCTCCTTGAGCAGGCGCGAGTAGATATCGTAGGCGCGCTCGCCGCGGGCGGTCTGTTCCACCACCATCGGCACAAGATTCAATGCTTTTTCGCTCATTTAGGGTCCTCAGTTTTCACGCATTCTCTCATCCATCCCTGTCCGGGAGACGCTCGAATCCGCCTCCTCTGCGCCTCCTTTCGCACGGGAGACGCTTGAATCCGCCGCTTCTGTGCCCCCTTCCTCGCGGGAGACGCATGAACCCATCCATGGGGCTTGGCGGCGGCTGTCCTGCCGCCGACACTCCCGCGGGGAAGGGGGCACAGAAGCGGCTACGCTGGCGTTGTTGTACATCACGGGGATGCTAACCGGTGAGGATGGGGGGCATGGGTTCCATGAATTCGTCCAGGCTCATGGTTTTCCTGCTGACGGCGGCTTGCCCGTAGAGCCATTCGAGCACCTGCTCCTCGCGGATTCCGGCACGCAGATTGCCCACCAGGTCGCGATTGCCCGCCAGCTCCGCGAACGCGGCCTCGGGATCCGGCGCGCCGACCGCCAGCGCCTGAAGCTGCTGGCGCAGGGCTTGGTCGTCGGGGCTGATCTTTTCGCGCGCGGCCAGCTCCGCCACCAGCAGTTGCAGCCGAACGCGGCGCTCCGCCATGGCCCGCATCTCGGGCGTTTCCTCGGCCTGCCCGTCCCGCTTTTCAGGCGCAGGGCCGCTCTCGGCATCCTCCGAATCGGCAGCGGGCGGCTGGCCCATGCTGGCCAGCATCTGCTCCACATCCCGGTCCACCAGCGATTGGGGGGCAGGCCCTTCGTTGGCCTTGAGCAACTGGTCGAAAAGCGACTGACGCTTATGGGATTCGGACAGGGATTTCAGCTCGCGCTCCAAGCTGGCGCGCACATCCGCGCGCAGTTCCTCGGCCGAACCGCTTTCCACGCCCAGCTTCCGAACAAACTCCTCGTCCAGGTCCGGGAGCTGCGGCTCGGACAGGCCGAGCACCTCCACTTCGTAGAGCACGCGCTTGCCGCGAAGGCTCTCGTTAGGATACTCCGGCGGCATCTTGAGCCGGAACTTCTTTTTCTGCGAGGCGGCAAGGCGCATCAGGCGCTCCTTGAGCGGGGGCATGAGGCGGGTCTCGCCCAGCATCAGCGTGGCTTCCTTCAGTTCGCCGGCCTCCAGCGTTTCGCGGCGGCGGGAAACCTTGAGGTTCACCACCATCCGGTCGCCTTCGCGGGCGGGCCGTTCCACATCCTTCCATTCCGCCTCGCGGCGCCGCAAGCGGTCGATCGTTCGATCCACGTCGCGGGATTGGATCTCGACCTCCGGCTCCTCGTAGCTCAGCGCGTCCAAGCCGCTGAACTCAATCTCCGGAAGCACGTCGAAAGCGGCTTGGTACTCAAGGTCGGAGCCTTCGCGGACTTTTTTAGCCTTCACCTCGCCGCTGCCCACAACGCGCAATTCCTGCTGCTGCGCGCCTTGCCGGAAACTTCTCTCGATGGTTTCGCGGGTCAGTTCGTCCCATACTTCCTGGCCGTAGCGCTGTTTAATCAGCTTGATGGGCGCCTTGCCGGGGCGGAAGCCGCGAATCCTCGTGCGGCGCCTCAGCGCCCCGAGCCGCGACAGGAATTCCTCCTGCATGGCGGTTGCCGGAATCCGCACATGCAGGGTGCGGCGAAGTCCTTCGCCGTCTTCCACTTTGTAGTTTGCGCCATCGAGATTCATGAATTCAAACCGGCCGCGGCCTTTGCGGGAACTGGGAAACCGATGCGAAAGGAGAGATTCGAACTCTCAAGGGGATCACCCCACAGGAACCTAAATCCTGCGCGTCTACCAGTTCCGCCACTTCCGCGCCAACTGCAATTATAGGTTTACCTGATCGCTGCGTGGCGCATTCACCCGACCTCCTCTTGTCCGGGCCCTCGCCCTCTTCTCGTGCGAACCCTCGCCCTCTTCGCGCCCAACCCTTTTCAGGAGGCGCCATCCTGGCTCGGTTCCGCCATCCTGGCTCCAACGCTCCTGAAAAGGGTTGGGCGCGAAGAGGGCTTTAGCCGGGGTGGTCAGGAGGCGAGGAGCGCGAGGGCGGCGTTGTATTTCTCGGCGGTGCGCGCGATCACGTCTTCGGGCAGGCGCGGGGCCGGCGGCTGATGGTTCCACGACACCGAATTCAGATAATCGCGCACGTACTGCTTGTCGTAGCTCGGCGGCGACACGCCCACCTGGTAGTTGGCGGCGGGCCAGAAACGCGAGGAATCGGGCGTGAGCACCTCGTCGATCAGCACCAGCTGGCCTGCGGCGTTGATCCCGAACTCGAACTTGGTGTCGGCCACGATAATGCCGCGGCGGGCGGCGTGCTCCGCGCCGTAAGCGAACAGCGCCAGGGAAATGTCGCGCACCCGCTCGGCAAGCTCCCGGCCCACCAGCGCGGCCGCCTGGTCGATGCCGATATTCTCGTCGTGCTCGCCCGGCGCGGCCTTGGTGGCGGGCGTGAAAATCGGTTCCGGCAGGCGCTCGGCCAGCCGCAATCCCTGCGGCAGGCGGATTCCGCAAACCTCGCCGTTGGCTTGGTAGTCCTTCCATCCGGAGCCGATCAGGTAGCCGCGAACCACGGCTTCAATGGGCAGCGCGCGCACCCTTTCCATCAGAACGGCCCGGGAGGCGAGATCGGCAAGCTCGTTCGGGCCAAGGCCATCCGTCACCGCGTCCACGGGCGTGTCCAGCAGCGCGTTCGGCACGATATGCCCGGTATTGGCGAACCAGTAGCGCGACAGGCCGGTCAGCACCGCGCCCTTGCCGGGTATCGAGTCCGGCAGGACCACGTCGAAGGCCGAGATGCGGTCGCTGGCCACTAAAAGGAGACGATCCTCGCCCACCGCGTAAAGATCGCGCACCTTGCCGCAGCCAATGGCCTCAAGGCCTGGAATTTCGGTATAGGATACGGTCACTGCCTGCCTCCTAGTTCGTGCATGAAGGGCGTATTCTAGTGCCCTTCAATCGCGTGGCGGGAGGCTGGCTCCAAAGCCTTATAGACCCGCGCCCCATGCACCTCTTTCTTCTCGGAAAAGTTGCCGGATTCACCCTCGGCTTCATGTTCGGCAACTGGCCGGGCGCGTTTCTCGGCCTGCTGCTGGGACACATGGCGGACCGCAGCCTGATGGGCAGGGCGTCAGGTTTCCGGCCCGCCTTCTCGACCGGCGCGGAAAACCGGCGGCAGGTTTTCTATGCGGCCACCTTCCGGGTCATGGGGCATATCGCCAAGGCCGACGGCCGGGTCAGCGAAGAGGAGATCCGCGCGGCGCGCCAGATCATGCAGGGCATGCGGCTGAACGCCTCCCAGATGCAGCAGGCGGTCGCTTACTTCAATGAAGGAAAATCGCCGGGCTTCGATCTGGACCACGAGCTTTCGGAGATGAGCGAGGCCTGCCGGGGCCAGCCGCTGCTGCGGCAGTTCTTCGTGCATACCCAGTTCTTCGTGGCGTTTGCCCACGGCGATGTAACCCGCGAGGAGCGCGCGGTCTTGAATCGCATCGGCGAAGCCCTGGGCCTTTCGCAATGGCATATCAGCCAGCTCGAGGCGCAGGCGCGCATGCGGTTCGGCTTTGCGGGAGGAAACGGAAGCGCCGGGCCTTCGCAAATGCAACCGCTGGCAGACGCCTACCGGGCGCTGGGCGTGAAATCAAGCGCCAGCGACCAGGAAATCAAGACCGCCTACCGGCGGCTGATGAAGGAGAACCATCCCGACAAGCTGGTGGCCCGCGGCCTGCCCGAGGCGATGATGGAGCGCGCCCGCGAACGAACCCGCGAAGTGAACCGCGCCTACGAGCGCATCAAGGAGCAGCGCGGCATCCGCTAGCCCGCATGATTCGCGGGCGCTACCAGCGGTAGCCGAGTTTGATCTCGATGCCGTGGTCGGCGCCGGCGCGGGCGCTTTCGCGGCGGACCGCGAGGACGCCGAGGGAGAGGTCGGGGGCGTCGCCGTCCTTGGGCGAGAGCCGCCAGCCGAGGCTGTGGTCGCGCCCGCCGGGCGCCTGCCCGAAGCCGAGCAGCGGGACGCCGATGAAGCGCCCGCCGAAGGCCGGCAGGCCCCAGGCGGCCTCCAAGGCCCAGCGGCCGGCCGCCGCGCCGCCGCCCGCCCTTGCCTCCATCGGCCCGGGCCGGAACAGCGCGTCGAGGCCGCCCGAAGCGCGCCCGCCGAGGTCCTGCCGCAGGCTCAGCGACGGCCCCAGCTCGGTCGAAGGGGCGGGATCGAACGACAGCGCCGCCGAGAGCCCCCGGTCCCTTATGCCGCCGTCCTCGTGCGCCAGCAGGGTCCGGCCCGAGATATCGAGCGACAGGCCCAAGCGCGGCTCGGCCCACTTGAACCCGCCGCCCAGCTCCACCCCGAAGCCGGTCTCCGCGTCGCCGCCGTCGTGGCGCGCGCCCAGCTCCAGCCTCGGCGCGAGGCTCCCGCCGCCCGGCAGCGCCAGCCGCCAGCTGCCCTCCAGGCCGATCCGCAGCCGGGTCGAGGCGGACTCCGAGGCCGCCAGCCCGCGGCCCGCGGCCGAGGCCGTCCGCGTCCACAGCGCGTCCGAGACCACCGACAGCGACGGGCCGCCGCCGCCGGCCCCGAGCAGGCCGCCCCGCAGCCCCGCCGCCGCCATGCCCCAGCTCGTGTCCGCGCTGTATGTCTCGCCCATGGTCCGCAGCGACACCCCGCCCGCGCCGTGCCCGGCCGCGCCCCAAAGCCTGAAGCGCTCCCCGAGCCGCAGCGACGCGTAGGGCACCGCCGCCGTCAGCGAAGCCTCGACTTCGCCCTCGCCGAGGCCTGCGGGGGCGCACGGCGCGGGCGGCGCGGCTCCCGCGCCGCCCGCGCTTCCGGGCCCGGGCCCGGCGCAGGGATTGTTTCCGACGAGGGCGCGGTACCCGCCCTTGGACGCGCTCTCGATCAAGGCCAGCCCGGCGAGCCAGCCGCCCCGGGCGTAGTCCGCGCCGAGCATGGCGGTGGCCGCCTCGCCGTCGAGGGCGGCCTCGGTCCCGCCGCTGCGGTCCGCGCCGCCGAAGCGGCTGCGCGAGGCGCGGCCCCAGAAGGCCAGGCTGCCGCCGGAGCCGTCCGCCGCCCGGGTCAGCGTGAAGCTCGAGCCCAGCAGCGCGTCGCCGATGGTCATGGACGGCCCCGCGCCGGCCGGGCCGCCGCCGGGCCGCATGGCCGGCGGCATGGCCGACGGCGGGACGGCCCCGAAGCCGCCGCCGGACGCCGCGCCATGGCCAAGCGCACCGCCGCCTGCCAATCCGCCATTGAAGGGGGAGCCGCCGGGATCATCGGGCGCGCGGAACCCGCCGGAGCCGCGCGCCGCGGACGGCGCCGTGCCATGGCCCATGACGACCGCTCCGGCGGCGGCCGGGACCGCCGCCCCGGAAGCCGCCTCCTCCCCCGCGCCCGCCGTCCGCCCGAACGGGCGGCCCGCGAACGCGCCCCGCAGGCCGGGCGTGCGGCCCGCCTCCATCCGCCCGGCCACCCCGCCGAGCGCATGCTCCGCCGCCGCGCGACCGAAACGCGCCAAGTACGCCCCCGGCAGCGGGTCGTCGTTGTTGATCGTCCCGACGGCCACTGCGTCGTCGATGGTCGCGCCGCGCGGGTTGGACAGCACCATCTCGAAGGTCTCGCCGGGGTCGTCGTGCGCGTCGTTCCAGGTCTTGATCCAGAGCCGGAGCGTCGTATGCCCGGGGCGAAAGCACGGCAGGTAGCGGCTCGCGTTCCACAGGTTGGGCGTGTAGTCCGTGCCCG
>JAPOTY010000041.1 GCA_026708965.1 Gammaproteobacteria bacterium | reverse complement strand
GCCGGCAAGCCGGATGAAACCCCGCGAGAGACATTGAACCCGCCCAAGACGCTTTGCCAAACCCAGCCTCAAAGTAGAGAACGCCGCTGTTTTTTGCAAGCAGGCCGCCAGCAGGCTGGAGGCGTTTTCCAATACGAAAGTGATGGTGGGCGATCCTTGCCTCGCGCATTCTTGCTTTTGCCCCTTTGGGGGTGCCCGGCCGCATTCCGGGGTGCTCTTTTTTGCTTGGAAAACAGGCTGCCTGATTGGGTGGGGCTTCCCCATTCCGCGGGCCGTTCTGCAGCGTCCGTTGGCTGGAGCTTAGCGCCAGCCGGCTCCGCTGGTGCGCGGCGCTGGCTTCCATCGCCACCACGCGCCCCGGCGGCAGCGCCAGGCATGATTGCGGTTGCGTGCCGGAGTTGTTCGCGCCCCGCCAAAGCGCCGCGCCCGTCCACCGCGGGCGGATGGAAAAGCTCTTTGCCCAAATCGATTCGTGATTCAACATGAATCGAATTCGCGGGATCTCGGCGGGTGGCCTCGATTTTAACTGGCGCGAAAAGGCAAAACCCCCGGCCGAAGCCGGGGGTTTTGGTTGGGGGCGGCGGTTGCCGCCCTTGGTTGAGGATGATGATGGAGTTCTTTCATCCGATTGATGCGATGTTTCCAATACTGGCAGCTTCATCCGCGCCGAAAATGCTGGTGCCCGCTAGCGCGGCCTCCTGGTCCGTGCCGACCAGCCGAATTACCAGATCGCTTCCCGCGTCGAAGTTGCCATCCCCGTCGATATCGAACAGAACCCACGTTCGATACTGCGCCACATCGTTGGTGTCAACTTCACCATCCATGCCGGCGATGTAACGCCCGGGACTGTTTGGATCTTCCATCCTGTTGTCCACTCCTCCGTACCTTTCATCGATGACGGCAATGAAGTGTTTCGAAGCGGTAATCGCGCCGTCGGCCCTGGTGACAAAAAAGCCATCACCATCGCCTATCAGCGCCCGCAGGCTGTTTGCGGTGGATATAGCGGCAGTGTCCATGTCCCTGCTATCGATGGCGTATTCCCTGCCGTCATCTGTTGCTGCGGTTGACATGAACTCGTCGTTCACTTTGACGCGGCTGTTCGCTTTTCCAAGCAAATCGTCCGACAGGCGGATATGGTCCGTCCCGCTCACCAAACCTTCGATTGTGTCCACCCCCAGCACCGCGCTCCCCACGAAAGTGGCGCGGGAATCGGAGACTTCCGAGTAATCGTAGTTGTCCGCGCCACCGAAGCCCCGCAATGTGTCCGCGCCCGCGCCGCCCACGAGATAGTCGACGGCATCTCCGCCATGGAGCGTGTCGTTGCCGCCGTTGCCAACCAACTGGTTGCCCACACTGGCGGCTGTGCTGCCCCGCAATGTGTCCGCGGCATCGCTGCCCAACACGGTCACCCATTTACTCCCGGGCAGGTTCTGGATGTCCCTTCCCGCCGCGTTGCCGACGATGACGGTGACACCCGCCGTGTTGGCCCTGGCGTCGACATATCCAACATCCACCAGGCCAACCTGCAGACCATCTTCTGGGTCGTTGTCCGTGGGATCCCCATCATCCAAATCCTTCACCTTCAACTCCGCCTTGGCGTCGCCGGTGATTCGCACGCTGGTGACGCCTTGGGCGTCCGCGTGGATTATGTTGGTGTAGTCGCTGGCGATGGCGGTGCCGCCGGCCCTGGCGCTGGAGTCGAAGATCAGGCCTTGGATGTCGCCGACCTCCAGCTCCATGTCCACTTTGCTGGCGGCGTTCACCATCGCGTCGTATCGGGGCGTGTCGGGGTTGTCCCCCCTGTCGCTGAATCTGCCGACTGCGTGCAGGTTCACATTGAGCGTGTCCCCGCCGCCGAAAACGAAGGAGCCGACCTCCTGCGTGGCGAGTTGATACTTGATCATCGCCTTAGTGGTGGCACCTGGCGAACTGCTGCCGGTGGCGAGGATTGCCGTGCCCGGCGCCACATTCTTCACGGTAACCAAATCCGCGGTTCCCCCGGTGATTTGCAGCTCCTCGGTGCCGAGCATCGCGAAATCGTATTCGCCCCTACCCGCCCCGACATCGAGGATTTTGAAGTTGGCGTAGAAGGATTGCTTCTCGCCTTCGCTGTCCGTGTAGGCGTGCTCGGTGCTTTTTTCACCGACCGTCAGATGCAGCGTGTTGTCGCCCGCGCCGCCGTCGAAGACGCTGACGGCCGCGCCGCTGAAGGGGTTGGCGTTTACGCCGTCCACCCGCAGCTTGTCGTCGCCATCGCCGAGTTCAACAGTCAGGCCGGTCGGGGCCAGCGTTCCCTGGGTGATCCGCACGGTGTCGTCGCCGCTGCCGCCATGGACGGAGGCGAGTTTTTCCGTCGCCCGAACCGTGAAGTTGTTCTTGCCGCTGCTTTCGCTGGCGTCGATGGACTTCAAGTCCTTACTTTGGGTGCTGGTGTTGCGCATCGCTTCACTGTCGGCGGGAAGAACTCTAGTCTGACCACCGGCCACTCTAGTCTGACCACCGGCCACATTGATCGAGAGGCCCGCCTCCCCGGTGACGGTGATCATCTCCAGGGTGCCGGTCGCCGACTCGGAAGTTCCATCGCCCGCCGGGGTGAACTTGATCGTATCGGTGTCCTCGCCGCCGTCTTCGTCAAGGGTCCTGGTAGTCACGCCGGCATCATTCGTAACAGCTTTCACGAACTGCCCCGCCTCATCGACCGCGGTCTCCACGCTCAGGCTGCCGGAACCGCTGACGTTCAGGTGCGTCACATGGCTGTCCAGCGCGAAGCGGGAGGAGGCGCCAATTTCGATGTTCAGCGTCTCCAGCGCCGAGTCGTCGTTGGCGTTCGTGTCGCGGAGCCGCAGCGTGCCGCGCTCGTTGGTCGCGCGGGTGTTGGGGTTGGCATCCCAGTCGTACCTGCCGCCGAAACCGAATCCGCCCGCGGGAACCACAACATCGAGTTCCGTGAGCCCTTCGTAGTTCAAGGTTGCCGAGCCAAAGCTCGTCGACAGGCTCAGGGTTTCGAGCGCGTCCGAGGACACTTCCAAACTCACAAACCGGCTCGCGGAAACGCTGGTCAGGGAATCGGAGAGGCCGCCCCGGCCGTTGCTGTCGATGGTGACGCTGCCGCCCGTGGCGTCGACGGAAGTCGTGTGGCCGCGGGTGACGATATCGACCGTGGCAAGTCTTGCAGCCCCGATCTTCAATTCGCCGCCAGCGCCGTCGATGGTGGCGCTGTAGCCCATGAGGGCGTTGTTGCTGTCCCGGTAGCTGCCAATGGCTTCGCCGAACACGACCATCGCGCCATCGACCGTGATATCGACATTGCCGTTGAACCGGTCCGCGTTGACAGACTCAAGGCCCTCCCACTCGCTCATGTCAGCCTCAATGCTGTTCTGCGAATTCAACAACACCTGCTCGACGTTGCTGACCTGGTCGGTTCGGATCTGCAGTTCACGCGAACTGTAGACTTCCAGCGTGTCCACGCCGTCGCCGCCATCGATGATGTCGTAGGCCTGAAGTGGGGAAGCAACCGCCTCGCCGGAGATCGGATTGAGCGATGGCTCGGCGATGAAGGTGTCGTCTTGTGCTGTGCCCTTGAGGTTGTCCCGGAGCCCCGTCAGGACAAAAGTCTCCCCATCCATGCTCGGCGGCGCGACCGGCGGGTTGTCGATGAGATTGATCGCCGCCGTGACGCTTTCCGACGCGTCGGTGACGGTTTCGAGCACCGAGGAGGAGGGTTCGGCCTTGCGGGCCTCCTCCGTGTAGTGCTTGGCCACCATGACCTTGTTGTGGAAGGCTTCCGCCGCCTTGCCGAAGTTCCCGCTGTGGAGCGCGCGGAAGGCCATGTCCGCCTCGCTGCCGCCCTCGCCGCCGATGATGGTCAGCGCGT
>JAPOTY010000027.1 GCA_026708965.1 Gammaproteobacteria bacterium | reverse complement strand
AACAAATCCTGGGTCTGGGACGATATTAAGATTACGATCAATTGTCTGTGTTCTTTGAGCGCAATTCCTGTTCGGGTCTGTCGCGTCCACTATCCGCCCGGCGCTCTTGGGTCTCAACTCAACGGGAAAATCCGTCCCGGCCACGGCGTTCGCAAGCCGCCCCTGGGCGGGAATGCATTGCCTTCCCCTGTCAAGCCACATGTCTCCGAAATGAAGAAACGTACCCCAGGTATTGCCACTCTCGGTAAGAACCACGCCGGAATCGTGGTAGCCGTCTCCGCCGTGAACGCCTACTGTCCTTATGCCACCCTGTCCCGTCAGCTCGGACGGCGGTGCAGGAAAGGTGATGCAGATCTGGTTGTTCCGGATGCTGGCCGTGGCCGTGCCGGTCTCGGCGGGCGGCGTGCCGTAGTACACGGCGCGGGCATCGGCGTGGCTTCTTCGCTCATTCGCTTCGATCTCACTTTGAGATGGTGTCGGCGGGTTGTACGGATAGCGCGTCCTGCAAACTTGGGCGGTGTCGTCCCAATAGCCGCTTGCCCAGCCAGCTAGTTTGGCGGCCTCATCGCAGGTTTCGTTATTCGAAGCCGTCACCGGCCCTGCCATAAGCATAGCCGCCAGCGCGGTAGTTACTGCGGCTAATTTAGCAAAAAAGGGGGGGGGGGGTAAGAACTAGCCCCGCAAGAAATACCCTGAACATGAACCTGAGGTCTCTCGCCGAATTAAGGCGACCAAGTATAACACCGGTTTGTATAATCGAATCGCAATGTCGTTCGACCGCCGCGATCCCATTAGAGGCTTGCATGAACTCGACCCGCGAAATCATCCCCGGCTTCAAACAGCCCGAAGTCGAATTCGACACGCCCGCGCCCCAGGAGGTCCCGGTTGTCATCGCCCGCTTGGAAAAGGCGATGCCGGAACTGATCCACAGCACCGTCGCGCTGGAAAACAACCCCATGACGTTCGTCGAAGTCAAAACCATGCTGGATGGCGTGACTGTTGGGGGACACAAAATCGAGGACTCGCAGCAAGTGCTGAATCAAGCGAGGTCCTACAAAAGACTGATAAATCGGGTGCGCGGGCAATATTTCCAGCCCACCCAGCAGGAACTTTGCGGCCTTCACAAGGTGCTGGCCTTCGAGGAAGCGCTTGAGTGGGGGGCGTTTCGGCGGGGAGACGTGCGGATCGCCGGCACTGGCTATCGCCCGCCGCCAGCGTCGCGGCTCCCCGGCATGTACAAGACGGGAATGGAGAAGATCCGCAAGCATGTTCAAGGCCCGCATCTTCAAGCGATGTGCGCTTTCCTGCTGGTCTCCAAACTTCAATGTTTTTGGGACGGCAACAAACGGGCGGGCCGATTGCTGATGAACGGGATGCTGCTGTCCGTCGGACAGGATGCGGTTTTGGTCTCGCACAAGCGAAAAGAGCAATACAACGAAGTGTTGCTGAACTTCTACGACACCGGGCGCCCGGATCAAGCCATCAAGTTTTTGGGAGAATGCGTCCTCGGCAAACCGCTCAAAATGTAAAAAGCGCCTTCGCGGGCCAAGCTTCGAGGAATGGGCGTTAGAGGAGCTGCAACTGGCGGGGGCAGAACTTGGCGGAGGGAGTGGGATTCGAACCCACGTGGGGCGAATCGCCCCCATCTGATTTCGAATCAGCGCCGTTAGGCCTCTCCGGCATCCCTCCGGGGAAGGATTATATGTTCGCAATCAATCGGAACGCCTGTCCCGGAAAAATTGACGCAGCAGGGCGGCGGATTCCTCAGCCAGAAGGCCGGAAACAACCTCGCATTGATGATTGAGGGCGGGATTGCGCAGCACGTCGAGCACGCTGCCTGCGGCGCCCGATTTAGGATCGGCGGCGGAGTAAACGACCCGCGCGACCCGCGCCAGCACCAGAGCGCCGGCGCACATCGCGCAAGGCTCCAGCGTCACGAACACCTCCGCGCCCGGCAGCCGGTAGTTGCCGACCGCTTTGCAGGCGACCCGCAGCGCTTCCATTTCCGCATGCGCGCTCGGATCTTGGGCGGCAATCATGCGGTTGCCGCCCTCCCCCACGATGCGACCGTCCAGAACCACCACGGCGCCCACCGGAACCTCTCCGGCCGCCGCAGCCTTGCGGGCCAGCTCAAGAGCCCGCCGCATCCACCGCTCGCCTTGCGCCGCCGCCCGCTCCGAAGCGCTCATTCCCATTCGATGGTGGCGGGGGGCTTGGATGAAATATCGTAGGTGACGCGAGAGATGCCAGGAACCTCGTTGACGATGCGGCCGGCCACCCGTTCCAGCAATTCCATGGGCAGGCGGCTGGGATCGGCGGTCATGAAATCGGAGGTGTTGACGCAGCGCAGCGCGATGACCGGCTCGTAGCGACGCCCGTCGCCCTTCACGGCAACGCTGCGCGACGGCAGGAACACCGCGAAGGCCTGGGCCACCCGGTCGTACCAGTTCGCGGCGCGCAGCTCCGAAATAAAGATATCGTCCGCCAGCCGCAGTGTTGCAACAGCCGCGGGATCGACTTCGCCCAGCACCCGCACCGCCAAGCCGGGGCCGGGAAAGGGATGCCGTCCGACCAGTTCGGCCGGCAGGCCCAGCTCCAGCCCGACTTTGCGGATCTCGTCCTTGAACAGCAGGCGCAGCGGCTCCAGCAGCTTCAGCCTCATCCGCTCCGGAAGGCCGCCCACATTGTGGTGCGATTTGATCAGATGCGCCTTGCTGGTGGAGGCGGCGGCGGATTCGATCACGTCCGGATAGATGGTCCCCTGGGCGAGCCATTCGATGCCGGGCAGGCGCACCGCCTCGGCCTCGAATACTTCAATGAAGCAGCGGCCGATAGCCTTGCGCTTGTCCTCCGGGTCGGCCAGTCCCGCCAGCGCGGCGAACATGCGCTGGCGGGCATCGACCACTTTCACTTCGATTCCCGCTTGGCCCAGGGTTTCCGCCACCTGCTCCGCCTCATCCAGGCGCAGAAGGCCGTGGTCAACCATCACGCAGTAAAGCCGTTCACCCACCGCCCGCCGCAGCAGCGCCGCGAGCACCGAGGAATCGACCCCCCCGGATAGCGCCAGCAGCACATTGCCCCGCGGCGCCTCGTCCCGGATGCGCGCGATGGCGCTCCCGGCAATGGCGGCGGGCGCCCATTCATTGCCCAGCCCGCAAATCTCATGCGCGAAACGCTCGAGGATCCTCTGGCCGTGGCGCGTATGCGTCACCTCCGGATGGAACTGCACGCCGAACAAGCGGCGCTCCTGGTCGGCGATCGCCGCCAGCGGCGCGTTGTCGCTCTCGCCGATGCGCTCGAACCCGGGCGGCAGCGCGCTAACGCGGTCGCCATGGCTCATCCATACGGGAAGCGGCTGTTCGGACAGCCCCGAAAGCAAGGCGTTATCCGCAACCACCCGAACCTCGGCGGGTCCGAACTCGGCGCTGCCGGCCCGCTCAACGCCGCCGCCAAGCTGCTGGGCGATAGCCTGCATGCCGTAGCAGATGCCCAGCACCGGCTTGCCGAGATCGAAAACGCTCTGCGGGGCCCGCGGCGCGCGCTCGCCGGTCACCGACTGCGGCCCTCCGGAGAGCACGATGCCGGACGGCGCGAATTCACGCACCGCGTGGTCGCCGATATCCCACGGCAGGATTTCGGAATAAACGCCCGCTTCGCGGATGCGGCGGGCGATCAGCTGCGTCGTTTGCGACCCGAAATCAAGGATCAGGATTCGTCCCTGGATCACGCGCGCCCCCGGTAGTTGGGGGCCTCCTTGGTGATCGCCACGTCATGCACATGGCTTTCCTTCATTCCCGCTCCCGTGATCCGGACGAATTTCGCCCGGGCGCGAAGCTCCTCCACGGAGGCGCAGCCGGTGTATCCCATCGCGGCCCGCAAGCCCCCGGTGAGCTGCTGCACAATAGTCACCAGGCTGCCCTTGTAGGGCACCCGGCCTTCGATGCCTTCGGGCACCAGCTTCTCAAGCTGCTCGGTGGAGTCCTGCTGATAGCGGTCCGACGATCCATGCTGCTGCGACATGGCGCCCAGCGAACCCATGCCGCGGTACGACTTGTACGAACGCCCCTGGTACAGCTCGACCTCGCCCGGCGCTTCCTCGGTGCCGGCGAAAAGGCTCCCGATCATGGCGCAATGCGCGCCCGCGGCGATCGCTTTGGCGATATCGCCCGAGTAGCGCACGCCGCCGTCGGCGATCACCGGAACCTCGTGGCGGGCGGCGACGACCGACACTTCCGCCACGGCCGTGATCTGCGGCACCCCCACGCCGGCCACGATGCGGGTGGTGCAAATGGAGCCCGGCCCCACGCCCACCTTCACGCCGTCCGCGCCGGCTTCGATCAGCGCCTCGGCGCCTTCCCCGCTCACCACATTGCCTGCGATCAGCCGCATATCCGGATAGTTCTTGCGCAGCCATTTAACCCGCTCGACCACGCCGCGGCTGTGGCCGTGCGCGGTATCGACCACCAGCGCGTCAACCCCCGCCTCGCCAAGCAGGGCGGCGCGCTGCTCCGTATCGGCGCCGGCCCCGACCGCGGCCCCCACGCGCAACGCGCCCCGCCGGTCCTTGCAGGCTCGCGGAAAATCGCTGGCCTTCTGGAAGTCCTTGGCGGTAATGAGGCCTTTCAATTGAAAGTTCCCGTCCACCACCAGCACTTTCTCGATCCGGTGCTTGTGCAGCAGTGTAAGGACCTCCTCCTCGCCAGGGCTTTCCTGCACCGTCACCAGCCGCTTTTCGGGAGTCATCACTTCGCGCACCGGCCGGTCGAGGCGGGTCTCGAAACGCAGGTCGCGGTTCGTGACGATGCCCACTAACCGCCCCCGCTCTTCCACCGGAAGCCCCGATATATTGTTGCGGCGGGTGATTTCCAGCACTTCGCGCACGCTCTTGTCCGGGCTGACGGTAATGGGATCGGACACCACGCCCGAGGCGTATTTCTTCACCGCGGCCACATGCCGGGCCTGGCTCTCCGGCGTCATGTTCTTATGGATGACGCCCAGCCCGCCCTCCTGCGCCAAGGCAATCGCGAGAGCCGATTCCGTGACCGTGTCCATCGCCGCGGAAAGCACGGGGATATTCAGCTCCAAGCCGCGCGCCGCCGCGGTGGCCAAACTCACTTCCCTAGGCAAAACCTCCGAGTAATCCGGCGCCAGAAGGACATCGTCGAAGGTCAGGGCTTCCTGGATAATTCGCATGGGGCCGAACTTGCCGCGCAACAAGCTATCATCTTACAAATGCACGGCGAAGCGGTAAACCTCGGGACGGGCGAGCCGGCGGAAGGCGCGCCGCTGCTGCAAGTCGGACAATTGGTGCAGCAGATCGCGACCCGGCTGCGCGATGAATTTGCGGCAGTGAGGGTGGAGGGCGAGATCGCCGATTTCAGCCATTACCGCGGCCGCCACATGTATTTCAAGCTCAAGGACGAGGAATCCCTGATCCAATGCGCCATGTTCTCAACCGCCAACCGGCGCCTCGCCTTCACGCCGGCGGACGGGCAAAGAGTGATCGCCCGCGGGCAGGTGCAGGCCTACACGCCGCGCAGCAGCTATCAGCTGATCGTTTCGGACATGCAGGAAACCGGCGTCGGCAAGCTCCTCAAGGAATTCGAGGCGCTCAAGCGCAAGCTCAAGGACGAAGGGCTGTTCGACGAGGAGCGCAAGCGGCCCATCCCCCGCCTGCCCGGCTGCATTGGACTGGTCAGCTCAAGGGAAAGCGCGGCGGCGCGCGATGTAGTGACGGTATTGCGCAAGCGCTTTCCCGCGCTGCCGGTGGTGCTCTACCACACCCAGGTGCAGGGCGCCGGCGCCGCGGAACAGGTGATTGCCGCGCTTCAGGCAGTGATCAAGCACGGAGCTTGCGACCTGGTAATACTGGCCCGCGGCGGCGGCGATCTGGAGGACTTGGCCACGTTCAACGACGAGCGGCTTGCCCGCGCCATCGCCGATTTCCCGCTGCCCCTGATCAGCGGCGTGGGCCACGAAACCGACCACACGATCGCGGACTTCGTGTCCGACCGCCGGGCGGCCACGCCGTCCCAAGCGGCGGAGATTGCCACGCCTGACGCCTCGGACTGGCTACGCAGGGCGAATCGCGCCGCCAGCAGCATCCGCCAAGCGATCGCTTCCCGCCTGTCAGCGGATCAAAGATCTCTGGCGCAACTGCGAGGCAGGCTCGACCGAGCCGGCCCTCCCGTCCGGCTGATGCAGTGCGGGCAACGCCTAGATGAATTGCACGAGCGCCTTCGCAGCGCCGCCTCGCGGTTGCCGCAGCCCGATGCGCAACTCCTGGCAGCGCTAAGCGGACGCTTGACGGCAAACTCGCCCCAAGCCATCGCCGGTAAGGCGCGCGGGCGGCTGGAATGGCTGGCGCCGCGATTAGCGGCGGCAGCCCGCCGCCCGCTGGATGGCGCTTCGCAACGCATCAAGATCGCCAGTTCAACGCTGCGCGGCCTGAGCCCGCAAAACACCTTGGACCGTGGCTACGCCATCGTGACCGGACCGGACGGGAAAATCCTCGTGGATGCAGCGCGCGCCGAAAAAGGCAGCGATATTCAAGCCCGGCTCGCCCGAGGCACCCTTCTGGCCCGCGTCCAGGACCGCAAGATCCCGAGCCACTGATCGATGACGCTGCCGCCGCCTATCTCCGCCCCTGCCCTCCGGGAATGTTGAAGCTGCGGATGGCGCCTCCCGGAGGCAGGGGCGGAGACTGGCGGAACCGAAGCGCTAGGCGGAAGAAGCTAGGAGGTGCTAGTCAAGCATCCACGTACGGATTGGGGCCGGTGCGCAGCTCGATGCGCAGCGGCGTTCCGCGCAAGCCAAAGTGTTCGCGTATGCGGCGTGCAAGAAAGCGCCTGAAATCGGTCGGCAGGCGCTCCGTCTGGCGGCCGTGGATAATCACCACCGGCGGTCGCTTGCCCCCCTGATGGGCATAGTTCAGCCGAATCCTGCGACCTCCGCGCCGAGGCGTGGCATGCTCCCGCAGCGCCTCGCGCAATATCGCGTTCAGCCTGCCCGTAGGCAGGCCGGTGGCCGCGGCATCGATGCCGGAGAGCGCGCTGTCGAGCAGACGCCCCACCCGCCATCCGCGCAGCGCCGACACGCGGTGCAGATCCACAAAGTCCAGAAAGCGCAACTGCCGGTCCAGCCCGGCATTGATGCGCCTGCGCTCCTCGCTCTGGATCCGGTCCCACTGATTCACGCCAATGGCCATGGCGCGCCCCCGTTCCAGCGCCAGCGCGATCAGCCTCAAATCCTGATCTGTGGCTCCTTCACGCGCGTCGAGAAGAAAAATCACCGCGTCGGCCTGCTCGACAGCCTGTAGCGCCTGAGTCACTGAAAGGCGCTCCGGGCCGCGCGAAATGCGGGTCCGGCGCCTGATCCCTGCCGTATCGACCAGAGTGCAGGACCGCCCTGCGTGATCGAAATCCAGCGCGATGCTGTCGCGGGTCGTTCCGGCCTCGTCGCGAACCAGCATGCGCTCTTCGCCAAGATAGCGGTTGACCAGAGTGGATTTGCCCACGTTCGGCCGGCCGATGACGGCGATTCTGGCTCGCCCGCACGGGTCTGGTTCCGCCTCCAAGGACTCAGGGATCGCCCCGGCCATGCGCTCCGCCAGCGCCCTGACGCCATCTCCGCGCAGCGCGGATATCGCCATAGGCTCAGTGATTCCCAGCGCGTGAAACTCGGCCACGCCGATCTCCGGCGCCAGACCTTCGCATTTATTGACTGCGAGCAGCGCCGGAGTGCCCGACTCGCGAATCCGCCCTGCGGCCGCCTCGTCGGCAACGCACAGCCCTTCCCGCGCGTCGGTCATAAGCACAACCAGGCTGCTTTCCTCCAAGGCCCTGCCGAACTGCCCTTGCAGGATGTCATCCCATCCGCCTCCCTGGCCCACGCCCGGCGTGTCCACCAGTATGGCGCGACGACCGCGCAGGCTTACCAAACTATGGCGGCGGTCCCGGGTCAGCCCGGGATAATCAGCGACCAAGGCCTCGCGTTTACCGGCCAGCCGGTTGAACAGCGTCGATTTTCCGACGTTGGGACGCCCTGCGAGGGCCACAACCGGGAGCATGGCGCCTGCCCACCGGTCAGGAAGCGCCCGAACCGGCGGCGCGCCAAGCCGTTAACTCGCCCGACACGGTCAGCACGTACAGCATCTCGCCCATGACCAGAGGCTGGGCCGCAATCCTGCTGTTGCCGGCGCGCGCGCGCGCTTCCAGTTTGCCGTTGAATACGTTAAATCCGTGCAGATAGCCCTCGAAGTCGCCAACCATCAGATGCGAGGCGAACAGGGCGGGCCGTGAAAGGTCCCTGTATTCCAGCAGGCCCTCCGACCATAGAGGGGTGCCGCCGGTTCGGGCATGAGCGCCCAGCCGGCCCGCTTCGCTGACCGAATACACGTTGTTGGCATCCACCGCCAAGCCGTTGTAGCCGGAAAACTCCCGCGACCACAGCAATTCCCCCGACTCCGCGGCCACTGCGGCCAACAAGCCGTTGTAGCCGGCCACGTACACGTCATTGCCCACCACTTGGACCTCGCCGTTCAGATCCACCAGCCGCTCCAGCTCATTGCGCCCCGCCGGCGCGGCCAAAGCCAGATCCCAGACCCGGGCGCCGTCGGACTGCTCATAGGCGGTAAGGCGGCCGTTATCGAAGCCGCAAATGACCAACTGAGCCTGCACCACGGGCGCCGAAGTGCCGCGCAGGCTGAGCCTGGGCATGTTCTGCGAAACGGACCAAAGCTCCTGGCCGGTCGCGAGGCTGAAGGCGTACAGGAAGCCGTGCACCGTGCGCACGAACAAACGGCCGCCGCCCACCGCCGGCGCCGCCAGCACCTCGCCCTTCACATAGGCCCGCCACTCCTCCGCGCCGCTTGCCGCATCAAGCACGATAACCCAACCTCCCGACGATGCCACCGCGACGTAGCCGCCACCCGCCGCTGGACCGGCGGACAGCCTCAGCTTCGTGTCCCGAGACCATTGCCGGGCGCCGTTGTTCGCTCCGTAAGCCTGCACAGCGCCGTCGGCGGAAGCCGCGTAAACCCGTGAGCCGTCGCCGTCAAGGCGCAGCGCCAGCCGCAGCTCCCCCCCGCCATCGCCCGCTCTGGCCGACCAGGCTCGCCTAAGCCGCAACTGCTCGGCAAACGTCTCCAGCTCGCGCGGCTGACGGGCCTCCTTGCCATCGTCCCCGCCGAAAATCCCGCAGCCCGACAGGCACAGCAAGGCAACCGGGACCATCGGCATGATCCGCAGAGCGGGCCGAGCCGCATTCGTGGCTGCAACCGGCATCATTCCAGTTCCGCAGCGGCATCGACGGCATTCCCTTGCTCCGCGGCGGCAGGCCTTTGATCCTCGCCGCCAGCGGCCTCTTCATCCGCAGCGTCCTGCGCATCCGCCTGTCCGGCAAGATCATCCAGTTTCATGCGAATCCAGCCGAAATCCGCCTGTCCGGTGCGGTCCAGAGCCGCCTGGTACGCGGTTCGCGCCTTCTCCACCTGTCCCAGCGCCCGGTGCAGATCGCCGCGGGCATCCTCGGTGAGCGGCTGCCAGGAATCGGATGGCGTTCCTGCTTCAAGCACTTCCAGCCCGTCCTGCGGGCGGTCCATATAGAGATAGACGCGCGCCAGGCGCAGCCGGGCCAGTTGCCGCAAGTCGCTGTCGGCGGTGCCCGCAATCAGTTCGCGCAACTCCTCCGCGGCCATGGCGGGCCGGGTGGTCTCGACATACTCCTTGGCCATCAACAAGCGCGCATGATCCGCGTAAGCGCTTTCAGGAAAATCGGCAAGCAGCCGCTGATGAAGCTCCTCGGCCCCATCCCGGTTGCTGGAATCAAGGATGTCCCTTAACTCCTCGAAGCGTTCGGAGGCTTCGGCGGTCTGCTGCTCGCCGAGCGCCTGCCACTGGTCGTAGCCGAAATAGCCGCCGATTCCAATCGCCAGCGCCACTGCCGCCGGCGGCGCATACTGTCGCACCCAGGACCGCACCCGCGCGGCCTGCTGCTGATCGGTGAGAAAATCATCCATGGGCCGGAATTGTACGGTCGGCGCGATCCCGAAGCACCCTCGGAAGTTCCGCCAGCGGGATGGCCTGCTGCCCGGCCTCGCTCCGAAGGTCCTTCAAGCCTGCCTCTCCAACAGCCAGCTCCTGTTCGCCGATAATCACCGCATAGCGCGCTCCGGATCGGCTTGCATGGCGCATTTGGGCCCGCGCCCCTCCCCCTCCGCAGTGCATTTCCAAATCCAGCAAGGCGCATTCGCTGCGGAGCCTCTCCGCCAGTTGCAGGCCGGCCTGCTGCACCGCAAGGCCGCCCAGCAGCACCAGATAAACCCGGGTTCGTTCCGGGGGCGGAGAAGCCGACGCAAGTTCCATCAGGCGCTCGATGCCCATAGCCCAGCCGATCGCAGGAGTGGGCGGGCCGCCCAGTTGCTCAACCAGGCCGTCGTAACGGCCGCCGGCGCACACCGCGTTCTGCGCGCCCAGCCGATCCGTGAGGAACTCGAAAACCGTCCTCGAGTAATAATCCAATCCCCGCACCAGCTTGGGATTGCGGCGATACGGCAGCCCGATGGAGGCGAGCAGCGATTCGAGGCCGGACAGATGCCTGGCTGATTCGGGCTCCAAAAATTCCGCGATGTCGGGGGCGCCCGCGATCAGCTCCGACATCTGCGGATTGCGGCTGTCGAGAATACGCAGCGGATTGGCATCCAGCCGCACGCGGCTGTCCGCATCCAGCGATTCGAAATGATCCTGGAAGTACGCCCGAAGGTTCTGCCGATAGGATCGGCGGCATTGGGCGCCGCCGAGGCTGTTGATCTCCAGCACCAGCCCGTCCACGCCCAGCGCCCGGAAAATGCGCGCCGCCAGCGCGATCAACTCCGCATCAATGTCGGGGCCCGCGTAGCCGATCGCTTCGGCGTCGAACTGATGAAACTGACGCAGCCGGCCGCGTTGCGGACGTTCCCTGCGAAACATCGGACCGGCGCACCAGAACCGGTGGCGCCCTCGGTGCAGCCCGTGCTCAAGCGCCGCCCGCACCATCCCCGCAGTGGCCTCCGGCCGCAGCGTAAGGGTTTGCCCCTTGCCTCCTTCAAGGCTGTACATCTCCTTTTGCACGATATCGGTTTGCTCGCCCACCGAACGCCGGTACAGCTCCGCATGCTCCAGCACAGGGACTCGAAACTCGCGGTATCCGCCGCCCTCGAGGATCGAGCGGACAACCTCCTCGGCATGCCTCCAAGCCGAGGCCTCGGCCGGCTTCAGATCCCGGACGCCACGAACCGATTGAATAAGTCTTGACGGCACGCGCTGCCTGCAAATTCGTCCCTAAGCCCTCTTGGCCGCCTGCCTGCCGCTAGCCCGAGAGCCAGCTCACAACCAAGTCGCCCCAGAACTGGTAGGCAATCAGCAGAACCGCTGCAACGCCCAAAATCCAAGCCACCAGCTTCAGGCGGCCCCAGCGCTGGATTCTGGACGGCACCAAGCCCACCTTGGCCGGCAGGCGGTCCCAGTCCGGATAATGGCTGCGGTAGTCGGCCAGCAATTCGTCAGGGCTGATATCCAGCAGCTTGCAATAGCAACGCAAATGGCCCACCGCATGCGCATGGGCGCCAAAAATCTCGATTTCACCGGCCTCAAGGGCGTTGACGGCATCCGTCGAAAGCCTAAGCTCCTGCGCCACATCTTCGACCGTGATCATCTGCGCGCGGCGCGCGGACTGCAGACGCTCCCCGTACGAGCCGGAGGGGGTTTGTATCGTATCTGCCATATCGGCAAGTCTCCTGGTCAGTTCTGCGTTTCAAGCTGCTCCAGCAGCGCCCGGGCTGCGGTCTGCCCGGGATCCAGTTCCAGAGCGCGGCGAAACCACTTCGCCGCGCTCGCCGCGTCGCTGGTGAACTCGCAAACGCCGCTGTTGGCGTACACCGCCGCGCGCCGCATCGGGGATGCCTCCCCAGCCGCCCGCCGAAGGAAAGCCAAGCCCTCACGGGCTTGGCCGGCCCGCCGGCACAGGAACACTCCAAGGCTGTTGAGCGCCTCGATATCGCGGGGCGCGACTCGAACAGCCTGCCGGTAGTGCCGCTCGGCCGCCGGATTGTTGCCTAGGCTCTCGTAGGCCAGCGCCAGCATCCGATGCGCATTCCCCGAGCGTGGATCCTGCCGCGTCGCCCGGATCAGCTTGTCGCGCGCCAGCTCGGCGCGTCCTTGCTCCAAGTACGAAACACCAAGCTCCACATTGAGCGCCGAGGCCTGCGGATTCCCCGCCATGCCCGCCTGGCAGCCGGCGGCGAGCGCGGCAACAGCAAGCAGCTTCAGCGCCTTCATGCCCTCGCCCTCATGCCGCGGGGGACGCTCATGCCGTTGAGCACAGTGCCCCGCAGTTGGCCGCAGGCCACCTCGATATCGTCGCCCCGCGTCTTGCGCGTCATCGTCATCACGCCGGCATCCAGCAGCGTTTGCCGAAAACGGTCGATGGCCGGGCGCGGCGAGCACGCGAATGGCGTGCCGCAAACAGGGTTGTAGGGAATCAGATTGAGCTTGGCGGGCCGGCCGCGGAGCAGGCCGACCAGCGCGGCAGCCTGGCCCGGCTGATCGTTGACCCCATCCAGCATGACATACTCGAAGGTGATTTCACGGCTTTCGGTGGCCCGCGCGTAATCCCAGCAGGCCTCCAGCAGCGGACCCAGCGGGTAGCGCCTGTTCAACGGCACCAGCCGGTTGCGCAACTCATCGTCGGGCGCGTGCAGCGACACAGCCAAGGCAACGCGGGACACTTCCGCCAGCTTTCCAATGCGCGGCGTGATGCCGCTGGTGCTGAGGGTCACCCGCCGTCGCGAAAGCCCAAGGCCCAAGTGGTCCAGAAAAACCGATGCGGCCCGGGCCACTTCGCGAAAGTTAGCCAGCGGCTCGCCCATGCCCATGAACACGATATTGGTGATCGTTCTGCCTTCCGGCTCCAGCTCGCGCCGGGCAACCAGCGTCTGCGCCACGATTTCGGCGGCGCTCAGGTTGCGGCTGAATCCCATCTGGCCGGTCGCGCAAAACGGGCAGTTCACCGCGCATCCAACCTGCGACGAAACACAGAGCGAGCCGCGCCCGGGCTCCGGTATGAACACGGTCTCCACGACCTGGCCGCCGCCCACATCCAGCAGCCATTTCCGCGTGCCGTCGGCGGAACGCCGGCGCTGAACGATTGGCGGCAGGACCAGCCCGGCCGAATCGCTCAGCGACTCCCTCAGGGAAAGGGCCATGTCCGTCATCCGCAGCGGCTCCAGTTCGCCGCGGTGGTACAGCCAACGCATCAATTGGCGCGCCCGGAAAGCGGCTTCGCCCCGCGAGGTGAACCAATTCTCAAGCTCGCCTCTGGGCAAACCAAGCAATGAGGCGGAATCCGGCATTGAACCTCCTGGCCCCGCCAGCGCGCTAGCGTGAATGCAGTTCGTCCGGCTGGAAGAAAAAATCGATTTCCTCCCTGGCGGTTCCCGGCCCGTCCGATCCGTGCACCACATTGCGCTCGACGCTCTCGCCATAATCCGCGCGAACCGTGCCGGCGTCGGCCCGGGCCGGATCGGTGGCGCCCATCAATTCGCGATTGCGCTGAATCGCATTCTCGCCTTCCAGCACCTGCACCATGATGGGCCCCGAAGTCATGTACGCCACCAAGTCATCGAAAAAGGGCCGCTCCCGATGCACCTGGTAAAACGCTCGCGCCTTCCGCTGGTCGAGGCGAATCATGCGGGCGCCCACGACATGCAGGCCGGCCGCTTCGAATCGCCGGTAGATTTCGCCGATAAGATCGCGGGCCACGCCATCGGGCTTGATCATGGACAAGGTTCGCTCGCTCATACGGTAAAGCTTTCTCCGCAGCCACATTCGCCGGTCGCGTTGGGATTGGTGAATACAAATTGCTCGTTGAGTTCTTTCTGAACAAAATCGACTTCCGTGCCATCCAGCAACGGCAGGCTTTCGCGCGCCACAATGATGTTCAGTTCGTTCTGGCGCAGGACCAAATCGTCGCTGCCCACTTCATCGGCGTAATCCAGCACGTACGAATATCCCGAGCAGCCGGTCTCGGTCACGCCCACGCGCAAGCCCAAACCGCTGCCGCGGCGCCGCAGATACTCCATCACCCTTGCCTCAGCACGGGGGGTAAGCCGCAAGCCCATGGAATTGATCCTCGTGTTGCCTACTCGGCGGCCCAATTATCCCCGCCCTGAAGGCAGCCTTGCAAGGCGTCGCGAGCGCATAAGAGCACCGACCGGGATTCCGGGGGCGGATTGAGCGTTCTGTTGATCTGCCGGGACCAGTCCGCCACACAGAGGCCCCGGCCTTTCTCCTTGAGCGCGCTGGCGGCGCTGCGCGCCGCTTGCTCCAGAATGGGCGGACCGAAGACGCGAAAAGCGGTTTCGACAGCCGCATCCCCTTCCCACCGCGCCTCCAGGCGCACCCAGGCACCCGCCTTGCGGCGGCCGCCCTCGCCCACGGTAATCCGCCCCGAAACCGGGGCGATCGCGGGCGCCTCGTCGGCCAGAGCGCGCAATGACGCAACCGCCCCTGCGAATAGTTCACAGACTCTGTCGATCTCCGCTTCGGTCGTAAACCTGCCGATACTGAACCGCAGCGTGCTGGCCGCCAGCAACGGGGAGCGCCCGATGCACCTCAATACCGCTGAAGGCTCGTCCTGGACCCGCGAGCAAGCCGACCCCAGCGACAATGCAACGCCTTCAAGGGCGTTGACCAGGCTGTTCGATTCCACGCCTTCCACGCTCACGCTAAGAATTCCGGGCGCGCGCTCGGCGCCGGCGCCGTTAAGCAGCACGCCGCCGGGAGCGCTGAGCCCGCTCCAGAGACGATCCTGAAGGCCCCGCAGGCGAGCGCCTTCCGCCCGCATTGCCCCGGCCGCGAGCTCGCATGCGAGGCCCAGGCCCGCAATCTGATGAGTCGGCAGCGTGCCGGGACGCAAGCCCCGCTGCTGACCGCCTCCATGCAGCAGCGGCTCGATCCGGGGAACGCGCCGGCGGTTGATGCACAAAGCGCCCACGCCCTTCGGACCGTATATTTTGTGCGCGCTCAGCGACAGCAGATCGATTCCAAGCGCCTGCATGTCCAGCGGCAGCTTTCCGGCGCTCTGCGCGGCGTCCACATGCAGCCAAGCGCCATGATCGCGGCAAATCGCGGCAAATCCGGCGATATCATGAACCACGCCAATCTCGTTGTTGACGTGCATCAGGGATACCAAAACGGTGTCGCCGCGCAGCGCCGAGCGCAAGGCGTCCGCGGAAATCACGCCGCGCCTGTCCGGTTCCAGGCATGTCAGATCGAAGCCTTCCCGCTTCAGGGCAAGGCAGGAATTGAGGCCAGCCGGGTGTTCGCTGAGGCCGGTGACCACGTGGCGGCCTTCACTGCGCCGGTAACGAGCCGCGCCCGTCACCGCCAAGCCTATGGATTCCGTTGCGCCTGAGGTAAATACCACCTCGTCCGCCGATAGGCCCGCCAGAGCGCCTACCTGCCTAGCCGCCTTGGCGACCAGGCGTTTTGCCGCCTTTCCGGGACCGTGCGCTGAAGCCGGGTTGGCGTAAGGGCCTTGGCGGAGCCATTTGCTCATGCGCGCCGCCACCCGCGGATCCATCGGCGCGGAGGCCGCATAATCCATGTAAACCAGTTCGGAATCGGATATTGGCTTCATGCTGAATAAAAGTGGATCGGCGCAGGCGCGCCGAGGCCGCGCTTTCGCATCCAAAGGCGGACAGACCTCCGGCACAGCACACTAGCATAACAATTCGTTGCCGTTAGAATACTCGTTTGAATCAGTATGCGGTCGGGGGGATTCCGCTTGCACGTTTTCGATATCGTTGAGCAGAGTGCCAAGGCAGCGCAAGGCCCGAACCCCTGCAGCGCAGTGCATGATGCCCTCAAGACGCTGAGGGGCCGCTTGGATGATGTGCGCGAAGCGCTGGATTTTTGCTCCTGCGCCAAGGCGGAGGATGCGCCCGACCGGCAGATTTTCTACCGCTCCCCCAACCTGACGATGATGCGCATCTGCTTTTGTCCCGGCTTGCGCACCCCGCCGCACGATCACTCCACCTGGGCGGCCATGCTCATGCTCAGCGGAAAGGAGAGGAATACCTTCTACCGGCGCTGCGGCCAAAACGGCCTGGCCCCGATCAACGATATCGTCTTGGAAACCGGCTCGGTATTCCACATGAAGATCGATGCCATCCATGTGGCCGAATGCGCGACGGATGAGCCTGCGGTGGCCCTGCATGTTTACGGAGGCGACCTCGATCTGCTGCCTAGGCGGGTCTGGCATCCGCATACCCTTAAGGAATTTCCGATGGAGATGGAGCGCTACGAGGAATTCTCAAGGCTTGCCGCTTCCGATTGCGCGCCTCCCGGCCTGTCTCCGCCCGCTGCGCTCACGGCATAACCACAGACCGGCGCCCGAGCAGCCGACGCCACTGGCGCCGCGCGCGCTTTAAGCCGCCAATCCGGCCTAATTCGCCATGATGCCCTTGCTGAATACCGCCACCTCCGCCGCCCGGCGGGCCGGCGATATGGCGCTGCGCTATGCGGACCGCATTGAATCGCTCACGGTGCGCAGCAAAAGCCCCAACGAACTGGTCACGGAAGTGGACGAAGCGGCCGAACGGATCATTGTGGACCATATTCGCAACGGCTACCCGGACCACGCCTTTCTCGGCGAGGAAGGCGGCGCCCGCGGCGATAGCGAGTTCGAATGGATCATCGATCCCCTGGACGGCACGACCAACTATATCCACCGCTTCCCTGTTTTCTGCGTATCGGTGGCTTTGCGCCGCCAAGGCGAACTGCAGCTCGGCGTGATCTACGATCCGCTGCGCCAGGAAATGTTCACCTGCACCCGCGGCGGCGGCGCCCGCCTGAATGAGCGGCGGATTCGGGTGAGCAGCCATCAGGCGCTGGCGGGGAGCCTGATCGGAACCGGTTTTCCCTATCGCCGCAACCTGCAATGGGTGGATGTGTACATGCGCATGCTGCGCCAGGTGATGCGCCAAACTTCGGGGGTGCGCCGTCCTGGCGCCGCAGCTCTGGACCTGGCTTACGTGGCGGCGGGCCGGCTTGACGGCTTCTGGGAATTTGGCCTCGAACCGTGGGATATCGCGGCAGGCGCCCTGCTCATAGAGGAGGCAGGCGGCTGGATCTCCGGGCTTCAGCCGGACACCGACTGCATGGAATCAGGGCATGTGCTGGCAGGCACGCCCAAGGTGTACGGAGATCTCAGGAAGTTATTTGATAATATTATGAGAAATTATAAACAAGTAGCTGATAAATAATCTATTTTATCAAGTCACTGCGCCATCGTTACCGGTCTCTTTTTTCGGCGGCAACAGATCCGTGGTGCCCACATTGAGCGCCAGCGCCGTATTGCCGGCCACGTAGATGGACGAATAGGTCCCCACGATCACGCCAATGATCAGCGCCGAGGAAAATCCCTTGAGCGCCTCGCCCCCCCACACGAACAATGCCGCGAGCACCAGCAATGTGGTCAAGCTGGTAATGATGGTGCGGCCAAGCATTTGATTGACTGAGGTATTCATGATGGCCTGCGCGTCGCCGGTGCGTATGCGGCGGAAATTCTCGCGGATCCGGTCGAAAACCACGATGGTGTCGTTGAGGGAGTAGCCGATCACAGCCAGCGCCGCAGCCAGAATGGTGAGGTCGAAAGGCAACCGGAAGACCGAAAAAATGCCCAGGATGATCAGCACGTCGTGGGCCAGCGCAGCCACCGATCCCACGGCGAACTTCCACTGGAAACGGAACATCACGTAGAGCAGGATCATCACGAGCGCAAACAGCACCGCCAGCCCGCCGCGCTCCGTCAGTTCCTGGCCCACCTGCGGCCCCACGAATTCGACTCGCCGCAGTTGCACCTGCGGGTCGCCGCCGCGCAACACCGCCAGCAATTCCTCGCCAACGCTCCGCGCATCGACGCTCTCGTTGGGCGGAACGCGAATCAGCACGTCGCGCGCGGCGCCGAAATTCTGCACTTGGGCGTCGCCGTAGCCCTCCTGGGCAAGAAGCGACCGGATCGTCGCCAGGTTGGCGTCCTGGGTGTAACCGGCCTCCAGAAGAACGCCGCCGGTAAAGTCGATTCCGAGGTTCAGTCCGCGAAGAGAAAGAGAAACGATAGAAACGGCGATCAGGAGCAGGGACAGGACCGTGGCGATCCGGCGGCGCCCGAAAAAATCGATTTCGCGGCGAGGGCGCAGCAGCTCCATGACCGGACCCATTGGCGGCTAGACCGCCAGACGGCTGAGCCGCCGCCGGCCATAAATCAGGTTCACCAAGGATCGCGTTCCCACAATCGCAGTGAACATCGACATCAATATGCCGAGCGACAGCGTCACCGCAAAACCCTTGATGGGACCGGTCCCGAAAACAAACAGCACCAGCGCGGCGATCAGCGTGGTGATATTGGCGTCGGCGATGGTGACCAGAGCCTTGTCGTAGCCCGAGCGGATGCTGGCTTGGGGCGAGTTGCCGTTGCGCAGCTCTTCGCGGATCCGCTCGAAGATCAGCACGTTGGCATCCACCGCCATGCCCACGGTCAGCACGATGCCGGCAATGCCAGGCAGCGTGAGCGCGGCCTGGAGCAGCGACAGCAGCGCCACGATGAGCACCATGTTCGCGCCGAGCGCGAGCGTGGCGATCATCCCGAACACGCGGTAATAGACGCTGATGAAAAGCACCACCAGCAGCAATCCCGCAAGGATGGCGCGCATGCCCTGATCGATATTGTCCTGGCCAAGCGACGGCCCCACCGTCCGCTCTTCCACCTTGAAGATCGGCGCCTCCAGCGCGCCGGCCCGGAGCAGCAGCGCCAGATCGCGCGCTTCCACCACATTCAGCCCGGTGATCTGGAAGCGGCTGGAAAAAACGCCGCGGATGACGGCATCGCTGATAACCGTCTTCTCCTCGCGGATGACGGGTTCGCCCCCTTCATCGAGTTCGCGCTTGGTTTCGATGAACAGCACGCCCATCGGCCTGTTCAGGTTTTCCTGGGTGGCTTCCAGCATCGCATCCGCGCCGCGCGACGCCAGGTTGACATGCACGGCGGGCTGCCCGTTCTCATCAAATCCCTGCCGGGCATCCACCAGCTGGCCGCCATCGGCAATCACCGCGCGCCGCAAGAGGATCGGCCGCCCGCCGGCATCGTATTGCAACTCGCAGCCGATCGGCGCCCGCCCCAGCCGCTCAGCTTCCATGGCGTTCTCGTCGTAGCACGTGATCCGAAACTCCACGGTGGCGGTCGAGCCAAGAATCCGCGAAGCTTGCGCCGGATCCTGCACGCCCGGCAACTGCACGACGATGCGCCCGAGGCCCTGGCGCTGCACCAAGGGTTCCGCCACGCCCAACTCGTTAACGCGGTTGCGCAATATCGTGATGTTCTTGCTCACGGCGTTATCGCGCAATTCCCTCAGGCGCGCCTCGCCCAGCGTGGCCGTGATCCAGGCGGCTTCGCCGTCGATCCCGGATTCGAGCTCAAGATCGGGCTCGATCTCGGCAAGCAGCTCCTCGGCCGGGCCGAGATCCTCCCGGCGGCGCAGCTCAACCCGCACCGCGCCATCCAGCGCCCGCACGGCGCGCCGGATTCCCTCCTCGCGCAGCCGGCGGCTGAAGTCATCGGCATAGCTCTCCACCCGCTTGGCCACAACCGACTCGGTGTCCACCTCGAACAGGAAATGGACTCCGCCCTGCAGATCCAGCCCCAGGCTCATCGGCTTCAGCCCCAGCGCGGCGATCCAGTCCGGCGTTCGGGGAACAAGGTCGAGCGCCAGGATATAGCCTGCCCCGAGTTGTTCCATCAGCAGGTCGCGGGCGCTGAGCTGGGACTCAACGGAATCAAACCGGATCAGCAGCGAACCCGGGCGCTGCCTGACGCCCAGCGTCTCAATGCCCGCCAATGCCAGGGCACGGCGGGCGGTGTCGGCCTCCACCTCGCTGATTCCGCCCTGGTCTTGGCGCGAAACCAGCACCGCCGGATCATCGCCGTAAATATTCGGCAGGGCGATCAGGCCGCCGCCGACCACGGCGATCAGCACCAGCAGATTTTTCCAGAGTGGATAACGATTCATTCGGGAGCGCGCCGCAACGCGCCGGCATTGCGGTTCAGATGCTCTTGAGGGTGCCCTTGGGAAGCACTGCGCTGACACTGTGCCGCTGCACCTTCACCTGCACGTTCTTGGCAATTTCCAAGGTCACGAATTGATCCGCCAGCGCGGCGACCCTGCCCGCCATGCCGCCGGTGGCCACCACTTCGTCGCCCTCGGCAAGGCCGGCCACCAGCGCCCGGTGCTCCTTGTTGCGCTTGCTTTGCGGGCGAATCACCATGAAATACATCACCGCGAAGATCAGCACCATGGTGAAGATCATCGGCAGCATGCTGGGGCCTTCGGCACCCGCTTGGGCCCATGCGGGAGGAATCAGAATATCGAGAAGCATGATAAGTCCGTGGAACAGCTCATAGATGCGTTCAAATTATCGCACACCGCAGCCGCGCAAGAGCACCCGCCGCCCTTGCCCGTGAACGCAACAGCCATGCTATACACTATAGTCGCTGGCGTCCGCAGGAAATCCAGCGCTTTCTTGGCAGCACCGGATAGTCGCTTTTTTCTGTGGTCGCCCCCCGACACGGTTATGTCTGTTTCCACAAGGCACTTCCCCCAGCGGATTACTCATGCTGCCACCTCTGTATGGGAGGCGTTAACGCCCATATTGGGCGAATGCTTATCAATGGGCGGCGGAACCGTGTTGGCAGCCCGGTGGAACCACCGGATATCCACCGATGTGGACCTTTTCGTGCCACCCGGTCGATTGGAATCGCTGACCGTCGATGAGCGGCTTCTTATCGAGAAGAAGTTGACCACCATACCCGGATGCGATCCCTCCCGAACTTGGGCGAACATTGTCGCGGTCAACTGTGAAATTGCGGGAACACCTGTGAGCGTAAGGATGATGCACGAACGAGGGAACGGGAGCGAGCAAATGGAGGTTGGAAGCCAGTCCGCCTCGCCGCGCCTTCAGAACACCTCCGATATTCTTCACGCGAAGCTCGCGCATCGAATGCTCCTGACGCAGAAATTCCTGATCCGCGACCTCTATGATGTCGCTTGCGCGGAAATCCATGATAAGAAAGGTTTGAGGCTTGCCCTGTCTCGGCTCGCCCGCCGTGAAATCAAACACATCAGGGCGGGCACACGCTCTCTGAGCGACGATTGGATGGAAAACGACCCGCAAAAGCTCATAGGGCCTGCCTACGATTGGGGCATGGGCGAGATATGCCAGAGGGTGGAAAATGTGCTCGAAAGCGACGATGGATGGCGCCGGAATAAGGAGTCGGAAAAAGCGCGATGAAATCTTCATTCGAGTTCCTGCGCCCTGAAGCGGCATTCGCGCGCAGAGCCGAGCAAGTCCGGTCGTTTTTGCCTGCCGCCGACGGGAACGAAATCTGCGCGGCGCTCATGAAAAAGCACTGCGCGGGGATGCAGGGGTTCCCCGCAGCGCTTTGCGAATCCGAAGCCAGGGGGGCGTTGGCCGCGCCCCCCGGCCAACACCGCTTATCAGGCGCGGTTCAATGGATGCTGAACTCAGTAACGCCGCCTGAATTATCGATGCTTGTGTTCGACGGCGGGGTTGAGCCCGCTGCTTTGGCGGCCCATGTTCGCGCCCACCCCGTATCGCTCGCTGAACTGGTGCCGTTCCTCAATATCTTCGCTGAGGCCGATGGGTTCTCCCCGGTTCTTATTCCGGCGCGCTACTTGCATTCGGGCGACACTTTGCCCGATGCGAGGGTCTGGCCTTTCGGATAGGCGAGCGGGGCCGCACCAATCCACCACGCCGCTTGGCGCTGTCCCCGGCACCCCACAGCCTGGGAAGGAGACCGGGAGCACCGATCAAGGCGAAAGTGCGAAAGATTCCCGACACTACCCAATATCCCGCCCCGATCCCAAACCCACATTTGTCTGAACCCGGACAGGGAGTTACTCGTAGGGTTTGAAGGCATCGAGGGTTCCGGCTTCGATGGCGGCGCGCAGGCGGCGCATCAGTTCCAGGTAGAAGTGCAGGTTGTGCAGCGAATTGAGCCGCAGGCCCAGCGTTTCTCCGCAGGCATCCAAGTGGCGTAGATAGGCGCGGCTGTAGTTTCGGCAAGTAAAACACTCGCAGCCCGGATCGATCGGCCGCGGATCGTCGCGGTAGCGGGCGTTGCGGATGCGCAGCGGGCCGCGGCGGGTGAACAGCTGGCCGTTGCGGGCGTTGCGGGTGGGCATGACGCAATCGAACATATCCACGCCTAGGCGCACCGCCTCCACGATATCTTCCGGCTTGCCCACGCCCATGAGGTAGCGCGGCTTGCTCGCGGGCATCGCCGGGCATAAGCCCTCAAGCACACGCGCCCGCAACTCGGCGCTTTCGCCCACCGACAGCCCGCCTATCGCCAAGCCGGGGAAATCCAGCGCTTCCAGCCGGTCGAGCGATTCGCGCCTCAGGCCGGAGTGCATGCCGCCCTGCACGATGCCGAACACGGCCGCCGGGTTGCCGCTGGCATCGAAAGCCTGCTTGCTGCGCTTGGCCCAGCGCATCGAGCGGCGCATCGACGAGCGAGCTTCGCCGTGGCTGGCCGGATAAGGCGTGCATTCGTCGAGCACCATATGCACATCGCTGCCCAGGCTGGCCTGCACGCGCATGCAGGATTCCGGATCCAGGCGCACCGCCGAGCCGTCGATCGGCGAGCGCAGCTCCAGCCCCTGCTCGCTGATCCCTCTGCCCTTCGACAGGCTGAACGCTTGGAAGCCGCCGGAATCCGTGAGTATCGGCCCCTGCCAGCGTCCGAAAGCATGCAAGCCGCCCAGCGCCTTGACCAGATCCTCGCCCGGGCGCAGCATCAGGTGGAAAGCGTTGGCGAGGATCATCTCCGCGCCCAGCGCCTGCAAATCCTCGGCGGACACCGCCCGGACCGCGCCGTAGGTGCCCACCGGCATAAAGGCCGGCGTGTTGACCGCGCCGCGCCGGAACGCCAGCCGCCCCCGCCGCGCCGCGCCGCAGGTGGCGGTCACGGTGAATTTCACGCTGCTCCGGCGCCACGTTCCAAGAACATGGCGTCGCCATAGCTGAACAGCCGATAACGCTCCCGAACCGCATGCCTGTATGCCTCAAGGACGCGCTCCCGGCCGGAATAGGTGCACACCAGCATCAACAGCGAGGAATCCGGCAGATGGAAGTTGGTCAGCAGGAGGTCCGCCACGCGGAACCTGAAGCCGGGCATGATGAAAAGCCGCGTCTCGCCCTCGAAAGGCCGCAACTCCCCGTCCTGAGCGGCGGTCTCCAGCGCACGCATGACGGTGGTGCCCACCGCGCAAACCCGCCCGCCCCGGCGGCGGCAGCCCTCGACGCTGGCGCAAACCTCCTCGGAAACCTGCATGAACTCCGAATGCAATTCCCGCCGACTGATCTGCTCCGCGCTCACCGGCTTGAAGGTGCCCGCGCCCACATGCAGCGTGATCGGCGCCACTTCCACGCCCTGCCTCTGCAAATCCGCGAGCAGGTCCGTGTCGAAATGCAGCCCGGCGGTGGGCGCCGCCACCGCGCCGGAGCGGCGGGCGAACACGGTCTGGTAGGCCGCGCGGTCTCCCGGCGCATCGGGGCGGCGGATATAGGGAGGCAGCGGAATATGCCCGTGGCGCATGAGATGCGCCCGCAGCCCGCAATCGAATTCAAGAACAAAGAAGGCGCCCCTGCGTCCGGCTACAAGCGCCCGGGCGCCGCCTTCAAAAACGAGCGCCTGCCCCTTGCGGGGCGGGCGATTGGCGCGGAGCTGCGCCACGGCGCGGTTGTCGTCGAGCATGCGCTCCAGCAACATTTCGACGCGGCCGCCGCCCTGCTTGGCGCCGAAAAGCCGCGCCGGGACCACCGCGGTGTCGTTGACCACAAGCAGGTCGCCTGCGGCAAGCAGGCGCGGCAACTCCGAAAACCGCCGGTCCTTGAAATTCCCCTTTGCCGGCAAATGCAGCAATCGGCTCGCGCCCCTTCGCTCAAGGGGCTGCTGCGCGATCAGTTCCAGCGGCGCGTAATAGCTGTATTCACCTGCTCCCACGCGCGCATTGTAGGAAAAACCCGTCTCAAGTCGATTCCGCCGGCCCCTCGGGAGCGCTCGGGACAGGCGGCGCCTCCATGATGCGGCGCCTGAACCCGCTGGCCTCGCGGGCGCGTTTTCTTTCCGGCAGGCTAAAGCTCAGCATCCGGCTCCGCTTATGCCGCAGAATCTCCAGCTCCACCTCCTCTCCAGGCTCGTAGGAGCGCAGTATGCGAGTGGCATGACGGGCATCCTTGAAGTCCCGGCCGCCGATCTTGAGGATCACGTCGCCGCCTTCCAGCGTCACCTCCTCATCGTCCGGCGCCCTTACCACCAGAAGCCCGCGGTCGGCGCCGAAGTACTCGCCCAAGGCCGGAGTGATCTCGGCGATCTCCAAGCCGCCCAGCCGCCATGCCATATCCATGAAGGTCACGGCGCTGGCCGGGCTGCGCCGAACCCGCACGATTCTGCGGGCCTCGGTGCCATCGCCTTCAACGTCCACATGCACATCGACATTGCCGTCCGAGCCTGTCCAGCTGTTGACCAACCCCGCCCATTCCCTGGCGCGCTCGGCAATCCGCTCCTGCCACTTGCCGTTGCGTTGCGCGAGCACCTGGGGCCAGGCGCCCGTGGCAACGCGGGCCTCCAGCTGCTGATCCCCGCGCCGGTAGCCAACCATCACTTCGCTCCCCGGCTCCACGTCGGCCAGCAGCCCCTTGAGCCTTTCGTAGGACTCCTGGCCGCTCTCCGAGGCCAGCGATCCGCCATTGAATGTGGTGAGCATATCGCCGGAACGCAGCCCCGCCGTTTCCGCCGGGCCGCCTGGCGACACGGACATCACATTCAATCCTTCCACCGCGCCGTCGGCCCATCCGCCCAGGGCCACGCCCAGCATGGCGCCTTTCGCCTTGCCGCGCGCCAGCAACTCGAGCTTTTCGCCCGGCGGAAAGAAGGACAAGGCCATCTCGTAAGGCTGCGGATCCCGGGCATCGCTGTCGTGAGGATGCGCGGGCGCTTGCGGCGAAACCGCAAACAGGGCCAGCAAAGGCATCAATCCCATTAATCTCATCTTCCAGTCTCCTGTGGCGTGATTGGCAATCAAAAATCCGCGTGGAAATATCCGGCTTCAGCCGCTTCCGCCCGGCGCAGGGAGAACAGGTCGTCCATGAGTTGCGCGCGCTCGCGCAACAGCCTGTGCCGCATAGATTCATCCTGGGAGTTCAGGGAAGCGGGGATCAGCCCTTCATCCAAAAGCGCGATCTGATCCTCAAGCGCCGTGGCCAAACCGAAGGCGTCAACCTCCAGTATCCGGCCGGGCCGGGACCAATCGCCAAGGGGGAGCGCCTGCAGGCGTTCCTCCTGAAACTGCGAAAAGGCAATCAGCGCGTCCAGATCCATTTGCGCCGGATTGCTTTCCAGCGCCACCGGGACGAAGCCCGAGGCGGCATCCGCAGCAACAAATTCTCCGGCAGCAGCGCCAGCCGGCATTCCGTTATTTTCCGAAGCGGGAATGCCGGAAAACACGCCGCCCCCGAGACGCACGCCGATCACGGCCGCGGCAAGACCGGCAGCCACTGCAAGACCGCGGCCCCAATAGCGCCTGCGGCCCGGCTGCGGCCCCCGCGCTGCCTCGTGACGCTCCAGCACGCGCTTCCAGCCATCGGCAGGGGCATCCGCCGGCGGCAGGGCCCGCAGCGCCGCCGCAACATCAATCCCGTCCCGGGCGCCATTCGCGCCAATGTTGTCGTTCATATCACTTCCCTCATGCGCTCATCGCCTGCCGCGCCGCCGGCGCAGAGCCGCTGCGGGCGGGAGCAAGCCGTTCCCGCAAACGCCGACGCGCCCGCGCGAGTTGAGACTTGGAAAAACTATGGGTTCGATTCATCATGGCGGCGATCTCGGCGTGGGTAAATCCCTCCACGTCATGCAGCCACACCACGGCGCGCGCTGTGGGGGACAAGGCATCCAGGGCCGCCTCGATATCCATGGCCAGATCGGGCGTCTCCTCATTGGCAGGGATTTCGTACGCCCCCTCCTCTCCCGCGATCTCCGAAAACAAGCGGCGGCGGCGAGTCCAAGCGGCGCGCAAGTGCATCAGGCACCGGGACACGGCGATGCGCCGAATCCAGGTTGCCAAGGAGGCCTCGCCCCTGAAGTTGGCAATTCCCCGCAATACTTCCACGAAACTCTCCTGAAGGATATCCTCGGCCGCCGCCCGCGATCCGGTCATCCGCAAGGCCAGCGTATAAACCGGTCCGGAAAACTGGCGATAGATGATTTCATGCGCCTTCATGTCGCCGCGCTGGGCGCTGCGAACGAATGCCGGATCAATAGTTTTGTTAGCGAAACCCGACATGCCCTGATAGATGCGATTCCCTCAGTAAAGGTTGCATGGCCCGGCGCCGCGGCCGGCCGGCAGCCCGCGGCGCCGCCGGCTAGTGTATCCTTCCACTCCGGCGCCGGGATGGCGGAATTGGTAGACGCACCGGACTCAAAATCCGGCGGGGTGAAACCCGTGCGAGTTCGAGTCTCGCTCCCGGCACCGCCGCGACAAGCGGGCTATTCAGTTTTGCGATCCGTACAGGATTCGTCCCTGTCGTGGGCTTCGGCGGTATCGAAACTCGCGGCCACAGACGACTTTTACTCTTCGGTGGGGACGATTTCCGCGCGAAGCCAGGAAACCGCCGCTACGTGCATCTTTGCAGGGCTAGCGTAAAGCCTGGGACGTGAGAGAATGAGCTGTGGAAGCCGTCGGGCTGGTGCCGGGCCGGGAGTTGTCATTCATGGCGCTGCGGGTTCGATTCCCGCCGACAGCTTCCCTACGCTCGGGATCAAGTGTAACCGATATGTGCGGCGGGGAGTCTAGCGGATATAGGCGGATGCGCCCGCCGCTGGCCTTCCAATTCCGCGATGCAGGCTGTAGGCTACCCGCAATTAGGAGTAAAGCCTGTCCTGAACGCCCTCTTTGAAGGCTTTTTCCTTAATCGCAAACCCGATCCGACACCCCGCTCGTGCCTGTGCCTGCTCATAAATTCTGCGGACAATGCGGCGCGCCCTTGAAAAGCTGCATGCCTGCCGGCGAGGACCGCGAGCGGGAAGTGTGCCCGGTATGCCATTTTGTGCATTACCGCAATCCCATTCCGGTGGTGGGCTGCGTGGCGGAGCATGAGGGGCGCATTCTTCTTTGCCGCCGGGCGATTGAACCGCGCCTAGGCTACTGGACCGTGCCGGCCGGATTCATGGAGCTGAACGAAACGCTTGAGGAAGGCGCAATGCGGGAAACGCGCGAGGAAGCCTGCGCCGAAGTCCGGCTAGGCGAATTATTCTCCATCGTGAACCTGCCGAAAGCGGGGCAAGTTCACTTTTTCTTTCGCGCGGCCTTGCTTGACGGAAAGTTTGGCGCCGGGCCGGAGTCGCTGGAAACAGCCCTGTTCGGGCCCGGCGAAATCCCTTTCGAGGATATCGCTTTCCGCAGCGGAGTGATCGCATTGCGCCGCTACCTGGACAGCGAGGGCAGCGGCTTGAGCCTGGACACGGTTCCTCCGCGCTCCCCGGATTGATTATCATTAGGGGCTTCGGCGCGGAAAACAGGAAAAACGCACGGCGATGACGTTTCTGGTTCTTGAAAGCTGCATCAAATGCAAATTAATGGATTGCGTGGAGGTCTGCCCGGTGGACTGCTTCCATGAGGGTCCCAACATGCTTGTGATCGATCCCGAGGAATGCATCGACTGCACGCTTTGCGAGCCGGAATGCCCGGTCGATGCCATTGTTTCCGAAGACGAGATTCCGCCTGGCCAGGAAGGCTTTCTGGAACTGAACGCGGAACTCTCGCAGCAATGGCCGGTCATTGCCGAGGCCGGGGAGCCTCCGCCGGACGCCGACGACTGGCGCGAAGTGCCCGACAAGCTCCAGTACCTCGAACGCTGATTCCGCGCATCCGGCCCATGCCGCCGGTTGATGTCAGGATGGCCTCAAGCCAATAAGGCAATCACGAAATACGGCTCGTTCCGACGCTATTCCGGCGGCTCCGAGGCCTCGCTTTCGGAGAGCATGGCCGCCAGGCGGGCCGGCGGGATATAGCCGGGAATCAGCTGCCCGCTCGGAGTCACCAGCGCGGGAGTGCCGCTGAGGCCGATTTCCCGGCCCAGCCCGTAATGGCGCTCCACGGACGGAGAGCCGCATTGGCGCTCCGGCACGAAGCCGCCGGCCTTTGCCCGGGTCAGGGCCTCCAGACGATCATCGGAGCACCAGATGGACTGCATGGCGGTCCAGGTGTCCGTGTCCGGCCCGGAGCGCGGGAAGGCCGCGTAGCGCACGCCGATTCCAAGCTGATGGTATTCGGCCATCTGCTGATGCAGGCGGCGGCAGTATCCGCAATCGATATCGGTGAACACCAGCAGTTCATAGGCGGTTTTATCGGGCATGAAATCGAGCGTGTCCCAATCGTCCAGGCTCGCCATGAGCTCGCGGCGCGCGGCCGCCCGTCTCCGCTCGGACAGGTTCTCGCCGGTTGAAACATCCTCCAGGTCGCCCGATCCGAGGAAACCGAAACGGCCTTCGGCGTCAACGTAGGCCAGCCGGTAGCCAAAGCGCAGCTCGTAAAGGCCCTCGATAGGAGTCACACGCACCTCGTCCGCATTGGCGTATTTTTCCTTCAGCCGGGCGATATCGCCCCGGGCGTCGGCGCCATCATCGGAATGAAGCGCAAGGGGGGCCAGCAGCAATAGCGCCGGCGCAATCAGCCGCAAGGATTTCATGCCTGACCTTTAGCGTTTGAGCCTGCGGGCCATTATAGGTGGCGGGAAAAGCCTAGGTTTGGGCGAACGAATGCAAGGCTCAGGGATCAAAGGGATCAAAATGCGGCGCCCCCTAGCGGGTCAGGAAGCCACGGCCCCATCGGATTCCGGGATGCCGAGGCCGTCGCGGCGCAGCAGCAGGATTTCGTCGCGCAGCGCAGCGGCCTCCTCGAACTCCAGATCCTGCGCATGCCGGTACATGCGCTTTTCGAGTTGCTTGATCTTCTTCATCACCTGCTCCGGGGTCAACGCCCGATACTCCGAAATCCGTTCCGCCACCTTGCGCGCCGGCCCCCGCCGGCCGCGCCCCCTCACCACCGCGCCTTCCATGATGTCCGGCACCTCCTTTTGTATGCCGCGCGGCTCGATGCCGTGCTCGCGGTTGAAGTCGAGTTGCCTGGCGCGGCGGCGGTTGGTTTCCTCCAAGGCGCCGCGAATCGCGCCGGTGCGCTTGTCGGCATACAGAATGGCCATTCCGTTGAGGTTGCGCGCGGCACGCCCTATGGTCTGAATGAGCGAGCGCTCGGAACGAAGGAAGCCCTCCTTGTCGGCATCGAAGATCGCCACCAGCGACACCTCCGGCATGTCCAGCCCCTCGCGCAGCAGGTTGATGCCCACCAGCACGTCGAAGGATCCCAGCCTGAGGTCGCGGATGATCTCCACCCTTTCCACCGTGTCGATATCGGAGTGCAGGTAGCGCACGCGCACGCCGTGCTCCTCCAGGAATTCGGTAAGGTCCTCGGCCATGCGCTTGGTCAGCGTGGTGATCAGCACCCGCTCGCCGCGCTCGACCCGCAGCGCGATCTCCGAGAGCACATCATCGACCTGGCGCGATGCGGGGCGGATCTCCACGCCCGGATCGACCAGCCCGGTGGGCCGCACCACCTGCTCCACCAAGGCATCGGAATGCTCATGCTCAAACGGGCCGGGAGTGGCCGACACGTATATCGTTTGCGGGGAAATCCGCTCGAACTCCTCGAACCGCAAGGGCCGGTTGTCCAGCGCCGAAGGCAGGCGGAAGCCGAATTCCACCAAGGTTTCCTTGCGCGAACGGTCGCCGCGGAACATGCCGCCCAGCTGCGGAAGCGTGACATGGCTCTCGTCCACGAACAGCAGCGCATCCGCCGGCACGTAATCGAACAGGCACGGCGGCGGCTCGCCCGCCTGCCTCCCGGAAAGGTAGCGGCTGTAGTTCTCGATGCCGGTGCAATAGCCCACCTCCCGCATCATCTCGATATCGAACAGCGTGCGCTGCTCCAGGCGCTGCGCCTCCACGAGGCGCTGGCCGGCGCGCAAAACGCCCAAGCGTTCGCGCAACTCGCAGCGGATCTTGTCCACCGCGCCCTCCAGCGTCTCCCGCGGCGTCACGTAGTGGGTCTTGGGATAAATCGTGACTCTCGGCACGCGCCGGCCCGTTTCGCCCGTTAGCGGGTCGAAGTAGCGGATATCCTCGACCTCGTCGTCGAAAAGCTGCACCCGCACCGCTTCGCGCTCCGATTCCGCCGGAAACACGTCCAGCACATCGCCGCGAACGCGGAAAGTGCCCTGCCGGAGCTCCGCCTCGTTGCGGCTGTACTGCAGATCCGCCAGCCGCCGCAGCAGGTCGCGCTGGTCGATCCGGTCGCCGCGCACCAAGTGCAGGATCATCTGGAAATAGGCATCCGGATCGCCCAGCCCGTAGATCGCCGACACGGTGGCCACCACGATGGTGTCCTTGCGCTCCATCAGCGCCTTGGTGGCCGACAGCCGCATCTGCTCGATATGGCTGTTGATGGAGGCGTCCTTCTCGATATAGGTGTCGGTGGAGGGCACGTAGGCTTCGGGCTGGTAGTAGTCGTAGTACGACACGAAGTACTCCACCCGGTTGCGGGGGAAGAAATCCCGGAATTCCCCGTAGAGCTGCGCCGCCAGCGTTTTGTTGGGCGCCAGCACCAGCGCCGGCCGCTGCTGCCGCGCCACCACGCTGGCCAGCGTGTAGGTCTTCCCGGAGCCGGTCACTCCGAGAAGCGTCTGCCGGGCAAGGCCCTGCTCCAATCCTTCGCATAGCGCAGCCACGGCCTGCGGCTGGTCGCCCGACAACTGGAAGTCCGACTCCAGATCGAATCGATCCGCACTCATCCGCGCACTGTAGCACCCCTTGGAAACATCGGCGCTTCGATCCCGCACTCTTGCTCGTTTTCCTCGCGGCAAGCGCTTCGAGGCCGCCTGTTGGCGCAGAATGCTGCATAGGCCGATAAAATGGGCGCTCATTGCAAGAGCGAGCATCGTTATGAGTTCAATGCAGCTATCCGAGCGCGTCCAGCGGGTCAAGCCCTCGGCCACCATCGCTATTTCCACCCTAGCCCGGGAGATGCGGGCCGAAGGACGCGATGTGCTAAGCCTCAGCGCCGGCGAACCCGACTTCGACACCCCCGAACACGTTCGTGCCGCCGCCGCCGCCGCGATGGAAGCCGGCGACACCCGCTACACCGCGGCCGACGGCACACCCGAACTGAAGCGCGCCATATGCAGCAAGTTCAAGCGCGACAACCAACTTGAGTTCGAACCTTCGCAGATTTCCGTGGGCGCCGGCGCCAAGCAGGTTCTGTTCAACGCTTCCGCGGCGCTGCTCAATCCCGGCGACGAAGCGATCATCCTCGCGCCCTACTGGGTTTCCTACCCCGATATCGTTAAATTATGCGACGGAACGCCGGTCATCGTTTCCGCGGATATCGATAGCGGCTACAAGGTAACGCCCGAGCAAGTGGAATCGGCCATCACCGGGCGCACCCGGATGATTTTCCTCAACACGCCGGGCAACCCCACCGGGGTCAGCTACACGCGGGCGGAGCTTGAGGCCCTGGGCGAGGTGCTGGGCGCCCACGAGCGCGTCGTGGTCGTGTCCGACGATATCTACGAGCATATCTACTGGGGCGATGAGCCCTGGCTTACGCCCGCGCAATTATGGACTTCGATGCGCGACCGCATCATTACCGTCAACGGCGTTTCCAAAGCTTACGCGATGACCGGCTGGCGCATCGGCTACGCGGGCGCCAACGCGGCCCTGGTGGGCGCCATGCGCAAGCTGTGCAGCCAGACCACGGCCAATCCGTGCAGCATCTCGCAAGCCGCCGCCGCCGCGGCTCTTGATGGCGACCAGTCGATGCTTGAAGCCATGCGCAAGGCGTTCAAGGAGCGCTACGACTACCTGCACCAAGCCATCAGCGCCACGCCGGGCATGCGCTGCGCGCGCGCCCAGGGCGCCTTCTACCTGTTCGTGGATGCCCGCGAAGCCATCCGGGCCAAAGGGCTGGCCAACGATGCGGAACTGGCGGAGCTGATCCTTTCCGAGGCCGAAGTGGCCTTGGTTCCGGGATCCGCGTTCGGCGCCGAAGGGCATTTGCGGTTCTCCTTCGCCTGCGGCATGGACGACCTCGAGGAAGCCGCGCGCCGCCTCCGCCGCCTGCTCGCCTGAGGGGGCCGTTGCGGCTAAAATCGCGCTGCGCTTCCCCGGTAGCTCAGTAGGTAGAGCGGTTGGCTGTTAACCAATTGGTCGCTGGTTCGAGTCCGGCCCGGGGAGCCACTCTCGGATTCGAGGCCAAGCTTTGGGCGGCGGCGGACAAGCTGCGCGGCAACATGGAGCCGTCCGACTACAAGCATGTCGCGCTGGGCCTGATCTTCCTCAAGTACATCTCGGATTTGGAGGGCGGGACAAATAATGACAGTTGAGGAAATGATCGCTCACTTGAGGCGTTATCCTAGGGGTATGCACGTAGTGAACGTTGCATCGAATATCGAACTGAGGGGCATGTTTCATGATCGACTACAGCAAGTTTCGCTCGTCCCTCAAGCGCCTTGAGGAGCAGTACCTTAACCATCTGGCCTTGGACGCCGTAGAGCCTGAATTGATCCGAGAGGGCATCGCCGAGTCGGTCATCCAACGTTTCGAGACCTGTTACGACTGCCTTTGGAAGGTGCTGAAGCGGTATCTGACGGAGGAGTTGGGCATCGCAGATTCGCCCAACAGCCCAAAGCCGATTTTTCGTTTGGCGAACGAGAACCGACTACTGCCCTCACCAGTGGAGCAGTGGTTCAAGTATGCGGACGCACGCACTGATACATCGCACGATTACGACGGCGAAAACGCCAAAGCATGCTTGGGCCTCGTGCCGGATTTCACTGGCGATGCTATGCGCTTGCACGGCACGTTGAGCGGCGAGGCATGGCGCTGAACCAAGCGATTGACATCACATACGACCAGCGGAAAACGTTGGTTTCACTGCTGTCCCGGCATCTCCCTGATACGGAAGCTTGGGCGTATGGCTCAAGAGTCAAGGGAACCGGCCGGCCGGCTTCCGATCTGGACATGGTGGTGTTCACCGCGCCGGAGCAAGCGCGGGCGGTGTCCGATCTGCGCGAATCCCTTGAGGAAAGCAGCCTCCCGTTCCGCGTGGACCTCTTCGTGTGGGACGAAGTGCCGGAAAGTTTCCGCGAGCAGATCAAGCGCGAGCATGCGGTGTTGGCGCAAGGAACTGATAGCAGTGTTTCATTGGGGGGTTTTGCGTGACCGAACCGGATGTCTCGCGCCTTACAGGCGACCAAGGGGGTGGATTAGTGTTCGGGAACTGCGCGCAGCTTGTAAACCAGAGCGTCGATCCAACCAGCTTGAACCCGGAAGTTCCGTATGTCGGACTTGAGCACATCGCCCCGGAAAAATTGCACCTGAACGGCCTAGGGACATCGGCGGATGTCACCAGCGCCAAACGGCGCTTCAAGAGCGGGAACATTCTGTTCGGAAAATTGAGGCCTTATTTCCGAAAGGTCGTTCAGCCCGACGCGCCATGGACCTCAAGCTCATTGAGCGCAGCGCCTTCTTCGACTTCCATGAGCACTGCATCAACCGGGAATATCAGGGAGGCACGAAACCAACCGGGGGCGATTTCTATAACAACCAGAATGCGCGGATCGGCACACTGTTTGCGAATTATGTGATGAGAGCGGCAATTGAGGGGCAAATCGGATTCAAGGAGGCTTTCCAACTGACCGGTCTCCGGGGCGGAACCTTCCAAGAGTACGCCGACCGATTGGAGGTCGGGATGCGCTGATGGCGGATGGGCATCGGAAAACCACCTTCCAAATGATTCGGACGCTGGGAGCGGAGTTCGATTGGACGAAAAGAGTTGGATGAGTAGCGAACTTCGGCAACCTGTGCAGAATATGCACAGGTTGCCGAAGCGCGGGAGAACCATGACATCGGCATTCTGGATGCAGTCAAGCAAGCGGAGGCGTTGAATGGTGACAATCCGCGATGAGGAGATTCGGCGGCAGTTGGGGCTGGGCGAGGACAGCCGTTGGGAGTTCAAGCAGGTCGAATTTCACGGCGGCAAACCGATCAGCCCGCGCAGGGATGATTGGGCGGACGAGCTTGGCGCGTTCGCCAATGCGGACGGCGGAACGATGCTTTGCGGGGTGGCCGATGACGGAACCATCCAGGGCATGTCCCGGGAGCAGGCCGTGACTCTGGACCGCCTGCTGGCCGAAGTCAGCACCGATTCCATCGAGCCGCCGTTGCGCATTGATGTATATCACAGGGAACTGGATGGCAAAGCGTTTGTGCTGGTAGTGGTTCCGCGCGGCGAAGCCTTGCATGAACGCGGTGGGCGGGCATTCATCCGGGTTGGCGCGAGCAAGCGTCGGATGACAAAGGACGAGAGCCTGAGGCTGGCGCAGAACCGCGCCCAGAGCCGCTATCTCTGGTTCGACAAGCAGATTGTTCCGGAAACCGGATTCGAGACTTTGAGCGAACGCCTGTGGGAGCCGCTCCTTAGCGCAGCGGGCGCGGCCGATGCGCGCCGCGGCCTGATGAACCTCCGCCTTCTAGCGCAGGATGAAGCCGGCGTGGAGCGCGCCACAGTGGCCGGAATACTGCTTTGCGCTCCTTCGCCGCAAAACTGGCTGCCGCAAGCGACGATTGCCGCAACGCACTATCGCGGGGCGGACCGCGCTTCGGGCCAATTGGACGCGCAGGAGATTACCGGTCCGTTGTCAACGCAAATCGCGGACGCGGTACAGTTCGTGGTCCGCAATATGCGCGTTTCGGCGCGCAAGACCCCGGAACGCGAAGATATTCCGCAGTACAGCAAGGCGGCCGTGTTCGAAGCGGTGGCCAATGCGGTCGCGCACCGCGACTATTCCATCTCTTCGCGGAGAATACGATTGTCCATATTCAAGGACCGCTTGGAGATCGATTCGCCGGGCCGACTTCCCAACGGCATGACCATCGAAGGCATGGAGGCCAGCCAAGCCACGCGCAACGAGGTGATCGCATCCGTGTTCGGCCGAATTCCGGTCGGCGGCGTGGCGGGGGCGGGCCACCGCAAATTCCTGATGGAACGCCGGGGGGACGGGGTGGCGATCATTCGCAAGGAAACTAGGGAAGCCACCGGCCTGGCTCCGGAATACGAGCTCATCAACGGGTCCAGCCTCGCGCTGCGCATCCCTGCCGCGAAGCTTGATCTGGTTCCGGCCGACGCGACCATCACGGTGCATTCCAAAGGGGAGCCTCTCGCCGGAGTCGAAGTGCTCGCGCTTTTTCCCAACAAAACCTGGGTTCGGGGAACCACCGACGAGGCCGGAGACGCGGCTTTGGATCTATACACCGCCAATCTGCCCATGACGGTTTATGCCGCCGCGCCGGGATACGCCGCCGGACTCAAGCGGGATTGGGCACCCAATCGAGGTGGTTTGCTGGTTGAGCTCGAACCCCTGGAGTCGGGCGGCGCAACGATATTCGCCCAGAGCACGGGACATATCCCTGGCCTGCGGGGGCGCCTGAATCCGATCCGCGACACGTCCGATCGAACTTACTTGTACGCGGACAACATCGCCATCAACGAGGGGCGGCAACAACCGGTGCCGTTTCGCATAGGCAAGCGGATGCGCTTGACAGATGCCTTCGGGGCGGAACTGTCCGTCACGGTCGTTGATATCCTCGGCCGATCGTCCCTGATCGAATACCAACCGTTCAACAAAAGAGATTGAGCGTTTCACCGTGAGAGATTTCAGCCATTGAGCGTGTTGACGGAGTCCGTTGTCGAGGAGGCGGCGCTCGGGCGGTTCAAACCGTCTTGCAACAGGCCGAGGCCCTATCAGCGGCATGGGCCGCCTGACCACCCTCAAGACGCCAAGACCATGATCGCTGGCAGGAATACGCGGCATTGCGGACCGGGAAGCGTCCTGGCGGGCAGGGGCTGGCCTAACGGAGGCCGATTCGCGCTAGGATAGCGGGCGCGCCGCCCGCGCGCGCTTTTGCCATGGAACCACTCAAGCTGATTCTGCAATCCGCCTTGGACACCGCGTTGTCGGTGGTCCCGGTCGGCGTCATGCTGTGGGCCAGCCTGCTGCAGCTTGCGCTGGCGACCGTGCTGTGCTTGGGCGCGTGGCTGATCAGCCGCCGCCTGCATCCCGCAATCGCGGCCTGGTGCGGGACCCGGCCGCGCTGGGAAAACGCGCGGCGGATCCTCGAGCCGCTGATCTGGCCGCTCATCTGGCTGGCATTCCTGAGCCTGCTGCTGGGCCTGTATGTCGCGGCGCAGCAAGACACCTGGCTGCTGGAAATCCTCGCCAGCCTGCTGGTGGCATGGGTTGTGGTGCGGCTGGTATCCCGGGCCATCCGCAACCCCATGCTTTCGCGCGTCACGGCGATCGTCGCCTACGGAATGGCCGTGCTCAGCATCTGGGATCTGCTCGGCCCCACCATCGAGATACTCAACGGGCCGCAATTCACGCTCACGCTGGGCGAATTCAGCCTGAGCGTTTACCAAGTGCTGGCGACCGCCATGCTGCTGGCGGCGCTGCTGAGCCTTGCGGCCTTCGCCTCCCGGATCACCGAGCGGCAGCTGCGCGATGCCGACTGGGTCACGCCCGCAGGCCGGGTTCTGCTCAACAAAACGCTGCGCATCACGTTGTTCGTGTTCGCCTTCCTCATCACCATCGGCTCGGTGGGCATCGACCTCACGGCGCTGGCGGTGGTCGGCGGCGCGGTGGGCTTCGGAATCGGCTTCGGATTGCAGAAAGTATTCTCCAACCTCATCAGCGGGCTGATCCTGCTGCTGGACAAGTCGATCAAGCCCGGCGACGTCATCACCGTGGAGAACACCTACGGCTGGGTCAACAGGCTCGGCGCCCGCTACGTGTCGATCATCACCCGCGACGGCATCGAGCATCTGATACCGAACGAAACCATGATCACGGAACCCGTATCCAACTGGACGCATACGGATGCCAACACGCGCCTGCGGATTCCGATCGGCGTGCATTACAGCACCGACTTGGAGCTTGCCATACGCCTGGGCGTGGAGGCGGCCCAAAGCCAGCCCCGCGTGCTCGGCGATCCCGCGCCCCGCTGCCTGGTGAAGGCTTTCGGCGAATCCGCCATTGAACTGGAAATCCGCTTCTGGATCCAGGATGCCGACAGCGGCGTGTCGAATATCAAGAGCGATGTCATGCTGGAGGCTTGGCGGCTGTACCAAGCGCACGCTATCGAGATCCCCTACCCGCAGCGCGATTTGCATATCAAAACCGGCGAGCTCGGATAGCGCAAAAAAAAGCGGCAGGATCAACCTGCCGCAAGCCCTTTTCAGGGAGGGGGGTGTACGGTTAAGCCGGGAGGCGGAAAAGATCAGGAGCCGGTTTCGGAGGCGCTGCTTTCCTCATCATTGAGGAGTATGTTTTTCCTGTTGTCCTCCAATACTTTAGGGCCAATACCTTTAACCTTTAGAAGGTCATCCACCGCTTCAAAAGGTCCGTTGCTCTCACGGTAATCGACAATGGCCCGGGCCTTGGCGGGCCCTATTCCCTGCAGTTCGCGGGCTATGGTCTCCGCATCGGCTTTGTTGACGTTCACTGGACCCGCGAAAAGCAGGCAGGGGGCCAAGGCTGCGATCACCGCCGCTATCCATCTGTTCATTCCTGGATCTCCTTGTGTCGTTGGGCGCCGCCCCGAAGCGGAGCGGACACATGCAGGGAGTCTGATCCGATGGAAGCGCCAAACGAAGGCCGAAAATCGGCGCGTTTGGCGAAGAATAGCGCTGCGCGCCTTTCAGGCCGAAAACGGGGAAATTAAACGGGCTGTTTCCCAGGCTCCGCATTCCATGCACCGCCACGCATGGGTTTCGTCCTCGTGGCCGCAATCGGCGCAGCGCCAGCGAGGCATGCCGCCCGCCGTCTTGCGCCATTCATCGCGGAGTTCGTTCAGCGATTGGGAGGCAAAGGCTTCGGGAGGGCCTGCCGCATAAGTCCCGGCGTAGGCCGGGTGCGCTTCGCGCAAGGCGCCGAACAGGCATTCCGCCGAACTGCGGCATAACAGGCCGGGCGCCATGAGCAACGCCGTCGCCAGACGCGGCCTCAAGCCGGGATTGCCGTCCAGCAGCATGGAAAGCCCGCGTTCGATGGTCTCAGGCGAACCGCCGGCCTTTTCGCCCGATCTCCCCAGTATCAGTTCGGCGAACTCGGGATGGCTTGCCGCCGCCGCAAGGCCTCTGCCGAACGAATCGCCGCCTAGCAGCGCCCGGTCCACGGCGGGACGCGGACAGGACGGCGATTCCTTGGCCGCCTGCTTCCATAGCTTCCTCGCCTGCTTGGAATCCCCCGCCTGCGCCCGCTCCTCCGCAAGCTGGCACAAATAGTGGCAGCGCAGACGGCTGCCGTCCTCCGGGGCCTCGCGGGCCAGCTGCGCCGCCACCCGCAGTGCCTGCTCCCAGTCCTGCAATTGCTCGCACACGCCCAGCCTGCGGCGCAAGGCCTTGAGCCGGAGAGGGGCATATCCGGCGGTTCTGGCATAGGCCTCCCCGGCCCGGTCCAGCATTCCTGCGCAGCGATAGTCGTCGCCGATCTCGAGCCCGGCCCTGGCTCTGGCCTCCGCCACAAGGTCGGCCCTGGCCGCAAGGGATTCATGGATCTGCAAAGCGCGCCGCCAATCCCCGGAAGCTCTGAAATAAGCAGCCAGCTCAAAGGCGGCCTCGGGTTGCCGCTGTTCCTTTTCCGCTTCGCGCAGGTAGGCATCGATCGCTTTCTCGGAGCGCCTTGGCAGTCCGTCCAGGAATTCCCGAAACCGCCAATTAAGCCGGCCGGCAGCCTCTCCTGAACGACCGAACCAATAGCCCAGAACGGCAACGACGATAATGATGCCGGCCAGCGTGACCGTTAAGTCGGATGGCATTGCTGAGATCGTTGGGCGAAGCGGGTTTCGTATAGCGCCAAATGGCAGCCGGAAAGCGCTATTCGCTCGTGGCGCTCTCTCCAGCCGGCATCCCCTTTCCGCGCCCGGCGCGCCCCTTCAGCAACGCGCCGGCGGCGCAAAGCAGGCCGAACAGCCAGCCGAGCCCGAATACAACGGTAAAAGCGAGGGGTTTCGAGAGGGTGAATTCCGCGAAGGCCAAATCGACACCGATCTGCCCGCGGTTCAAAAGCGCAAGGATGCCGGCAGGCACAACCGCCGCCAGCAGCAACAGCGTGTAAAGAATGCGCCTTCCCCAGCGCGCGATGCCCATCCCCACACGCCTCCGCAACCGGCAGCCGCGCTTAGCGCCCCGGGCTCGAAGCTCCGGCCGAGAGCCTGGCGGCGGCGTTTACGCGCTCGCGCAAACGCTTGCCTGGCCGAAACTTGGGCACGTATTTGCTGGGAAGCGCCACCGCCTGGCCGGTGCGCGGATTGCGCCCGATGCGGGCCCGCCGGTAACTGAGATTGAAGCTGCCGAACCCGCGAATCTCAATGCCGCCGCCGGAGGCCAGCGTCTGCGCCATCAGATCGATGACGTGCTTGATTGAAGCCTCAAGCTCGGCGGAGGAAAAATAGCTGAACCGCTCATCTTCCAGCAGCCTGCGCATAACGATGCGAACCAGCTCCGAGCGGGTGATAGCGCCCTTGGATGCCTTGGACGAGATTGAATTCATAGCGCCTGTGCCCCCTTGGAAATCTCAGGCAAGGGGCGGCATCGACCGCCCCCCGCTGATCCGGCTGATTCCGCTAGTCCTCTGCTTTACCGGCATCCTGGTCCTGCTGGCTTCGCAGCAATTCACCGAGAGTGGCGCCCTTGATTCGTTCGCCGACTTCCGCCTCGTAGTCCCGCAAGGCCTCGGCTTCGGCCTGCTCTTCCATGGCGCGCACCGATAGCGAAACCAGTCGGGATTTGCGGTCCACGCCAACAATCCGGGCTTCGATGGACTGGCCCTGCTTGACCTGCATCCGCGCATCGTCCACATGCTCGCGCGATAATTCCGCAGCCCGCATCCTGCCGCTCACTCCCTCCGCCAACTCAAGATCCACCCGGCGTTGCTCCACGGAGGTCACAACGGCGGTCACGACGCTGCCCTTGGGATGGTCGCGCAGGAAACTGGCCAGCGGGTCGCCCTGCAGTTGCCGGATCCCCAAGGAGATTCGCTCCCGATCCGCATCAATGGAAAGCACCACGGCTTCCACCTCCTGGCCTTTGCGGTAGTTCCGCACCGCCTCCTCGCCGGGAATATCCCAGGACAGGTCCGAAAGATGAACGAGGCCATCAATATTCCCCTCAAGCCCGATGAAGATGCCGAAATCGGTCATGGAGCGGACCTTGCCCGCCACGCGGTCGTCCTTCTTGTGGTTGCTGGCGAAATCTTGCCAAGGATTTCCCATGCACTGCTTGAGGCCCAGCGAAACACGGCGCCGCTCCTCATTGATATCCAGCACCATCACTTCAACTTCCTGGCCCACATGGACAATCTTGCCGGGATTAACGTTCTTGCTGGTCCAATCCATTTCGGAGACATGAACCAGCCCTTCCACGCCTTCCTCGATCTGCACGAAACAGCCGTAATCGGCCACGTTGGTGACCTTCCCGAACAGCCGCGTGTGCGGCGGGTAGCGCCGGGCGATATCGACCCACGGATCCTCGCCCAACTGCTTAAGCCCTAAGGAAACACGGTTGCGCTCACTGTCAAACCGGAGAATCTTGACCTGAAGCTCCTGCCCTACCTCAACCACTTCGGACGGATGCTTGACGCGCCTCCATGCCATATCGGTCACATGCAGCAATCCATCGATGCCGCCGAGGTCCACAAACGCGCCATACTCGGTCAGGTTCTTGACCACCCCGTCCACCACCTGCCCCTCTTCGAGGCTGGCGAGAAGGGCGGCGCGTTCAGCGCTGTGCAGTTCCTCAATCACCGCCCGCCGCGATACCACCACGTTATTGCGCCGACGGTCGAGCTTGATGACCTTGAAATCGAGCTTGCGCCCCTCAAGGTAGGTGGTGTCGCGGATCGGATGCATATCCACCAGCGAGCCCGGCAGGAAGGCCCGCACATTTGAAACGTCCACGGTAAAGCCGCCTTTTACGCGGCCGCTGATGGCGCCTTGCACGATCTCCTGCTGATCGAACGCGGATTCGAGATTCTCCCATACGCGCGTCCGCTTGGCTCTTTCCCTCGACAGGCGAGTTTCGCCGAACCCGTCCTCCATCGAATCGAGAGCGACTTCCACCTCGTCGCCGATGTCCACTTCCAGTTCGCCGGTCTCGTCCATGAACTGGCTGGCGGGGATCAGCGCCTCGGACTTGAGTCCGGCGCTGACCGTAACGATTTCCGGACTGATATCGATCACTTGCGCCGAGAGTATCTCTCCCGGCCGGAAATTTCTTTGGGCGAGATTGGCCTCGACCAACTCTGCGAAGCTTTCTGCCATTCAGGGCCTCATTATGTTGCGCGCGCGTCTTCCTTGGCGCCCGCGGTTGCCTTAGTTAAAGCGCCCGCCTTCCGGGCAGGCGCCGCTACCGATCCGTTATCCGGCTGCCATACCGGGCCAGACCGCCGTGACCAAGCGCCAAGCCGCATCTCTTGTTTCCAGTACAGTCAGCGCCGTGGTATCCAGCACCTCAGCTTGGCGCGCTCTTTTAAGCGGCGCCAGCGGTCGGTCCCGGTCTCGGCGGTCACGCTCCGCCAGATCGCGAATCAGATCGCCCATACTAGCATTGATTCCCTTTTGCTTCAATTGCTTATGACGCCGCTCGGCGCGTTTTTCGAGACTCGCATGAAGATAAATCCTAAGTGGCGCATCCGGAAACACCACCGATGCCATGTCGCGCCCTTCCGCCACCAGGCCGGGCATCCGGCGAAACCGGCGCTGCCGGGCAAGCAGAAAGCGGCGAACGACCGAAAGGCTGGCGATGCGCGAAGCGGCCACGCCCACGTTCTCGGCGCGGATTTCGGCACTCAGGTCCGCACCGTTCAGCAATACCCGATTACCCTCTCCCTCTACAGCCGCATTGAATTCAAAGCGGCACTCTCTCAAATAGGCCTCGATGCGCGATTCGTCCGCATCCATCAGCCCCCCGCGCAGCAAGGCAAGCGCGACTGTCCGGTAAAGGGCGCCGCTGTCGAGATGGCGCCAACCCAGCCGTCCTGCGAGATCACCCGCGACCACGCCCTTGCCGGCCCCGGCAGGCCCGTCGATGCAGATCACCGGCGCCTTGGCCGCGGTTGGGCGGGATTCAGCCGATGGATTCAAAGAGCAATCCCAAGGACCGCGCAATCCTAGCGAAACCCGGGAATGAGGTATCCACCAGTTCAACGCCCTTGACTGTAACGGGTCCCTTGGCAACGAGCGCAAGAATCGAGAAGGCCATGGCGATGCGGTGGTCGCCTTGCGCATCCACCTCTCCGCCACGCACGGCTCCGCCATTGATGCTCGCTCCGTCCGGTGTCTCCCGGCATTCGACGCCAAGCGCCCTGAGGCCGGCCACCATCACGGCAATACGGTCGCTTTCCTTGACTCTCAGCTCGGCGGCGCCCTCAATCACGGTCTGGCCGCTGGCGCATGCCGCCGCCGCGAATAAAGCGGGCATCTCGTCAATCATCGAAGGCGCCAGCGAAGCCGGCAGGCGGACGCCTTTCAAGGCAGCCGGCGCCGCCGCCAGATCCGCTACCGGCTCGGCGCCCGCATGGCGCCGCGCCAAAATCCGGACCCCGGCGCCCATCCGCTTCAGCGCTTGCAGGAATCCTGTTCGCCCGGGATTGATCCCCACGGAATCCGTCCGCGCTTCAACCTGTCCGATCACGCCTGCCAAAAGAAGAAACGCCGCTGAGGAAAAATCTCCGGGAATATCGATTCTCGCAGCGCGCAGCGGCTGCCGGCCTGTTAGGGAAACCGATCCGTCGGCGCGCTCAAGCGAGACGCCGAAACTTGGCAGCATCCGCTCCGTATGATCCCGGGTGGGCGTGGATTCCGTCACGCTGGTCTCTCCCCATGCGCCCAGACCAGCCAGCAGAATGGCGGATTTCACCTGCGCGCTAGGCACGGACGGCGCAAAGGAGACGCCGTGCAGGCCCTCTCCCGGATCGATCAGCAAGGGCGGGCGGCCGTCCTCCCCCAGGGCCTTGACGCGCGCTCCCATGCGAGTGAGAGGATCCACCACCCGGTGCATCGGCCGGCGGCTCAGGGAATCATCTCCATGCAATCGCGCGGCCACATTCTGACCGGCCATCAGGCCCGCCAGAAGACGCATCGCCGTGCCGGAATTGCCGCAGTCCAGCGGCTGGCCGGGGGAGCGCAATGGCTGCGCGCCCCGAACCAGCAACCGGTCGCGGGCCAGCCACGTCATACGGCCCCCGAGGCTCTCCATGGCTCCCACGGTGGCCAGACAGTCGCTGCCCGGCAGAAAATTGACGATCTCGCTTTCCCCTAGCGCCAGCGTGGCAAGCATCACTGCGCGATGCGAGATCGATTTATCCCCCGGCACAAGCAAGGTCTGCGGCGCTGACGGAGCACTGGTGCGGCTTACACGCCAGGAACCCACCAAACACCTTCTTGCGGTCTAGACAGCCCGGCCCAGGTCCCTGACCCTGAGAATGCCCTCCATCTCCTTGAGCCGCCGAATAACCCTCTCGGGCGCCTGATCGTTGAGATCCAGCACGGTATAGGCCAATTGCCCCCGCGACATATTCATCATGTACTCGATATTGAGGTTTTCTTCCGCCAGCAACGCCGATATATTGGCCACGATCCACGGAACGTTGGAATTAGCGATCGTCAGCCGGTAGCCGTCGCCGCGGGGCAGATCAATGACCGGAAAATTGACCGAGCCGCGCACGTTGCCGTCCTCCAGGTAGGCCCGCAGGTTCTCCGCGGCGATCACGGCGCAGTTGACTTCGGCCTCGGAAGTCGATGCCCCCAGATGGGGCAGCAGGATCGCCTTGGGATGGCGCACCAGCTCGGGCTCGGGGAAATCGCAGACATAGGCGGAAAGCCAGCCCGAATCCAAGGCTTCGATCACGTCCTTGAGGTCCACGATGCCGCCGCGGGCAAAATTCAGCAGCACGCCGCCCTTGCGCATGCTGCGGATAAGGCTGCCGGACACCAGATTGCGGGTGGCATCCATGAGCGGCACATGAACGCTCACGAAATCGGCGCCGGCGAATACATGCTCGAGGCTTCGCCCCTTGCCGACCTGCGACGACAGCTCCCAGGCCCGGTCGAGCGACAACGCGGGATCGTATCCGAATACTTTCATTCCCAGAGCGACCGTCGCGTTGGCCACCTTCACGCCCACCGCGCCCAGCCCGACCACGCCCATGAACCGGTCCGACAGCTCCTGGCCGGCGAATTGCTTCTTCTGCGACTCGACGGCCTTGCGAAGCTGCTCAGGCGGAAGATCCAGGCCGCGCAAATGGTCCCATGCCGGAAGAATATTGCGCGCCGCCAGCAGCATGCCGGCCAGCACCACCTCCTTGACGGCGTTGGCGTTGGCGCCAGGCGCGTTGAGCACAGGAACGCCGCGCTCAGCCAAGGCGTCCACCGGAATATTGTTGACGCCCGCGCCCGCCCGCGCCACCACCTGCACGCTTTGCGGAATCTCGACCGAATGCAGATCGTGGGAGCGCAGCAGGATGCCGTCCGGCGCCTCATGGTCGGAAGGCGCGGCGTAGCGGTCGGACGGCAGGCGCGCAAGGCCCTCGTTGGCGATACTGTTGTAGATTCGGATATTGAACATGTTGGTCTTCCGGGTCATCGCAAGGCCTTCCGTCGGAACGAGCGCATCCTGCCCTAGCGTCCGGCGGACGACCGCGTCAAATCGGTCAAGCCTTGCGCTCGAACTCCTCCATGAAGCTCACCAGCGCCCGCACGCCCGCTTCGGGCATGGCGTTGTATATCGAAGCGCGCATCCCGCCCACCGCGCGGTGGCCTTTCAGCCCGTAGAGGCCCTGCTGCTCGGCCGTCTCCAGGAATTTCGCGTCCAGCGACGGCTCGGCCAGCGTGAACGGCACGTTCATCCATGAGCGCCAGTTGGGGTCCACTAGGTTGGCGTAAAAATCCGAGCCGTCGATATGGCCGTAGAGGAGATCAGCCTTGCGCCGGTTGCGCTCGGCCATGCCGGCGAGGCCGCCTTGGTCGGCCACCCAGCGGAACACGAGCGACGCCATGTACCAAGGAAAGGTGGCGGGCGTATTGAGCATGGAACCGGCGGCGGCGATCTTGCGGTAATTCAGCGCCAGAGGCGTATCTTGCGGAACGCGTTCGATCAAATCCGGGCTGATAATCACCACGGTCACGCCGGCCGGCCCGATATTCTTCTGGGCGCAGGCGTAGATCAGGCCGAATCGCTCCACCGGGATCGGGCGCGAAAGCAAAGTGGAGGACATATCGCATACCAGCGGCGCATAGCCCGCAGCCGGCGGCGGATCGATTTCCAGCCCGTGAAGAGTTTCATTGGCCGTGTAGTGCAAATAGGCCGCATCCGCCCCGGTTTCCCAGTCCTCCATGGCCGGAACCGAGCGGTAGCCGAGGGCCTCGCCGTCGGCAACCACGCGCATCGGGCGCAGCTTGGCGGCCTCGGACGCGGCCTTCTTGCCCCAATGGCCGGTGATCAGGTAATCAACGCCCTGCTCAGGCTTGGCCAGCGTCATGGGAATGGTGGCGAATTGCAGGGTGGCGCCGCCCTGCATGAATAGCACGGCGTAATCGTCGGGAATCGAAAGCAAAGCGCGCAAATCCTGCTCGGAGCGCTCGGCCAGCTCCACGAACGCGCGGCCCCGGTGGCTGTCCTCCATCACCGAAAGCCCGCGGCCCTGCCAGTCCAGCAGCTCGTCGCGGGCCTGCTCGAGCACCGGCAGCGGCAGGTTCGCCGGCCCGGCGCTGAAATTGAAAATGCGGTTCATTCCTGCTCCGCGGAATCCGCCGGCTCCGGTTCTTGCTGATCTCCTTCCAGGGTGCAGAACACGGCCACGCGGTCGCCTTTGTCCGGGCGCATCAAGCGCACGCCGTGCGAATAACGGCCTTGGATGGACACATCGCCGATCGCCGTTCGGATCAGCGTGCCGCCGGCCGTCATCAGCATGGCCTCATCGCCGTCGCGCACCAGCGCGGCGCCGATCAGCTTGCCGTTGCGGCCCTCGGTGCGAATCGAGATCACGCCTTGGCCGGCCCTGCCCTTTCGCGGAAATTCCGTGACCGGCGTGCGCTTGCCGAAACCCTTGGTGGTTGCCTGGAGCACCCAAACGCCTTCGTCTCCGGCATCGTCCGCGCTAACGATCAGCGCCGCCACCACCGCCTGTTTTTTCTTTTGCAAGCGCTGGCCGATCACCCCGGCGGCCGTGCGCCCCATGGGCCGCACGGACGTTTCGGGAAAACGCGCCGACCGACCGTTGCTGGCCACGAGGATCACGTCGCTGCGGCCATCGGTGATCGCGGCCTCCACCAGCCGGTCCTCGTCTTTGAGGCTGAGCGCGTAGATGCCCGTGCGGCGGATACTGGAGAAGGCGTCCAAACGGGTTTTCTTGACCCGCCCGCGGCGCGTGGCCATGAACACGAAACGTCCAGGGTCGAAGGATTCCACCGGCAGCACCGAATTGACCCGCTCGCCCTCCTCCAAGCCGGGCAGCAGGTTGGCGATCGGCAAGCCGCGCGTTTCGCGGCTCTGGGTGGGAATCTCGAACGGCCTGATCTGATAGACCCGCGCCCGGTCGGTGAAGCACAGCAGGGTGGAATGCGAATTCGTGACCAGCAGCTGATCGATGAAATCCTCCTCGCCCACCGAAGCGCCCCGCTTGCCCCGTCCGCCCCGCCCCTGGGTGCGGAAAGTCTCCAGCTCCTGGGTCTTCACGTAGCCGCGCCAGGACAGCGTGACCAGCAGGTCCCGGCGCGGAATCAGGTCCTCGTCGGCCACCCGGCTGTAATCGGCGATGATCTCGGTTCGGCGCTCGTCGCCGAATTCCTCGCGCAGCTCGGCCAATTCGCCGCGCACCACTTCCAGCAGCCGGTCCGGATCGCGCAGGATTTCCGCCAGCTCCTGCATCTTTGCGAGCAGATCGCCGTATTCCTTCAGAATGGCATGCTGCTCCAGCCCGGTCAGGCGCTGCAGGCGCAGCTCCAGGATAGCCCGCGCCTGGCGGTCCGAAAGCCGGTATCCCCGGTCGCCGAGGTTCGGAAGCTCCTTGGGCGCGCCTTCGGTGCGCTCCAAAAGGCCGCGCACCGCGCCCGGCGGCCATATCCTGCCGGTCAGCGCGGCGCGCGCCTCGGCGGCGTTGCCCGAATCCTTGATTAGCGCCACCACCTCGTCGATATTGGCCAGCGCCACCGTCAACCCCTCCAGAACATGGGCGCGGGCCTTGGCCTGGCGCAGATCGTGAACGCTGCGGCGGGTCACCACGTCGCGCCGGTGATCGAGGAAATGCCCCAGCAGCTCCTTGAGGTTAAGCAATTGCGGACGCCCGCCGCACAGCGCCACCATATTGATGCCGAAGCTCGATTCCAGCGGCGTGCGCCGGTAGAGGTTGTTGAGCACGATTTCGGGGCTGGCGTCGCGGCGCAGCTCCACCACCACCCGCAGCCCGTCCTTATCGGACTCGTCGCGCACTTCGTGGATTCCGGCAATAACCTTCTTGCGCGCCAGCTCCGCTATCTTCTCCACGCAGCGCGCCTTGTTGACGCGGTAGGGAAGCTCGGATACGACAATGGCGCTGCGGGACGCGCCCTGTTCGATTTCGGCCCGCGCCCTCAGCAGGATCGTTCCGCGTCCGGTGCGGTAGGCCGATGCCGCGCCCGAATCATCGACGATCTGCGCGGCGGTGGGGAAATCGGGCCCGGGCAGGATCTCCATCAGCTCCGCGATGCCGATTTCCGGATCGCGGCTCAAAGCCAGGGCCGCGTCGATCACTTCCCGAAGATTGTGCGGCGGGATATTCGTGGCCATGCCCACGGCAATGCCCGACGCGCCGTTCACGAGCAAATTGGGAAGCCGCGCCGGCAGCACCGTGGGCTCCTGCTCGGCGCCGTCGTAGTTCTCGACGAAATCCACGGTCTCGCGGTCGATATCGGCAAGCATGGGAGCGGCGATGGACGCCATGCGGATCTCGGTGTAGCGCATGGCGGCCGGCGCGTCGCCGTCCATGGAGCCGAAGTTGCCCTGGCCGTCCACCAGCGGATAGCGCAGCGAGAAATCCTGCGCCATGCGAACAATGGCGTCGTACACCGCCGTGTCGCCGTGCGGATGGAAGCGGCCGATCACGTCGCCCACGATGCGAGCCGATTTCTTATACGGGCGGTCGTGGAGATTCCCCAGCTCGCGCATCGCGTGCAGAATGCGCCTATGCACGGGCTTGAGGCCGTCGCGGACATCGGGGAGCGCCCGCCCCACGATGACGGACATCGCGTAGTCCAGATAGGACCGGCGCATCTCCTCTTCGAGCTTTACCGGTACGATTTCAGGGGCAGACCCGGCCATTCACAAAAAGCGCCGCTGCAAAGGCGGCGCCAAGCATTAAAACGGTGGCATTCTACCACCAGACCATGTTTGCAATCCCGCTTCCTATCGTTCAGCTTTCGCCGCAGCGCCTATCAAAACCTCCCGTCTCGACCGTCTGGTTCAATCCGCAGCGGGCAGCGGCGCGCGGGTGTATAGTGTCGAAAGACGAAGCAGGCAATACTAGGCCATGCCTCGGCAAAGCAAAACCGATTGAGGAAGCGAGACATGCAAAAATCAGCAGGAATAATTCGCACAACCGCGAACGGCCTCTTATGCTTGGCGATTGGAACCGGCTTGGCGCTGGGCCTGAACGTCGCTTGGGCGCAGGAGGAAACCGGCGGCGGCGCGGAAGAGGACGTGCTCGAGCTGCCTGCCGTGCGCGTGACCGGCAGCCGCCTCAACCGCCCGCCCTCGGAGTTGTCCGGCAACCTCATCATTCTCGACCGGGAGGATATCCGCGCATCCGGCGAACTCACCCTGGCCCGCGTTCTGCGGCAACTCCCGCAAAACATCAACGGCACCACCGAAACCTTCGGCTCCCAGCTCAACGGCACAACCAACATTATCGGCGCCTCCACGGTTAACCTGCGCGGCCTAGGCAGCGAATACACCTTGATATTGGTGGACGGGCGCCGCATCGGGCATAGCGGAATCACCGGGGGAGTCAGCGACATTTCGACGATTCCATTGGCCATGGTCGAGCGGATTGAAGTTCTCTTGGACGGCGCGTCCGCCATCTACGGATCCGATGCCGTGGGAGGGGTCGTGAACGTGATTACGCGCAAGGATTACACCGGCGTTGATCTGGACGTGAACTATTCGCGACCCCACAAGAGCGGATTCGAGGAAACGCGAATCGGCGTTTCCACCGGCTTGGCCTGGGATGGCGGGCGGGCGAATATCGGCTACGAGTACTTCCGTGATTCCGGCTTGGATGCCTCTACGCGGGATTCGATCATAAACGCCAACCGCGACGACACCGGCGATCAGCAGCGGGGGCAGCCCGGCCCGCAAGTGCGGCTATACAGCTATTTCTTCGACCGCTCATGCGACGCAGCCAAGGCCATCGTGTACGAACTCAACGGCGATATCCTCACTCGGGACGAGTTCGCCGCGCTGAATCCGGAAGCGCAGGCTATGGCGACCTGCCACTCGGATATTACCGTGCCGGCGGGCTTCATGTCCGGCGACGATCTCAACAGCATCGAAATCTTCGGCGCTCCAATGTGGGGAGAGGACACGGAGCTAGGCTATAGCCTGCGACCGGACAAGGAGCAAAACGCATTCAGCGCAGGGGTGGACCAGGCCATCTCCGATGCCATCAATATTCATGCCAATCTGCGCTGGACAAGAGACGAGACGACCAGCTACCGAGGGCTTAACTCGTTCAATGGCTCGCTGCATCCGAACAGCCCCTACAACCCCTTCGGCGTGCGCGTAACGGCGTTCGGACAGATCCTTGGCCCGCCGCCAACGAACTTCGCATCTGAGCGCGACACGTTATTCACCAGCTTGGGTTTTGACGGCCGGATCAGCGAAATATGGTCTTGGGATGTTGAATTCAGTCGTGTTGCGAACGATTTAGCCTCCAATCAAGCCAGCGTGCTTGATGCCGATTCAGTGCGCGTCGGGATGAACAGCGATGGGGTCAGCGAAGCGTCAATTGGGCGGTTCAGTGGAATTGACGAGGCCGCATGCGCGGCCAAGCAAATGGAGCTTGGCGGAACCAGGTACAACTACTCTTCATTCTTTGGAGGCAATTGCACCGTATTCGGCCCCCCCCCCACGCCGATCAATCCATTTGGCGATCTGTCTTCGTACGTCGCCGCAGGGCTTGATTCCGGCTCGGAGAACAGGGAAACCCAGTTTGAGGCCTTGGTGCGCGGCGAATTGTTCTCGGCGCCTGGAGGGCCTGTCGCAGTGGTCGCTGGCTACGACTACCGCGAAGACGAATTGGACACTTTCTCCGAGTTTCATGCCGCCGTCGGGCGGTGCAGCCCCCTGATTTGCCCGAGCGGCAATCCGGCGGGCGCGCAGGCATTCAACACCTCGATCAGCCGCACCATTCAAGCGGGGTTTTTCGAAGGCGCAGTTCCTCTGATCGGCGCGGGCAATGCCATGAACGGCGTGCAGCGCCTCAACCTGACTTTCTCCGGGCGCTATGACTCGTATTCGAATGTTGAAGTGCAATACCGGAATTCGGAATCCGGCGAAGCAGGAACCGACAACCCCCAGGATCCGGGAAGCGAATTCACCTACAGCGTCGGATTTCTGTACCAGATGAACGATAGCGTTCGTTTTAGAGGGCGGCAAGCCACATCCTTCATCGCCCCGCAAATGAACCATTTAATCCAGCGCACTCAGGACAGGGCCCCGGACAGCAGTTTCGCCCAGTTGTGCCTGCTCGACCCAGACGGCAGCGGCTGCACATTTACGCGCGGCTCCACGTATTCTATCGCCGGGGCCAATGACAAGCTCGTTCCGGAAACAGCGGACAGCATCAGCTTGATTGCGGAAATTTCTCCCGCTTTCCTGCCAGGGGTCTCGCTGCGCGCGGCTTGGAGCGACACCGATTACGAAAACCGGATACTTCAGCTATCGGGCTCGCGCTTCAATGTCGATCCCGACAACCTTCCCGGCTACATTATCTACCTGCCCGACGAGGACATCTATCTGGTTGAAACCCGCTTCATCAATGTGGCCCAGCTCCAGCGGACCGGCGTGGACTACGAGCTGCGCTACGACTGGGAAATGGGAGCGAACGATTTTTCAATCCTGGTTCGCCGGTCGTACACCAACCGCTACGACATTCAATTGGATCCGGCAGTTCCGTCGGTTCAAAACCTAGTCGAGACCCGGGATGACTCCGGGCCGCAGGATGCCCGGGTGATTGAGCCGGTTTCCCGGCATAAGACCAATGCGCAGTTCACTTGGAGCAATGGGGGGCTGTTCGCGAGCATCGATTTGGAGGGCGCATCAAGAGTTTCCACCCTTGTTTCCACGACCTCCGAGAGGGTCACAGAACCGGCGACGAGCTACGATTTGGTAATCGGATACCAGTTTGGCCAAGACGACTTGTTCGACGCTCCCGCTTGGCTGCGTGGATGGCAGACGAACCTCACAATCAATAATCTCACGAACGCAGCCTCCCGCAATTACACCCTGAATCCCGAAACGGGCGATAGGGATATCTACAGCATCAACCCTTTCTGGGAGTGGAACCACGGACGATCCTATATTCTGAACATTCGCAAGTCGTTCGCGGCGCCGCAATGAAGTAACCATGCGAGGCTGCAGCACCACATCGCGGGCGTTGGCGGCCATGTTCCCTGCGCTGTTGATGCTGCCGGTCGCCTTCGGAGCAAATATAGGCCCCGATGGAACCATATGCCCGGATAACGACAAATGGGTTCCGTCGCACTACATGCCGGTAGGCGACGGAAGCGAGTTGGTCTGGACCGAAGGCGGCTGCGCCCCGAAGGAGTACGAGATACCGCAGCAGCCGTCGGAAATCCCGAACATAACGGTTATCGGCCAACGGATTCCGCGCATTCCCATCCGGATTTACTTACCTCCGCCGTTTAATCCCCTCCGGGTTATTCCGCCGCCTATTGTGTTGGCTCCTCATCCGCTCCTTACTCCGAGGAAATTAACAGCGCGGTGCGGCCAGCAGAATAGTTTTGCGGAATCCAATGCCGGCGGGATGGATGTCGGAGGCCAGACACCGTGAGCAGGCGAGCGACCTTGGTCGCCGCCCTGCTGGTCGCGATTGCCGCGATATTGGCGCTGCAATACTTTCCCCAGCCGCAGGAAGAACCAGAACCGGCAATCGAGGCTCCTGCCGGGAGTTTCGCGTTGCAAGAGGCGCCGTTTCGACCGTTAGTGCTTAAGGCCAAGATGGAGCCATCGTCCGTTGCGGCGCCGGATTCGGGCGGAGCGGCGCTGACACCCGAGGAAGTGATCGACCAGCCCGGGCCGGAGTGCGGGCTGCATGCAGGCGGTGGCGCCGCCAGCGGCACAGCGGTTGTGGTGATGCCCCCGCGAGCAGGAGGGTATGGAAGCGGCGCGCGATTTTCAACCGTGGGCAGTGCCGGTGTGCTTTATTCAGGGACCTTGCCTTTCTTTCCTTTCCAGGTCCACTTGGGCAAAACAGACTCCGGCGACGTGATTACCGGGTTTGGGGGCATTCCGATGGTCATGCCCAAAACCACGGGGTTGCCACTGCTTGGCAACGGCCAGCCCCTTCAAATTTACCGGGATGGCCAATTGATCTACGAGAAAGAGGATATCTGGCTATTCGACGTAGCAAATGACGGATCTTCGTTCTTCTTCATTGAGCCGCTGGGCAGCGACTGGTCGGCGCGTCTGGTGGTCGTCAACCCGACCCAAGGAACCGAGGCGCACTATGACCTAGGCACAATATTCGCTCAGCCGCAACGCAAGCTTCCATACGTTGCGGCTTACACCGCGAGCAACGAGGAAGTCCATCTGGAGCCAGTATCCGATGGCTCTTCTTGGGGCCTTGGCATGCACTACTTCTTCAGCGCGAAAGGCAAATGGCCCGGGCGCAGCATCCATGCCCCCGGCTCCGGACGCGATGATTACTTCCATCTCGTGTCCTCGGAAGAAGGATATTTGTTCTCGGAGGGCGCTGACGGTTCGGAAAGCCTCCATATCCGAAAGATACGGCTTGACTGGAGCGATCTCCGGCTGGTGGCGGAATGGCATGCACAGGGGGCCGTAGGGACGCGAGCGCGAACCGTGCGCACATCCGCCGATGGTCACAAGCTTTTGTTCCGGACGGCTACGGCCAGCACGGCGGAACGCCCTGCGCTAGAGGATGATTGGGTGCTTTACGTTCTGGATGCAGCAACCGGCGAGCCGGAATTTGTATTGCCCACGCTCAACGCCGCCGAGCAGATTAGCCGACTTTCCAGCATTCTGCCAACGCAGGCTACGGAAGAAGATGTGGGCCGGTTCAACGGCGCCTTTTTCGGCGATAACGACCAACTGATTGTGCGGCGGCTCCCTGCTCGCGGCAACTTGATCAACCGTGCAAGGCGATTCTACGACGTGTACGATTTGAACTCCGTGTCCCTTTACGGGCAGCCCAAGTTCAGGATAGAGGGCAATCAGCACAGCTTCAACCAATGCGCCTCCCAGGGATTTCCTGGCAGCTTGTATGCGACTGCCGAAGGCGAACTAGCTTACGCCAGAAGGCTGCCCTGACACTTCGTCCGACAGCGCCCAACAGAACAAAGTAACGAAATCTCGGACTCAAGCTCCGAGATTTCGTCTATAAGGTTTCATGGTCGAGCAGGTGCTGTGCTGCCTAGGGCGCCCCCAGCCTTGGTTTTGGGCCTCCCACGACGGGGGCGAACTGGATTTGCTGATTGAAAAAGCGGGCCGGCGGATCGGTTTCGAGATGAAATTCAGCGAGGCGCCCGCCGTGTCCCGGTCCATGCGCAATACTGCCGAAACGCTGGCGCTTGACCACCTGTTCGTGGTCTGTCCGGCGCGGCGGGAATATGCGGTGGGCCAAGGAATCAGCGTGCTTCCGGCCACCCGAATCCCCGCGCTGCCCTCAATCATCGCAGCGCTCCCTTAAGCCCGCAGCATATTGCGCCAAGCTGAAAGGACGCGGCAGCCGACTCTTACAATAGCGGGCTGCGAGCGCCCGTTCTGTTGTTTCGGCGCTTGCGGCACTGCCGCTTCGGGGAGAACACGAATGACCACCGGAAAAAACCAGCAAGCCCGCATCGCAACGCATTGGGTTGCGCTCGCCGTGACGGGAATGGCCGCGCTGGCCGGGTGCGCGGACCGCAACGATGCTCCCGATGCGGCGGCGCAATACCGGATTGTCGGCAGCGTCGGCGAATTGCTTGAGGAGGGCGAAGCGGTATTGAGCCGCAGCACAGGCGTGGTGGGCGGATCCGAGGAGATCGCCCGCGCGCTGCTGGCCGGCGGCGAGTTCGAATTAAAGGGGACGCTCCAGCACGGCGGAGTGGCGCGGTTATCAGTGCGCGATGCGGAGGGCAACGGCAAGGGTTCGGTGCAGTTAATCCTGGAGGCGGGCGGCATCCAGATTGAATACGCCGGCGGCGTGGCGGGCCTGCGGGCCAGCGGCGGGCCGTACCACCAGCAAGTCATTGCTTCCTGGGAGGATAGCGAAGCCTACCAAGACGCGCTCGCGGCCTACCGCGAAATCATGGAGCAGCGCAAGGGCGTGGAGGAAGGCGATGAAGGCTATCAGGCCTTGCTCGACGAATCATGGGCGCGCTACCGGGCGCTGCAAGACGTGCGATCGACGGCATTGCGGGCCATCGCCGAGGCCGACAACGACCCGCTCGCCAGCCTTTATGCGGTGCAGCTCGGCGGCCTAGGCGGCGAGAACGCGCTGGAGCGGCTGACCGAGCTGCAAGGCGCGCTGGGCGAGCATCCGGCGCTGCTGGCCGCGCGCAGCCTCGTCACCCACGGCATTCAAATGCGAACCGCCGCCCAAGCCATGAAGGAAGGCGCGCAGGTGGAGGATTTTTCGTCCACGGGGCTGGACGGGGCGGAATACCGGCTCGCGGACTCGCGCGCCCGCCACGACTACACGCTAATCGAGTTCTGGGCTTCGTGGTGCGGCCCTTGCCGGGCGGAGAATCCCAATCTGATCGCCACCTACGAAAACTATAAGCCGAAAGGCTTCGATGTGTTCGCCTACTCGCTCGACGAGGACCGCGACGACTGGGCGGAAGCGAGCGAGGAGGACGGCATTCCATGGATCAACACCAGCGACCTGCTGGCCTACGCCAGCCCCGTTCCTGAGCAATTCGGCGTGCTGGCGATTCCGATGAATTTCCTGATCGATTCGCAGGGCGTGGTGGTGGCCAGGAATCTGCGCGGCGCGAAGCTCGACCGGAAGCTGGCCGAACTGATCGACGGCGTTGCGCTCCCCGCCGCTGAGGAGCCGACCGTCGGCACGGCGCTGGCCCCTTCGGGCTGAGGCCGAGGGATCAGCCTTCGGCGCCCGCCTTTCCGAAACGCTCGGCGAGCGCCTCGTCGAGCTTGTGGCCGCGCAAATTCCTAGCGATGATCTCGCCGGAGCCGGCGTCCACGAGAAAATTGGCCGGCACGCCGGTCACGCCGTAGGTTTCCGTGGCCGAATGGTCCATGCCCATGCCGGCATCGATCCAAGGCAGCTGCTCCTCCTCGGATGCCTCTTCCCAATCCTCGCGCTCGTCATCCACGGTGAACGAGAAAATCTCGAAGCCGAGCGGCCCGTAATCCGCATAAGCCTGCTTCATGTGCGGAATTTCCACCCGGCAGGGGCCGCACCATGAAGCCCAGAACTCCACCAGCACCACCTCCTTGCCTTGGCGCGCCCCGGCAATGCTCACCGTTTCGCCGTCCAGCGTCTCGGCCTCGAAATCCCGGATTTCCGCTCCCACGGCGAATTGGGCCCGCCTTGCCCGCGCCGCAGCGTACTGCTCTTCCGAAGCCAGCGCGTCGATGATCCAAGGGTCGTCCGGAATGACTTCGGCCAGCGCCCGCACGGCATCCCCGAACCAACGGTCGCGCAGCCAGGTGGATTGCAGGGTCAGCTTGCGGGCCAGCGGGTCCTCATGGCTCATGGCCACCTTCCTGCGGCCTTCATTCTCCAAGTCCAGTATCGCGCTGTAGGTCTCCGAGGCTTGTTCCGTCCGCGCCCGCCTCTCATCCTCGGTTTCCCCGTCCACCGCCGCCACCTTGCGGTTGTAGGCCTCCGTCAGCGCAATGTATTCGGGCGACCGCTTCCAGGAATTCACCACGATATCGTTGTAATGGCCGCCTTCCATCAGGAACCGGGCCCTAGCGCTCATCGTGAGCTTGAGATCGCCCGGCTCAAGAATGAATGCCTGTCCTTTCATAGGCGCTAGGCGCCTGCCTTCGGGGGTGACCGCGCCGAGCACATAGAAATACACATTGCGCGGCGCATCCGCCGTGCCCTCAAGGAAAAACTTGCCGTCAATGATCGGCGCCTCGGCCACGATATTGAGGCTGTCCTTCATGCTCTTTTGCGGATCGCCGCCGCCCGACGCGGGCGTGGCCGCCGCCATGCCCGTCGCGCCCCCGCTTTCGCCTTTCGGCGCCGCGACCCACACCACGAACTCGCCGTTGGAATAGGCCGCGGACACATCGCCGGTGATCGTGTAGCGATTCGATTCGGCATCGTTGGCGGCGCAGGCCGTGAAAAAGACGGCTGCGCCCGCCGCCATCAAGCAAAGAAAACTGCGGTGGTGCATTACGGCGCTCCTATGATTGCGCCGACCATCTTAACCCCTTAACCCCGATTCCAGCCGACAACAGAAGCGCGCGGCGCGGCCAATGTGTTAGATTCGCTCGCCCTAACCCTTACGGGGCGAAGCAAGCGATCCGGAACCGAACAGACAATGCCTGCACAACCACGGACCGGCGCATGGCCGGCGCCTGCGCTGGCCGCAGCGCTGCTTGCCGCGTGCGGAGGAGGATCCGGCGGCGGCGGCTCCCCGGAGTCCGCCCCCGCGCTGACCAACCGACCGCCCTCGATCACGGTCGATTCCACCGCGTCGGTCGATGAGAACCAGCCGGGCGCGGCGATCACTTCGGTCGCAGCCAGCGACCCGGATGGCGATTCGGTTGCTTTTACCGTCAGCGACGAACGCTTCGAGATCAGCGGCGGCGAGCTCAGGCTCAAGGCCGACGAATCGCTGGACCACGAAGCCGAGATATCGGTGGAGGTCACGATAACCGCCGGCGACGGGACGGCCTCCGCCACCGCCCGGGTGACGATCGCGGTCAACGACATCGTGGCGAGCGTTACTTTCGCCGACGCCACCCCCGGTTCCGGCATCGCATTCGAGCGCGGCTACACCGAATCGCCCGGCGGGAGCAGCCTGCCGCAGGATGCCGATGTGCGCGAATTCGGTGGCGGCGTGGCGGCCGGCGACTACGACAACGACGGCCGGGTGGACCTGTTCGTGCTGCGCGGCGACCTCGGCCCCAACCTGCTGTACCGCAACCTTGGCAACAATACCTTCGAGGACCGGGCCGAGGAGGCAGGCGTGGCCAACCCGCGGGCCGCATCCGGCAGCTTCCGGCACAGCGGGCCGGGATTCGCCGATATGGACGGCGACGGCGATATCGATCTTTTCCTTGGCGGCGTCATGGGCGACCGGGCGATTGTTTACCGCAACAACGGCGACGGCACCTTCACCGACGCAACCGACGGCTCAGGGCTGGAAAGCATCAACGCCCGCTATACGATTTCATCAGCCTTCGGCGATTACGATCTCGACGGCGACTTGGACCTGTTCCTGGCGCATTGGGGCACGCCGCGCCCCAAGGACGACGAGAGCCGACCCTGGCCCTACAGCACCGAGAGCCTATGGCGCAACGACAGCGAAAACGGCGTGATCCGATTCACCGACGTGAGCCTGCCCTCGGGCATCGCGCAAACCATCATCGAGGACAATCCCGTCGGGTCGTTCGGCGGCAGCGGCCACGACTATACCTTCAGCCCCGTCTTCGCCCGGATCACGGACGACCTCTATCCCGACCTCGTGATCGCCGCCGATTTCCTCACCTCGAAGTATTACGTCAACGAGGGCGACGGCACATTCCGCGATGCCACCAACCGCGAGGTGGTCGTGGACGGCAACGGCATGGGCGCGGCGGTGGGCGACTATGACAACGACGGCGACCTGGACTGGTTCGTCAGCTCCATCTGGAGCGATCCGGACGGCAACGGCGAACAGATATTCAAGCATGGCAACCGCTTGTACCGCAATGACGGCGGGGAGCTGTCGGACGCCACCGAACAAGCCGGGGTGCGCGACGGAGGCTGGGGCTGGGGTTCCTGCTTCGCGGATTTCGATAACGACGGCCATCTGGACCTGTACCACACCAACGGCTGGGTGCATGTGGAGCGCTTCGCGTCCGAAAAATACGATACCGACCCAAGCCGGCTGTTCATCTCCGACGGCGCGGGCGCCTTCACGGAAATATCGGAAGAGGCGGGCATCGCCGATAGCGAGCGCGGCCACGGCATCGTATGCGCGGATTTCGACAACGATGGCGATATCGATATCTTCCAAATGCACCGCAACGAAAACAACGCAGGCACGCTATGGCGGAACGACAGCAGCGCGAACAACTACCTGAAGGTGAAGCTCGAAGGCCGCGCGCCCAATACCGCCGCAGCCGGGGCCCGGATCACGCTCACGGCCGGCGGCCGGAATCAGATGCGGGAAATCACCATCGGCAGCAACTTCACCTCGCAAAACCCGCTGGTGCAGTTGTTCGGGCTAGGTGCCCGCACACAGGCGGACCTTGCAGTGGAATGGCCGGACGGCGCCGCCACGACCCGGGAGAACGTGGCCGCAGGCCAACTCGTCACCATCCAGCAGCCCGAAAACTAGCCCCCGCACCAGCCTCAACCCTGCACCGACCTCTGCGTCAGCCCCAGCCCCGCGCTTGCCCCCGCGCTTGCCCCCGCGCCGACTTAAGCCCGGTGCTTGCCCCCGCCTCGCGGGAGCGTCGGCGGCAGGAGCCGCCGCCGAGCCCCATGGATGGGTTCATGCGTCTCCCGCGAGGCGGGGGCAAGCACCGGGCGAGGAAAGGCAAAAGCAGGGGCGAAGAAAGGCCAGCTCGGTAGCGGGCGAGGAAGAGCCGTCAGTAGGAACGCGGCATCCCCAGCACATGCTGGCCGATATAGCTCAGGATCATATTGGTGGAAACCGGCGCCACCTGGTAAAGCCGGGTTTCACGGAACTTCCGCTCCACATCGTATTCCTCGGCGAAACCGAATCCGCCAAAGGTCTGCACACAGGCCTCGGCGGCTTCCCAAGCGGCCTCGGCGGCCAGCAGCTTGGCCATATTGGCCTGCTTGCCCGTTGACAGCCCCTGGTCGAATTGCTCCGCCGCCTCCCTGACCATCAGCGCCGCCGCCTCCACCGAGGCGTAGGCCCGCGCGATCGGAAACTGCACCCCCTGGTTGCGCCCTATGGGCCGTCCGAAAACTTCCCGCTCGCCGGCGTAGGCGGCGGCCTTGTCGATGAACCAGCGGCCATCGCCGACGCACTCCCCGGCGATCAGCGTGCGCTCCGCGTTCATGCCGTCGAGTATGTATCGAAAGCCCTGCCCTTCCCGGCCGATCAAGTGATCCGCCGGCACCCGCACATCATCGAGAAACACTTGGGTGGTGGCGTGGTTCATCATGGTGCGGATCGGCGCGATGCTCAATCCGGGCGCATCGCGCATATCAACCATCAGCACCGACAGGCCGTCCGTGCGCCGCTCGACCTCTTCGCGCGGCGCGGTGCGGGCCAGAAGCACCATCAAGTCCGAGTGCTCGGCGCGCGAGGTCCAGATCTTCTGGCCGTTCACCACATAGTGCCCGTTATCGCGGCGGGCGGTGGTTCGCAGGGCCAGGGTATCGCTGCCGCTGCCGGGTTCGGTCACGCCGAAGGCCTGCAAGCGCAACTTGCCGGAAGCAATCCCGGGCAGCCACTTCCGCTTCTGCTCCGAACTGCCATGACGCAACAGCGTGCCCATCGTGTACATCTGCGCATGGCAGGCGCCGGCATTGCATCCACAGCGGTGTATTTCCTCCAGAATGGCCGCCGCCGCCGCCAGCCCGAGGCCGCTGCCGCCGTACTCCTCGGGAATCAGCGCGCCGAGAAAGCCGCTGTCGGTCATGGCGCGCGTGAATTCGCTGGGATAGGCTCGTTCCCGATCCAGTTGGCGCCAGTATTCGCCGGGAAAATCAACGCAAATCGCGCGCACGGCCTCGCGTATCTCCCTCAGTTGCTCCTTATCGATCGCTGCCACCTGCCTGCGCCGTTCAGAGGATGGCCCTTGAGGCCCCGCCGTCGGCAGTGATTGAACGCCCGGTCATATGCGGGGCGGCATCGCCGGCCAGAAACGCCACCAGCCGGGCCACCTCGTCGGCATCGCCCAGCCGCCGCTGCGGAATCGCGTCCACAAAGCGCTGCTCCTCCTCCTGCGGCGTGCGACCGCTGCGAACCGCGAACGCCTCCATCATTCCTTCCCAGCGCATGGTGCGCGTGGGCCCGGGATTGACGGCGTTGATCACCACGCCCGATTCCGCCACCTCGCGCGCCAGACCCGCCGTGACGGCCAGCAGGGCCGCGTTGGCCGCGGCGCCCGGAAGCAGCCGCGGATCGGGCTCGCGGCCGGAGTTGCCTGCCAGCGTCACAATCCGGCCGTAGCGCTGTTCGATCATGGCCGGGAGCACGGCCCGAATCATGCGCACCGTGGCCATGAACTTGAGCGCCAAGCTGTCCTGCCAAACGGCATCTTCGATCTCCCAGAACAGCCCCCCTGCGGAGGCGCCGGCGCTATTGACCAGCACGTCCACCTTTCCGAATGTCTTTTGCGCCGCCTTGGCCACGGCCTGAGCGGCATCCGTCGATCTGAGATCGGCAGCCAGCCAGCGCGCCTCGGTTTCGCCCGACTCATTGAGGCGGCCCGCCAGTTTCGCCAATGCGCCGCCGGTGCGGGAAGTCAGAAAGAGCGCCGCCCCTTCCTGGGCTAGGATGCGCGCGCAGGCCGCGCCCAGACCGCCGGTGGCCCCCGTCACAAGCGCCACTTTTCCCTCAAGCCCCAGTTTCACGCCGGCATCCTCATGGCCCAAGCATTATCGCAGCACTGCCCCTGCCTCAGGGCCAATCGCGGGAAACGCTGACAAATGAGCCGCGGGAGCGCGAAGCCATCATCCAGTAGTGGCCGGTCGCCGCCGGGTCGCCGTCGAGCGGATAGAACAGCACGTTGATGGGAATGCCGGGCGGCAGATCGCGCACCGCGCGCTCAAAGTGCCTCGAGCGGGCCCGCTGATCGACCCAACCGACCCGCGACGGCGGGCGGGCGCCTTGCGTGGGCAGCCCGTCGGTCAACAGGTACACGTTGTCGGGCGATGGCTCCAGCGAGCGAACCGCCCGCACCGCCGCATGCATGCTGGTGCCGCCCTGCGGCGCGTGGTTGCTCAGCGCCTCGACCGCTTCGCCAACCCGGGTTCCGTCCGCAACGCTCAGCCATTGGCCGTCGGAGTCGTCCAGGATGCTGCGGTAGCCCTCGCCGTAGATATAGATCTGGAAGCGCTGCTGCGGCTCGAGCCGCGTGGTGATCCAATCGACCGAGCTGACCACTTGGCGCCACTTGGGGGCGCGCGGTTTCAACGCCTCATCCATCAGCCTGAAGCGCAGCACGTCGATATAGGTGCGTCCGAGCATGCTGGCCGAAGCGTCCACTAGGATCAGCACCCGGTCCCCGTCCATCCGCATGCCCGTGAGGTACTGGCGCGAACCGGCGCCCTCGAACTGCCTGATCTGCTGGCCTGCGCCCTCTTCCGACTCGGCGATCCGCGCCTCGAGCTCCTGCTGCATGTTGCGGAGCCGCTCCACGTCCGCGCGAAGCTTCTCGGCCGACTCCTGGCTCCGCGTTCCCAGCCGCTCGTATTCAGCCAGCTCCGCGAGCAAGGCGGCGAGCCGTTCCCTCAGCCTGCGCAGCTCCTCCGCCGCGCGGGCGCGGCGGTCTTCCAGCTCATCGCGTTCCCCGCGAATCTGGAGCAGATCCTTGCGGCCCTCCAGCACTTCGTCCTCCAGCCGCGTGGTCTCGCTCAGAAGATCGATGCGCTCAGCATCGGCACGCAAGCGCACCTGGGCGTTGATGATCACGAAAAACAACACCACGGCCCCGAAGCCGCAGGAGATGATGTCGAGAAACGACATGCTGAAAATATGAAATGGCCTACGCGCCATCGCGTTCCACCTCACGGATCACAAGAAATTCCAACGCGCCGATGCCAATCCTGTCGCCCCCTCTCAGCGGCGCTGATTCCGCCACCGGAGCGCCGTTAAGGCGCGTGCCGTAACGGCTGTGATCGTGCAGCAAGGCTTGGCCGCTCTCCAGCAGCACGGTGCAGTGGTTGCGGGAAACGCCGCCTTCCGGCGGCAGCGCGATGGCCAGGCCGCCCGGCTGCGGAGCGGAGCCAAGACGCAGCCCCTGCTCGTCGATGCGCCAGGCGCGCCCGCCAAGAACCAGATGGGTCGGCGCCAGCGCCCCTTCAGCCGCCTCCGCGCCCCCGGGCACAGCAGTGCCCAAAACCCCGGGATGATCGGGGCCGGCGCCGGCCGGCGCTTCCTGCGGCGGATCGCTGGCCGCAAGGGAACGGAGCAGCATGTAGCGGTCCTTGCCGGCCGGCAGCGCCGGCACGCGGGCCAGCGCCCCAAGGGCCGAGGCCCCCGGCGGCAATGCCTCGACGCCCTTCGGCAGCAGGCTCGCCAGCGCCTCGGGAACGCCCGGCATGGCGGCCACCGCGGCCGAAAGCCGAACCAGCGCGGATCCGGGGGCGGCGCACCAGGAACGCAGCCGGTTGGCAGGCGCCGCCAACTGCCGCTCCATTGCCGCCATGAATTCATCCCGGCGCAGCCTAGCCAAAGCCGGAATCGCCGCCCCGCTCACTTCGACCTTCAGCTCGCCCTGCGCCACTAGGCTGCGCAGCCAGCCGTCTTGCTGCTCGGCAAGCTGCTGTTCCGTTTCCGGCAGGTCGAGAGGATCGAAGCGCGATTCCGCCACAAAGCGTCCGGCCACATAAGCGACCGCCGCCGCGCGTAGATGCCGAAGGCCGGGACGGCCATTGAAGAGCAACTCCTCCGAGCAAATGCGTCCCTCATGCAGATCAAGCCGCGATGCCGCAATGCGTTCCCCGTCGGCATCGATATGGACGCAGGAGCTGCCGGACGCGATTTCGCGCACGGCGGCCACGCCGCTCTCCACCAAGCCAGCCACTGGCAGGCCGACCTCCTCCGCGATGCCGAGAAGCAGCGCCAAGCGATCATCGCCGGCGCCGGCCGGAACCACTAGGATGACGCCTTCGATATCCTCCGCCGACTTGCGGAAACGGGTCCACAATTCGGCTAGGTGGGCATGCGCCAAGTCCGCGAAGGTGCGCAGATTCCCGGCCGGCCTGGACAGCGGCGCTTCCGAAAGCAGGTCCCAGTAATTCCAGTAGCCCTGCCCGGGGTTGCGCCGCGCCGCGTCCGCCGCCGGCTTGCCGAACAGGACCCGGCGCTTTTCCGCGAAAGCCACCCCCGGCTCATTGAACAGCACGCCGCCTTCGGCGGCGCCGATCAGCGCCGCGCCGTTGACCTCAAGGGCGACCCGCGCCATCCGGCCCGCCGGAAATTCAGTCGCCCTGCAAGCGCCTGATCAGCCGTTCGTCGCAGTAGTCTGCCGTTTCGAACACCAGGCGCTCCTGCAGCAACTGAAGCTGATGAACCAGAAACATAATGAAGATGCTGACAAGCAAGGCGAAAAAGGTGGAATTGAAGGCCACGCCCAGGCTTTCAGTCACGCCGCTTATATCCCCTTCCACGGCCCGGTAGGCCAATGTCAGCGCCTCGCCGATTCCGCGCACCGTTCCGATAAAGCCGATCGACGGAATCGCCCAAGCGATATACCGGATCATCGATAGCTCGGATTCCAGCCGCTCCGCTTCGGCATTGACCAGCGACTGGGTGGCGGACGACACGTCCTGCACATTTCCGGTGGCCCCGAACCGCTGCAATGCGCTTAGCAGAACACGCGGAAGAAGCAGCCGCTGCTCCCCAGGCGGCAGCGCCCGCAACTGCCGCGCATGCTCGCGGGTATCTTCCGGCAGGATCCGCATTCCCTCGGCCAGAGGCAGGAGGTCCCGCTGCAGCAGCGAACGCTCGCGCAAGGCCCCGCGGGCCTTGTAGCCCATGATCGCCAGCGCCCAGAGCGCCAGGATCAGGCAGGCCTCCTGCTCGAAATCGCGCACGATCACGTAGAGGGATCGCTCCGGCACGTATTCCGAGTCCTGCTCCAAGCGGATGCGCTGCTCCTCCAGAACGGCGCTGGCCTGCGGGCGGATCCAGGCCACATACATCGCATGCACCAGAATCACCGCGAGAAACAGCGAGAATAACTGGAAAACGAACTCGACCGGCAACTGCTTTCTCATGGCTTTCCTTCCGGCGGCATCCGCCGAGGCCGGGGCGGCCGGGGCGTCAGAACCCGGCGCAGACGCCCGCTGCCTTCTTTCCAGCCAGCGGCATGCGGAGCGGGCAAAAACTCGAGCTCCGCCACCGCGCAGGTGGGAAACTTCCCATGCAGGATCGCAAAAGCATCCGGCTCGCCCGATCCGGCCAGGTAGAGCGCCAGCTCCTGTAGCGCGGGATTATGCCCCACCACCATCAGATCGCCCGAATCCCGCGGCAGCCTGCGAAGGCATCCCAGCACCGCTTGGGGGCTGAAGGTGTAGAGCGGGCGCAGAACGTCCACGCGCAAATCCGCCGGCAAGGCCGGCAACACGCCGCACATCGTTTCCACCGCCCTGCGTCCCGCCGAGCACAGCACCCGATTGGGCGCGCATCCCGCCGCCGCCAGCTTGCGGCCCATCTCGGGCGCGTTGCGGCGCCCGCGAGGCGCCAGCGCGCGGGCGAAGTCATCCGCCGGCCAAGGCTCGGCCTTGGCGTGGCGAAGCAGCCATAAGCGAGTCATGGCGCTGATTCCGGCCACCCGGCATAAGGATCGAAGAACGCCCGCACTGTCATGGCTCCTGTATGCTACTCCGATCATGGAACCCATGCCACGACCGCTGGGCCCGGCGGAAAACGCCGGCGGGCGGCTGATCAACCGCGAGCTATCGTGGCTGCAGTTCAATACCCGGGTTCTTGAGGAAGCGGGCAACGCCAACCATCCGCTGCTGGAGCGCGTGCGTTTTCTGTCGATTTCAGCGAGCAACCTCGACGAGTTCTACATGGTGCGGGCGGCCGGCCTGATGGCCCAGGTGGCTGCAGGCGTCACCCAAGCCAGCGCCGACGGCCTGCAGCCCAGCGAGCAACTGCAAGCCATCCGCCAGCAGGTCAAACAGCTGCTCAGGGCGCAATCGAAGCGCAGCGCAAAACTGCTGGACGAATGCCGCGAAGCGGGCGTGGCCGTGGCCGGCCCCCGGGAACTGGGCGCAAAGGCCCGGGAATGGCTTTCCCGATGGTTCGAGGATCAGCTCTTTCCGGTGCTCACGCCTCAGGCCGTGGATCCCGCCCATCCGTTTCCGTTCATTCAAAGCGGCTGCCTCGTTTACGTGCTGCGGCTCAAGCGGCCGCGGGACAAGCGCGAATTCAACGGCCTGGTCCTGGTTCCTCCGCAAATCGAGCGCTTCGTTCGAGTGCCCGGCAAATCGCTGCGCTTCGTGGCCGTGGAGGATATCGTGGCCCGGCATTTCGGGCGCCTGTTCCCTGGCATGGAGATACTGGGGCACGGCATATTCCGCATCAGCCGCGACAGCGATCTGGAGATCGACGAGGAAGCCGAGGATTTGGTCCGCACCTTTGAGACCGCCCTTTTGCGGCGGCGCAGGGGCAGTGTGATCCGGGTGGAAGTGGCGGCCGGAATGCCCAAGAATTTCCGCAGATTCGTGCTCAGGGCGTTCGATGCCTCGCATGCCCATGTGTTCGATATCGAAGGCATGCTCGGATTGGCGGATATCAAGCAGATCATCGCCGAGGAACGGGCGGATCTGCAGCACGAGCCGCTGAACGTGCGCTACCCCGAGCGGGTGCGGGAATACGGCGGCGATATTCTCGCCGCGATCCGCGCCAAGGATTTCGTGGTGCATCACCCCTACGAGAGCTTCGACGTGGTGGTGCAGTTCCTGCGCCGCGCCACCGCCGATCCGGCGGTGGTGGCGATTAAGCAAACCCTTTACCGCACGTCGGAGGATTCGCCGATCGTGGAGGCGCTGATCGCGGCTGCCGAGGCCGGCAAGCTGGTCACCGCCATGGTGGAGCTCAGGGCGCGTTTCGACGAAGCGGCGAATATTCGCTGGGCCCGAGAGATGGAACGGGCCGGCGTGCAGGTGGTGTACGGTTTCGTGGAATTGAAAACCCACGCCAAGGTTTCGCTGGTGGTGCGGCGCGAGGGCGGCAAGCTCCGCACCTACACGCATTTCGGAACCGGCAACTACCATCCGGTCAACGCCCGCGTTTACGTGGACCTAAGCTACTTCACCTGCGACGCGGCGCTGGGCCGCGACACGGCCCGCCTGTTCAACTACATGACCGGCTACGCCACCCCCGAAGACATGGAGAAGCTGGTTTACGCGCCCATGCAGCTGAAGGATACGCTGGTGGATCTGATCGACGCGGAAACCGTGCATGCCCGGGCCGGCCGGCCGGCCGAAATCTGGGTCAAGCTCAATGCGCTGGTGGATCCGGAAATCATCGACTGCCTCTACCGGGCCAGCCAGGCAGGCGTATCCATCGAGCTCTATGTGCGCGGCATCTGCTGTCTGCGCCCGGGAATCGCCGGGCTTTCGGAAAATATCCGCGTGCGCAGCATGGTTGGAAGGTTCCTGGAGCATGCCCGCATCCTTTGCTTTGGCGCCGGACACAAGCTTCCCTCCACCGCCAGCAAGGTCTTTATTTCGTCCGCCGACTGGATGCCCCGGAACCTGCACAACCGCGTGGAAACCCTGGTGCCGATCGAGAACGAAACCGTTAAAAGGCAGCTGGTGGAGCAGGTTCTCATGGCCAACCGCTTCGACATCATGCAAAGCTGGGAAATGCAGCCGGACGGCTCCTACCAGCGCCTGCCGCAACTCCCCCGGGCATTCAACGCGCATACCTGGTTTATGACCCATCCCAGCTTGTCGGGGCGCGGAAGCGCGCTGCGCGAGTCGCGCCCCGCCATGCCGGGCGAACTCTTTCCCAAACACGGGGGCGCCGCGGCTGAAGAAAACGCGCCATCCCCCGCCCTATTGAAAGCCGCCGTCTGAACGCTCGTGCCAGGCGTGCTGCGAACCAGCCCCGCTGCCCCGGGCGAGGCGCCGGTGGCGGTGATCGATGTGGGCTCCAACTCGGTGCGCCTGGTGGTGTACGAAAACGGCGGACGCGCGCCGCTGCCGATCTTTAACGAAAAGGTCTTGTGCGGCCTGGGCCGGGAACTGGACCGCAGCGGCAGGATGGAGGAAAAATCGATCGGCCTGGCGATGGACAGCCTGCGCCGCTTCGCGCAATTATGCCCCCGAATGGGGGTGCGGGATATCCATGCCGTAGCCACCGCGGCCGTTCGCGAGGCGAGCAACGGACCGGAATTCCTGGAAAAAGCGCGCGGGCAGTGCGGCCTTGATATCAAGCTGCTGTCCGGCGCCCGCGAAGCGGAAGCAGCCGCTGCCGGCATCGTGAGCGCCATTCCCAATGCAAGCGGGCTGGCCGCCGATCTGGGCGGGGCGAGCCTGGAACTGATTCTTCTCGATAGCGGCCGAGTCGCCGAGAGCGTTTCCCTGCCGTTCGGCACAGTGCGCCGAAACCGCGCCGAACCGCTTGCCCGGAGCCGCAAGGCGGTTGCGGACCGGTTTGCGGCCCTGGATTGGCTGCGGCAGGCCCGGAACCAATGTCTGTACCTGGTCGGGGGCGCCTGGCGGGCGCTGGCGCGCCTGCACATGGATGAAACGGGCTATCCGCTGCACGTGATTCACCACTACGCGCTCGACGCACGCGCGGCCGGCGATTTTTGCTCCGCGCTGTCCGGCTGGCCGCGAGAGCGCTTGGAAGCCGCCAAGGGATTGCGCGCGGACAGGCTGGAATCGCTGCCGTTTGCGGCAACCGTGATCGACTGCCTGCTGCAGCGGACTGGCGCCGGCCAAGTCGTGTTTTCCGCCAACGGATTGCGCGAAGGCTGCCTGTATCAAGCCCTGCCTCCGCTGGAACGGGACATTGATCCGCTTTTGTCGATATGCGAAACCACAGCGCGGCGCATGGGGCGCGGCGGCTCCGGCGGCGCTTTGCTGGCCGAATGGATTGCTCCGGCGCTCAACGGCGTGGCCCCGCGCAAGCTTCGGCTGGCTGCATGCCATCTGTCCGATATCGGCTGGTCCGAACATCCCGATTACCGCGCCGAGCAGGTATTTCTCCGCATACTGCGCATGCCGCTCACGGGCGCCGATCACCGCGAACGGGTGATGCTGGGGCTGGCCGTCGCCTCGCGGCACGCCTCTCTGGGCTCGAGCCTCAAGCGGCTGGGCCTGCGCCAGCTGATCAGCAGGGAAGAAGAGCGCCAAGCGACCGGGACCGGACTGGCCATGCGCCTTGCCTACACGATCTCGGGCGGGGCTTTGAGCGTGCTCGGACAGTTTCGTCTCAAGCGGACCTCGAAGACGCTGGCGCTGAACGGACCTGAGGATGGCCAAATACTGGTTGGAAACACCGTGCAGCGCCGCCTGCGCGCGCTGGCGGAAAAACTGGGGTTGGATCATGCCATTCGGCTGTCGGGCGGCTAGCGGCTAGCGCCCGGCAAGCTCCAGCGGCGCGCCCCGCAACGCCGGAGCCCCTTCAGATATCAGTCGGCCAAACGACGGGGTTGTCTGCCGAAAGCGGCTCGGACGGAGTGAATTCCTCCAGCACTTCCTCGTTCCCCAGCGCTTCCTCAATGCGCGCCAGATCCTCTTCGATGGAGGCGACCTCGGCGGACAGCTCCGGTTGCGGATCGGACGCATCTTCGCCTGCGGCTTCAGAATCAGGGGCTGCGGCGTCGGAAGACGGGGGGGCATTGTTGCCCGCAGGGTCAATGCCCCCGCTTCCCGGGGAGGATTCAGTTCCGGGCAGCGCGCCCTCCCCGGGCGATTCCGCCTCCGCAGCGGAGCGATCCTGCGGCTGGAACCCGAGCCAGCGGCCCGCCTGGCCGGCGGCCCAAGCAAGGCCGAGGCCGAGGCCGATAACAGTGATGACGCCGGATAATTTCCTCATTCCTGTGCCTGCAACTCCGCATAGCGGGCTAGGCGAAATCCTACATCGACCCGTTCCTCGGCGCCAAAATCCCGGAACGTCCAGCGCAGTTCGCGCAGAGTGCCGTGCAGCCAGCTCGAGCCCCGTATCACGTTGAAGCGCCCTTCCTGCGGCCCCCGAGGATCGACCTCCACGCCGGGGTAGAGCGTATCCGCGCTGTAGTAATCGCCCATCCATTCGGCCGCGTTGCCGCCAAGATCGTGGAATCCGAGCGGATTGGCCGGAAAGCTGCCCGCCGGCGCGGTAAAAGGGAAATTGTCGTTGTAACTCACGAGCACGTTGCTTACCAGAGCGCTGGCCGACTGATCGGCGTAGTTGCCGGCGCGCGATGGCGGCGGCATTCGCTCGCCCCAAGGGTACCGCGAGCTGCCTCCGCCGCCCTGGTAGCGCGCCGCCCAAACCCATTCGGCCTCGCTGGGCAGCCGATATCCGGCGCCCGGCTCGGCCACCGGAATAAGCCGGCCGGCTCGACTCTGGTACTGAAGCGGCAAACCCTCCTGCGAGCTCAGCCAGTTGCAGAAAGCGGCCGCTGCCTGCCAATCCATATTCACCGCAGGGCTGGACTCGTTGGCCAGCGCACGAAAACGCTCCGCGCCCGAGGTATGAGTGGGCGCAAAGGCCTTGAATTCGCGGTTCGTGACTTCCTTCACGCCTAGGTAATAGCGCTTGGTGATCCGCACCTTGCGAAGCACCTCATTGCTTCGCCATCCCTGCGAGCCGCGCGGCGCCCCCATCTCGAATTCGCCCGGAAACAGCATCACCATTCTGGCGCCCTGCGAGGTTTCGATTTCCTTGGGTTGCTGCGCCAGCCTATGCGCCTGCGGCGTGAGCAGTTCGACCACCACTTCTTGCCGATAGGCGGGTTGAGGCACCACTTTGCGCTGCTGGGCCACATAGCCTTCCCGCCGAAATTCGAGTTCGTGCTCGGCAGCCGGCAGTTGCAGGTCGATGGGAGCATGCCCCGCCGGCTCGCCGTTCACCAGCACCGCCGCCCCCTCAGGTTGGATCAGCACCCGAATCGTTCCCAGGCGCGGCTCAAGGCGGATGTTCAGCGCTTGCTCGGCGCCTCGCGCCAGGGTAACGATGCGTTCCTGCGATTCATAGCCTGCGCGCGCCACCACCACCCGCTGGGCGCGGCCGGGGATCACTTCCACGGTGGCCGGCGTGCCGCCGCGAAAATCGCCGTTCACGGTGATGCTGGCGCCGGGGGGATCGGTGAGCACCCGAAGCACGCCCGCCGCGGGTTGGAGACGCACAAGAGGCAGCACCTGCGGCGAACCGGCCACCACAGTCAGCTCTTCGCGGTGGGTCGCGAACCCTGGCCGGGAAAAGGCCAGCACGCGCTGGCCGGACAGCAATTCCACAGTGGCGGGCGTGGTTCCCAGCAGCCTATTCTCCGAGCGAATCTCGGCGCCGGCGGGCTCGCTGCTCACAGTGACCGCCGCCCAGTCCGGTTCCAGTTGCGCCGCGAAGGTCTCCCGTTCGCCGCCGCCCTCCACGGTTAGCGGAATATCAAGGTTCTTGTAGCGGGGCGCGCTGATGGACAGCGCCCAGGTTCCGGGCTCCAGCGCGATTTCCTCGCCGGGCGCGAAAACGCCTTCCATTCCCCCCACTCGGATTTCCGCGCCGGCCACGCTATCCACCACCACAAGCCCGGGCAAAAGCCGCAAATCAAAGCGAAACGCCTCGTCTCCGCCGCCAAGCACTTCGATGCGCTCATCGAGCGGATGATGCCGCTCGAGCGCCGCCCGCACCCGGTATTCGCCTTTCCAAAGCAGGTAGCGCGGCCCTATATGCGGGGCAACCAGCGCTCCGTCAACTTCAACGTTGGCTTCCGGCGGCGCCACCTCGATCAGAACGCCTTCGGCGGTAAACACGAAGATGGCGCTCGCTGCAAGGACCGCGAGGGCCAGCCCCGCCGCCACGCGCAGCCACAGGCCGCCCTTGCGCGATCGCGCAGGCCGGGCATCGGCGGCGGGCCTTTGAGCGCGGATCGATTCGCCCGATTCGATCTCGTCGGCCAGCTCCGGCGGACGGGTATCCCAGGCCCGCGCCAAGTACCGCACCATCAGCCGCAGCGCCTGCGGAGAAACCGATTCAACCGTCACTTCCGCCCCGGCGATGGACAAACGGTCGCCCTCGCTGAGCCAGCGGGCGCCGGTCACGGCCTGTCCGTTCAGTTGCAAGCCGGAAATGCCCGCGTAGCATTGCACCAGCGCCCGGTTATCGAGAACATTGATGCTGGCCGCCGGAGGCGCGGAGGGCGGGCCGGGCAAGCGGATATGCGAACCCGCGCCGCTGCCGAGAAGAACGGGCAAATCACCCGCCTGAAGAACGCGCTCGCCTTCCGGCAGCCCGAGAATCACTTCAGCCGCCATGCCTCGGCCTCAACCGGCCATCGGGCAGAAGAAGCCGGTCATCAGACCGGTTCGGTGCAGATCAGCACCAGAGGTTCGGAAAGCCCTTCGGGCGCAACGACAAACTCGCGGCGCACATCGCGATAGCCGTTGCGTGTGCCCACGGCCGTATAGGCGCCGGGCCGGAGCTGAAGGACGCGGTTGGCGAAGCTCCCCAGGCGGCCGACATGGTAAATGGTGACCTCGGTGAAGCCATCGGAGCGCAGCTGCACCGGAGCCGGCGTGGCGGCCACCCGCAGGGTCTGGTCCAGCCGCTCAATCTGACCGCTCAGCCGCGGCCCCGGAGCCGCAATGCCGGCCGCCTCGTCGAGCAGGCTTCGGCCCTGCTGCCAGGCATCGTCTCGATTCAGCCCGCGGCTGTTGGCAATGGTGCTTTCCAGCGCGTCATCGAGGCCCGCCCGACGCTGCGCCTCAGCCAGCCCCCGTTGCGCGGCGACGATATTTGAATCGATCACCAGCATTGCTCGGTAGCTGTCCGCAGCCTTGCGCCAATCTTCCGAAAACTTGCCAGCCATAGCCGCCGCCTGCAATTGGGCTAGGCGCTGGCCACGCTCCTCCAGCTCCAGCGCCGCCAGCGCCTCGGCTGGCACCGGATCGTCAGGGCGCTGTTTCAGCGCCGCCTCGAAAGCGGCGCGGGCAACCGCCACGTCCCCCTCCGCCAAGGCCGCATGGCCGCGCGACATGCGTGAGACAAAAAGCCGTCGTTCGATGGCGGCATTCACCTCAGCCAGCGCTGAGCGCGCCGAGGTGCGCCCGGGATCAATATCCAGCACGGCGCGCCAAGCGGCGCGCCGCTCTTCAAGGCTGCCTTCCCGCTTGGCGGCCCGGGCCGCAGCCACCGCTTGCATGATTTCAGGAAGCCTAGCGGCCCGGGCGCGCGCCGATTGGACCTCGGGATCGGTTTCCCCCAGCAGTATGCGGGCCTTCTCAAGCTCCGCCATTGCGCCAGCCTGAGCGCCCGACTCGATCGCCTCCAACGCTGCCTCCAAGGCGTTGCGGCCGATCTCCGGCGCCTGGCCGCGCAGTTCGCGCAGCATGTCCCCGGCCTTGCCGTACGCGGCTCGCGCTTGCGGATACTCGCGCCGCCGATAGGCATCGTCGCCCTTCCGCTCCTCCTCGAGCGCCCACTCCCAGAGGCCGCCCGACCACAGCGACGGCCGCAGCGAGGCCAAGTAGTTGCGATCCTGCAGCATTCCGCCCATCGCCTCATCCGCTGCGTCCCGCTGCATCCGCACCAGTTGCATGTCCGGGCGAGGCGCCTCCTCCGGCTCCCGAACAATGCGCTCGGCAACCGGCCGGCTCTCCGCGCGCTCCTCAACCATTCGAGGCAAAACCAGGAACAAAACCGCTGCGGCAACCAGCAGCAGGCCGCCTAGCGCATACGCCAGCCAGACCGGAACCCCCGGGCGCCTGTGCCGCGCGGGCGACGGCGAACGGTCGGCGGCGCGGGCGCGCGCGACAATCGCAGACGCTTGGGCCGGCCCTTCCTCCGCCGCGGATTCCGTCAGGATCTCCTCGAAACCAGCCCTTACCGCCTGCGCCGTTACAGGCCGGCGCGCCTTGTCGCGCGATAGCATCGCCGCCACGAGTTCCGCCAAGGCCTCCGGAAGCGGCGGCAGCCCCTCGGGCGCCGCAGGTTCAACGGGTGCCCCGGCGCGAATGCGCTCCTCGCTAATATCCGGCGCATGGGGCGGAAAACCGCACAGCAACTCGTAGGCAACGCAGCCCAGCGCATAGATATCGTCGCTGGCTTGGGCAGGTTCGCCCGCGCACTGCTGCGGGCTCATATAGGCCAGCGAACCGCCCGCTCGCCGGATACGCCCGTCCGGCTCGGCATCTGTCAGCCGGGCGGCGCCGAAATCGGTGAGCCGGGCAGCGCCGGATTCGTCCAGCAGGATATTCCGCGGTTTGAGATCGCCATGGACCACTCCCTTGCGATGCGCGTGCGCCAGCGCGTCGCAAACCGGCAGAAGCCGCCGCAGGCTTTCGCTCCATGGCCTGTTCGGCGATTCGCCGATAGAGCCGCCCGGAAAGGCGGGCATGGTGAAGAAATGGCAGTCGCCTTCCGAGTGAAACTCAATCGGGCGGGCGATGCCCGGGTGAACCAAGGACTGCGCCAGATCAAATTCGCGGCGGAAGCGATCGAGCAAAGCCGGATGCCGGGCGTGGTCATCGGCGAGCACCTTCACCGCCAGCTGCGCGCCTGCGGCTACATCCTCGGCAAGCCAAACCTCACTGGACCCGCCGGCGCCCAGCTCGCGAACCAGACGGTAGCGCGATGCCAGCAGTTCTCCTTGTTTTCGGTTCGTCATGGCGGAAGGGACCGCAAGAAGGGAGGGCATCCTGTCCCTGTTAAGGGCTCAATAAGGGCTTGAGGTCCCCGTTCGCTATTGCTCCCCAAGGCCCGGCATGTCCAAGGCGCCGGTTTGACGGCTGTAGATTTCCTGCAAAAGGCGCCGCCATTCACGAAACCGCTCCTCGGCGGACCCGGTCAACCGCCGGGTCTGGCCTTCCAGCTCCACCACCACCGGCTCGGCTTCGGACTCGAACGACTCGCCCGCCTCGCGCAGCGCCTCGGCGTGCAAGCGGGCTTCCTCGCGGCGGCTCAGGCCGCTCTGGATCCCCATAAAGCCGCCCTGAACGGCAGTGGTCGTTACACCCATGTTATCGCCGCCGCTGGCCTCGTAGGCAATGGCGCCCAGTATGCTGAGCACCCCCAGCAACATGCGCGTATTGGCCGACCGGCGCATTTCCTCGTAGCTCATGCGGCCTTCACGGGCCATGCGCCGCCAGTCCGTATAGGTTTGATTCAGCCCGTAGTAAAGGTTGGCGTAGTGCTCGTTGACGGCATCGATCAGCGCGTATTCCCGCTCCCGGACCTCGCGCATCCGAGCGACCATGGGTTCGCCGGAGGCCGGCAGGCGCCTGACTTGGTAGCGCCCGTCCCCGTCCTGCTCCAAGTAACCCTCGAAAGCCTGCGGGACCAAGCTGAGGCCGTAGCGCAAATCGCTCACATCGCGGATTCGCCGCAGCTCGCGATCGCTGAGTTGGCCCCGGGCCTTGAGAAGATCGTTCGCGATCTCGTTGTAGATTTTCTGATACGGATCCTGGCCAGGTCCGGTATTGCGGACATAAGCTTGTTCGGCCACCTCCATCTCATACTTTTTCTCGAACCATTCGCGACCGGAAGCGTCCCAAGCGCCCACGCGCAGTTTCGCGCTATAGCCGTCGGAATGGTCGATCCGCGCGGCGATATGAATATCCGTCACGGGACTGAAATCGGGCAGCACGCTGACGGCGCCCCAGAATCCGGTCGATTCCAGCGTGTTCTTGAGATGATAGGGCATGTAGCGCGCTTCCGCGCGGCGGATATCCGGAAAGATGAACCGGTTGTTGAGTTCCTGCTCGCCGACATCCTCGGGCACTCCCGCGTCAAAAACCAGAATGCCCACGCTCAGCAGTTGCTCCTGCGCGATATCGGTTTCCGCCCGCGCCAGAGGCACCTCGATATACTGCACCTCGCGCGACGATGTGCATGCCGCCAGCATGGCCACGCAGGCCAGCATGCCGAAAAATGCGTTGGTTTTTCTCACTTTGCTTTCAGCCCCATATGCTTGCGGTACTCCTCCCACAACGCTTCGCGGATGCGCGGATCCTCTTCCTGCTCCGCCGCTTCGCGGATCTGCCGCGCCACCTGGCCTCCGCTGCCGGCAACTTCGGCGATATCCTCGGGAATCTCGACCTTCGGCTCCGGCCGGGCATCCGCCGCGCCGCCATCGCCCTCCTGCGGACCGGTTCCGCCGCCGCCACTTTCGCCACCGCCGGCCTCGCTACCGCCATCACCCGCTGATTTGCCGTCCGTGCGGGCATTGCCTGAATTTTCACCGGCGCCGCCGATTCCGCCGCCGGAGGCATTCGGAATCGTGACCATCGGCCCGCCTGAGCCGCTTGCTCCGCCCATCATGCCGCCCATGCCGCCGGAACCGCTGGCGGCTCCCTGTCCGGACGAAGCCATGGCACCGCGCTCACCAGCGATTTCGCGGTCGTAGCCCTCCATGGATTCACGCAAAACGCCTTCGAGGTCGCCAGCTCCGCTCCCGCCGCGCGCCGTGCCTGATCCGCCGGCCGATGAGCCCATCGAGCCGCCCATAGATCCCCGTGAACTGCCCGACGATCCTACTGAAACGCTGGGAGAGCCTACCCTGGCGCTTGGAGAACCCACCGAACTGCCGGACGAACCGCCCATTGAACCCATCGAAACGCTGGGGGAACCTGCCGACGCGCTTGGAGAACCCACCGAACTGCCGGACGAACCGCCCATTGAACCCACCGAAACGCTGGGGGAACCTGCCGACGCGCTCGGAGAACCCACCGACCCGCCGGATGAACCGCCCATTGAACCCACCGAAACGCCAGGGGAACCTGCCGACGCGCTCGGAGAGCCGGACGAACCGCCGGACGAACCGGAACTTTCGCCAGATGACGGCATGGATACCGGAGGGCCGCCCGACGGCGAGGCAACGCCGCCCGTTGTATTGCAACCGCCAGAAATTAGCGCTGCGGAGAGCGCCAAGGAAACACTCAGCAAACAATGGGTGGGTTTCATTTCACAGCCCAGTGAACGGCATTGAATAAGCATAGCATCACCTGCGGACGGGCGAAGCCTTAGCCTCTATCCATTAGATGCGCCGATCAGCCTCCGCGTTGCTTCTTGTACTCCTCGTAACTCAAACGGCCGCCCCGGACCGCTGGCGGATAGTGGCCATACCGTTCCTGTTCGCGATTCTGCCGATACCGGCGCGCCAGCCAAGCCGCCAGATTGAACAGCACAAAAGCCACCGCCAGCAGGGCGCCGACATTTTCCATCAAAGACCAGAACAAATCCAAGACCAACTCGCCTCATCTTTCGCGCCAAATCAATCGCACCGAATTTTATTTTACGCGGATAGCAGTAGTACCATCGAAGCCATGAACCCCGCTGCGCCGCGCTCCGGCTGATGCGCGTCCGATACCGAAATCTGATCGCCGCCATTTTCCTGGCCGGCGTGATCGCTGCCATTTGGCGGCTTCAGGACAGCGAAGCCAGCACCACCTTGCTTCTATTGACAGCCGCCGAGCGGCTAGCCGGAGACTCGGCCTCGCTGAGCGCCGCCGGCCTGGCCAGGGCCGAGGCCTTGAGCCGCCTGGCGGGCGAGCTTGCGACGCCGGAAATGCTGGCCGGCATCTTTAGCGCCGGCGGAGAACCGCAGCGCGAAACGGTGCGCCTGCTGTCCGAGCGGCTTGGGCAACCGATCAGCGACGTTCTGATCGAGGATCCGGGCGCTTTCGCGCGCGGCCTGGCGAGGCAGCACCGCGGCAAGGTCGTGGTGGTGGTGGCCCGCGCCGAACTGGCTTCCGCCCTGCTGGCCGAGTGGGACGCCGCCGCCTTGAATCTGGAAGGACCCGCTCCCGGGCGGCTGCATCTGATCAGCCTGCCCGCATTCGGCCAACCGCGCACCCTGATGCTGAATTACTGATCGCCAGACGCCGCCCCGGGGTTATTTCAACAGCCTGCTGAAGGTGGCGAGGTCGATATTGGAGCCGCACAGCAGCACACCCACATGCTTGTTCCTCAACCGCTCGCGCAATGGGCCCAGCGCGGCCGCCGTGGCGGTGGCGCAGGCGGGCTCCACCATCATCTTCAGCTCCCGCAAAATAAGCCGCATCGCCGCCCGGATCTCGTCGTCGCTCACTTGGCCGAGGCCGTCCATATAGCGCTGCGCCAGCGCAAAGCTGTACTCGCGCGCGTTGGGCGCGCTTAGGCTGTCGGCGATCGAATCCCGCCGCCGGGCCTGCGCCGGCTTATTGCGCGCGAGGCTCTGGAACATCGAATCGGCGCGCACCGGTTCCGCTCCGAAAACCCGTATTTCCGGGCGAATGCGCTTGACGGCCGCAGCGATCCCGGCAACCAATCCGCCGCCGCCCACCGGAACCACCAGCGCATCCATATCCGAGGCCTGCTCCAGCCATTCCATTGCCAGCGCGCCGGTGCCGATGGCAATCGAATGGCCCTCGAACGGATGCACCAGGACTTTTCCCTGCTCCCGCTCAATATTCGAAACCCGTTGAAACGCGGCTTCGGCATTGTCGCTCAACTCCACTTTTGCGCCCCAGGCGCGCGCCTGTTCAAGCCGGGCCGGGTTGGCCGGAGAAATAATCACCACATGGGCCGGGGCGCCCATGACATGCGCCGCCCAGGACACGGCAATGGCGTGATTGCCGGCGCTGACCGCGGTGACGCCTTTGCGGATCTGCTCCTTCGGCAGGGAACGCATCCAGGCCAGCGCGCCCCGGGCCTTGAACGTGCCGGTCATCTGCAATAGCTCGAACTTCATCGATATTCTGAGATCGGGCGCGCGACGCCGGATCTCCGTGCCGCGCCATTCATGCACCGGCGTGCGCACAAGGCGGTCCCGAACCTGTTCCCGGTAGGCGCGGATCTCGCTGAGCGAGGGCGGTTGATGAACAGTCATCGCATGGCTCCCCGGCCCTTCATCCCCCGCATGGACCGCTTGTCCAGCTTCCAAGCCGAACGCGGCCCAGCAGGGCCGGGCCACGCCCAACCTCGGGCCGAGGAATCTTGAGGGCCCGCCCGGTCCACGCTCGCCTCGCCATCGCGATGGCGGTCTAGGCTGCGGGCCGAAAATATCACGCAAACCTCGCCAAGGCGTAATCGCTCAACGGCAAATCGGGCTTGGCGCCGGTTAGATGCTGCGCCAGCATCTTGCCGGTGCCCGCCGCCATCGACCAGCCGAGATGGCCATGACCCGTGGCCAGGTGCAGCCCTTCAACCGGAGTGGGGCCAATGATGGGAACGCCATCGGGAGAAGCCGGCCTTAGCCCGCACCAAGGCTGAACGTCGCCAAGCGCGATCTGGCCCGCATGCCGAGGAAGCACGGCGGCCAGAAGCGTATGCAGATTAGCTACCCGCTCGGGCGAAAGATCCTGGTTGAATCCTGTGAATTCCACCGTCCCGCCCACCCGGATACGCCCTCCAAGCGGCACCACGCCCGCCTTGTAGCGGTCGTCCAGAACCGCGTGAACGAGGGGTTGCAAACCTTTCGGCATTGGCGCCGTGAGCGAATAGCCCTTGGCCGGACAAACCGGAACCCTCACGCCTAGCGGCCGGACCAGCGCCGGCGTATAGCTGCCGGCCGCCACAACCACGCTGTCGGCCTCAATCTCCTCGCCGCTGCGCAGCCGCACGCCGCCAACCTTTCCACCTGCCGAAAACAGGCCCTTTGCCGCATCGCCGTAGCGGAACACAGCGCCCTGCTCCGCAGCTATTTGAGCAAGCCCGCAACTGAACTTGTAGGCATCCCCCACCTGGTCCGCCGGAAAATAGAAACCGCCCGAGAGTTCGCCCGCAATAGGCTCCAGCGTCGGCTCGCGCTCCACCACCTCGCTTGGGCTGAGTTCCTTTGTCGGCACTTCGTCGGCCCCCAAAAACCGGCTGCGCGCCCGACCGCGGCGCATGGCCGCCTCGTCGCGGCATACCTCGATAATACCAGAGTGGTCAGAATCAAAATCAACGGAGCAAAAAGAATCTATTTCTTCCATTATTTCAACAGAATAATTACATAACCTCAAGTTCTTCTTCATATTTAATTGGTGCCGCGCAGGGCTGCTGTCGCGAAGAAAGCGGCATCCCCAGGCAAACAGGCCAGGAAACGCGGCCGCCCTGATCAGAAGCGCCGCCTCCTTGCGCCCCAGGTGCTTCAGCAGCTTCAGCCACACGCCCGGGGAATTCCAGGGGGAAGAAAGGCTGGGCGTGAGCATGCTTGCATTGGCGAAGCTGGTTTCCAGCGCCGGCCCCTCGCGGCGCTCCACAACAGTCACAGATACGCCCGCGCGAGCGAGAAACCAGGCTGCCGTAACCCCGATCACGCCGCATCCCACAATCACTACATGCATGAGCGAATCAAAACCGCCTCAATCGCCGTCCGGCCGATAAATTGCGTGAATCCGGTCCAGTAGCGCAAAACGGAGACATCGATGATGCCGGACGATTTGGTAAACTTTGGCAAGGCGAGAGCGAGGTTTGGGGATTCATGGCGCTGATTCGCCCGCGATACGGATCGAGAATGATCAAACATTCTAGCGAAAAAAAGCTCGCAACTTATCCCGAATTTCCGCGGCTGCAGATCCGTGAACGGCTAGGATCGGGGCGATTGCCCGGCGCGGGCCTCATGGCGATGAGGGCGTTGATTGCTTGCCTGCTCGTTGGGCACTCCGCAACGGCGCAAGAGCCAAGGGATCTGGCGGACGAATACCGCCGCCCGCCGGCTGAATGGCCTGCCTTTATCGTCGATCCAGGCGTGCAGGCCGAAGATATTGGCCCGCTGCAGCCCTTGCCGCCCATTGCTTGGCATACGCCCGGAAGCGAAGCGCTGGGCAAGCTGCTTTTCTTCGATCCGCGGCTTTCGGGCTCCGGCCAACTGGCATGCGTCAGTTGCCATGATCCGCAGCTGGGCTGGGGCGACGGCAGGCGCGTGTCCGCGGGGCACGGCCGGCGCGCCGGACGGCGCAATGCGATGACCCTCCTCAACGCCGCCTATTTCGAGCGGCTGTTCTGGGACGGGCGCGCGGAAGGCCTGCTCGACCTGGCGCTTCAACCGATCCGAAGCCCCGACGAAATGAATGCGAATATCGCCGATATCGTTGCGCGGCTTGAATCTGTCGGCGGCTATCCTGAAGCGTTCGAGGCCGCATTCGGCTCGCCGGACGTTTCCGGGCAGCGGATCGCGCAGGCCATCGCGTCGTTCGCCCGCTCGCTGGTCTCCTCGCCAAGCCGCTTCGACCGCTTCGCCCGGGGCGAATACGCCCGCCTGAGCGAAAAGGAGATCGAAGGCTTGCACCTGTTCCGCACCCGCGCCGGCTGCATGAACTGCCATAGCGGCCCGCGTTTCTCCGACGGCGGGTTCCACCACACGGGGCTAAGCTATTACGGAAGGCGGTTCGAGGATCTCGGAAGATTCGAAATCACCGGAAACCCCGAGGACCGCGGCAGGTTCCGCACCCCCTCGCTGCGCAATATCCGGCATACTGGGCCGTGGATGCACAACGGGCTGTTCACCGACTTCAAAGGGATTCTGCGGATGTATAACCAAGGCATCGCGTTTGCCGCCCGTCCGCGCCCGGGCGCCCCCGGCTTATCGCCGCTGATCCGTCCGCTGGGTTTGGACAGGGGCGAACTGGAGGCGCTGGAGGCTTTTCTCGGAGCGCTGGGCCGCAAGCCGCCATTCATGGAGCCGCCCGCGCTGCCAGGCATGGCCGAAGCCGCAAACAGCGCCAAGGCGGCACCCTCGGCCGCCGCCCAAGCAGCCACCGCACGCACGCAAGGAAACACGCCATGAGCACTCTGAAATCGTCATCCATCCTAGCGGCCTGCCTGCTGCTCGCCCCCCCCTCTCGATTTTTGCCCAGCAGCCCGAACCGGAATCCGATGCCGACTCGGACGAGGGCGAAGCCGTGGTTGTGCCCATCGACGTGGAAGCGCCCGAGCTGCGCGTGCAGCAGGGCCGCAGCGAGTACAACGCCGACTTCATCGAGACCATGCCCACCGGCCAAGGCGATTTGGCCGACTTGCTGCGCATGAATCCGGCGGTGGAGTTCTCGCGCAGCGCCGACCTGTCCGCAGGCGCGGGAACGCTGCGGCCGGCGGAAATCTCGATTCACGGCCAGCTGTTCTACCAAAACCTTTTCCTGATCGACGGCGCGGACACCACCAGCGATATCGACCCGGCAGTATCGCCTGCGCTCTTGAGATTAAGCCCCACGGGGGATTTGTTCAGCGTGCCGAGCCTGTTTCAGCCGATCGGCGGAAGCTCCCCCCAAGGCTATTACCTTGATGTGGAGCTGCTTGAGAAAGTGGAGGTTTACGACAGCAATATACCGGTCGAATACGGCGGCTTCACGGGCGGCGTTGTAGCCGCCGCGATCAAATCCTACCAAGGGGAGGATACTTTTTCCTGGCATTTCGGAATGCAGCGCGATGAATGGGAGGAGTTCCATATCGCCGAGGACGACATCACCGCCAACGACCGCTATAACGGGGTTTACACGCCGGACTACCAAAAATCCAATTTCGGCATCAGCCTGCGGCAGGGCTTGGGAGGCGATCTTGGACTGACTTTGGGCCTGACCCGGCGCCAGTCCCGATTTGCCCAGGAATACGAGGACGACACGGACACCCTGCGGATGCTGGAGTACGAGGATCATATCGACAACCTCATGGGCCGGCTGGATACCCGTCTGGGCGATACCGACACGGGTCTCTCGTTTCGATACTCGACCAGGCGGCATGACGGCATTACTTCGGACACGTACACCGGAGGCTTCGAGAAGGAGCACGAAGGCTACGGGCTGACCCTCGATCTGGGCAGGCCGCTGGGCGCCGGCCTGCTGGATCTGAAGCTCTCATTTGACCAGCTGTCCGACTCGCTTGACAGCGAATACAGCTTCTTCACGTTCCATGAATACTTGGAAGGCAGCGGCGAATCGCGCTACGAGGGAGCGTACGGGGATGTGGAGCAACGCCAAACCCGCATTGCCCTCAAGCCGAAATGGAGCCTTGATCCTATCAGTCTGGCCGGACGCGAGCATACCTTCACGGTCGGCGGCGACTACCGCAATACCCGCAGCCACTACGAGCGCCCGGAGGATGTCGTGTTTGAAAGATACGACTGCATCCGCGACATGGGCCGCGAAGGCTGCCAGGACCAGGACGGCAGCGGCGGCAGCAGCGCCGGCGATGAAATTTTGGGCCTGCGCGCCTTTTACTACGCCGGCAAGGCCAACCTGGCCTACAACGAGTGGGCTGCCTACGCCGAGGACCGCATCGACCTTGGCGCATGGCAGATCAACTTGGGGGCGCGGGGCGATTGGGACAGCTATCTAGAGAATTTCAATGTGTCGCCCAGGTTCAGCTTTGCATGGTCGCCGTTCGAGGACGGAAGCGGCGAGCTGACGGCTGGGGCCAGCCGCTATTACGGCCGGAGCTTCTTTCGCTACCAGCTGAACGATGCGATTTACGGCTGGCGCGAAACTTATCAGAACCTGAGCCGCCCGCGCGGCCGGGCCGGGGAGGAGGTTCCGTGCTCCGATCCGGACTTTGTTAATTGCCGGCGCCTTCTGTTCGAGAACCGCAGCGGCGCCTCGGAGCTGGAAACTCCCTACTCCGATGAAATTTCGCTAGGGTGGCGCCAGAGGGTCGGCGCCTTTGAAGGCAAGCTGCAGCTGCTGACCCGGGAAAGCCGCAAGGGCGTTTCGCGGCGGCGCGAAGACGACGGGCTTTACTACTACAACAACGAAGGCCGCAGCTCCACGCGCAGCGCCACGCTGGAATTGACCAATTCCACGCCGCTCGCCCTCGGCTTGACGGAAACGCGTTTCACGATGGGCTTGGGGTACCGCGATACCGAAAGCAACCGCTACGACAATGAAAGCTACGACGACGCGCTCGAAACCGACCTGATCTATTACCGGGGCAGCCTGATTCCGCCGGAAGCGCTGCCGGCCTGGGACTACAACGTGCCATTGGGCTTCCGGCTGAACTCCGTCACCGAAATCCCGAAATGGGGATTGACTTGGTCGAATTTCTATATCATCCGCCGCGGCGGAACAGTGGCCCGCGATTCCGGGGAAAACTACCAGAATCCCGAAACCGGCGCGGCCTACGATGTTTACGAGGACTACGAATTCTCCAGCCTGTTCACGATCAATTCGCGGGTTCAATGGAGCCGCGCGCTGACCAGCCGATCGGAAGCCTATCTGCGTTTTGAAATCCATAATCTGCTTGACCGGGTCGTCGATACGGAAACCCGTCGGAATTCCATGAGGCGAAGAAATACCCAAGGAAGGCGTTTCTGGGTGGAAGCGGGAATGCGCTATTTCTAGCCCGCCTATTGCGCCGAGGAGCGTGGAGGCCACGCAGGATTTTTCCCGCCTGCGCGTGCTCGCAATATGAACGGCGCTGACGGCGCTCTTGCCCGCGCCGCCGCCCTCCTTGAAGCGGGCGGCCCGGTGGTCTGGCTGCTGCTTGCGATATCCGTGGGCGCGCTGAGCGTGGTGCTGCTCAAAGCATGGCAGTTTTTGCGGTTGCGGCCGGAGCGCAATGAAGAGCTGCCCGGCGCGCTATCAGCTTGGCGGCAGGGACAGCACGACCAGGCATGGCGCATGCTCAAGGCCGAACGCTTCACCTCGGAAATCCTAGTATTGGCCATGCGCCAACTGGCCCATGGAGCAATGGCCCCGGCAACGCTTCGCGAGGAAATCGAGCGTGTCGCGGCGGCCAAGCTGAGCCGCCTGCGCGCCCAGTTGCCAACGCTGGAAGTGATCGGCACGCTCACTCCCCTGCTGGGATTGCTGGGAACCGTCCTAGGCATGATCGCAGCCTTCCGGGCCATGGAAGCGGCCGGCAGCCAAGTCGATCCCGCAACGCTCTCCGGAGGGATATGGCAGGCCCTGCTAACCACCGCGATGGGGCTTGCCATCGCCATTCCGGTGATGGCGGCCTATAACTGGATGGACCGCAAAACGCAGCGGGTGGCGGAACAGATCAATGATGCCGTCACCCAGGTATTCACGCTCTACGAAAACCGTCGGCCCCCGGACAGCGCGGATTCCTCCGCAGCGGAAACCCATGCGGCTTGATCGACTGGCCGGACGGCGCAGGCGGGCCATAAGCATGGTGCCGCTGATCGATGTCGTCTTCATCCTTCTTCTTTTCTTCATGCTGTCCACCAGCCTAATCCAGGCGCGCGAACTGCCGGTCGATTTCCCCGCGCCGGAACCCGGGACGGCGGATCCGCAAATCAGCATCATCCGCTTGGAATCCGAAGACGGCTCTTTTTCATTAGAGGGGGCGAGCCACCTCTCGTCGGACCTGGAAGCCATGCGCCGCCTGGTGGCGCAAAATCCGCAAGCCCACTATGCCATCGACACGGCGCCCGGCGTGAGCACCCAAGCGCTTGTCACGCTTCTGGACCGTCTGGCCCTGGCCGGCGCGGAAAGCTTTTCGCTGATGGAGGAGACGCCGTGAATTTCCACCGCCCGCGCCGCCCCCAAGACCAGGAGAACAGCATGATCCCGCTCATCAACGTGGTGTTCCTGCTGCTGGCGTTCTTCATGATCCTAGGGCGGATCGAGAGCCCGGACGCGGTCAGGGTGGAGCCCCCGCATTCGCTGAGCCGCGAGGTCCAAGGCGAATATTCAGCGATCTTGCTGGTCACCGCCAACCAATCGCTGCACCTGAATAATCGCCCCCTCAAGGTCGGCCAGCTTGCGGGACAAATCCGCCGGCTTCTTGAGCAGGCCGCCGATCCGCAAAGCGTCCGCGTGCTGGTGAAAGCGGACGGCTCGCTGCCCGCCGCCGACCTGCGCCAAGTGCTCGCCCGCCTGCGCGCCGGCGGCCTGTTGCGGGTTTCGCTGGCCACCAAGGCGACGATCGGCCCGCCCAACGCATAGGGCCGATGCTCCCCAAAAGCAAGGCGGCGCAATGGGCTGTGGCCATTGCGGCGGCGCTCGCTGTCCACAGCCTGCTGTTTCTGGGATACGCGGGAATGGGCGGCGACGGCGCGGCGGGAGAGGGCCAAGGGGGGATCGAAATCGGCCTTGGCTTGCTTGGCAGCATGGGCGAGGCGATAGTCGATTCCGACGCGGGCGAAATCCATCAGCAGATGGCCGGGCCCATAGCGCAGCCAAAGCCGCCGGAACCGCAGCCGCCAGACCTTCCGCAGCCGCAACTGCCGCAAGCGCAACCGGAGCCGCAGCCAACCGCTTTCGCGCCGGAACCCGCGCAACAACTCGCTGAAGTGGCGGTGTCCGCCAAAACAAGCGCGCTGGCGGCCGCGCTGAGGCGAAACAAGCCGGGATCGGCGACTGCGGGCAATCCGCCGTCGGAAGGAAACGCGGCGGGCGATTCAGCCGTCACGCAAAGGCGCCGGTCGTCAGGAACCGGGGACTCCGGCAGCGGCGGCGGAACGGCAGGGCGCAGCGCCTCCTACGCGGCGCAACTGGCCGCCCGGCTGAACCGCCACAAGCACTACCCCATGGCTGCCCGCCGCGCTAGGCAGGAGGGAACCGTTACGCTCTTGCTGGCGATCCGGCGCGATGGCTCGCTAGCCGATTTCAGGATCAGCCGAAGTTCCGGATGGGACGCGCTGGACGCGGCCGCATTGCGCATGCTGGAGCGGGCGCAGCCCTTGCCGCCCTTCCCTGCATCCATGCAGCAAGATGAGTTCCAGGTAGCGCTGCCCGTTTCATTCTCGCTAACCCGCATATTGCGTTAACAAGACGGGCAAGGCGCTGGCTTCCTATCCATCGCTGGCGGCGCAGCGGCCGGCGAATCAACCAGCGGCGGCGATAAGCCGGGCGAAGCGGGAATACACCTGCCGACCCAATTCCATCGAGCGGGCCATGTGGATGCGGGTATCGGCCAGAATCCGCTCCGCGCTGATGCGGCCTTCCCTGCCCAGCCAGCCCCGCGCGGCATCCCTCCGCACCCATTCCTCGATCATCGGCCGAAGGATCTCCAGATGGAACTGGATGGCGTACGCGTTCTCTCCGTAGCGGAATGCTTGGTTGGGGCAATCAGGCGAAGACGCCAGCAGCACTGCGCCCTCGGGCAGATCGAAAGTATCGCCATGCCACTGCAGCACCACCTCCTGCGCGGCCAGCCCGGAAAACAGCGGGTCGCGGCCAGCGGCTTCGGCGGCCGCCAAATCGTACCAGCCCACTTCGCGCACCGGATTGGCCCGCACCTCGCTGCCGAGCGTCTTGGCCATGATCTGGGCGCCGAGACAAACGCCCGCCAGCGGAACGGCCCGCTCCATCGCCTCGGCGCAAAGCCGCTCCACTGCCTGAAGATGCGGAAAACGCTCCGTATCGTTAGCGCCCATGGGGCCGCCCATCACCACCAGACCCGCGTAGCCGTCGAGCGCAGGCTGCGCCAAGGGCTCCCGCTGGAAATCGACGATATCGAGATCCAAGCCCTGCTCGCGAAGCAGCGGCTCAAGCAGCCCCTCTGTTTCATAGCTGACGTTGCGGATGACAAGGACGGGCTTCATCGCTGCTGGTATTACTTCGGCAATTCAGCATTGTACCTACCGCAACCCCCGTGGCCTCTTAGGCGCAGCCATTCGTCTTGCCGCTTGCCCGATATTGCCGGTCAGGCGCGCTGGGCGAAGTGTTGGGCCAGCGCGGCGAACCGGCGCTTGAGCGAACGCTCGGACATGGGGGCGGGCAATTTGTCGAAGGCGTGCGGCGCGCCCGGGACGATTTCCAGCTCCACCGCCACCCCGCTGTCGCGCAGGCGGCGCGCGTATTCCAGCGATTCCTGGTAGAACAGGTCCTCTTCGCCGATACACAGATAAGCGGGCGGAAGCCCCTCTAGTTGGTCGGCCCTCGCCGGAGATGCGAACGGCGACATATCACCAGACGGATCGTTCGGCCCAAGGTAGCAATCCCAGGCAAAGCGGTTTTTCTTGTGATCCCACAGGAAATACTCCTTCGCTTGGCTGGCAGCAGGCGTCACATTGCGGTGATCGAGCATCGGGTAGATCAGGCACTGATAGCGGATGGCGCCCGGGCGCTGGTCGCGAGCGCGCAAAGCCAGCGCTGCTGCCAGTCCGCCGCCGGCGCTGGCGCCTGCGAGCGCCAGCGATCCTGTGTCGATGCGAAGCGCGCCCGAATTCCCGATCATCCAGCCCAAGGCCGCATCGCAATCGTCGAGGGCCGCCGGCCAAGGATGCTCGGGGGCCAATCGATAGTCCGCCGCAACAACCAGGCAGCCAAGCTCGTCAGCCATGCGGCAGAGTTGCGGCTCGTCCATTTCCGGCGAACCCAGGATATAGCCGCCGCCATGGATCCATAACAGGCCGGGGCGCTTTCCCGAATCCTTCGAGCGCGCGTGCAGCCTCAGGCGCAATTTCCCGCCGCCGCGCGGCCGGTCGATGAACTCGTCGGACACATCGATATGATCGAATCCCTCAAGCTCATCCGCCGCCTGCTTCGATAGCTTGTTCAACTCAGCGCGGGTCCGCGCAAGGCTCTCCCGGGTCAGCTCCAGCGCCGGAAATTGATCGAGAAAAGGCAGCAGTTCCGGGGCTATGCCCATATTCAGCCTCCGGGCGCTCCGGCGGGCAGCGGGTTCACCCGCATCTTGATATGTTTCGGTTGAAGAAAGACATCAAGGCCCTCAGGCCCCAGCTCGCGGCCGAAACCGCTGAGCTTCCAGCCGCCGAAGGGGGCCTGAAGTTCCGATGTATCGGACACGTTGATGCCCACCGCGCCGAACTCCAGGCGGTCGGCCAGCGCCCAGGCCCGCTCCAAGTTTCCGGAGTACACATAAGCAGCGAGGCCGAACCGCAGGCTGTTCGATACCGCCAACAGCTCATCGACCGAGCCGCACTGCCTGATCGCGGCCACCGGACCGTAGGTTTCCTCGGTCATCGGCAGGCTGTCCAGCGGGGCATTGTCAAGCAGTGTCGGCTGGAAGAATAATCCCTGCCCCAACCTGCCGGAAGTATCGGGGCCGCCGCCTGCGATGACCTTGGCGCCCTTGCCCACTGCGTCGTCAATATGCCGCTGCGAACGCTCGATAACGGCGGATGTGGTGACCGGGCCGTAGAGCGCGCCCGGATCGAGGCCAGGCGCCAATTCGATGGCCCGCGTTTCCTCCACCAGCGCATCCACGAACGGCGCATGCGCCTCGGGATGAGTGAGGATGCGGTTGACGGTGATGCAGATCTGCCCCATATTGGAGAAGGAGCGGCGCATGGCGGCTTTGGCCGCCGATTCGATATCGGCGTCCGGCAGAACGATAAACGGCGCGTGGCCGCCCAGTTCCAGCGACAGGCGCTTCAGATTGCCGGCGGCATTGCGCATGATGTCCTGGCCGGCCGCGACCGAAGCGGTGGCGGAAATGCAGGCAATATCGGGATGGCTGGCCAAGGCGGCGCCCGCTTCGGGCCCGGTTCCCGGAACGTTGGCCAACACGCCGGACGGCACGCCGACCTCGCAAAAGCATTCCAGCACCGCCTGGATCGCGAACGGCGTCTCGGGCGGAGGCTTGACCACAACGGGGCATCCGGCGGCCAAGGCCGGAGCGACCTTCCAGCAATACAGGTCCACGGGGTAGTTCCAAGGCACGATAGCCCCCGCCACGCCCGCCGGGAAATACGCCACCACGTTCTTGACGTTCGGCAGCGAGGACGGTCGAAGCGTGCCGAACCGCCGACGGCCCTCCTCCGCGTAGTAGCGAATCACCCGGGTTCCGAAGCGGATCTCCTTTCGGCTGTCGCAGAGCGGCTTGCCCTGCTCCCTAGTCAGCAAGACGGCGATTTCTTCCAACCGCGCATCGACAAGGTCCGCCGCCCGGCGCAGGATGGCAGCGCGCTCATCGGGGCAGGTTTGCGACCAGCCAAGCCGTGCCTTCAGCGCATGCCCGACGGCTCGGTCAACGTCCTTGGCGCTTGCCAGCGCGCAGCGCCCGACCAGGCTCCCGTCGGCCGGGTTCCTCACATCGCTCCATTCATCCGATGCCGGGGCGCGGGAAGCACCGCCGTAAAAAAGCGCGCACTCAAGCATGGGAGCGAAGATTACCGGCTGGACAGGCGCCGCCACAACTCGGCGTAGTTGAGATCGTTCTGGCGGTTGGCCCGGACCTTGTCGGTGGTGTTGGGACTGACCATCACCATGGGCTCGTATCCCCGCGCCGCCAGCTTCTCCGCAGTGGCGGCATTGATGGCCTGCCCCACGGCAATCGCCACGCTGGTGGAAGTGGCACCCACGCTGTCTTCCAGCCCGTCAACCGCAATGCCGGCGTCGCCCAGCGGCGCGCCGGTATCAATGGCGATATCGGCCACCTCGAACAAACGCTTGCCGGACGAGTGCCGGGACGGCACCTGCGACGAATGCGGAATGCTGGTGACGCCGATCACGGTCATCCCTATTTCCTTCGCTCCCAGCGCAATATCCATGGTCACGGCGTTGATGCCTGAATGCGAAAAAATCAGCATCGAATCATCCGGATCGGTCTGGTGCGAGGACAGGATAGCCTTGCCGTAGCCCTCTTGCGCGTGGATGAACCGGTACTGCCGGGCGCCCATGTCGCCGAGCACCCGGTGAAAGGAGATCATGGTGCTCTCCACGATCGGCCGGAAACCCACCACAGTGCCGGTGCGCGGAAACATCTCCAGCGCCGCGAACGAACCGTGGCCGGTGCCGAAAGTAAAAACCAGTTTGCCCTTCCCGATGCTGTCGGCGCAGACTTCCGCCGCGCTCCCGATTTGAGCCTCCTGATTGTCGAACACCAGCGCGAGCTTCTCGTCAAGCAGCCGGCGGTATTGCTGAACGATGCTCATGCCCTTGCCTCGGCGGCGGGCGGCCCGCCGCCGCCGGCTCCCGGCCGCAGCGTGGCAAGGATCATGATCGCGCTAAGCACTAGCACGGCCGCCGCCACCAGGATCAGCAGTCGGTAGCCTCCGGCATCCGCGGCGGCGCCGCCCAGCCACGGGCCCATCGCCGAGCCGATCCCTTGCGCGGCGGCAATCAGCACCACGAACTGGCTTTTGCTGTCCAGCGCGGCGATATTGCCCATCTGGTAAGGCAGCACGAACCCTATGGCGAATCCGAGGCCCGCAACGGCAATCGCATAGATCCGGAAATCCGCCAACTGCATCAGAGCGAGCATCGAAACCAGCATCGCCAGCATCCCGGCCAGCAGCGGGATCAACCGGCCGGCGCGCATGCCCAGCAGCGTGGCGACCACCGATCCCAACGCGGAGGCAAGCAGATTCGAAGCAATGACGGGGCTGATTTCCGAAGCATCGTAGCCCGCGCCCACGCCTATGCGTTCGGCAAACGCCCATACCGCGGCGAACGCGAATCCCGTGCCCAGAATGCCCAGCAAGGCCAGCACAAGCGGCAGCGAAGGTCTTTCCAAGGCTTCCCCCTGGCCTTCCTCAGCGGCAGCGCCGCCCGCAGGCAGCAGCAGCGCCGATAACGCCAGAACCAGAATAAGAGCGCCGAGAAAATAGCTCGACCCGGCCAGGCCGTGCTGCTCCACGAGGAATCGCCCCACAACGTAACTGACCAGCGCCAGCACCGAATACGACACCACGATGCCAACGGCGAAACTCCGCTCCGGGTTGCCGCTGGCGCTGAATATCCGATAAGCGATGGTCCATAACGCGCCCATCATCAGGCCGATCGCGACCACGGCCGCCAGGCTGGCGGGATAGTTGCCGACGCGCGCCAAAGCGAGCAACGCGGCAACCACGGCTCCTGCGGCGATCAGGCTGAGAGCGCGCCAGTTGAAGCGGCGCGCCCACCAAAGGGCCGTTAGCGAAGCAGCGGAGAAGCCCGCCAGATAACCTGTTCCCAGCGCCCCCGCCTGCGCTTGGCTGAATCCTCCCGATGAGATATTCAGCCCGACGAAGAACGGCAGGAAGGCCCAGAACAGCCCCCCAATCGTGTAAATGCCCAAAGCGCCGATAAAACTGCGGTTGATCATCGCCCTGCGCCACGCGCCATACTAAAGCCCGGCGCTTGCCCGCGCCTCGCGGGAGCGTCGGCGGCAGGAGCCGCCGCCGAGCCCCATGGATGGGTTCATGCGTCTCCCGCGAGGCGGGGGCA
>JAPOTY010000034.1 GCA_026708965.1 Gammaproteobacteria bacterium | reverse complement strand
CTCACAAACGCATACTCCACCTTAACAACCTGTCCGAATTTTGGGGCCCACTTCACCTTGGCGCAATCCGATCAGTTTATAGATGTCGCGCCATATGGTTTGCAACTCTGATATCAATTGTTTGCGGTTCGTATCCGTCAGTTCATACGCCTTGCCCATCAGCATGCTTTTCAACCGATCCAACCAAGACACCTCCATGCCTCGGCTATTCAGAACTTCGAAAACTGTATAGACAAGCTTTTCATCAGATATCACATGCAAAATAAAGTACAAGTTGTTCTTGATGCACGCCAGTAGCTCCAAGGGTTCCCCCCGCTTCTCCACCCAATTTTTCACGAATTCCCTGCAATCGCTTATCGCCGCTAACAGCTCCCTGTCGGCCAGTGTCTTCCCCTTATCTGGTGTCTCTGCTCTTCCGTCACGAAGGAAGTCCGCAAAGTAGTGACTGGAATCGTGATTTGTCTGGAGTAAGAGCAGATCATTGCTTTGCTTAACCAACAACTCGGATATATGTTTGTGGTCTCGCTTTTGCTGCGATCCGGGCTGATCGAGTGCCAGCTTTATGGAGTTCAACAGTAGAATAAGCGTCGTCAAGCGCTGTTGGCCATCGACAATATCGAGTTGCTCATAATCATCCGTGCCAAGGCGAATCTTGTCTCTGCGTAGGCAGACGATAGTCGCCATGAAGTGGCTCTCACCTTCATGAAGTGGCTCTCACCTTCACCCTTGTGGAAAATACTCTCGATATCATCGAATAAGGCTTGCCGCTCGCGAGATGTCCAACTATAAGCACGCTGATATTCGGGGATTATGAACAGGCGGTTATCAAGCAGCTTTCCGAGAGGCAGTAGTTCCGGTTTTATGTCGCCGCGCATTGGGTTTCTCAGCGAAATAAGGCTTTATGATGCCATACAACGCAGAGCATCCTTACGGGCAACGTTGAGGCGCAGTTCCAGGCTGGTTGCGTCGGTCGTGTGCTGGCTAATAAGCCCGGTGTCTCGGAGTTGGACGGGATGGATGACATTGAGCTTGGCCTGCTGATTCGCCCGCATGAAAGCGATTGTCTGTTCGGGAGGCCGTTGGCCCGAGGCGCAGGGAGCCTGACATGGACTTGATGACGGCGCTTGAAGTCGTGGCCGTGGTGCTTGGCTTCGTCTATGTGGTGCTGGCCATACGCCGCCATATCAGCTGCTGGCTGGCGTCGTATATCGCTTCCGGGCTGTTCGTGGTGGTGTTTGCGGATGCCGGGCTGATCTTCCAGCCTTGGCTGCAGGTTTTCTACATGGTGATGGCCGTGTACGGCTACCGCAAGTGGCGCAAGGGGGCGAAGAACCCCGCGACGTTGGGCTACTGGGGCTGGCGCAACAATCTGATCGCAGTGGCCGCGCTGCTGGCGGTCTCGATACCGATCACGGTTTTCGGCGCGCCGTATAGCGAGTCGTCCCTGTTCTTTATCGACGTGGTCACCGCGCTGGCGGCGCCGCTGGCCACTTTCATGCAGGCGCGCAAGTACATCGGCAACTGGATCTGGTGGATGGCGCTGGACTCCATTTACGTGGCCCTGTACTTGGAACGCGGCCTCTACTTCACGACCGCGCTCTACGCCAGCTACCTTGCTTTGGCATGGGTGGGCTATCGCTCTTGGCGAAAAGCCCTGCCGGCATGAAACCGGCGCGGCGGCTTGGGCAGCGCTCCGGGCTTGGGGATGTGAGGCTTATCCGCCGGCTTTCCGGCGGATGGAACGAGACTTGGCTGGCGGCGCGGGGCCATGAGCGGCTGATGGTTCGTTTCGACACGCCTGCTGTTCGCCGGTTGGGGCTGGACCGGGCCGCCGAAGCCGCCGTCCTGCGATCGATCCAAGGCCGCGGATTAGGCCCGGAGCCTGTTTTTGTCGATCCTCATCGCGGCGTTCTTGTGACCCGCTGGCTGCCGGGCCGCGCTTTGGCGCCCGCCGGTTTGCGCAATCCGCAGCTTCTGCGCCATTTGGGCGCAATGCTTCGCCGCCTGCACGAGACGGCTCGCCCGCCTTCCGGCATCGCACCGCTGGACCTGGCCCATTCGGCGGACCGCTACGCATTGCTTGCCGGCAATGCCGGGGCGCGAAGGCTGGCGCGCGCTGCGCGCCGTTCCCTCAAGGCGGCCGCCGGCCGCCGAAGGGAACCGGCGCTGTGCCACAACGACCTCGTGGCGCAGAATATTCTGCGCGGACCGGCATTGCGTCTTATCGACTGGGAGTTCGCTTCCCCCGGCGACCCGCTATTCGACCTGGCCGTGGTTCTGGGCCATCATGATCTTGGCAACGGGCATGCCCGAACGCTTCTGGCCGCCGCGCGGGGCCGCGCCCATCCATCGGATTTTCGCAGCCTCGCGCATCTGGTCGATTGCTACGCCAATATGCGGCTGCTTTGGGAGGCCGCCGTCCGGGCCGTTACGCAGCGGCTATTGCCTGCAAAGCGAGTGCCGGCAACCGGCGCAGATTGATTCGCTGCGGGCGATTCTTTATGCTCGCCAGCTATGAGTGCGCAGGCGGAATTCGATGTGCGCGAGCATGTCACCAGCATCATCGACGGCGAGCCGACGGGCGCCCGCCGGCCCGGCTTGGATTTTCCGATCATCAATCCGGCCAGCGAGGAGCCTAACGGGGTTTTGCGCGAAGCGGACGCGGCGGAAGTGGATGCCGCTGTTCGTTCGGCGCGCCAGGCGTTTGAAACCGGGCCCTGGCCGCGCATGGGGGCCGACCAGCGCAAGGCGATTTTCCGCTCCATGCACGACGCGCTGCACAGCCACCGCGAGGAGCTCGAATATCTCGATAGCCTCGACACCGGCGTGCCGATCACCCAGGTGCGGGCCATGCATGTGGAGCGCGCCGCCTATAACTTTGAGTTCTTCGGCGAGGTCCTGAGCCAGGATTCCGGCGAGGTCTATACGCAGAATCCCAATTTTCTCACCTACGCCACCCGCGAGCCGGCGGGCGTGGGCGCCATGATGGCGCCGTGGAACGCGCCGATTCCGCTGGCTTCAATGCGTGTGGCCACTTGCATTGCCTTTGGCAACACCTGCGTGCTCAAGCCTTCTGAGTACACGCCGCGCTCCATGCAGCGCATGGTGGAAATCTTCCATGAGGCGGGTCTTCCGCCCGGCGTGGTCAATCTCGTTAACGGGCGCGGGCCGGTCACCGGAACGGCGCTGGTGGCCCATCCCGAGGTGGATATGGTGGGCTTTACCGGTGGTTCGGAAACCGGCAAGATCATCATGTCCGAGGCGGGCAAATCCCTCAAACCTGTGCTGCTGGAGCTGGGGGGGAAGTCAGCCAATATCATCCACGAGAGCGCCAACATGGACCGCGCGCTCGACGGCGCCTTGCTGGGTATTTTTTCCAGCAACGGGCAGCAATGCCTAGCGGGCTCGAGGATTTTGGTGCAGCGCTCCATCGCCCGCGAATTCATCGAGCGCTTTGTGGAGCGCGCCCGCAAGCTGCGTATCGGCGATCCGCTCAACGCGGCCACCGAAATCGGCCCGCTGTGCTATGAGAACCACATGAAGCGGGTGCTGGGCTATGCGGATTTGGCGCGCGAGGAGGGCGCTAAGGTTCTGCTGGGCGGCGGTCGTCCGGCGGAGTTCGAGCGCGGCTGGTTTGTGGAGCCCACTGCGGTTTTGGCCAAGGACAATTCCGCGCGCGTTTGCCAGGAGGAGATCTTCGGCCCCTTCGCCACCTTCCTGGAATTCCATGATCTGGACGAGGCGCTGATGATCGCCAATGAATCGCAGTTCGGCTTGGTGGCCTACCTGTGGTCGCAGGATCTAAACGTGGCCATGCGCGCCACGCGCGAGTTGCGCGCAGGCACGGTTTGGGTGAATACGCCGATGTTCCGCGAGCTGCGCGCGCCGTTCGGCGGCTGCAAGCAATCCGGCATCGGCCGGGACGGCGCAAGGGGCAGCCTGGAATTTTTTACCGAACCCAAGACGGTGAGCATTCCGCTTGCCGATTTTCCGATGCTAAAAATGGGGAGTTAAGTCCATGTCGAATGAATTGCCGGTGCGTATTCAGCGCGCCAACCTTGTCGTTGCGGATATTGAGCGGTCGTTGCGCCTCTACCGGGATATTCTTGGATTCCGGGTGGATTACGTGCTCGACAGCGGCGAAGGATCCTATTCCTACACGGTTTTCCAGATCCCCCGGGAAGCCGAAACGAGATTTGCCGCGCTCAGTTGCCGCTCGCATGACCGCAGTCTGGCCCTCACCGAAGTGAGCGGCATCGATCTGCCGGAGCCTGCGCGGCCGAGCAGCCATGCGCTGGTTTTGGAAGTTGATGACTTCGATGCCGTTCTTGAAGGCGCGCGGGCCGAGGGTCTGCATATTTTTCCGGAGGAAACGCTGCACACGCACGACGGCCGGGTGGGCCGGGAAATCGGCTTGCTCGACTACGACGGCCACCTGATCGTGCCGTACTGCATACAAAAGGCCTCGTGAACCGGGCCCCAGCCGCCATGATGAGTTGCTGATGCCGTCCGTTTCGGGGCGGCGCGCCGCCTGAAGGAAGGAACATGCCGGATTTGACCAAGGCCGAAGTGGCAGGGATCTATCATGCGCCGCTGCTTGATCTCATCTACCGAGCGGCGACCGCGCACCGCGAGCATCACGCGCCCGGCGAAGTGCAGCTTTGCACGCTGCTGTCGGTGAAGACCGGCGGCTGTCCCGAGGACTGCGCCTATTGTCCGCAGGCGGCCCGCTACCACACCGATATCGACCGGCACGGATTGCTGAAGCTCGACGCGGTGCTTGAAGCCGCGCGCGAGGCCAAGAAGGCGGGCAGCACCCGCTTTTGCATGGGCGCCGCTTGGCGGGAGGTGCGCGACAACCGCCATTTCGACGAAGTGCTGGAGATGGTTTCGGCCGTTCGCGAGCTGGGGCTGGAAGTGTGCTGCACGCTGGGCATGCTAACCGAATCGCAAGCCGGGCGGCTCAAGGAGGCCGGACTCCACGCCTACAACCATAACCTCGATTCCAGCCGCGAGTTCTACCCCGAGATCATCGGCACGCGCGGCTACGACGAGCGCCTTGAAACGCTGGCCAATGTGCAAAAGGCCGGGCTGTCGGTATGTTGCGGGGGCATTATCGGCATGGGCGAGACCGTTGATCAGCGCATCGACCTGCTGCATACGCTGGCGACCCTGCCGAGTCCGCCGGAGTCGGTGCCGGTGAACGCGCTGGTGCCGGTGCCGGGCACCCCGCTGGAGGACTGCCCGCCGGTATCGACTTGGGAAATGGTGCGCATGATCGCCACCGCCCGCATCCTGATGCCCAAAGCCATGGTGCGCCTGTCCGCAGGCCGCACCCGCATGAACGCGGAGCAGCAGGCGCTGTGCTTTTTGGCCGGCGCCAATTCCATTTTCACGGGAGAGAAGCTTTTGACTACGCCCAATCCGCCATTCGATAGCGATGAGGCGTTGCTGGAACTTCTGGGTCTGACCGCGCGCGCGCCCTGCCAGGGCCAGGAACGCAGCCAGCCTGCATGAGCGAGGCGGTTCGGCGCGCCCTCAACAAGGCGCTCGCCGAGCGCCAGCAGGCGGGCCTGATGCGGCGGATGCCGCCCCCGCCGCAGGGCGTGGATTTCTGCTCCAACGACTACCTCGGGCTGGCCCGCGACCCGCGCCTGCGCCGGCGCATTGCGGAGATCAGCGCCCGCCGCGCGCCGTTGCACGGGGCCACCGGTTCGCGGCTGATTTCCGGCAATCATCCCGAACTGGAGGCGCTGGAGCGGCGGCTTGCGGAGTTCTACCGCGCCGAGGCGGCGCTGGTGTTCTCCAGCGGCTTCGCAGCCAACATGGGGCTACTGGCGAGCTTGGGCGGCGTGGCGAACAAGCTCTTCTGCGACCGGCTGCTGCACGCTAGCGCTATCGATGGCTGCCGCTTGAGCGGGGCCGAGCGGATCATCTTCGCCCACAACGACATGGGCGGGCTCGAAAGCGGGCTTAATCGTTTGAAGCCGGGCGAAACAGGCGTGGTGGTGGTGGAGAGCCTCTATTCCATGGACGGCGATTTCGCGCCGCTGGCGCGGATCGTGGCGCTGGCTCATTCCCGCGGGGCGGGCGTGGTGGTGGACGAGGCGCACGCCAATGGCGTCATGGGGGCGGAAGGCCGCGGCGCCGTGGCGGCCGCGGAACTTGAGGACGCGGTGCTGGCGCGGGTCGTGACTTTCGGCAAGGCGCTCGGGCTTTCCGGCGGAGCGGTGCTGTGTTCGGCGGCGCTGCGCGACTACTTGGTGAATTTCGCCCGGCCCTTCGTGTTTTCGACGGGGCCTTCGCCTTTGTGGGCGCAGTGGGTGCGCGCCGCTTTCGAGCGGTTGCCGGCGCTGGATGATCGGCGCGCCAAGCTGCGGGCCAACGTGGATTTTTTTCGCCGCCGAGCCGTTGAGTCGCCGTGGAACTGGCTGCCCAGCAAGTCTTGGATTCAATGCCTTGTGGTTCCCGGCCCGGACGAAGTGCGCCGGGTGGGCGAGACGCTCCAACAGCAGGGCATTGCGGCGCTGCCGATTCGCGCGCCCACGGTCCCGTCCGGCCAGGAGCGGATTCGCGTGTGCCTGCACGCGCATAACACCCCCGAGGAGATTGACCGGCTGTTTGCGGCAGCGGATGGCGCGATGCGCGCTTCAAGCACCAGGTAGTCTGCCGGGCCGCGGATTTCCCATGCGATGTGTTCGGCGCGCAACCGGTCGGGGAAACGCTGCCAAGCGGGAATCCGTCAGCTTGCAACCGCCGAATCCTTTCATCAAAGGCTCGATATAATCAAGCCTTAATGCCAACTATGCGGTATCCGTTCATGAAGAAAATCCTTGCTGTTTGCGCGCTCGCCTTTGCCGCCACCGCCTGCGCCGCCGATGACTTGCTTGTGGCCGGCTCTGTTGCCCCGGACTGGACCCTTCCCGGCTCCGACGGAAGCGAGCATTCGCTGTCCGATCTGCGCCAAGACGGCGCCGTGGTGCTCGCTTGGTTCCCCAAGGCCGACACGGCGGGATGCACCCAGGAATGCAAGTCGCTAACGGAGAACGGCGATAAGATTCGCCAATTCAAGGTCAGCTATTTCATGGCCAGCGTCGATTCGATCGAGGACAACACGGCCTTCGCGCAGAAATACAGCGCCGATTTCCCCATCCTGTCCGACGAGACCAAGGCGGTCGCCGATGCCTACAAAGTGCTGACCGCCTTCGGCTTTGCGAGGCGCCACACGTTTTATATCGGCACCGACGGTCGGATACTGGCCGTGGACCGCGAAGTCAATATCGAAACCGCCGCTGAGGACATCGTCGCCATGCTGGAGCAGCTGGGCGTGGAGAAACACGGCGCTGCCGGAGCTTCCGCCGCCGGCCGCTAGCCCGCGTATTGCACCAAGCCGCTTGGCGCAATACGCCGGCTAGAGCCCTGTGCTTATCCCCGCCTCGCGGGAGCGTCGGCGGCAGGAGCCGCCGCCGAGCCCCATGGATGGGTTCTTGACCTTTCAGGTTAAGCTTCAAGTAGTCATGCGTTTCCCGCGAGGCGGGGATAAGCGCAGGGCGAGGGCAAGCACACTAGCCGGGCGCCGCATCGAAGCTGCGCGCGGATGGCAGGAGCATTCCGCGCGGTGATTCAACCGAGTGGGGAAAATGCGGGGATTTGCGATTGCGGGGATTGGGACGGGCGTCGGCAAGACGCTGGTTGCGGCGCTGTTTGTGGAACGGCTGGGGGCGGCGTACTTCAAGCCGGTGCAGGCGGGCGGGCTTGAGCATACGGACACCATGGAAGTGCGGCGGCTGGTGACGAATAAGCGGGCGCGATTTCTGCCCGAGGCTTACCGGCTTGAAGCAGCGATGTCGCCGCATGCCGCGGCGGCCCTTGAAGGACGGACGCTCAAGCGGAAGCGGCTTCAGCTTCCGGAGACGGACGGGCCGCTGGTGGTGGAGCCGGCCGGCGGGGTGCGGGTTCCAGTGGCTGAAGGGGTTCTGAACACCGATCTTATGGAAGATTGGGGCTTGCCGGTGGTTGTAGTGGCGAATTACTATCTGGGCAGCATCAATCACAGCTTGCTGACGGTCGAGGCGCTGAAGGCGCGGGATTTGCCGCTGGCCGGAATTGTTTTCAGCGGCGAGCCTAATCCGGAAAGCCGCAGCGTGATTCTTGAGGTGACCGGCCTTCCCTGCCTTTTGGACTTGCCGGCGCTTCCGCGGCCGGTTTCGCGCAAGCAGATTCGGCTGCATGCCGCGAGGATTGCGTTTTGAGCGGCGCGCCATCGGAGGGGCGCCACGATTTCAGCCGGAACTCCGGCCGCGATATTGGCCAAAGCCCGGGACAGGACTTCGATCTGGAGTTCGACCGGCGCCATATCTGGCATCCATATGCCTCCATGAGCGCTTCCGCGCCGGTTTATCCGGTGGCCTCGGCCCGAGGCGTGCGCCTGAAGCTGGCCGATGGCCGGGAATTGATCGACGGCATGGCGTCGTGGTGGTCGGTCATTCACGGCTACAACCATCCCGTGCTGAACCGTGCCGCGCGACAGCAACTGAAGCGCATGGCGCATGTCATGTTCGGCGGATTGACGCATCAGCCGGCCATTCGGCTGGCGCGGCGGCTTGCGGAGTTGGCGCCGGGCGGCATCGACCGCGTGTTCTTCAGCGATTCCGGCTCGGTGGCGGTGGAGGTGGCGATCAAGATGGCGCTGCAATACTGGCGCGCGCAGGGCGTGGAGGGTCGAAGCCGACTGCTCACGATCGGCGGCGGCTACTATGGCGACACCTTCCAAGCGATGTCGATTTGCGATCCGGTTGCCGGTATGCATCAGCTGTTCTCCGGGGCCGTGTCCGAGCAGCTCTTTGCGGATAGGCCTTGCGTGCGCTTTGGCGAGTCCTGGGAGCCGTCGGACCTGGATTCGCTCAAAGACCTGGCGGCGCGGCATTGCGGCGAGATCGCCGCCGTGATCCTGGAGCCGATCGTGCAAGGCGCCGGCGGCATGCGCTTTTATCACGCCGAGTACCTCAAGGGCGTGCGCGACCTCTGCGACCAGCATGGCCTGCTGCTGATCGCCGATGAAATCGCCACCGGGTTCGGACGCAGCGGCGAGCTGTTCGCCTGTGATCACGCCAATGTGGTTCCCGACATCATGTGCGTGGGCAAGGCGCTGACCGGCGGCTACCTCAGCCTAGCGGCCACGCTGGCGCGGGCGCATGTGGCCGAGACGATTTCCGCCGGCCCGGGAGCGGCGGGCGTGCTGATGCACGGCCCCACCTTCATGGCGAATCCGCTGGCCTGCGCGATTGCTGCCGCAAGCATCGACCTGTTGATCGAATCGCCTTGGAGGAAGCGTGTGGCGCGGATTGAGCGGGAATTGCGAGCCGGTCTGGCGCCGTGCGCGCAGCTGCCGCAGGTGGCCGATGTGCGGGTGCTCGGCGCGATCGGCGTGGTGGAGATGCGCCGGCCGGTGGATATTGGCGGAACGCAGCGCCGGCTGGCGGATCGCGGCGTGTGGGCGCGGCCGTTCGGCAAGCTGATTTACCTGATGCCGGCCTATGTGATGTCCAGCCGCGATCTGCGGCATGTTTGCGCCGCCGTGCGCGAGGCCGCTGCGCTCGAGCCCGTCTAACCCGCCGGCCTCTATACTCCCGGCATCATGGCAGCGGGGAAAGATGAAATTTTCTGGAAACACGAGCATGAATGACGCATTGCTTTATGAAACCGACGGGGCCGTGGCCCTGCTCACCATCAACCGCCCTGCGGAGCGCAATCTTCTGGGCCGGGTTGGCGACGGCGGACTGTTCGAGCGGGCCGCGCAGCGCATAGAGGCGGACAAGGCAATTCGCTGCGCCGTCCTTACCGGGGCGGGATCGGCGTTCTCTTCGGGTGGCGACGTGAAGGCCATGCGCGACCGCACCGGGCCGTTTGCCGGCAACTCCGCGAATCTGCGAGAGAGTTACCGCAGTGAAATCCACCGCATGGTCAGGGCGCTGTGGAACCTGGATGTGCCGCTCATCGCCGCGGTCAACGGGCCGGCCATCGGTTTGGGCAACGATATGGCTTGCCTGGCGGATATCCGGCTGGCATCCGAGAAAGCCCTGTTCGGGCAGACTTTCCTGAAACTTGGGCTGATTCCGGGCGATGGCGGCGCATGGATCCTGCAGCAGTTGATCGGCTACTCGCGCGCCGCGCAACTGCTATTGACCGGTCGGCTGATCGATGCCGGCACCGCGAAGGATTGGGGGCTGGTCAGCGAGGTGGCGCCGCCGGATAAGTTGCTGCCGAAAGCGTTCGCGCTGGCCGCGGAAATCGCTAACCAGCCTCCGATGGCGCTGCGGATGGCCAAGCAGTTGCTTCGCGCCGGGCGCCAGGATCGGTTTGAGTCGGTCATGGACATGTCGGCCAACCTACAGGGGATTCTGCAGCGCACCCGGGACCACGACGAGGCGCTGGCGGCGTTTTTCGAGAAGCGTCCTGCGAAATTTACCGGAAACTGATCCGCCCAAGCCGGCTCTTCGTCCGGCATGCTGAGGGCCCAAAATAGCCTCAGCGCGGAGGCGAACGATGCGGCCCGCGATATTCTTCATCGGCAGGTCTTGGCGCTTAAGGGCTTCGAGCGATGAGGCCGGATTGCGGGTAAGATTGGCGAATGATTCGAAAAACCCGGAATGAAAGAATTGCAACGTGGCTGCCCCTGCTTTGCGCGCTGGCGGTCCTTGGCTTGGCTCCCGCCGCGGCGCCGGCGCAGCATGTCCATGGCGTTATCGAACTGGGCGTGGTGGTGGAGGGCGGCACCGTGGCCGTATCGCTTGATGCGCCGCTCTCCGATGTTGTTGGCTTTGAGCATGCGCCGGAGAGCGACGAGCAGCTCGATCGCATTAGGCAAGCGGCCGCCGTGCTGGGGAATGCCAACGCGATGTTTGCGTTGGCGGACTCGGCGAGGTGCGAAATTTCGGCAACATCCATCGACGGGCCGGCCTACCTGACGCAACATTTGGCGGAAGAGGATGCGGGCTCGGCGGAGAGTCACGGCCACGACCACGATTCGCACCACAGCCATTCGGCCCATGACGAGCATGCGGACCACGACGGCCATGACCACGATTCGCACCACGGCCATTCGGCCCATGACGAGCATGCGGGCCACGACGGCCATGACCACCAGGAATCCGAACAACACGCCGAAGTGAACGCAAGTTACGAATGGGCATGCGGCAACGTGTCGGCTGTTGAGGCCCTGGGGCTGCGTTTCGCGGAAAGCTTCACAGGCATCGAAACGATTGAGATTCAGATCCTCACCTCTGCCGGCGCCCATGTGCTGACTGCGGACGGACGGATATCGTCGGTGCCCCTGTCGCCTCCCTAGCCGCAATGCCAAGCGCAGCCATCGGCCCTGAAAACGCGATTGAAATTTCCGGGCTGCGTTTCGGCTACGGTTCGCACGGCGATATTCTTGCCATTCGCGAACTTAACGTTCGGGCTTCGCAGCGGGTATTCGTGCATGGGCCTAGCGGATGCGGCAAGAGCACTTTGCTGGCCATGATCGGCGGCGTGCTGGCGCCGCGCGCCGGTGCCGTTTCCATTCTTGGCCAGAGTCTTTCCGGCATGGCGAGCGCGGCTCGCGACCGGGTAAGGGCCGACCATATTGGCTTTATCTTCCAGCAATTCAATCTTGTGCCGTACCTGTCGGTGGTCGAGAACGTGTCCTTGCCGTGCCGCTATTCCCTGCGGCGGTTGAGGCGCGCCGTCAAAGCCGACGGCTCCCTGGAGGAATCGGCGGCGCGGCTGCTTTCGGCGCTCGGAATCGGCGAGGCGCTTCGTTCGCGCAAATCCACGGAACTGAGCGTTGGGCAGCAGCAGCGGGTGGCGGCGGCGCGCGCCTTGATCGGGCGGCCGGAACTGGTGATCGCCGACGAGCCCACCTCATCTTTGGATGCGGACCGCCGCCGCGAATTCATCGATCTGCTGCTGTGCGAATGCGGTCGCGCCGGCAGCACCGTCGTGTTCGTCAGCCACGATGCTTCGCTCGCGCCGCACTTCGACATTGCCGTTGATCTTCAGTTGATCAACGCCGCAGCGCCCCATTCAGATGCTGCATAACATCGGCAACGCGATTTCACTTGTTTTCAAGAGCCTGATGAATCGGCGCGCGACGGCGATTTTAACCGTTGCGTCGATCGCCGTGAGCGCGGGCCTCCTGTCCGTTGTGGAGAGGGTCAGAACCGACACCCAAGCTAGCTTCGCCAACACGATTTCCGGCACCGACCTCATTATTGGCGCGCGCAGCGGCGACCTGAACCTGCTGCTGTACTCGGTTTTTCGCATCGGCAACCCCACCAACAACATCACGTGGGAAAGCTACGAGACAATCGGCAGCCGGCCGGAGGTGGACTGGACGATTCCGTTTTCCCTCGGAGATGCGCATCGGGGCTATCGGGTTTTGGCGACCGACCTCGACTATTTCGACCATTACCGGTATGCGGACCGGCGGAAGCTGGCGTTCTGGAAAGGGGGGCCGTTCGCCACCGCCTCCGAGGCGGTGATCGGCGCCGAGGTGGCTGAGCGGCTTGGATACGATGTAGGCAGGGAAATCATCGTGTCCCACGGACTGACGGAAACGAGTTTCCTGACGCACGACGAGGACCCGTTCACGATTACCGGAATACTCGAGCGCACCGGCACGCCCGTCGATCGGACCGTGCATATTAGTTTGAGCGGCATGGATTTAATCCATTCCAGCGGCGCCGGCCGTGTGCCGGCGCCCGTCGAAGGGTACGAGCCGGAGGCGATCACGGCATTTTTGGTTGGGCTGAAGTCGAAGATATCCATATTCGCGTTGCAACGCTACGTCAACGAGTTCGAGGCCGAGCCGATGACCGCCGTGATTCCGGGCGTGGCGTTGCAGCAGCTTTGGGGCCTGATCCGCGTTGCCGAATACGCGCTGTTCGGCGTCTCGGCCATGGTGGTCCTGGCCAGCGTGCTCGGATTGCTGGCCACGCTGCTGGTCAGCCTTAATGAGCGCCGCCGCGAAATGTCGGTGCTGCGTTCCGTCGGCGCCAGGCCGGGCCATATTTTTGCGCTGCTGCTTTCGGAGGCGGCCATGCTTGCGTTTCTGGGCGCGCTGTCCGGGCTGCTGCTGATCCAGCTGGGCATCGTGGCGATACGGCAGTTTGCGCTCACGGAGTTCGGCATTCAAATGAGCGTTGGCCTGCGGGCTTTTGATTTCCATGTGCTGGCGGGTATCCTTGGCATCGCGGTTCTTGTAAGCGTTATTCCGGCTTGGCGGGCGTACCGCAATTCGCTCGCCGACGGCCTGACGGTAAGGCTTTAGCGCCGAGGCGCTTTGCGCTCGTTGCGGCACGGCAATTCGGGCCCGGCGTCGGCAAGGAGGGAACATGGCCCACACAAAACGAGTGATCGGCGTCGCGCTCGCGGCAACGCTGCTGATTGGCGGAATGGCGGTTGCCGAGGATGCCCGCGAGCTCACCTGGGATGATCTGATTCCCGATGCTGGAACGGTCGGGCAGCCGGGGGGCGACTCGTTCGGGGATACATTTTCGATGCCGGCGCCGCCCACCGGCGTGGTGGAGGAGCTCGACGGCGTTATGGTGAAGATTCCCGGCTTTATCGTGCCGCTGGAGGTGTCCATGGGGGGCAAGGTGAGCGAGTTCCTGCTGGTGCCTTACTTCGGGGCCTGCATTCACTATCCGCCTCCCCCGCCCAACCAGTTGGTTCATGTTTTGGCGAAGGAGCCTCTTGATCTCGAATCAACTTGGGAGCCGATCTGGGCGATTGGCGAACTCAAGACGGAATTTCGCGATTTGGGCCTCGCCACCGCAGGCTACAAGATGGCGGCTCAGACCATAGAAAAGTACGAGTACTAGGGGATGACGCGACCGGGATTGAGGATGCCTTTGGGATCGAGCGCGTCTTTGAGGCGCCGCATCAGCGCCAGCTCCTCCGGGCTGCGCGAATAGTGCAGATAGCCGCGCTTCAGCACGCCGATGCCGTGCTCGGCGGATACCGAGCCGCGATGCGCGCCGGTTAGCCGGTAGCCGATATCGAAGATCGTTTTGAGGTCGCCTTCGCGGCGCGTGCTCACGAACAGATGCAGATTGTTATCGCCGATATGCCCGAACACCAGGTTGATCGCGTCGGGCAGCGCCTTTTTTAGTTCCCGGTCGAATTCGTCCAGAAAGCCCGCCATCTCGGCGATATCCATGCTCACGTCCAAGCTGGCGTAGGGCGTGAGGTCGGCGGTGATTTCCGCCACGCCGTCGCGGATTGCCCAGAATGTTTGCCGGTCGCCTACCGACTGGGCAATCGCCGCATCGGCGATCACGCCCGACTCCAGCGCTTGGCCCAAGGCCGCCTCGAAGCGCTCCGCGTCGGCCTGTTGGTCGGCTCCTTCGGCTTCCACCAGCGCATACACCGGAAAGCTTTGCGCGAATGGCGAACGCAGCGCGTCGCTGTGGCCGATGATGCGGTCGAAGTAGTCGGCCCACATGGCCTCGAAGGCGCTCACGGAGCCGCCCAGCCTAGATTGAAGCGCGCGTAGAAGCTTGACCGCCTGCGGGAAGGATTCGACCGCGCACAGCGCCGTGCAGGTGCTGGCCAGCCGCGGCAGCAGCCGCAGCACGCAGCGCGTGACCACGCCGAGCGTGCCTTCGGTGCCGATAAATAGCTGCTTGAGGTCGTAGCCCGCGTTATTCTTCAGCATCTTGTTCATCGAGCTGATCACTGTGCCGTCGGCGAGCACCGCTTCCAGGCCCAGCACCAAGTTGCGGGTCATGCCGAAGCGGATCACTTGGTTGCCGCCTGCATTGGTGGCGATGGCGCCGCCGATATGGCAAGAGCCGCGGGCGCCGTAATCCAGCGGCAGGAGCAAGCCCGCCTGCTCGGCGGCTTCCTGGAGCACCTGAAGCGGCGTGCCGGCCAGGGCGGTGATGGTCATCGCCGCCTCGTCCAGCTCCTCGATGCCGTTGAGCCGCTCCATCGAAAGCGCCAGCTCCCCGGCCCGGGGCGTGGCGCCGCCGGCCAGCCCGGTCATTCCGCCCTGCACCACCACGGGCTGGCCGAGGTCGTTGCAAGTCTTGAGAATTTCGGACACTTCCCGCGCCGTGCCGGGGCGCAGGACCGCCTCGGGCCTGAGCGCGTTCTCGGCGGTGAAATCGACGCTGTGGCGCTCGCCCATGTCGGCGCCCGCAACGAGCGGGTGGCCTTGTTGCCGCAGGGCGGCAATGGCTTGGTTCACGGCAAGTGTGTCCATCGCGATAATCCGGTTGCAGTGGCCTGCAAGCCCGCCTGCCCGGCCATTATCGGCTCCAAGCCAGAGGCTGTCCATCCGCCCGGAGGGCTGCGGCGGCGCCGTTCCGGGTCAGGCGGAAAGCGGGCAATCCGGGCATAGGCTACCGACTAAGCGGCAAAATCAGGGGGGGCAACAAGCGGCTCGGCGCAATATGCGGGTTAGTCCAGCAGCAGGCCGCCGGATATATTGGCGATGGTGCCGGTGGTGTGCCCCGCCGCGTCCGAGCACAGAAAATCCGTCATCGCCGCGCATTCCTCCGCCGTGCCGAGGCGTCCGAGCGGGGCCCGCTCGGCCAGCAAAGCGCGCCGCTCCGGTCCCAGCCGGTCGAGCATGGGCGTGTCGATAGGGCCGGGCGCGATGCAGTTCACGCGAACTCCATCCGCCGCCCATTCCCGCGCTAGGTAGCGGGTCACGCCGATGATTCCGGCTTTGGCCGCCGTGTAGGCGGGGCCGGACAACTCGTTGCCGCCGTTGATCGCATTAGTGGAGGCATACAGCGCTAGGGCGCCGCGCGTCTGCTTGAGATGCGGGTGGACGGCGCGCGCCAGCAGGAATGCCGAATTGAGATTGATATCGATGATCCGGTTCCAGTCCTCCAGCGCCACGTCCACGAACGGCCCCTCGCCCGTGATTCCCACGGCATGAACCACCCAGCGAGGCGGCCCCAATTCGCTAGCGCACCGCGCGACGGCCTCCGCCACCTGCGCTTCGTCGGTTGCTTCCGCCGGCAGCGCCAGACCCGCAGGCGCCTCCTGCCCGGGCAGGATCATGGCGCCCACTTTCAGGCCCCGCTCAATGAAGCGCCGCGCGACCGCCGAGCCAATGCCGCCCGCCGCGCCCGTCACCAGCGCGCACCCCGCCTCAGCCATTGGCCGACGCATTCCCCGTTTCCTGCGCTGGTCGCTCGTCCAGGCCCGGTTGCACAACCACGTAATCCCGCTCAATTTCTCGTTGAAAGCTTTTCGGCAGCCGCCCCCAATCGCAAACTTGCACAATGATGGGGAGATCGGATTCCTTGAAAGCTTCGACCAGCCGGGCCAGTTTTGCCCCGATAGGCTGAAGCGCGGGACCTCGCACCGCCAGATCCAAATCGCTTGCCTCGTGGGCGCGGCCATTCACCCGGCTGCCGTAAGCCCATACTTCGGCCCCAGGAACATGCTGCTGCAGCGTCTCCTCCACCATGCGCCGATGGCGCGGCAGCAGCATCAAGCGGTCAGCCATCATTGCTCTCGGAAATGACGCGGGCCAACTCCTTAGCGTCTTCGATGAAATCCGGCAGCAACAGCAAGGTGCTTTCCGCGAACCGCTCGCCGTAGTGATGCGCGGTATCGTTGTGGTTGTCGCGGTAGGCGAACCAGCGCTCGCTGGCCTCCACTGAAATGAGTCCATGCTGTGCCGCGCGGCGGAAAGCGTCCTTGAATGTCAGCCGGTCGGCCTCACGGTGGCTTGCGAAGTAGGGCCGAAGCCGCTTTTTAAGCAAGCTTCCGCATTGCTCCAGAACGATCTCGAATTCCTTGACGGCGGCGGCTCGGAAAATGTCATAGAGCGGATCGTCGTCACCCGTTTTCCGCAAATGCTCAAAAGCCGCCGCCAGCGTGCCGATGCAGCGGTTCAAAAAGTCCGTATTGATCGCCATGCACAAAGCTCCTCAAGCACAGGCTGCCACCGCAACAACCTTGGAGTTGATTCCCTTTTCCACGGGCGGCATCAGTCGCTCCTCGAACCTGGATAGATGAGAATCAAGACCGTTGTTCTCAGGAAGTTGCTGCCCGATCAGGCGGCTTTCGGGACTATGAGGGAGGCGTGGATGCCGTCGAGCATGCTCCAGCGCAGCGAGGCGGAAGCGCGAACGGCGGCGATGGCGCTTTGCTGCAGCGCTTCCGTGGTGGCGTAGCGGGCGGTTAATTCGAGGCCGACTTCGGCGTGCTCCTCGTCGCCTTCGATATGCACGTGGAAGAACTCCATGTCGTCCTCGCTGAATCCCATTTTGCGCATCGCCTTCACGTAGGCGGGATAGAGCGTGGGCAGCTGGCCTTCCAGCGCAACCATGATGCCCGCGGACGATTCCGCCAAGTGGCGGATGGTCGATAGCTCCCAAATCCAGGCGCGCATGGCCCGCGTGGTGGGGAGTATCTCGTCGCGCAGGTCCGCGTTGACCACTTCGTCGCGGGACAGGCCGCAGGCCTCGGCGAATTTGACCAGCAGGTCGGGATGGCGTTTTTCCGGCGTGTCCGGCATTTCCTCGCCCAGCAGGTTCTCCAGCAGATGCTGGCGGGCATCGAGGTCCGGCAGCCGGGCATAGAGGGCGGCGAACTGCTGCGGGATGGGAGCGATGTAGTAATAGTGCTGAACCGCGTAACGTCCCAGCTGCTCGCGGGAGAGGGCGCCTTGGGCCCACAGGCGGCTGAACGGATGGCCGCCGCCGTGGCGGGGTTGGCGGGCGGCCTCAAGAGCTTTGAAAAACGCTTGTTGTTGCATCATCGGATGGTTTCTCCTTCAAGGGTGTTCGTTAAGTTCGCCGGGCGCCCGCCATGGATGCGAACCAAGGGCGGCGCGCTGAGGCGGCATTAGTGCATTTCCTCGCCGCCGGTCACGTTCAGCGAGTCGCCGTTGATGTAAACGGCTTGGTCGGAGCATAGGAACGCCACGGCGTTGGCGGTGTCCGCCACCTTGCCCTCGCGGCGCATCGGATTGCGGGCGCGGATATTGCCGATGTACTGCTCCAGCGTCAGGCCGAGATGATTGGAAAAATAGTCGTTCTGGGCGGCGCCCAGCCCGGTGGTGACGTGGTTGGGGCAAACGGCGTTGACGGTGATGCCGTGCGGCCCTAGCTCCATGGCGCAGGTGCGCGTGAGGCCTACTAAGCCGTGCTTGGACGCTGTGTAGGCGGACATGTGCGGAAAGCTCGATTTCGCCGCCTGGCTGGCGATATTGATGACGCGCCCGCCTTCGCCTTGGCTGATCATTTGGCGGGCGGCGTGCTTGGTGCACAGGAAGGGGCCTTTGAGGTTCACGTCCAGCACCGCGTCCCACTGGTCCTGGGGCAATTCGGTGCAGGGGGCGATCAGGTAGCCGATGCCGGCATTATTCACCAGGATGTCCAGGCGGCCGAAGCGTTCCACCGCTTGCGCCACCGCGGCCTGAACCTGCGATTCGTCGCGAACGTCCAGCGGGAAGGCTTGCGCCGTTCCGCCATTGTCGCGGATCCGCTGCGCCACGCCCTGCATGGAATCGGCGGCGCCGATATGCTTGTCGGGCATGTGCTCGCCCGGGGATTGGCCGAGGTCCGTAATCAGTACGCTGGCGCCGCACTGGGCCAGCTTGGAGGCGATTCCTTCGCCTAGGCCCTTGGGCCGCCCGGCACCGGTGACGAGCGCCACCTTGCCGCTCAAATCGTAGTTTTTCATTGGCCGGATTCTATCAGCAGGCAGGTTTTGCCTGTCCCTCGCCATTCTCCGCCCCCCTCTTCAGGGAGACGCATGAACCCGTCCATGGGGCTTGCTTCGGCATCCTGCCTCCGATACTCCCTGAAGAGGGGGGCGGAGAATGGCTTCATCTCGAGTTTAAGGCGTAGTCGTGCCTGTGGCGCAGCGAGCATGAAGCCGCGTGCGGGGGCGGTTAGGCGTTGACGTCGATGACCACGCGGCCGGAAATTTTGCCGTCCAGAATATCGTTCGCCAGCGATGGCAGTTCGGACATGGGCGCGACCCGGGAAATGCGGGCCAATTGTTCGGGATCGACCTGCTCCGCAAGCGCGCTCCAAGCGCGCCGCCGCCGTTCCTGCGGCGCCATGACCGAATCGATGCCGCGCAAGGCCACGCCGCGCAGAATGAACGGCATGACCGTGGCCGGCAGCTTGAATCCGCCGGCCAATCCCACTGCGGCCACCAGGCCGCCGCGCCGCGTTTGCGCCAGCGTGGTGGCCAGCGTGGTTCCGCCCACGGAATCCACCGCGGCGGCCCAGGTTTCGGATTCCAGCGGCCTCGAATCGCGCGCCAGGTCCTCGCGCGCGATGGTTTCCGCAGCACCCAGCGATTCCAGCAATCCTGCGCCTTCGGGGTTGCCTGTGGCGCCGGTGACGCGGTAGCCCAGGCGGGCAAGCAGCATGATCGAAACAGTGCCCACGCCCCCGGTGGCGCCGGTCACCAGCGCCGGGCCGTGCTCGGGCGTGATCCCGGCATCCTGAATCGCGTGAACGGCCAGCATGGCGGTGTAGCCGGCTGTTCCCAGCGCCATGGCTTGCTCAGCTGAGAAGGCGTTGGGCACGGGCACCAGCCAGTCGCCGTTCAGGCGCTGCCGTTGCGCATAGCCGCCCCAGTATTTTTCGGAGAGTTCATAGCCGTTCGCCAATACGCGGTCGCCGGGTTTGAAGCGTTCGTCGCGCGATTCCAGCACTTCTCCGGCCAGGTCGATGCCGCACACCATCGGCAGGCGGCGGCAGATCCGCCCGCGCCCGCTTACCGCCAGTCCGTCCTTGTAGTTGAGCGTGGAATGGCTGATTTCAACCAGCACATCCTCGTCCGGCAAGTCCGCCGTGTTGATCCGCTCCAGCCGGGCGGCCACTTTTCCATCCCGGTCCCGCGCCACGATGGCATTGATGGTTTCGCTCAAGTGCTTCCCTCCGCGATTGGCATGACATTGACAGGCCCGTCACGATGCCCGGAAGCCGCGCCCGAATCAAGACGAATTCCGGCTTGGCCGAGCAGGATCCGCCTGCCGCCGCTGCCGCCGCTGCTGTCGCTAATCTTGCGGCATCGACTTGTAGGCGGCCAGCGCTCGCTCGCGCGCCATGGCGTGGTCAACGATAGGATGCGGATAAGTGCGTCCCAGCGCCACGCCGGATTCGGCCAGCACTGCCTTGGGCGCTTCCCAGGGGGCATGGATCCAACGCGTCGGCAGCTTGGCCAGCTCCGGCACGAACCGGCGCGCATAGGCGCCCTCCGGATCGTGCTTGCGGCCTTGGATCACCGGGTTGAAGATGCGGAAATAGGGCGCGGCGTCGGCGCCTGACCCGGCCACCCATTGCCAGCCGGCCGCGTTGTTGGCGAGGTCGGCATCCACCAAGGTGTCCCAGAACCACGCTTCGCCTTGCCTCCAGTGGATGAGCAGGTGCTTGGCCAGGAAGGAGGCGGCGATCATCCGGGCCCGGTTATGCATCCAGCCGGTTTCCCAGAGCTGGCGCATGCCCGCGTCAACCATCGGATAGCCGGTCAGCCCGCGCTGCCACGCGGCGAGCCCCGCAGGGTCGCTGCGCCATGGGAAGCCGTCGAAGCGGGCGCGCCAGTTGGCCTCCGGCAGATCGGGGTAGTGGAACAGCAAGTGATGCGCGAACTCGCGCCAGACCAGTTCCGAGAGGAATTTATCCGCGCCCCGCTCTGTTGCCCCGTCCTGCGCCATGCGCTCATGCGCGGCCTGCCATATCCGGCGCGGGCCGATTTCGCCCCAGTGCAGGTGGGCGGACAGCGCCGAAGTGGCGGCGAGGTCGCAGCGGTCGCGGTCGGCCGCATAATCCGGGAGCGGCCCGTCGAGAAATTCGGCGAGACGGGACGAAGCCGCGCTGCTGCCCGGTTGCCACGTTGCCCTCAATCCGCCCGCCCAGTCCGGCTTATCCGGCAGGAGCTTCCAATCCGCCAGCCTGTCGCTTGCGGGCCAGCGTTCCGGCGCTACCGCGCTGGCGGGCGCGTGGGAGGGTTTGGGGGGATCATTTCCGAGCCGGGCGCGCAGCGCTTTTTGGAATGGCGTGTACACCCGGAAAGGGCCGCCGGAAACCGTGCTTGCTTCCCACGGCTCCGCGAGCAGTGCCGCGTTGAAGGAGCGCGCTTCTACGCCGGCGGCGAGCAGCGCGGATTTGAGAGCGGCATCGCGCCGCACCGCGTACGGCTCGTAGCAGCGGTTCCAGTACACGCCGCCGGCGCCTGTTTCCTCCGCCAGCGCCGGCAAAACCGCAGCCGCCTCTCCGGCGCGCAGCACAAGCGCCAAGGCATGCTTGGCAAGCGTTTCGCCCAGCGCAGACAGGCTGTGATGCAGCCACCAGCGCGATGCGCCGCCGAGGCGCCATTGCCCGGGCATCCGGTCGTCGAGGATATAAACGGGAATGATCGGCCGTCCGGTGGCCGCGGCCGCCGCGAAGGCCGGGTTGTCGTCAAGCCGCAGATCCTGGCGAAACCAAACCAGAATCGGCGCGGCGCTGCCGGGCAATGCCTCTCTTGCGGTCGTCGGTTTCATCAAACAGGCAAATGAAGATATTGGTGCCGAGGAAATCAGCGCTCATTCATTTCGTTCCGGGTGAATTTGCGTCCGCCCGTTCGCTGAACACGGTCCAGGATGGCAAGGCAGCGGGCCTTCAAATCAGATGCTGTAATCGTTTCCATCTGGCCAGCATGCATGACCGGTCATTTTAGGAGCAAGGCATGGCGGATTGTGATTCCCGCCCGGATTCGCAACGCGCCTGATGCGCATTAACTGCCAGCCCCGCGATTCAAGCAGTTTTCACAACCGCTTGCCGCTGATGGCCTTCATACGGCAATTTCAATGACCTTGGCCTGCGGCTTGGAAGAAATTTCACTGACTTCCACGGACAGGCAGGCTTCGACTGCTTCGTAGAGATTGGCTAGCAATTCCTCGAAACTGTCGCCTTCGGTGGCGCAGCTTGGGATGGAAGGCACTTCCGCCCAGTACCCGCCTTCCTCGGCATCATGGATGACGACCTTCAGTTTCATTGCTTACCACAACCGACCGCAGCATACGCCGTGAGCGGACACTCTACAGTCCCATATGTGTCTGAACCCTCACACTTGCAGGGATTATTTGCGCCCAATTGCCGAATCTCTACGCACGGACTGGAGAATTTGAATCCATCCCACCCAATTTCTTTCTGGGGATTATGTGTTTGGGTTGATGCGTGCGCATCATGAGCTATCGTGGCTTTGCAGGAGCATCAGCGCAGCTTGGTTCGAGCCATGCACCGATGGTTCGGCGCACCATAACTGCCGCAACATAGCGATGACTTGCTCGTGTTCGGTTGTCGACTGCTTGGTTCTATCGCTGTTGTAATCCGAGCGGCTGTCTTCCACAGAGGAGCCGATGTTCCGCGCGAATGCAAACATTTCCAGCACTGCCTGATCAATGCGGATGCGCACTGAGTCGGCATGCGCTTGGCAGGCAGGCCGCAGCGTCTCGCCGGCCAATTCATCGAACCGCTTCGCAGCCAGAGCTATAACAGAATCTTCGAGGGCGGGGAAATCCGGACATGGGATTTTTCTGATAGCGCCCATTTGCGTTGTGGATCGTCCCGCATGGGTGCGTTGCCCCTGCGTCCAGTGGACAATCATGCCTAGGGTCGAGTTGGCCCACAAAGCGAACGACTTGCGGATATTGCTGTTGTCGTGCCGGAGCGCTGCCCAAGCTCTCCCGCCCATCGCATCGTGTTCGGTTGTGGCCGCGAGCAGCTTCTGCGATGTCCAGCGCATATTGCGCGCATAAAAAAGCGTGCTGCTTTTGGCCCGCATGTCTTTTTGGTTATCCGATGTTGGAAGGTCGATGCCTTTGTGTGTGGGCCGTGTCATTAGACTTTGCTGGTTTTTGGCATCGGCCGCCCACAGAAACCTGCTGCGGCCTATTGCATCGTTCGCGTCTTTTACGGGATGCAATTCAAACGCGCCTATTGCCTTTTTGCCTTTCAGATGCCCGATGAGGTGATGCGTAGGCCCTACGTCAAACAGCTTTCCTATCGTCGTCATCTTCGGGCCAAGAGGAGCATCCTGGCACAGATGTCCCAGCAGGCCCTGAGCCAGCTTATCCGCAGCCAAGGCCAGATCCGTGTGAACCACCCCAAGAGGCGCCCATGGACGGCCTTTGCCATTCGTTCGGAACAGAGCCACTTGACCAATTTCATCATCGCCGACGCGTATCGGGCGGCTGAGTCCTTCGGTTGCCAAACCTGCCGATGCCTCATCGATGGCTCTCGCGATTTCTCCGGCTTCTCCTACCCGCATAGGTGCTCGGTGAAGCACCACGCAACGGATCGGGGCGGGCTTTTCCAGCATTTCCGAGTCATTGCGCCGCTGGGCCGTGAGCAGCATTTCCTCCATGCCGGTATCGGCTGAAAGCGCCTCGTCTCCCAAGGCCTGACCTGCTGCTACTGCTACTGCGGTAATGTCCGTGAACCATCGCTCGACCATCTGTCGGCTGACAGTCCAAGAGTCCGCCAGCGCCGCTGTAAGGGGCAACACGAAACCGATGCGTCCTCCCCGCTTTACCTTGCGCTCCGCCAAGGCTAGAAAGGAAGCTGCCATGCCAGCGGTCTTATTGGCTTCGGCGCCGGAGATCAGCGCTCCCCAGCGCTTTTGGCAAGCTTTGCGTTCCGCCTCTTGCAGGCCTGCAACGTCGAATGCGCTCTGGCCGCCGCGAGTTCGGGAGTAGGGAGGGTTCATCAACACCCAATCGGCGGACCAATCAATGATTTTCACCGAGTTTCCTCTTTCTTGGCGCCCATGGGAGCGTCCGGCCATATCCGCCAGCAAATCAGTCTGTGACGAGCTCGCCAAGTACTCCAATGCGCCGGTGTTTCCCCAGCCCCCTCCAACTCTCAGCCAGCCGATTTCCGTTTCTCCGTAGGGTTTGCCGGAACCGATAGCTGCAAGCGAAGAGGCGGTGAGATGAGCAGCGACAGGGCTGATGTCGGTGCCGATTAGTCCTTGCTCCATCGCGTCTGAGTGCAGTTTTTGGAGCGTCTCTAGCGTTCCTCCGCCCCGTTCGTGAAACGCGCAAATCCTCCGGTAGCCAGCGCGAAGCAAAGTGCCTGTTCCGCATGCCAGATCAGCGAGTTTATGCCGGGTGAAAAAGTCCTTGCTTGCCCAGTCATCCGCATCATCGGGGCGAATCGCCAAGGCAGCCAGCAGTTCCGCAGTGGAAGGCTGCGTATAAAACGCAGCGGCCTCCTTTCGGTCTTCACTGAGCTTGGGGAACAATTCAGCGCCGATGTTGATTTGCGTTCCGAGCTGTGCGATTTCAATTTGCTCTGAAGCACGGATAAGCAGCTGTAACGCTGATGCTGTGGCGGCGGGACTGAAATTGCCGGCTTCTTCCAGAACCGTCACCGCCGGCGCGAAAATCATGTGCCAATTCAGTTTAAGGATACTGCGCCAGATTTTTGCTTGATCGCTAGGCACAGGCGGCGCATTACTCGTGAAATCCAAAGGCGGTATGCCCCCGACGCCTTGCGTATGAAGCCGCTGCTGGGTAAGCAATGCGTTCAGCCAAAGGACCATCGTGGTGCGCAAACCTTTGAAAGCTGTTCGCTGCTGCGAAAGCTCCGCGATGCGCTGCTGCTGCTCTACCGAAAGATGCTGATCAAGCCGCTCTGCGGCTTGATCCACTTGCAAGGCCACCGACTCACCGACATGCGCGATATCCTCTTTGGGCAACGCTGCCGAGATAAATTGGGCGAAATCGTAAACGGTTCCAGTGATGAATCCCTTGCAAGGCCAGCGTCGGTGGGAATCCGGGTTATTCTGGGGCTGTTGATGAAGCGCATAGTCGAGCGGCGCGCTTTCTGTGAGCCTTTTAGTCATTTCCTCCAAGTCGAACGTGCGCCATTCCGCCGCAATTGCAACGGAGGCCGCCATCGTAATACCTTGTCCGGTGCTGGCGATCTTTTCGCCCAACCTCGCAAGCGCGTCCTTGTCCGCATCCGTCTGGCTGAACGAAGACTCAATGACAACCGGCGGCGACGAACTATCTAGAATCAGGATGTCGGGGCGTTTGCCTGCCGCGCCAGCAAGCGTTCCTGTTTGCTCGATCTTAATGGCTCCCGGCATGGCCTGCCAGCGCGCTGTCGTTGTACGGAGCGCCTTCCCCAAGGCTTGATTAAACGCCTCCTCGCCGCTTCGGCCGTGTTGGGCCATCGTCAATTGAACCTGCCAGTGATCTCTGGGTTCTGCGAAGTTTGCATAGGCAACTAAGAGCTTGCGGCTTGGGCTGCTATTGATGCATCGTCAATGCCACGCCTTCCGCGGCAGCCGCCTCGTTCAGGCGCTGATCGAGGCTTGCCAACGCGCAGCCTTCACGAACCGCGAGCGCCAGATAGCTGGAGTCGTAGGCGGTTAATCGGTGACGGCGGGCCAACTCCAGGATGGAATGGTCGTGGGCATCCCCCGGGCAGCGAATGGGAAGGCGGCGCAGCCGCGCCAGAGAGCTTTCGGCGTGGCCGGCCTCGATGCGGCCGCGGCGTTCGGCCGACAACAAGAGGTTCCGCAACTCGTCCCAGAACATGGCAGGGACTATTGCGGTTTCGGCGGCTAGGCGATCCAGTGCGGATTCGGCTGCCTCCGCTTCTTCGTCGGGCAATACCCAAGCGGCGGCGATTGACGCGTCGGGCACGAACGGCATCAGCGAGAGTGTCCCTCGTGTCTCCAGGACAAGATTTCGCAGGTGGTGACGGCTCGCTGTTTCGCCCGCTCCCGGCGCAACGTTTCGCAAAGCTCGGCATGCTCGCGCGCCTTGTCGATCCGTGTGACATGAGCAACCGGCGTTTCGCCTCGGCAAATAATCAGATCTTCGCCGGCTTCAACCTTAGCCAATAGCGCAGAGAGGTGCGTCTTTGCCTCGCCGATTTTTATATGCCGCGTCATGTTCCAGCGCTCCTTGGCCGATCGGAATCTCAAGCTGCAATGCTTCAGATATCGGGCCGACAGCGAGAATAGGACCGATGCCCCTGCTTGGTCAAGTGGTTGGTCGAGGCGGCGATGTTCGCTGGCGGGCGAAGGAGTTGGTCCAGACGGCCTAGGCAGTGAGCGCTAGGAGCGCCAGCAGCACCCAGGCGGGCATGGCCAGGCCGAATAGCGACCAATCGATTTCGGCGCATTCGCCGGAGGCGGTGAGCGCTTCGCGAACGGCGGTGACGAAGCTGAAGTTGTCGAGGATGAAGTCGAAGCTGGCGCCGCAGGGGGGGGTACGCTGTCCGGCGGCTGCGCCTCGCTAGGTCGTCGATCAGCGCCTTCGGATGCACCTTCTCCTGTATGAACAAAGGCGGCGCCTCCACCGTGAGTTCGGATCGGTCCTGCATATCCTTGCCGCGCCACACCAGCTGCGGGTCAAGATCAGGGTTGCGGCGCTCGCACGCCACCTGCAAGGGCGAGCGCTGCTTTCTGCCCATCACGGATTCCTATTCCGCCGTGGGAATATTCTTGCGCGATGCCTCGCTGTGCCGCAGCGCTTCGATTTGTTTTCGATTGCCTCGTGATCGCGTCACTGAATGATTCTCTTCGTCGCGCTCAACAAAGTGGCTTATGAGCGGCCTAGGCGGTCATTCGCCCGGTTCGGGTGTTGGCGAGTGTCGAGTATAGCGTGTATGCGAATTTCACCGTCTTTGATCTTGTAGTACACCGCCCACGGGAAACGCCGTGACAAAAGCCGATGGAAGTGACCAAAGCGAATCACATGGATGCCCGCGCTGATTCGCAACGATTCGATATCCGAGTACAGGCTGTCCAGAAAATAACGCCCAATTCCGTTGGCTTGCGCCTCATAGAACCGGTAACCCAGCCGCTAGGTCTCTACGCGCAGATTCGAGAATTCGGATCCGTCTCACCCGATTTCCTCTTCTATCCTCTTTCTGGCGGCTTCCCAATCCTCGAATTTATCCTCTCCGCGGGCTATGGCCGCCTCACGTTCTATGAGCAGTTCTCCATGCCAGGCGGGGGGATTGGCTTCTGTCGCGTGCTTGGACAGATCATCCCAAATGGCTTCCATAACCTGTAGCTTTTCTTCAAGCGTCATTTTCTGTAATGGCAGTGATACGGTCATGTTCGTATCTCCTTCAAGTTGTTTTTAGCCGTGGAACTCCAGTATGTCCTGAAGGGCTTCGGTGAGACTCACGCACAGCTCTTCAAGGCTGTGCTCCGGGCAATTGGCGCGGGAAAATTCCTTGATCCAGCCGATCCGCCGGTCTCCGCTCTGCTCAATGATTGCTGTGCGCTCCATTCGTTCTCGCCCTGCTTGAGTATCGAAAAGGTAATTCTACGCTTGGCTTTGCTGGATCAGGCGGTTGAAGTCGGATTGCATGGTGCTGGCATCGGTGAATTCGGCGAGGGCCCAGCGGCCGTATTGGCCGTTGTTGTTCACGCCGGGTATCCAGCAGGTTTCCATGGCATCCTTTTTCGCCCGCGCGTCCTCTTGCCGCAAGCCCTTGATTTCCAAAATCAAGCTCAGAGGATCCTCCGGGCCGCGCGAGGTATCCACTTCTTGGCGAACCCGATTGATTATCGCCGCCGTGCGGGCGTAACTCTGTTGAGAAGTGGAAACGCCGACATCATCGTCCATGCGCAGTCGGCCCTGCATGTTCGCCGCACACTAGCTGTTGCGGCTGGGGCACTGCGGAGATGAAATCCGCCTGCCGGCGCTTTTCGGCAACGAGGCCGGTCGGTTGGCCGTCCGCGTCCAGTTCCCAGTGACGGCTGGGGCATTCGTAGGGCGAATTGAGGATGGGGCTTTTGAAGAACTGTTCGCTGGTCAAGGTTGCGGTCCTGAGGGGCTAGGCTAGAGGCGCGGGTCGCTGGCGGGCGAAGGAGTTGGTCCAGACGGCCCAGGCGGTGAGCGCTAGGAACGCCAGCAGCACCCAGGCGGGCATGGCTAGGCCGAATAGCGACCAATCGACTTCGGCGCATTCGCCGGAGGCGGTGAGCGCTTCGCGGACGGCGGTGACGATGCCGAAGTTGTCTAGAATGAAATCGAAGCTGGCGCCGCAGGGCGGCACGCTGCCTTCAGGTTGCGCTTGTATCCACAGGTGGCGCGCCGCCACGCCGCCGCCCGCAAGGCCGATGGCGCCGCACAGCGCGGAGTAGGTGTGCCGGAAGCGGCCTGCGGGGTGGTGCAGTGCGGCGAGCAGAAAGGCCAAGCCCAGCCCGATCACCGCAACGCGTTGCAGGATGCACAGCGGGCAGGGCTCGTAGCCTTGGACATGCTCGGCGAACAGCGCGTAGCCGAACAGGAGCGAGCAGGCCGCCGCGCCCAGCAGGTTCAGGGGCCGGGAACCGGCGTTGAGCAGTTTGGCGATCAATGGCTTCATTGCGCGGCTCCTGCGGCTGGCAGTTTGCGCCCTGTGTGCGAGTGGCGGTTCAGGGAGGGAAGGTGCTTCGCCTTCTCGAAAGGAGGGATGTCCTCCATTCCAAGGCGTTCAATTTGCGTTTTAGGAAACATTGCCCGGTCGATTTTCGCACAGGCGGGCCAGCGCCGCATTGAAGGCTTCACCCGGCTCGTCGGCCAGCGCCGCCGCGCGAAGCTCGCGAACGGCTGCGGCGGGCTCCGGTCGATTTTGCAGCGCGGGCAGCGCATCCTTCACCGCTTGGTAGCGGCTCAAGCCGCGCTCGAATGTTTCGCCGTAACCCTTCACCAGCGTCTGGCAGGCGGCGAACTCCACGGCCAGATCGTAATTGCCGGGGGCCAGCTCGGCCAGCGTCGCCAGCCAGTTCCGGATCCGCTCGTCCTCCTCGCGGTGGCGCAGCGTGCTTAGCCGCCATGCCCGGGTGCGGGCCATGGCGCGCATGAGAAGATAGCCCCGGACACGGTCGGTGGCGATCCGTTTTCCCCCGGTGAAAGCGCTCAGCAGCTTGCGGGTGCATTTCCACCTCAGCAGCGGAGCGCCCAGCCATGCCGGCAGGCTGCCGCCTATTTCCTCGGCGCGCGGGGCCAGGTAATCGACGATCCGCATCACTTGGCCCTGCTGCGGCCGCATCTCCGCGCCCACCCGAGCAAAGCGCGCCGCGCGGGTCTTCAAGTCGGCCACCCGGGCGGTGTCCTCGTAGCTCATCCACAGCGCCAGGCCGCGGGCGGTTTCGGCAAGCAAGGCGTAGCCTCGCGCCTCGCTGTCCTGTCTCAGGATGGGCCGCAGCCGGTCGAGGTAGAGTGCGGCGTAGGCGTGGTTGTGGTAATCGACCAGGCGATGCGCGCCAATGCCGAGCAGGTTGCCGCAGCCGTCCGGAAATTCGGTCGCGATCCGCTCCATCAAGGCCTTGGCGCGGGGATTGGCGGGAGCGGGAGGCGGGTCGAGCAAGGCTGCGCCGGCATCGGGGCGAACCGCGCTGTGATTGCCGCTGCTGCGCTGCGTATCGGCGCTTGCGTTCGCTTCCGGCGGAACCGCGCCGCCGCGTTGCGCCGCGCCGTTTGCGCCTGCTTCCGCCGCCGCCCGCGCCTTGCCGGCCTCGAAGGCGGCCAGGTTTCTCGTGACGGCCCGGCCGCTGGCCCGAATGGCCTCTTCGCAGGATTGCGCCGAAAAGGGCAGGGCGCCGGAACCCGCCAAGGCGCCCAGCACGACCGAACTGATCACGCTGTTGTGCGCTTGCGCCAGCGCCTCCATATCCAGCGCCACCAGCTGCTTGGCCGTGGCCCGCGCCACCTGCATGACCGTTTCGCTATCGGCTAGGCCGTCGCCCAGCGCGGATTTTTCTCCGATCGTATAAACGCGGTGGGTGGAAACGACCAGCGTGGTGCGGTCGCGGGTCACCAGCCCGCGCTGAATGGCGCGGCCGGCCTCCATCAGTTCCGAGGCCACCACCAGGTCCACATCGCCGGGATTGGGCATCAGCGCCAGCACCGGCTCGGCGGCGGCGGCTTGCGCGGCGGCGCGCGGGAAGAACTCCAGGTAGTAGAGGGTGGCGCCGGTGCGCTGGGCCACGCCTGGCACCGAGGTGGATTGGGCGATGAAGCCGCTGGACTCGGCCGCCCGCAGCAGCCACTGGGTGAGCACGCCGCCTCCCTGGCCGCCGAGCGCGGCGATCGCCAGCTTGAAGACTGCGGGGTTGCTAGCGTGCTGTCCCAAAGGTTACCAAGCCAGCGCCCGCTTGCGCTGATTGCGCCTTTGCAGCAAGCCGATCAGACTATGGCGCAGGCGCTGCATGAATTGTTCCAGCCGGCCCGGGTTATCGACCAGTTCGGCATGGTAGAACGAGGGGCAAAGGACGGCGGCATGCGCCACTTCGCCGCATACTCCGCATCCCACGCAGTCATGGTTCACCGCCGCCACGGGCGCGCTCCTGAGCGGATCGGGATTGGGCCTGACGGTGAGCGAAGGGCAGCCGGACAGCCGGATGCAGGAATGGTCGCCCGTGCAGGTGTCGGCATCCACGCCATAGTGTTTGCGGGCCACGCGCTTGCCGGCCTTGCGCCGGCGATTGAGCAGGGGGCGGATGCGCCGCTGGCGGTTGAGCTGGCACTCGCCCTGGGCCACGATCACCTTGGGGCCTTTTTCGCGGGCGGCCATGGCTTCGCGCAGAACCTTCAGGGTGCCTTTCATGTCGTACGTATTGAGGCTGCGCACCCAGCGCACCCCCACGCCGCGCACCGCGTCGGCGATCGGCAGGCGGGCCTTGCGGCGCGGCGCGTCCGCTTCCGACGAGGGCACCCACTGCCCGCCAGTGGCGGCGGCATAGCCGTTATCGACGATGATGGTCACGCCGTCGTGCTCGTTGAACACGGCGTTGCTGATGCCGCTGGTTAGCCCGTTGTGCCAGAAGCCGCCGTCGCCCATGATCGAGATGGGGCGCTTGCCCTCGCCGCCGCCATGCAGCGCGGAGACCGCGGCGCTGCCCAAGCCGTAGCCCAAGATGCTGGCGCCGAGGTTGAACGGCGCCAGGCTGGCGAAGGAGTGGCAGCCGATATCGGCGCTCACATGCACCGGCCCGATCTCCTTTTGCAGCAGTTTCAGCGACGAGAAAAGGGGCCGCTCCGGGCAGCCGGTGCATAGCCCCGAAGGCCGCTCGGGCACTGCCGCGCGCAATTGCGAGGCCGGCAGCAGCGGCTGTTCAGGCGCCGGGCTGAGGAGGCGGGGGGCATGCTCCTCCACGAAGGCCCTGATGCCTTCCTGGAGCACCGCGCCGGTGTATTCGCCGGCCATGGGCAGAGGGCCCTTGCCCAGCACCCGGGTATTGAGGTCGGCGCGGCGCAGAAATTGGTTCGCGGCTTGTTCGATATGCTCGGGCTGGCCTTCCTCGACGATCAGCAGGGCGCGCTTCCCGGCGGCAAAGCGCACGAATTCCTCTTCCACCAGCGGGTAGGTCGCGTTCAGCACGTACAGGGGCAGCCGCGAGACGCCGAAGCTGTTGGCCAATCCGAGCCGCTCCAAGGCTCGAAACACGCCGTTGTGGAGGCCGCCTTGCAGCACGATCCCCAGCCCGCTCTCGGGGCCGTCGATGAACTCATTCAGTTTGCGCTCCCGGATGAAGCGCACCGCGGCCGGCCAGCGCCGCTGCGTCTTTTCCTGTTCCTGCGCGTAGGTATGGGGCGGCAGGATGATGCGCGAAGCATCGCGCCTTGGCGCGTTCAGCGCGTCGCTTGCGGTGAACGGCGGCCGCCGGTTATCGCTGGCAATGAAGCGGCCGTAGAGGTGGCAGGCGCGGATGCGCAGCATCAGCATCACCGGCGTATTGCTGGCCTCGGACAGTTCGAAGCCCTGCTGGACCGCGTTGACGATGCAGTCGAGCCGCGGCTTGGGGTCGAGCAGCCACAGCTGCGACTTCATCGCGAAGGCGTGGGTGCGCTCCTGCATGATGCTGGAGCCTTCGCCGTAATCCTCGCCGAGAATGATGAGCGCGCCGCCCTGGACGCCTGCCGAGGCGAGGTTGCCCAGCGCGTCGCTGGCCACGTTGGTGCCCACCGTCGATTTCCAAGTGACCGCGCCCCGCAGCGGGTAGTTGATCGAAGCCGCCAGAGTGGCGGCGGCGGTGGCTTCGCTGGCGCTCGACTCGAAGCGCACGCCCAATTCGTCGAGAATATCGCCTGCGTCCGCGAGCACGTCCATCAAGTGCGAGACGGGGGCGCCTTGGTAGCCGGCCACATAGGCCACGCCGGACTGGAGCAGCGCTTTAGTGACCGCGAGAATGCCTTCGCCGCGGAATTCCTCGCCCGCCCCCAAGCGCAACAATTCGACTTCCTTCGCGAACGATCGTTCGGCCACAGCCTGCTCCCGCGAGCCACCCGCTAAACCGCCTCAAGTGTACTACCCGCAAGCAGCGAAGCGGCCCCCGCCGTCTTGAGGAACGCTAGCGCCCCGAAAAACCGAAGCACGAATCTTGTTGCCCGTTAAGGTTTACGGCCATCGCGATGGTATATTCCCCTATCAACTCAGGATGCTATCCGCCGCGCTGCGGGGTATGCAATTGACACGACCTTCCATCGGTGGCTGATACCCTCACACAATTGCGGCGTAGTGTGCGGATGTCCCGTATCTTGGTATTTCTAGCATCGCCACGAAAGCTGTAGCATGGTTCGGCTACTGAGATCCCGGCTTGAATTCTGGCTGCCGAAGCTGCAAGGCAAGCGGCAGCGGGACAAGCTCAATCAACCCGAACCAAAGCCCGTTAAAGATTCCCTGGATAGCCATCATGCTTAGGTCGGTTGAGCTTTTCGCCGGTGCCGGCGGTCTTGGCATGGGTCTTGCGCGTGCGGGATTCCGTCACGAACTCGTAACCGATAGAGACATCCACGCTTGTGAAACGCTTCGGATGAACCAAGCTTTGAGCCACTCAGCCGTTGAAGGCTGGCCAATCCGTGAATGCGATGTGAGAGAGGTGAACTATGAGCCCCTTGGGGCTGGAATGGATCTGGTTTCCGGCGGGCCTCCCTGCCAGCCATTTTCTCTAGGTGGTAAACATCATGGCCACTTGGACGAACGCGATATGTTCCCGGAGGCAATCCGCGCAATCCGCGAACTAGCCCCGAAAGCTTTCATTTTCGAGAATGTGCAAGGCCTGCGGCGCCCCACCTTCTCACGCTACCTGGAGTACATTCGAGATCAATTGACATTTCCTGGGCTGATAGCAAAGGAAGGTAAAAGCTGGATTGACCATGCGGCAAGACTGGCCCAGCACCACGCTTCTAGCGCCAGATTCGCGGGTCTCTCTTACCGAGTGGATATCGGTGTCCTCAATGCTGCCGACTTTGGCGTTCCGCAGAAAAGGCATCGGATGATCATGGTTGGATTACGGTCCGACCTGAATGTTGAGTGGAAGTTCCCGAAGCCCACACACTCGTTAGATTCCCTTCTCTGGGAACAATGGGTGACAGGTGCTTATTGGGACCGCCATCGCATTGCCAAACGCAATCGACCGCCTATGCCGAGCGGGGCGCACCGGCGCGTTGAACGCTGTCGCGGCTTTGATTTCCCGCCACCCTTGCAGCCTTGGCAAACCGTACGGGACGCATTAGTTGGGCTGGCCGATCCCGAGCACTCCCCGACAGACTGCGAATCAATACCAAATCACCGGTATCAGCCGGGCGCTCGACCTTATCCTGGCCATACTGGCAGCGGCTATGATGAACCTGCGAAAGTGCTAAAGGCCGGAGACCACGGCGTTCCGGGAGGCGAGAACATGCTCGCTCGCACCGACGGCACGTTTCGTTATTTTAGTGTTCGGGAGGCTGCTCGCCTGCAAACATTCCCCGATGACTATCTATTCCCTGGCTCATGGACTGAAACCATGCGCCAAATCGGCAATGCCGTGCCAGTGACACTGGCGCATGTGCTTGGGGAGGCCCTCAATAGCTGCATAGAATATGCGCTCTCAAGCCTCGAAATCTGAAAAAGCATGCCTCCTCAATAGAGGTGGCCAAGAACTTGAAATTGGAAGATTTTTGGTGCCGATTTCTTGTAGTGGACGATATCTGGATACCACTTGGGGAATCTTTGCTCATTGATCGGTTTTCTCCCATTTGGAATAAAGTGGTAGAGGGGTTCGGCAACAACGATCCGGGAAAGAATCGCTACAATCAGGCTCGATCACCATGGGACACGATTCATCCAGGTCGCCCTTGGGCCGAGGCAATGCAACCAAATCCGATGAAGTCAGAAGAGATTCTGGACCAGATACTAGCCAAGACAAGCACGAGTGCAGGCTAATGAAAGCCTGCCTCTTGGCCGCCGCCAAGCCCCATGGATGGGTTCATGCGTCTCCCTCGGAAAAGAGGACGGAGCAAAGGCGGACAGGCGCGCCGGCTGGAGCCAACAGGCGCTAATTTTGCATGTTGTCGAGCCGTTTAATCTGTTCGGCGAGGCTTTCGAGATCGCGGGCCAAGGCGGCGCGGCGGTCTTGCGCGGTTTGCACCACTTCGGGCGGCGCCTTGGCAAGGAACTGCGGATTGGCCAGCTTCTTTTCGGTCGCCTGCAAGGCTTTTTCGGCTTGGGCGCGAAGTTTCTCAAGCCTTGTCCGCTCGGCGGCCGGGTCAATGATGCCGGCCAGCGGCGTGAGCAGGCGCAGCCCGCCGTGCAGGGCCGAGGCGGCGGGCGGCGGTTCGGCATCCGGCGCCAGTTCCAAGAGTTCGTTGATGCCGGCCATGGGGTGGAGCAGACCGGAAAGAGAGCTCATCCGCGCCCGGTCCTTATCGGTGGCGCCCTGCGCCAGCATATCCAGCCTGCGGCCCGGAGGCAGATTCAGCTCGCCGCGAATTTGCCGAATGCCGAGCACGAAGCCTTGCAGCCATTTGATTTCGGCCTCGGCGTCCGCGTCTTCGGGGAATTCGTCTGCCTGCGGCCAGGAAGCAATCATGATGCTGTCGCCCGATGCGCCGGCAAGGGGAGCGATGCGTTGCCAGAGCGCCTCGGTGATGAACGGCATGATGGGATGGAGGGCGCGCAGGATCACCTCCAGAACCTGCACGAGCGTGGTTCGTGTCGCGGCGGCCTCCTCGGCCTTGCCGGCGCTCAGGATGTGCTTGGCCAGTTCCAAGTGCCAGTCGCAGTATTCACGCCACACGAAGTCGTACATCGCGCTGCTTGCCAGATCCAGGCGGTAGCCGTCGATCGCGTCGCTGGTGGCGCGCAGGGCCGCGCCTAGGCGGGAAATGATCCAGCGGTTCACGATGGCTGCCGCGCTGTCTCCGTTGCTGGCCGCGCCGCTCCCCGCCGCTTTCCCGGAGCGCGCGGCATCTTCGCTTCCGGCCGTGTGCTGCATGAGCACGAAACGCGCGGCATTCCAGAGCTTGGTGCAGAAATTGCGGTAGCCGGCGGTGCGCTCCAGGTCGTAGCGGATGTCCTGGCCGGTGCTGGCCATGGCGGCGAAACTGAAGCGCACGGCATCGGCGCCGAAGGCGGGGATGCCTTTGGGGAACTGCTCGCGCGTGGCGCGCTCGATGCCGGGCGCGCTTTGCGGCTGCATCAGCCCGGCGGTGCGCTTGGCCACCAGCGCGTCCGGGTCCACGCCGTCGATCAAGTCCAGCGGATCGATCACATTGCCCCGCGATTTCGACATCTTGTTGCCTTCGTGATCGCGGATCAGGCCATGCACGTACACCTCCCTGAACGGCACATCGCCCATGAACTTAAGGCCCATCATCACCATGCGGGCCACCCAGAAGAACAGGATATCGAAGCCGGTCACCAGCACCGTGCCCGGATAGAAGCGCTCAAGCTCCGGCGTTTTCTCCGGCCATCCCAGGGTGGAGAAAGGCCACAGTGCCGATGAGAACCAAGTGTCCAGCACATCGTCGTCGCGCCGCAGGACCAAATCATCCGGCAAGCCGTGCTGGCGCCGCAGCTCTTCCTCGCTGCGGCCCACGAACACCGCGCCGTCATCGCCGTGCCATGCCGGAATCCGATGCCCCCACCACAGCTGGCGGCTGATGCACCAGTCCTCGATATTGCGCATCCACTCGAAATAGGTCGCCGCCCAGTTTTCGGGCACGAAGCGCACCCGCCCGTCCTCCACTGCCTTGATGGCCGGTTCGGCCAGCGGCGCGGCGCGCACGAACCACTGATCGGTGAGGAACGGCTCAAGCACCGCCTGCGAGCGGTCGCCCCTAGGCACGACATGGCGGTGCTTGCGCACGCCCGCCAGCACGCCCTCGTCGGTGAGCGCCTGCACCACGGCCTTGCGGGCGGCAAAACGCTCCAGCCCGGCGAACGCCTGCGGGACGCTATCGTTCAGAAAGGCCCGCGCAGTGAGGATATTGATGGCCGGAAGATCATGGCGCCGGCCGATTTCGTAGTCGGTGAAATCGTGCGCCGGGGTGACTTTCACGCACCCCGTACCGAATTTCGGGTCCACGGCCTCGTCGGCCACCACCGGGATTTGCCGTCCCGTCAGGGGCAGGCGCACCATGCGGCCGATCAGTTTCCGGTAGCGCTCGTCGCCGGGATGGACCGCCACGCCGGTGTCGCCGAGCATGGTTTCCGGGCGGGTCGTATCGACCTCCACCGTCCCCTTGCCGTCCGCCATCGGGTAGCGCAGCCGCCACAGATGCCCGTCCTCCTCGCTGGATGCCACTTCGAGATCGGAAAGGGCCGTTTGCAGAACGGGATCCCAATTCACCAGCCGCTTTCCGCGATAGATCAATCCCTCCTCATGGAGGCGCACGAAAACCTCCATCACCGCCCGGCTGCGCGCCTCATCGAGCGTGAAGCAGTCCCGCGAGAAATCCGCCGAGGCTCCCAAGCGCCTAAGCTGGCCGCCGATTCGCCCGCCGGACGACTCCTTCCACGCCCACACCCGTCGCACGAACTCCTCGCGGCCTAGTTCGCGCCGGCTCAGGCCCTCGGCCTCAAGCTGCCGCTCCACCACCATCTGCGTGGCGATGCCGGCATGGTCCACGCCGGGCTGCCACAGCGCGCAGCGGCCGCGCATGCGGTGGTAGCGCGTGAGCGCGTCCATCACCGTGTCCTGGAAGGCGTGGCCCATATGCAGGCTGCCGGTCACGTTGGGCGGGGGAATCACGATGCAGAACGGCGCCCCGTCGCCGCTCGGCGCGAAGTAGCCAGCCTGCTCCCACCGCCGGTGGGCCCGTGCCTCGATATCGGTCGGACTATAGCGATCCGCCAGCGCTTGCTCTGTCATACGCGCCACTGAAGATTCCTTCGCTCCGAAGCTTTTCTAACGCTGGAGCGGCAATAGGTGCATCAGCGCGCCTTCAAGCGGAATCACGGGATGCGCAGCCCAGCAGGAACTCGGCGAGCAGAGGCACCGGTCGGCCCGTGCTGCCCTTGCTAGAGCCCGTCTTCCAAGCGGTGCCCGCAATATCCAAATGCGCCCAGTTCGCGTCCTTCACGAAGCGCGACAGGAAGCAGGCCGCCGTGGTGGCTCCGGCGTAGCGCGAGCCGATATTGGCCATGTCGGCGAAATTGCTCTTCAGCTCCGGCATGTACTCCGGACCCAGCGGAAGCCGCCATACCGGGTCGCCCGAATCTTCGCCGGCCAGGCGCAATTCCTCCGCCAGCGGGTCGCTTTTCGAGAACAGGCCGCTATAGTGCCTGCCGAGCGCCATCAGGCAGGCCCCGGTGAGCGTGGCCACGTCCACGATCCTGGAAGGCTTGAAGCGCAGGGCGTAGTAGAGCGCGTCGGCCAGGATCAGCCTTCCCTCTGCGTCGGTGTTGAGGATCTCGATGGTTTCGCCGGACATCGCCTTGACGATATCGCCGGGCTTGGTGGCGCGACCGCCAGGCATATTCTCCACCGCCGCCGCCAGCACCACCAGGTTGATCGGCAACTGAAGCTCGATCACCGCCTGCATCACGCCCAGCACGGAGCCGGCGCCGCTCATGTCGAACTTCATTTCGTCCATGGCGCTGCCGGGTTTCAGCGAAATTCCGCCCGTGTCGAAGGTCACGCCCTTGCCCACCAGCGCGACCGGCGGGGTTTTAGACGGCGCGCCCTTGTAGCGGAGCACGATCAGACGCGGCTTGAGCTGGCTGCCTTCGCAAACGGACAGCAGCGAGTTCATGCCCAGTTCCTTCATCTCCTTTTCGAGCAGGATTTTGGCCGTGACCCGCGAACTGCGCCGGGCCAGCTTGCGGGCTTCCGCGGCCAGATGCGCGGGCGTGCAGACATTGGCCGGGAGATTGCCCAGCTCCCGGGCGAAATTGCGCGCCCGGCCGATGGCCTGCCCCTGCTTCAGCCCCAGTTCGACCGCCGCGAGGTCCGCGCCGCCGCTTGCCGTTACGGTTAGCTTGCGGTTTTTCGGGCGGGCGTCCTCGGCCGCCTTGCGCGTGGCCGTGTAGCGGTACGAGGCGTAGTGCCACTGCTCGGCGAAATTGCGCGCCTTGCGGGTTTCATCGAGGCCGGGCACCTGCTCCAATCCGAGCATCTCGACCACATGCTCCGCTGCTGAGCGCTCGCTCCGTTTGGCCGCCGCCGCAAGCGCCTTGTTCCAGGCCTTGGCGTCCAGCTTGTCCTTGCGCCCAAGTCCGGCCAGCAGCAGCCGCTTCACGCCGAGCTTGCCGGTATCCGTGAGCAGCAGGGTTTCGCCGGGCTTGCCTTGGATATCGCCGGAGGCCATGGCCTGCGCGATCCGCGACCGCAAACCGCGGCTCAATCCGGCCGCCGCTGTTGTTGGCTTGCCATCCTGGTAAACCGGCAGGATGCCCAGGTCGGCTTGTAAACTATCGAGCTTGTCGGTGGTGATGTGGAATTCCATGTGTTCGCCTCTTGATCAATCAACTTGCGGCACTGAAACGGCAGCGGCGCGGATGGCGGCCCATTCTATTGCGTTTGCCCGGCGGCGGGCAGCGGCGCAGGCGTCCGTTATTCGGCTTCCCGCCATCCCGCCTGCGGCGATGAGCGCATGAGGCGCATTCTCGACCGCTATCTCTTCCGCGAGGCGCTGTCGCACTTCGTTGGCGCGCTTGCCGTGCTGCTGCTGCTGCTGGCCACCAACCAGTGCGTGCGCATTATTTCAGCGGCTGCTTCGCAACGCCTGCCACGGGAATCGGTGCTGCCAATGATCGGCTACACCTGCTTGCAGTACCTGCCCGTCATCATGCCGGCGGCGCTTTTCTTTGGATTGCTGCTGGCGCTGGGCCGGCTGTGCCGCGACAGCGAGTTGCCCGCATCCATGGCCTGCGGCTACGGCATCCGCTCGCAATTGCTTCCGGTGCTGTCGCTGGCTGTTCCGGTGGCGGCTCTGGCCTGCTGGATGACGCTGGGTCTGGCGCCGGATGCCCGCCGCGCAGTGGATGAGCTTGAAAGGGAGGCCGCTTCCCTGGGCGATCTGCGGCGCTTGGAGCCGGGCCGCTTCGTTGGCCTGGGCGGGCAGGGCGTGGTGTATGCCGAGCAGGCCGACGAAGAGGGGCGGCTTGAGCGCGTGTTCGGCCACCGGCAGGTTGACGGGCGCATGCAGGTGATCGTGGCCGACCGCATGGCGCTCAAGGAAACCACCGATCCGCTGGTGCGCATGGTGACCTTCGAGGATGGATTGCTGTACGACGGCTGGCCAGGTGAATCCGAACTGCGCGTGGTGCGCTTCGCCGAGCATGGGATTCCGGCAGTCATGCCTGAGGCCGGCAGCGGCGGTTTCGGCCTGGATGCCGCGCGGACTGCCGATTTGCTCGCCAGCGGCGGTCTGGAATCGCAGCTGGAGTTCCAGCGGCGCCTGTCCGCGCCCCTGGTTCTGCTGATACTTGCTGTCATGGCGCTGCCGCTGAGCCGCCGGCTTCCACGGCAGAGCCGTTTCGCATCGCTGCCGTGGGCGCTGTTGGTGTATGTGATCTACACCAATCTTGTGACTGCGGCGATTTCGTGGTCCGCGCAGGGGCTTACGCCAGCCTGGCTGGGCATATGGTGGGTGCATCTGCTGCTGGCCGGCGCCGCGGCGGCGTGCTTCGGCCTGGGCGATGCCCATCGGCTTAGGCGATGGAGGCGCCGCCTAGGCGCCCGGGCGGCCGCATGACGCTGCTGGACCGCTATATCGCGCGCGCCATCCTGCCGGTGGTGCTGGTCTGCCTGGCGGCGCTGCTTTCGCTTTCGCTATTCGTGGATTTCGCCCAGCAGTCGCGGTTCGCAGGACAGGGGCAATACACGCTGCTGGACGGCCTCGCCTATGCCGCGCTGCGCATTCCGCAATTCGCTTTTGAAGCCCTGCCTGCCGCCGCCATTATCGGGTCCTTTCTGGCGCTGGGCAATCTCTCCGCCCACCATGAGCTCACGGTGGCCAGGGCCTCCGGCGTATCGGTGCTGCGGCTTTCAGCGCCGGTCTGGACTGCCGGCGCTGCGCTGGCTCTGCTCGCATTTTTTCTCGGCGAATCGCTGGCGCCGCCGATGCACGCGCTGGGCAAGCGCATGCGCGCCGCCGCCCTGAGCCCCGCGCCCGCCCTCGCCCAAGGCGAGAGCGTTTGGATGCGCGATGGCGACCTGATCCTGAACCTGCGCCCTGGCGGCCAGCGGGAGGGCTATGCAAGCGCCATTCTGTTCCGCCTCGGCGCCGACGGAATCAGCGCGTGGGGCCGTGCGCGCACCGCTAGGATCAACGAGGACGGCAGGCTTGAATTGCGGGGCTACGAGGAAACCGCTATCGAGGCGCAGCGGACCCGCGTGCAGTCCCGCAACGAATGGGTGATGGAAACGCGCCTGAGTCCGGAAATCGTGGAACTCGTGGAATCACGCCCGGAGCTGATGAAGATGGCTGGCCTGTTGCGCTACGCGCGCTATCTCGAAGCGAACCGGCTCAGCGGGCAGCGCTTCCGCTTGGAAATTCATTCGCGCCTTGCCACCATGGCAGCGGTGGCGCTGATGTGCGTGCTAGCCCTGCCGCTGGTCTTCACCAATCGCAGAAAACTTGGAGGCAGCGCCCGCGCCGCCATCGGCCTGGGCATTGCGCTGGTATGGTTTCTCGCCAACCGCGGCGTGGCGGAAGCCGGCCAACTCTACGGCGCGGCCCCTTGGCTGGCCGCTTGGATGCCCACGCTGGCCTTGGGCGCGGCCGCCACCGCCCTCCTGCTCCGCGCCGACCGCCTCCGCTGGCGCCGCCCCCGAGGATAATCCGGGGCGCATTAGCCAGCGCGCCCGGACATAGGACGAAACGGTGCTGAGTCGCCTAAAATTCGTAACCTAATAGGTTACAATCAGCGTATGATACTGAGCTTCGCCCACAAGGGACTCGAGCGGTTTTTTTAGGACGGGGCGTATATCGGGAATTCAGGCTCGGCATGCCAAGCGGTTACGACTTATCCTCTCAAACCTTGAAGTTGCTGAAGCCCCGGCCGGCATGGATCTTCCGGGTTTGCGCCTGCACGCTTTGAAAGGCAAGCGAAAGGGCGTTTGGTCGGTTGTGGCGAGTGCGAATTGGCGCGTCACCTTCAGGTTTGCCGGACAGAATGCCGAAGTTGTTAACTACGAGGATTATCACTGATGACTATGCACAATCCTGCGCATCCCGGCGAGATACTTCGCGAACTCATCGTGGAGCCTATGGGGATGAGCGTCACCGATGCGGCTAGGCATCTGAACGTGAGCCGGAAGACGTTGTCGAAGATTCTGAACGCTCGCGGCGCTGTCACCCCGGAAATGTCGGTTCGGCTGGAGCTGGCATTCCGCAAGCCCTCCGCCGATCACTGGCTTCGCCTCCAAGCCGCCTACGATTTGTGGAACGCCAGACGAAACTCGGAAAACCTTGCGGTTGAGCCCTGCGTCTTGGAAGGCGCATCCTGAACCATATCTCCGATCCGCAAAAGGGGGGAAGTTGGCGCTCCCTAGGGGAATCGAACCCCTGTTTCCAGATTGAGAGTCTGGTGTCCTGACCCCTAGACGAAGGGAGCGCGAAAGGCACGCCGACCCCGGGCGCGCCTGCCGTGCGATATTATAGGCAGCCGAAAACGGGCGCGCCGCAAGGGCGCGCCGCCAAATCCTTGAAGCTGGGGGTCTCGCCCTCCATCGAAACAACGGCGCTGAAAATTCCCTCGGGCGAACCGCGTATTCATTCGCGGCAATTGCCGTCCAACGTCATTACGGTGCTCCGCGGCTTGCACCGGGCCGGGCACCGCGCCTGCGTGGTGGGCGGCGGCGTGCGCGACCTCCTTCTGAATCTCAGGCCGAAGGACTTCGACGTGGTGACGGACGCGCGCCCGGAAGAGGTGAAGAAGCTTTTTCGCAGGGTGCTGCTGATCGGGCGGCGCTTCCGCTTGGCGCATGTGATGTTCGGGCGCGAGTACATCGAGGTGGCCACGTTTCGCGGCTCGGGGGCCGAGCCGGCGGATGCCGAAGGGGCGGATGCCGGGGACGCGGTGGTGAAAGGCGCTCACGGACGCATCCTGCGCGACAACCGTTTCGGCAGCCTGGAAGAGGACGTGATGCGGCGCGATTTCACGGTTAACGCCCTGTACTGGGACTACGCCGACGGTCGCATCATCGATCACTCGGGCGGTCTCGATGATATTCGCCGGCGCCGGCTGCGTTTGATCGGAGAGCCGCAGCTGCGCTACAAGGAGGATCCGGTGCGCATGCTGCGCGCGGCGCGCTTTGCCGCCAAGCTCGACTGCGCGCTGGACAAGCGCTGCGCGGCGCCGATTCCGAAAATGGCGCGGCTGCTCCGCTCGGAGCCTCCCGCCCGTCTGCTTGAAGAGGTCCGCAAGCTTTTCCTGAGCGGCCATGCGGTGGCTAGTTTCGCCCAGTTGCAGCAATTCGGCCTGCTCTACGAGCTTTTTCCTTTTCTCAAGGCATGGGCCGACGCGCAGCCGCGCGCCGAAGCGTTCCTGCACGAGGCGCTCGAAACCACCGACCGCCGTCTCAACGAGGGCAGCCACGCCAGCCTGATGTTCCTGATGTGCGTGTTCTTTTGGGGCGCCGTGTCGATGAGCCCCGGCATTGCTTACGGCAGCGGGAAGCCCCCGAGGCACGGCCAGATTGCCGAGGCGTTCCGCGCCGTCGTGCGCGGGATGGAATTCGGGCTCAAACCCACGCGGAAAATGCAGGCGGATATGGAGGAGGTGCTGGCCCGGCAGGCCACGCTTCAGTCGGATCAGCCGCGGCGGGCGCGCCAAGTGTCGGGAAGCCCGTTGTTTCGTCCGGCATACCGCTTGCTGTGCTTGCGCGAGCGTTTGGGCGAGGTGGATGAGGAACGGGTGCGCTATTGGCGCAAGAGGGCGGGAACGGCGCCTTCGCGCTCCTGGTCGAAACGCCGCAAGGCGAACGCGGGCAGGGCCGCGAAAAGGCCCCGCAAGGAAGGCGGCGGATGACCGGGCAATCCGGCCCCGGCCGCTATATTGCTGTGGAGGGCTGCATCGGGGCCGGCAAATCGACGCTGGCGCATTTGCTGGCGAACCGGATGAAAGGCGAGCTGATCGTGGAGGCGCCGCACGGCAATCCGTTCCTGGAGCGGTTTTATGGGGGCGTATCGCAGGCAGCCTTGCCGGCGCAGCTGTATTTCCTGCTGCACCGTACGCAACTGGCCGAATGGATCAAGAAGGAAGACCTGTTCCCGACTACGAGGATCAGCGATTTTCTTCTTGAGCGCGACCGGGTCTATGCCGAATGCACGCTGGCTGCCGACGAGTTGCAGGTTTACGACATGGTGAGGCAGGCGGTGGCGGTGGAGCCGCCGGTTCCGGACCTGGTCCTTTTTCTGCAAACATCGGTGCGAACGCTGCTCAAGCGCATTGCCAACCGCGGCATTCCTATGGAAAGACGCATTACCGCCGACTACCTTGAAAAGGTGAATGACGCGATGGCGCGATTCATACTCGACTACGACGCGGCGCCGGTGCTGATTGTGAACACCGAGTCCATCGACCTGGCCAATAACGATGAGCACCTGGATCTGCTGCTCGATGAGATGAAGAGCGTAACGGCCGGGCGCACCTACTTCGATCCCAGCGGTCTGGTTGTTTAGGGGCCGTATTCCGCGATCCGCCGCCCCCGGTTTGAGGAACCCTGGATGTACGTTCAACTGAAGCAGCGCGATATGCGCCGACCGCCGGTTAACGTGAGCACGCTGGCGCGGATGAAGAGGGAGGGCGAGCCGATCGCCTGCCTTACCGCCTACGACGCCAGCTTTGCGCTGCTGGTCGATCAATCGGGAGTGGACCTTGTGCTGGTGGGCGATTCACTGGGCATGGTGATTCAGGGACACGACACCACCGTGCCGGTGACCGTGGATGACATCATCTACCACAGCAAGATCGTTGCCCGGTCGCTGACCCATGCCTTTCTCGTGGCCGACATGCCCTTTATGAGCTACAGCGAGCCGGAGCAGGCGCTGGATAACGCCGTTCGCCTGATGCAGGAGGGCGCTGCGATGATGGTGAAGCTGGAGGGCGGCATGGGCCAGAGGAAGATCGTGGAGCACCTGGCGCGGCACGATATCCCGGTTTGCGCCCATATTGGGCTGCGGCCGCAGTCGGTGCATAAAATCGGCGGCTTCAGGGTGCATGGCCGCGATCCTGATCAGGCCGGGCAAATGGTGGAGAGCGCGCGCCGGCTCGAGGATGCGGGCGCCGACCTGGTATTGCTTGAATGCGTGCCCAACGAGTTGGGGCAGGCGGTGGCTAGGCAATGCCGGGTGCCGGTGATCGGGATCGGGGCGGGTCCGAATGTGGATGGCCAGATCCTGGTGCTGTACGACATGCTGGGCATCACCCAGGGTCCGGTGCCAAAGTTCGTGCGCAACTTCATCGACGAGGCAGGCAGCCCGCTGGCCGCCTGCGAAGCCTATGTCGCGGCGGTGAAGTCGCGGGAATATCCGGCGCCCGAGCACTGCTTCTCCTGATGCCTCGCATGCCTCGCGCGCAGCATTGCGTTTTCGGGCTGGCCCGTTGTCGGCGCGGCGCCACCGTGCCGACAACTCGCGCCCGACCAGTCCTTTGGGATGATGCGCGTCGTTAAGACGGGGGCGCAGGCAAGGGCGCAGGTTCGCCGCTGGCAGGAGGCGGGCGAGAGGGTCACGCTGGTGCCCACGATGGGCGCGCTGCATGAAGCCCATCTGAATCTGGCGAATCTTGCGAAACGCTCGGGGCGAGCCGCAGTGAGCATTTTCGTGAATCCGACACAGTTTGCCCCGGGTGAGGATTTCGAACGCTATCCCCGCAATCCGGAGGCGGATGCCGCCATGCTGCGGGAAGGCGGCGCGGACCTGCTGTTCGCCCCCGGAGCGGAAGAGATCTATCCCAGGGGGCTTGAGGATCCCACTCGGGTGGAAGTGCCGGGCCTGTCCGCCGATCTCTGCGGAGCGCACCGCCCCGCTCACTTTGCCGGAGTGACATCGGTGGTTGCGAGGCTGCTTCTCATCATGCTGCCTGATGCCGCGATTTTCGGACGCAAGGATTATCAGCAATTGGTGATCCTGCGCCGCATGGTCGGGGACCTGCATATTCCCGTGGAGGTGGTCGAGGGGCCGATCATGCGCGAGGACGACGGACTGGCCATGAGTTCCCGCAATCGTTATCTGAGCGCCGGGCAAAGGCGGCTCGCGCCGCTGCTGCACGCGGTCCTTCAGGAATGCGCGCGGCGTTTGGGCAAGGGCGAGCGCGACTTCGCCCGGCTGGAGCAGGAGGCTGCGGCGCGCCTTCGGGAGAAGGGCTTTGCGCCGGATTACGTTGCGGTGCGCCGCGCCGGCGACCTAGGGCCGCCCGCCGCCGGCGCGGCCGGCGAATGGGTGATCCTGGCCGCCGCCCGGCTGGGCGCCGCCCGCCTTATCGACAATGTGATGTTCCGCCAGTAGCGGCGAAAGCGGGGCGGGAGCTTGCGGCACGCCCCGGGCTTTCCTCGAAATCAGGAGGCCGGCGCGGGAAAATTCCCTTGCGTTCCGGCGTTCGCGATCGTCCGTGTGTGTTAAGGTAGATGCCCGATCCATTGTTGTGGTCGGAGTGGCATGACCCGCTACATCTTCGTTACCGGCGGCGTTGTTTCCTCGCTGGGAAAAGGCATAACAGCCGCCTCGCTGGGCACCATTCTTGAGGCCCGCGGCCTTTCCGTCAGCATGATCAAGCTGGATCCCTATATCAATGTGGATCCGGGCACCATGAGCCCGTTTCAGCACGGGGAAGTGTTCGTCACCGCCGACGGCGCCGAAACCGACCTGGATCTTGGCCATTACGAGCGCTTTGTGCGGTCCGGCAGGCCGGGGCGCCATTCCAACTTCACCACCGGGCGGATCTATAACGCGGTCATCGCGCGCGAGCGCCGCGGGGGGTATTTGGGCGCTACGGTCCAGGTGATACCGCACATCACCGACGAAATCCGGGATTCCGTTTTTCTCGGCGCCGGCGATGCCGACGTGTGCATCATCGAGGTGGGCGGCACGGTGGGCGATATCGAGTCGCTGCCGTTCCTTGAGGCGATCCGTCAGATTGGCTTGGAAAAGGGCAGCGAGAACGTGGCGTTCGTGCATGCTACGCTGGTGCCTTACGTCGCCACGTCCCAGGAAATCAAGACCAAGCCCACCCAGCATTCGGTCAAGGAACTGCGTTCGATCGGCATTCAGCCGGACGTGCTGGTTTGCCGTTCTCAGCTTCACCTGCCCGACGAGCAGAGGAGCAAGATCGCTCTTTTCACCAACGTGCGGGATTCGGCGGTGTTCTCCGCCCCCGATATGGGTGATTTGTATGCGATTCCGCTGGAGCTGAGAAAGCAGGGTCTGGACGAGGTGCTGGTTCGGCAGTTCCGCATGACCCTGCCGCCGGCCGACCTTTCGGACTGGGAGCAGGTGGTGGCTGCCGGACGCAACTGCGAAGGCGAGGTGACCGTGGCCATGGTGGGCAAGTACATGGACTTGCGCGACTCGTACATCTCGCTTAACGAGGCCCTGGGGCACGCCGGGCGCCGCGCCGGCGTTCATGTTCGCGTGCGCCATATCGAATCCTCGGCGATCGAGGATTCCGGCGTTGACTGCCTGGCCGGCGTTCATGCGGTGCTGGTGCCGGGCGGCTTCGGCGAGCGCGGGATTGAGGGCATGGTCCGCGCCGTTACCCATGCGCGCGAGAAAGAGATTCCATATTTAGGCATCTGCCTGGGGATGCAGGTGGCGGTGATCGAGTTCGCGCGCAACGTGGCGGGGCTGGAACGCGCCAACAGCACCGAGTTCGACACCCATACGCCGCATCCGGTGGTGGCGCTGGTCACCGAGTGGATCGACGAATCGGGACAGGTGGAGCGCCGCAGCGAAGATTCCGATAAGGGAGGCACCATGCGCTTGGGCGAGCAGGCCTGCCATCTCGCCGAGGGCAGTTTGGCGCTGGAGGAATACGCCCGAACACCGGTGCATGAGCGTCATCGCCATCGCTACGAATTCAACAACCGCTATCTCGCCCGGCTGGAGAAGGCCGGTCTTGGTTTTTCCGGACGGTCGGCCGATGGATTGGTGGAAGTGATCGAGCTGCCCGCTCATCCTTGGTTTCTGGCCAGCCAGTTCCATCCGGAGTTCACGTCCACGCCGCGCGACGGGCACCGCTTGTTCGACGGGTTTGTTGGCGCCGCTATGCGTTACATGCAGCGGGGCGACCTCCCGGCGAAGGCGGCCAGCGCCGCCGGCGCTTGATTCCGGCGCGGCGCTAGTGGCCTCGCCGAGCGGTGCCGGCAGCGTGGAAGTAGCCGGCTTCACGGCCGGACTTGGCCAGCCGATCTTCCTGATTGCCGGCACCTGCGTGGTGGAATCGCGGGATTCGGCGCTTGAGACCGCCGGCCGGCTGGCCGAAGTGAGCCGGGAGCTCGGATTTCCGCTGGTTTACAAGTCATCGTTCGATAAGGCCAACCGGTCTTCGCTTTCGGGTTTCCGCGGCCATGGGATGGAACGCGGCCTGAGGATTCTCGAGGAGGTGAAGACCCGCATCGGTGTGCCGGTGCTCACCGATGTGCATGAGAACACCCCCGTGGACGAGGTGGCCGCGGTTGCGGATATGCTGCAAACTCCGGCGCTGTTGTGCCGCCAGACCGATTTCATACTTCGCGCCGCGGCTGCCGGCAAGCCGCTCAATATCAAGAAGGGCCAGTTCCTTTCGCCTGCGGAGATGGGCAACGTGGTCGAGAAGGCGCGCTCCACCGGCAATGGCTCCATCCTGGTGTGCGAACGGGGCTTCGCTTTCGGCTACAACAATCTCGTGGTGGATATGCGCTCGCTGGCGCAGTTGCGCGCCACCGGCTGCCCGGTGGTATTCGACTGCACCCACTCGGTGCAATTGCCCGGCGCCAGGGGCAAGTCGTCCGGAGGGCAGCGGGAGTTTGTGCCGGTGCTGGCGCGAGCGGCCGTGGGCGCGGGGATTTCGGGACTCTTCATGGAAACCCATCCGCGCCCTGAGGAGGCCTTGAGCGACGGCCCCAACGCTTGGCCCTTGCACCGTGTGCGCGAACTGATGGAGTCGCTTCTTGAGTTGGACCGGACGGTCAAGGCCCGCTCCCTGGCCGAGGAATCATGTCTCGCATAACCCGGATCCACGCCCGCGAAATTCTGGATTCGCGCGGCAATCCAACGGTGGAGGCCGAAGTGGGCTTAAGCTGCGGGGCCATTGGGCGCGCGGCCGTGCCCTCCGGCGCTTCCACCGGCGCGCGCGAAGCGGTCGAGTTGCGCGACGGCGACAAGGCCCGCTTCGGCGGCCGCGGGGTCCGCCGGGCCGTGGCCCATGTGAATGGCCGGATACACGAGGCCCTGCTCGGCATGGACGGCGGCAACCAGCAAGCGCTGGATTCGCGCATGGTGGAATTGGATGCCACCGGCAACCGGTCCGCGCTTGGCGCCAACGCCATGCTCGCCGTTTCGCTGGCCTCGGCGCGGGCCGCCGCGTCGTCGTCGGGGGTTCCGCTATACCGCCGTCTGGGCAACGGCGCGCGATGGATGCCCACGCCCATGATGAACGTGGTGAACGGCGGCGCGCATGCCGATAACCGCCTTGATGTGCAGGAGTTCATGGTTCTTCCGGTGGGGGCGGCGGATTTCTCCGAAGCGCTGCGCTGGGGGGTGGAGGTCTATCACGTTCTGAAGGGCGTTTTGCGCCGTTCCGGTCGTTCCACCGCGGTTGGCGACGAGGGGGGGTTCGCGCCGGACCTGCCGTCGAGCAAGGCGGCTCTGGAAGTGCTGATCGAAGCAATCCAGCGGGCGGGATTTTCGGTGCCCGGCGATTTCCTTTTGGGGCTGGACGTGGCTGCCAGCGAGTTATATCGGGATGGCCTGTACGTTCTTGAATCCGAAGGCCGCAGGTTCGATGCCGGCGATTTTGCCGGATGGCTCAAGGAGCTGGCCGACGCTTACCCCCTAGTCAGCATCGAGGATGGCATGGCCGAGGACGACTGGCGCGGATGGGAGGCCCTGTCCCGTGCTTTGGGCGCCACGGTTCAGCTGGTTGGGGATGACCTGTTCGTTACGCAAACGGCTATTCTCGCTGAGGGCATCGAGCGGCAGGTCGGCAACGCTATCCTGATCAAGCCCAACCAGGTGGGCACGCTGACGGAAACGCTGCAAGCGGTGGACGCGGCCGTGGCGGCCGGATACGCGGCGGTGATCTCGCATCGCTCGGGGGAAACGGCCGATACCTTCATCGCCGATTTGGCGGTGGGTTCGGCGGCCACTCAGATCAAGACCGGGGCGCCCTGCCGCTCCGACCGCACGGAGAAATACAACCGTCTTCTCAGAATCTCCGAAGCCCTCGGCGCCGATGCCGCATACGCCGGCTTGCGCGCCTTTCCTGCCCACGTGAGCGCCCACCATGCGGCTTAGGAGCGACAAACCCCGCGATTTTCAGCAATGGGCGTTGATTCCGCCTTTCCTCGCTCCCGCCTTCCGGGAGGCGCTGTGCGCGCCAAGCCATTGGCGCGCAGTGGCTTCAACACTCCCGGAAGGCGGGAGCAAGGAAAGGCTTGGGTTGTGCCTCCCAGCGGCAGCGGGGCAGGGCGACAAACGTCGCCGCGTTTGACAATGCGGGCTAAATGGTCCGGGATCCTGCTGGGGGGGTTGGCTCTGGCCGGGCTGCAGTACCCGCTGTGGTTTGCCGATGACGGGCTGCTGGGCCTTGTCCGGGTGCAGCGGGAGGTGGCTGCCCAGGAGCAGGACAACGCCGCGCTGCGCGAGCGCAACCGAAGGCTGGCGGCGGAGGTTGAGGATCTGAGGGAAGGCGATGAGGAAATTGAACGTTTGGCCCGCTCCGAATTGGGCATGGTGGGTCCGGGCGAGAAGATGTACCTCCTAGTTGAAGAGGAATCGGACAACCAGGCCCGCTCGGGTCCCGAAACGCCCGCTGATTCGCGGGATTAGCAGCCTGACGCTGGCGAAACCAGGGTTGTCCGTGCGCGTTCTGCTTTCCAACGACGACGGCTACCGGGCCGAGGGTTTGCAGGCCTTGGAGCGGGCGCTGCTGGGCCAGGCCGAGATCATGATCGTTGCGCCGGAGCGCAACCACAGCGGCGCCAGCAATTCGCTCACGCTGTTTGAGCCGCTGCGGATCACGCAACTGGGGAAGAACCGCTGGTATTGCTCCGGCACTCCCACGGACTGCGTGCATATCGCGATTACCGGGCTGTTGCCGGTCGACCCCCACATGGTATTTTCCGGAATCAACCACGGCCCCAATCTCGGCGACGATGTGCTTTACTCCGGCACTGTGGCTGCTGCGATGGAGGCGCGGGTGCTCGATATTCCGGCGGTGGCGGTTTCGGTGGCGGGCTATCCCCCGCGGAACTTTGAATCGGCCTCGCGCGCGGTGAGCGAGTTGTTCGAGCGCTTAAGCCGCAGCAAGCCGCCCGGAAACATGCTCTTGAACGTGAATGTGCCCGACCTGCCTTGGAAGGAGATTCGCGGTTTTAAGCTGACGCGCCTCGGGCACCGGCACAAGGCCGCGCGGGTGAGGGTTTCCGACGACCCGTACGGCGGCAAGCTGTACTGGATGGGGCTTCCCGGGCATGGCCTGGACGCCGGCCCCGACACCGACTTTCACGCCTTGGGCGACGGCTGGATTTCGGTCACGCCGCTGCAGTGCGATCTGACCGACCATCAGCGGCTTGAAGCCGCGGGCGACTGGTTGCGGCGATGAGCAGCGCGCAATCGGGCTTGCGCCGGCGCAGCGGAATCGGCCTGACCTCGGCGCGGGCGCGCGACCGGCTGGCCGAACAGCTTGAGCAGCGCGGAATCCGCAGCCAGGAAGTGCTCGAGCAGATTCGGCGCGCGCCGCGCCACCTGTTCATTGACGAAGCCTTGGAGCGCTATGCCTATCAGGATAATGCGCTGCCCATCGGCGCGGGCCAGACCATCTCGCAGCCGTACGTGGTGGCGCTGATGACGCAGGCGCTGCTGATGGACGACGACGGTCGAATGCGGCGCCCCGGCAAGGTGCTGGAGGTGGGGAGCGGTTCCGGCTACCAAACCGCCATTCTGGCTCCGCTGGTTCGTCAGCTTTTCGCCATCGAGCGGATCCGGTCGCTGCTCGACTCGTCCCGTCCCCTGTTGCGCGAGCTGGGCTGCGGAAACGTGCGCTTTCGCCACGGTGACGGGAAGGAGGGCTGGCCGGGACAGGCGCCCTTCGACGGCATCCTGGTGGCTGCCGGTGCCGCCAGCGTGCCCGAGGCGCTGCTGGAGCAGCTTGCTCCCGGCGGCAGGCTGGTCATGCCGGTGGGCGGCCGCGACCGTCAGAAGTTGCTATGCGTCGAGCGCTCCGAAGACGGCGAGGTTCGCGAAAACCTGGCGCCGGTGGCGTTTGTTCCGCTCCTGCCGGGCCAGGAATGAATTCCGGAAATCCCGCCGGGCGCGGTCTGGCCCGTTTCGCCGACCGTTTGATAGCCTGGGCGCGGTTGCCGCAAGCGCCCGCCTTGTTGTGCGCCGTGAGCTTCGCCGAATCGATCTTCTTTCCGATCGCCGTCGATGTGATGCTGGTCCCGATGTGCGCCGCCGCCCCTAGGAGAATGGCGCGGCTGGCTGCGCTCACCACCGCCTTTTCGATGCTTGGCGGCTTGGCCGGATTGATGCTCGGCTATCTGGCGATCGATGCCTTGATGCCTTGGATCGAGAGCCTGGGCTGGGAAGACGAATACGCGGAAGTGGAAAGCTGGTATCAGCAATGGGGCTACTGGGCGCTGGTGCTGGCTGCCTTCACGCCGCTCCCTTACAAGGTTTTCGCCATTTCCGCCGGCGGCCTAGGCATGGAAATAGGCGCGTTTCTGGCCGCTTCGCTGGTCGGGCGCGGCCTGCGCTTTTTTCTGGTTGGCGGGCTGGCCGCCTGGCTCGGCCCCAAGGTGCTGCGGAGCATTCGCTATTCGGACAAGCTGGTCTGGGCGCTTGCCGGCCTCACGCTGGCCGTGTTTGCGTTATGGTGGTGCCTGTGAAACGCCTGCTTTCCTGCCGTCGCGCTCGTGCGCTAGGCGCCCCGCTTGCCAGCGCGCTGCTGCTCGCCGGATGCTGGGGCTGGATCCCCGAGGAGCCGGCGCTTCCGGAGCCGGCATCGACGGGCGCGCCAACGCCTGCGGCCAGTCCGGCGGCCGACGGCACAGCATCCCCCGCCGCTCCGGCGCCCCAGGCCTATTCGGTGGTGGCCGGCGACACGCTATTCTCCATCGCTTGGCGGTTTCGTCTCAAAGTGAGCGATCTGGCCGCTTGGAACCGATTGGGTGACGGCAGCCTGATATTGGTGGGTCAACGTTTGAGGCTCACGCCTCCGCCGGGCCAGGAAGGCGGCTCCGCTGCGCCTGCCACTTCCGCTGCGGCGGCTGCGCCTGCGCCTGCCCGTCCGAGCGCGGCAAGCCGCCCTGCGGCCGCTTCGGGCGCCAGCGCCGGGAACGCCGCCGCTGGCCGATCCGCTTCGGGCTCGGCATCCCGTTCTGCGCCCAAGGCCTCCGCCGCCCAAGGCGCGCCGGCCAGGAGCGGCTGGAGATGGCCCGCTCAAGGCCGCGTTGACGCCAAGAGCGCGCGGGCGCGCGCCGGCGACTACGGAGTAAGGATCATAGGGCGGCGCGGCCAGAACGTGCATGCGGCGGATGGCGGCACGGTGATGTATGCCGGTGACGGACTGAAGGCCTACGGCCTCCTGGTGATCGTCCAGCACAGCCCGGAATGGCTCAGCGCCTACGGCCACAACGAGAAGATACTGGTTAAGGAAGGCCAGGAAGTGCGCGCCGGCCAGCCTATCGCCACCATGGGCGTGGGGCCGGGCAATGCAGCGATGCTGCATTTCGAGATCCGCCGGGGCGGCAAGCCGGTCGAACCCATCGCTTTGTTGCCGACGCGCAACTGAGGCGCCCGGAAAGCATGGCTTGAGGTCCGAGATTGATGAACGGCTTGATGATGGACTATCCGCTGACCGTGACCAGCCTCATGCGCCATGTGAACGCGCAGCATGGCGCCTCGGAGGTTTATTCGCTGACCGTCGAGAATCCGGCCCATCGCACCCGCTATGCGGAAATATTCCGGCGCTGCGCGCAACTCGCCAACGCGCTCAGGCGCCTCGGCCTCAAGCCGGGGGACAGGGTGGCGACGCTGGCGTGGAACGACTACCGCCATATGGAGCTTTATTACGGGGTTTCGTGCATGGGCGGCGTTCTGCATACGGTCAACCCCCGGCTTTTCCCGGAGCAACTGCGATACATCATTAACCACGCCGGGGACCGCTACCTTTTCGCCGACCCTCTGCTCCTGCCGCTGCTGGAAAAACTGCATCCTGCCTTTCCCGCCGTGGAGCGCTACGTGCTGCTTTGCGGCAAGGGCGCGCTGCCGGAATCGTCCGTGCCCAGCCTGATCAGCTACGAGGAGCTGATTGAGGGAGAGGATGATAACTATGACTGGCCGGAACTTGATGAGAACACGGCCAGCTCGATGTGCTACACCTCCGGAACCACCGGCAACCCCAAGGGGGTGCTGTATTCGCACCGCTCGACCGTTCTGCACACGTACGCCAGCGGCCTTTCCGACATTATCGGGCTTAAGAGCACGGATATCGTGCTGCCGGTGGTTCCCATGTTCCACGCCAACGCCTGGGGGGTGGTGTACTGCGCGCCCATGGTGGGCAGCAAACTGGTTCTGCCCGGCCCCAAGGCCGGCGATCCCGAAGCGCTGGTGGCGATGATGAACGCCGAGCGCGTGAATACCGCGCTGGGCGTGCCCACGGTCTGGATGGGGCTGCTGAGCTACTTGGACGCCTCCGGCCAGCGACTGGAAACCGTCAGCAAGCTGGTGGTGGGCGGCGCCGCCTGCCCGCGTTCGATGATGGAGGATTTCGAAACCCGGCACGGCATTGAGGTGTGCCATGCCTGGGGCATGACCGAAATGAGCCCGCTGGGCAGCGTGAACGCGCCCACGGCCGGGTCTGCGGACCTGGATGCCGGCGCGCTGCTGGCGCAGCGCCTGACCCAGGGGCGCGCGCCCTACGGCGTGGAAATGCGCCTGGTTGACGATAACGGCGAAGCTTTGCCGCGGGACGGCAAGGCTGTGGGGCGGTTGCAGGTGCGCGGTCCGTGGGTCGCCAGCCGTTACTACCGGGCGGAGGAATCCGCGCTGGATAACGGCTGGTTCGATACCGGCGATGTGGCCAGCATCGATAGCAACGGGTTTATGAATATCACCGACCGAACCAAGGATCTCATCAAGTCGGGCGGAGAATGGATCAGCTCCATCGAACTGGAGGATGTAGCGATGTCGCATCCGGCGGTGGGCGAAGCCGCGGTGATCGCCATGCCGCACGAGAAGTGGGCCGAAAGGCCCCTCTTGATCGTGCGCCTGAAGGACGGGGCTGCTGCGGATGCCGACGAGCTCATCGCCTGGTTCGAGGGCAAGGTGGCCAAGTGGTGGATACCGGATGCCGTGCGCTTCGCCAACGAGTTGCCGCACACGGCCACCGGCAAGGTCAGCAAGCTCAAGCTGCGCGAGCAGTTCATCGCGTAGCGTGGCGGCGGCTTTGTCTTGAAGCTGGAACTCGAGCCTTCCGGCGCGCTCCGCGTGCGTTCCTGGCACCCCGGGGAGCTGCGGATCGGCCAGGCAGTCTGGCGGCAGCCGGTGCTGCTGAACGCCCGCGAAGTGCTCCCTTGGGCCTTGGGGGATGACGAAGCCATCACGCTGGACCACCTCGCGCCGCTCATCGCGGAGCAGCCGGATGTCATCCTATTGGGCACGGGCGAACGCCAGAGCTTTCCGCCGCACGAGCTCGGCATGGGCCTCCTGAACCGGGGCATCGGCCTAGAGGTGATGGACACCGGCGCCGCCTGCCGCACCTACAACGTGCTGCTCTCCGAGGGCCGCGCCGTCGCCGCCGCGCTGCGCATCCGCTAACTACGCTGGAGGAGCGAGGGCAAGAGTTGGGCGCCAGCATTCATACTTTACGGAAAGCGTAAAATATGGCGTGTCTGCTTTCGTTGGACGGACGAAGGGCCGTGCGATGTAGAGATCGTGGATTATCACTGACGGAGATTTTGGAATGAGTGCCAGGAACGGAATGAGGCCGGTGCATCCCGGCGAAGTCTTGCGGGACGAGCTCAATGAAGCGGGACTGTCGGCCAATGCGCTGTCGAAGGCGCTGGGCGTGTCGGCGAACCGGATGACGATGATCCTGAACGGCCAGCGGGGCGTGAGCGCGGACACGGCGCTGCGGTTGGCGCGGTACTTCGGCACGACACCGCAACCTGAGGGCATATCCCCTAAATTCGCGCAAACATAAGGACAGTCGAAACCGAACGGTCCCACATGTCCTGAACCCGCACAGTATTGCTTTCGGAAGGGCGCTTGCCGTACGATTTCGTGGCTATGGAAACGTCTCAATTCAAGCCTGCGCTTGCCGACTTGGCCGTGCGCCTGGAAGCCCTACGGGGGTATCTTTGATTACGCCGGAAAGCGTCGGCGCTTAGCCGAGGTCGAAACCGAGCTCGCCGATTCCTCTATTTGGGCCGATGCCCAGCGCGCGGGCGCCTTGGGGCGCGAGCGTGCCGCCCTGAAATCGGTCGTTGAGGTGTTCGATCGCTTAGCCGCCGAAGCCGCCGATCTGAGCGAGCTGCTGGATTTGGCGCTTGCCGAGCAGGACGATGCCACCCTTGCCGATGTGGGGCAGGGCGTGGAAGCTTTGGCTGCGGAGGTGGAGCAGCTCGAGTTCCGGCGCATGTTCGGCGGCGCGATGGATGCGTCGAACGCATTTCTCGAAGTCACAGCCGGTTCCGGCGGCCACGATGCCCAGGATTTCGCCGAGATGCTGCTTCGCATGTATCTCAAATTCTGCGAGCAGAATGGCTTCGATGCCGAACTGATCGAGGCTTCCGACGGCGAAGTGGCTGGCATCAAGAGCGCCGCCGTTCACGTGCGCGGCGATTACGCCTATGGCTGGCTGCGCACCGAAACCGGAGTGCACCGCCTAGTGCGGAAATCGCCGTTCGATTCGGGCGCGCGCCGCCATACGTCGTTCGCCAGCGTGTTCGTGTCGCCGGAAATCGAGGAGGAGGGCGAGGTGGAGATCGATCCCGGCGATCTGCGGATCGATGTGTACCGGGCCAGCGGCGCCGGCGGCCAGCACGTGAACCGCACCGAGTCCGCCGTTCGCATCACCCACCTGCCCACCAGCATCGTGGTGCAATGCCAGAACGAGCGCTCCCAGCACAAGAACCGCGCCACCGCCATGAAGCAGCTTCGCGCCAAGCTGTTCGAGCTGGCCGAGCGCGAGCGCCGGGCCGAGCAGCAGGCGCTGGAGGACAGCAAGGCGGATATCGGCTGGGGCAACCAGATCCGCTCGTACGTGCTCGACCAGTCGCGGGTCAAGGACCTGCGCACCGGCGTGGAATCCAGCAACCCGACGGCGGTGCTGAACGGCGCCCTAGGCCCGTTTATCGAGGCCGGCCTCAAGCAGGGGGTTTAAGTATTCCCCGGCCTAGGCTTACCGGACGAGGTCGCCGTCCCACAGTTCCGCCAGAAAATCCCGTACCGGATAGACTCGCACGTTATCCAGCAGCAGGGTTCTAGCGCCTAGGTAAACGCCGTAGCGCCGGGTTTTCCTCTCGCCCAGGCGTTCGGCGGCTATTTTGAGTCCGCGCTGGAATTTTTTCTCCCACCGGTTCGCTGCTTTGATTTCGATCACCACGAAGCCCCGAGCCGTTTCCAGAACGATATCCGCCTCCACGCCGTTGTACGAAGACCAGTAGCGCAACGGGTAGTAAAGATTCCTGTAGGACAGATACGCCCGCAGCTCGTTGATGACGAAAGTCTCCAGCAGCGGCCCTAATTCTTCCTGCGACGGCGGGAAGGGCAAGCGCCGGGTCAGCGCCCGGCATACACCGCAGTCGAAGAAATAGAATTTGCTGCTTTTTACCTGCCGCGTCTTCGGCTTCAACTCCCAAGCCGGCAGCCAGAAGCCGATCAGGGTGTCCACTAGGATCTCGAAATAGTTGCCGACGGTGCCGCGCTTCACCCCGGCATCCCGGGAGATATTGAGCATGTTGGTCCGCTGGCCGTTCTGCCGGGCGGCGATCTCCAGGAACCTCGCGAAACCGCCCAGGTTGCGGGTAAAAGCTTCCTGCTGGATTTCCTGTAGAAGATAGGTGGATGTGTAGCTTTGCAGGTAATCGACCTGCTCGTGATTGACAATCACGCTCGGCAGGGATCCGAATCGCAGAGTCTGGCTCACGTCGAAGTTGCGGGCGAGTTCCGCCGAAACCAGCGGAAACAGGTTTTTGGTGAGCGCCCTTCCCGCCAAGAGATTCACTCCGCCGCGACGGAGCTTTCTGGCGCTTGATCCGGTAAGGACGAAGCGCAGTCCGCGCTGTTCGATGAGCCGATGGACTTCGTTCAGCAGCGCGGGGATCCGCTGCACCTCGTCGATGACCACCCACGAACCTCTGTCGAGCGCGCTGCATTCGTCATAAAGTTGTTGCGGCGCCTGCTCAAGCCGCACCGCCTCGCGGGAATCGAGCAGGTCGTAGGTGGCGGCGGATGGAAACCTTTGCCTTAAAAGGGTGGTCTTGCCGACACCCCGGGGACCGAACAGGAATACCGAACTGTTGGGCGTGGCAAGAAATCTTTCATACATGTTGGGAATTATACGAGAATATTCCCAAGTTAGTTGTTAAATTTCTTGATGATCCCGCCTGATGAGCCGGGGTTGCTTCAGGCCTGTGCCCCGGTCACTCGATATCGAAGCGCAGGCGCACGCCGTGCTGTTTGACGAGGTCTTGCTTTTGGATATCGGGGCCGCGCACCTCGCCGGTGGCGGGGTCGGTATCGATCAGGCTTTGGGTGGCCTCGCGCCTGAGGATCACCACGATATCGGCCTCGTCTTCCACCGCGAACGGGAATTCGTGCCAGGTGCCCAGCTTCATCGTGAAACCGGCCGAGCCGTCGAAGCGGTAGGCGCGCAACTGATCCAAGTCCGGCAGGTCGCCTTCAGTGGGCGGCGCCATCACAGCAATAAACGGCGCGCCGCCCAATGGGATGAAGGTTTGAGTATGCTTGAAATGGCGTTCGATCCAATGCACCTCGAAGGGCCGCCGCCGCACATGCGCGAGGCTCAACTCGGTTTGCTCGTCGGAGCGGAAGTCCACCGTGCGGTAGGTCTGCACCGAGCCTTCGTAGAACTGGATCGGCAAGGGCTTGGCCGCGGAGTGGCGGCCAAGCAACTCTCCGCAGGAGGCCAGCGCCTCGGGCGTCGCTTCCACCAGCGGCACAACACGGGTTTTTGCGGTCATGGCGATCTGTTTTCCCCCTATCGGCCGCAACGACCGTCAACAGGGCGGTTGGCAAGGCCGCCGCCCGCACCAAAGCGCTCCGGATGCATATTCCTATGATAGGCCAAGTACGGGGAATTCATGGGAGCTTTCTTTGAAGAGCCCGTGCGCGTCACCACTCGATAATAACAATTACCGTGACTGATCCAAGGCCTGCCGTATCATTGGTATCAATGCGGCGACCTTAGTTTCGCCTCCAACATCCACTATCAAGTTGCTGTTGGTATGCACTCGGTTTGGAACGAATTTCCATGAGGATGAATCGGATACATTTAACCCCTCGGGTATTGCGACCTCATTGAAATCCAGTGGGAGCATCACTCTGACGTAACCGCTCATCGGCAGGATTTCGGCGAAGAAGCTAGTTCCGTAGTAACAGCAAACGGACTTTTGCTCGATCACCTCTATGACATCGCCCAGCCTACGGACGGATGCAAGAATTCGGTCGAGCACTTGCCGGGCAGCTTTGTCCATCTTGAGTTCGCTGGGATTGTGTTTGGACGCGCGTTTTATGAGATCGCGTCTTTCCGCTTCTTGTATGCTAGTCGCATCAGCTTTATGGTGTGGCCAAATCTGAAGCGCTTGCGCCGCCAAGCGTTTTCCGCGCGCATCGATTTCCTTAGGTGTCCACCGCTCAGCATCTTTGATGTCCCTGTTCAGCCGTACAGCGCTATCTTGGAATCCGCCCTTTATGTCCTTCTTTTCCCCGAACGGTCGATTCGAGTATTTGCTGTTGTACGCCGTCAGCGTCAAGTTTCCTAATCGATGTACCCAAGCCGCATGCTGCTCGGCAGCATTTTCGCCAATCATCTTCTCCCATTCCGGTGTGATCTCTTGCGGCATGACGTGCTCGATTGAGTAGTTAGCGACGGGGCTAGGCTCTGCTGAGTGTTCGAAGTTTTCCAGCCGGTCGAGCACATGCTTGCACACGCGCAGATCGTACAGGTCGCGTTCTTGTAACTCCCTGCTGAATTCTTGGTCACTTGGGAACCGGTAGTTGCCGCCAAGTCGCGCAAACGCGGCCTTCAACGACTCAAAAACTGAATCGGGATTGAGATCGTGCGCAATTCGTGCGAAGACAGACCAATAGCCTCGCGTCTGCAAACCCAGCACGGCGCGGCGCAATAGGTAGCTCTCGATCAATGTCACGGCTTGAATGAATTCCTCCCGGGAGAGTCGATCCTTTTCATGGGAATCGTAGAGCCGCATGACCAGCAAGGCTTGGGTTGTGTTCAATGACCGCATATGGCTCATGGCATCAGCAAGCCATGGCCGCTGCATCGTTGCTATCCCAAGAAACGACGCGTAGGTTCGTCCAACACGGACCATGTCGGAGAGCAGGTCCTCCAGCGGCTTCTCCGCTTCGCTATTCCAGAAAGACTTGAATTCGTCGTAGGTGCGATCTCCGCGAATCTGTTGCGTCAGGCCCTGTTCCAGCGCCATGTAATCACGTAGGAATCCGTCGAATGCGCTCCCGGACGCACGGAAAAACGACTCGATCTTGCTCCAATACTCGTTGTAAAGACGAGTTTGCTCCGATTCCCTGAGCCCCATGAGAAGGTAATTCCGAACCAGGTCGCTTTGTCGCAGATCGATTCCGGTGGAATTCATGCTCTCAAAAACGAGCTGAGGGTTATCGACATTTCGGGAGAGCGTTACGTCAACAATATTCAAACGGGCAACGCCTTGATACACCTTCTCCGGGTCAGAATCCGATGCCTGTAGGGCGGATCGGAAGAACTTGTACGCTTCAACTAGCAACTCTGATGATTCGGCTTCGAGTTCGGATGGGTTCTTTTCATCAATGAGCGCTTGGAGCGTGGCTTTGTCTCTGCGGCGGAGCACGAGTTTGTAGCGCTTCTGGCCGCTCTCGGCGGTGTTCTTCAAGTAGCAAGTATTCAACTTTTCGGTGGTGGGTCCATCATCGCTTCCAGACCAGTTCGTCGCTTGAATGTGGTCGCGCAACGCGACCATGAGCACAGTTAACGTCGTCAGTCGCTGTTGGCCATCAATCAGCAAATAGATGGGGCAAGAAGCGCGCCCTTCGCCCTGGATATAGACAATCGATCCCATGAAGTGTCCGCTGTCTATTGTTCTCTCGGCGGCACGCTTTACGTCCCGCCACAATTGCTCGCACTGCTCAAAGGTCCAGCAAAAGTCCCGCTGGAAAACAGGAATGACGAATTGTTTAGGGCCGTCGATTATTTTTGCGAATGGTTCGTTGCTTGCTTGCATAAACTCTCCTTCATGCGCCTTAGGAGCTGGCGGCCATCTTACCGCGCTGCTAGCTCTGCGTCTTTCCGTTGATCTTGCGGTGCGCCCCGCTAAATATGACGCGATAACAGTAGCTTGTGACGGCGGTGCTTATAATCGGAACTTGAGAGCATTGAAGGCTTTGCTATGCATTTGGACGCTATCACTCTTCAGGAGGATTTGAGGGAGGCCAACGGAGACCTAAGCGACATGGCCCGAGCGATCGCCAGAGCTGTCGAAACCGCCGCTGTGCATGAACTGGCCAGCAAGATGGATATGGCGGGTCCGGCCGTTAATGGAAGCTAGCGGCGCGTCAAGCTTTTAGGATCAACCTTAAGGGCTGTGGTGATCGGTGATGGGCGCCTCGCTACTTGACGCGGCGGACGCGGATGCGGCCGTTGATGCCCTCTAGGCGCATCCGGTAGCTGTTCATGAATCCTTGGCGTATTTCCACCTCGGGGTTGCTGGCGCGGTAGTTGCGGTTGGATTTCTCGGTTTGCTGCCAAACCTGGCCGTTCTCCAGGGTGAAGCGCATGCCGTGGCGCAGCCCGTTCACCTTGCCCACAACGCGCGATCTGATGCGGTTCGTTTCGCCGCCGCCGGGGAGCATTCCGAAAGCGCGTTCCGCGAGGGACGGCCTGGATTCCGGCTGCGATGAAGCGCCGCTGGCGTTGCTGGAAGCCGGAACGCTATCGTTGGCGGCCGCCGCGTCGCCGGCGCCGGAAGCCGAAAAGCTATCGTCGTTGACCGCCGCGTCGCCGATGCCGGAAGCCGGAACGCTATCGTCGTTGACCGCCGCGTTTCCGGCGCCGCTTGCCGAGGCCAGCGCGTCGTAGCAGGCCAGGCGCACCTGGGAATTATTCAGTTGCGCGCAGCGCATCAGGTCGTCGCGCAGGCTGTCCGCCGCCGCCGCGCCGCCTAGGCTGGCGGCTGCCGCCAAAACCAAGCATGCCATGTTCTTCATCAAAGCCGCTCCCGTCCGCTCCATTGATTCCGATTATGGCGCAAGCGGCGCGCGCAAGGCCCGGTTCAGTCGTCACGCAAGCCACGCCGTACAATTCCGCGGATGCCCGCGCCCCCAGATACAGGTTCCCCGGATTCCGCGCCCGAACACCGCCTGATAGCGGAGCGCCGCCGTAAGCTCGCAGCCTTGCGGGAGAGCGGCTGGGCATTTCCGAACCGCTTCCGGCCCAATGCCAACTCGGCCGGGCTGCATGCGGACTGTGCCGATATGGATGCCGAGGCGCTTGCGGAACTGGGCCGGGAAGTGCGCGTGGCGGGGCGGCTGATGTCGCAGCGCCGCATGGGGCGCTTGAGCTTCGCCGAAATCCAGGATGGCGCCGGACGATTGCAGCTTATGCTGACGCGCGCCGGGATGGGCGAGGAGGCTTACGCCAACACCGGGGCGCTGGATCTGGGCGATATCGTTGGGGCGAATGGCGTGCTGATGCGAACGCGCACCGGCGAATTGAGCGTTCAAGTGAGTGAACTGGCGCTGCTCACCAAGTCGCTGCGCCCGCTGCCGGAGAAATTCCACGGCTTGAGCGATCGCGAGCAGAGGTATCGCCGGCGCTACCTGGATCTGATCGTGAACCGCGAGTCCCGCGAAGTATTCGAACGCCGGGCCCGCGTGGTCTCGGCGCTGCGCGAATTTCTTGGCGGGCGCGGATTCATGGAAGTGGAAACGCCGATCATGCAGCCCATCGCGGGCGGCGCCGCCGCCCGACCCTTCGCCACGCACCACCATGCGCTTGATCGCGAGCTTTACCTGCGCGTGGCCCTGGAGTTGCATCTCAAACGGCTGGTGGTGGGCGGCATGGAGCGCGTATTCGAGATCAACCGCTGCTTCCGCAATGAAGGCCTTTCCACCCAGCACAATCCCGAGTTCACCATGCTGGAGGCTTACCAAGCCTATGCGGATTATGAGGATTTCATGCGGATGACCGAGGAAATGATCCGCGCCGCGGCGGAAGCGGTGCTGGGCGGCGCGCAGGTGGGCTATCAGGGCAAGACGTATGAGCTGGGCGGCGAATGGCCGCGCCTGAGCATGGAGCAGGCCGTGCTGGAGCATAATCCGGGGCTGGACGCGGCGCGATTGCGCGATGCGGGCTACCTTCTCGAATGCCGCAAACGCTTAGGGATCGAGAGCGATCCGCCGGCGAACGCCGGCTGGGGCAAGCTTCTGGCTGAGCTTTTCGACCGCACGGTGGAGGACCGGCTTGACGGGCCCGTATTCATTACCGGCCATCCGGCCGAGGTCTCGCCGCTTTCACGCGCCAGCAACGACGATCCCGAGATCACCGACCGCTATGAACTGTATATCGCGGGGCGGGAATTGGTGAACGGCTTCTCGGAACTGAATGATGCCGAAGATCAGGCCCGCCGCTTCCGCGAGCAGGCTCGCCTGCGCGAGAGCGGGGATGACGAAGCAATGCTGTACGACGAGGATTTCGTGGCCGCGCTGGAATACGGCCTGCCGCCCACCGCGGGCTTGGGCTTGGGGGTGGACCGCCTGGTGATGCTCCTTGCCGACCAGCCTGCAATCCGCGATGTGCTGCTGTTCCCGCAATTGCGCAACTGATCCGGTTGCGGTTGATGGGCAAGATGCCATCCAAAGCGCCCGCGCTGTTAATATCCTTGGCTTTGGTGGTCGCCTGCGGGCCATGACAATATCGTTTTCCGGGCTGCCGTGCGGAGATTCGGCCTAGGCGGCGATATGCTGAACGGGCGGTTTTCCGCATCGGCGGATTCAGGAGAGAGCCTATGACCGATTGGGCGGCGCGGATTTTCAATATCCGGCGGGCGGAATTCCCGCTGGCGGCGCTGGCCGCCGCTTTCTACTTCTGCGTGCTTTGCGGGTATTTTTTCGTGCGCCCGGTGCGCGACGCCATGGGCGTGGCCCGCGGCATGGGCGAACTCTACTGGCTGTTCGGCGTCACCGTGGTGTCGTCCCTGGTTCTGGTGCTGCTGTTCGGCGGCGTGGTGGCCCGCATGGATCGCCGGCGCTTCATTCCGGTGGCTTACGGCTTCGTGGTGGCTTGCCTGTTCTTGTTTGCCGGCCTGCTCGTTGTGGATGCCCGGGCCGGGGGCGGATTGATCGGCTCCGGCTCCGAGACCGCTCTGGCGCGCGGCGTGGGCTACACGTTCTACGTGTGGCTGAGCGCCATCAACCTGTTCATCAACAGCATTTTCTGGGCCTTCATGGTGGATCTTTTCAGCGTGGAGCAGGGCAAGCGGATATTCGCCTTTATCGGCATTGGCGGCACCATCGGGGCGCTGGCCGGCGGCTGGGCCACCAACCGGATCGCGTCCGCAACGGAGTCTGTCTATCTTCCGGTGGGGCTGATGGCCATCGGGGCGGGGTTCTTCGTGGTGGCGATCATCCTGATGCTCACGCTGGACCGCCGGGCCGCGCGCTCCGGCCACTCCCGGCTGGGGAATCCGGCGGCGGCATCCGGCGATTCGCCCGCCGCGCCTAACGCGCCATCCGGCATGGGCGGCAATTTCTGGGACGGCGCCGCCGCCGTGGCGCGCTCGCCCTACCTGCTGGGCATTGCGCTGTGGATCATGTTCATGGCTATTTCCAATACGCTGATCTACTTCACGCAAGCGAACATCATCCTGAATCGCAGCGATAACTTCAGCCAGCTTGTCAGCTCGTATGCGCTGATGGACGCGCTGACGCAAACCGCAACGCTAATCACCCAGATCTTTATCACGACCCGCCTGATCCGCAAGCTGGGCGTGGGCTGGACGCTGGCCATACTGCCGCTGGTGACGCTGGCCGGATTCGCGGTGCTGGCCATCTGGCCGGTCTTTGGCGTGATGGCCGTGTTCCAGGCCGTTCATCGCGCCACCCGCTACGCGATTTCGCGTCCGGCCCGCGAAACCCTGTTCAGCGTCGTCCCTCCTGCCGAACGCTACAAGGCCAAGCCCGTGGTGGATGTGTTCCTGTACCGCTTCGGCGACTTGGCCGGCACCGGCCTGCAGGTGGTGCTCAGCGCCTTGGGCAGCCTCGCGCTCATGGTGGGCGCCACCGTGCCCTTCGCCGCTGTGTGGTGCGCGTTGTCCGTTGGGCTGGGCCGCGCCCAAACCCGCCGCGACCAGGAGCCGATGCCGCCGCGCCGCTAACCCCGCTTTCGGCGATGCGGCGCGCCATCCATCGATCCAGGGAACCCCCAAGTCTTCTCATGCAGATGCGCCCCGCATTGATGCTTGTGTTGCTGGCATCAATTTCCGCCGTTGCGAAACAGGAGCCGGATCAAGCCGCAGGGCCGCTTAAGGAAGCGATAAGCGCGGTTGAGGCAGGCAAGGGCGATCAGGGCCAAGCCCTTTTCGTTGTTGAGCGAGCGGCAAACGGGGGCGACGCAAAGGCGCAGAACGCGTTGTGCAATGTCTACCGCCTTGGCCGCGGCGTTCCCCAGGACAAGGCGGCGGCTTTGCGCTGGTGCCTGGAAGCGGGCGAGCAAGGCGAGGCCCAAGCGCAGCACTCGCTGGGCGAGATATGCAGCGCGGGCGGCAGGCGCGGCAGCAAGATGATCGCCGCGCTGTGGTATCGCAAAGCGGCTGACCAGGGCCTTGCGGAAGCGCAGTTTGCTTTGGGCGAGGCATACGAGGATGACTCGGAAAGCCTGATGCCGGCGGAAGGCCCGGCAGCAAGAAATCCTCTTGGCTGGTACCGAATGGCGGCGGAGCAAGGCAATGCCCGGGCGCAGTTCAGGCTGGGCGCCGCGTACGATGAAGGCAAGCACGGTTTGACTGCGGACAGCGGCATCGCCATCGAGTGGTTCCACAAGGCTGCCCGCCGGGGATTGGCCGAAGCGCAGGCGCGGCTGGGGGATAAATTCGCCGAAGGCAATGGAGTGGCGCCGGACCTTGAGCAGGCGTACGGGTGGTACCTCAAGGTCCTTGATTCAGGGGGCGGCCGCGGCTCCGCGCAGTTGCGGGGCCCTGTTTCCGATGCTTTCGACGGATTGGCGGGTCTGGCAGGGATGGGCTTTGCGCCTGCCGCCGAGCTGATCCGCAGGGAGGCGGAGCGGGGCAGGCCGCAGGCGCAGCGCAGCATGGCGCGCATGTCTGCGCAGGGGCAGGATGCGGACCGGAATCTGGCTGCCGCTTTTCAGTGGTATCGACGCTTGGAAAAGCGGCATCCAGACGCTGCGATCATTGGATTTGGCGATCTGGCGGAGAAGGGGCACACTCCCGCGCTCGACTGGATTCAGGGGCTGGCGGCGCAGGGAAACGGGCGCGCGCAGCTTGAGCTTGGCCGCATGCATGCCCAAGGTCGAGCTGTGGCGCAAGACGGGAGCCAGGCGGTCGAATGGCTATTCTTGGCCGCCAGCTCCGGAAACGCTCCGGCTCTGGGGGAGCTGATTCTGCTCGCTGGTAACGGCAACCGTCCTGCGCGCCGACATCTTGGGGAGCTGGCTGAGCAGGGATCGCCGCGGGCGCAATTGTCGATCAGCGTTGCCGCGATGTCCGAAGACATGGACTTGGCGATAGCCTCGATGCGCCGCGCTGCTGAGCAAAACCATTCCTGGGCCCAGGCCATGCTGGGTTTCGCGCAGTTTCTGGGCATGGAGGGAATGAAGCGGGATCCGGCCGCCTCTGCCGAGTGGCTGCAAAAGGCTGCCGAACAGGGGATTGCAATGGCGCAACTCCTTCTGGGCTATATGCATTACACGGGCGAAGCCGTTTCCAAGGACCTGGTGCAGGCTTACGGCTGGTTCCGGGCAGCAATGGAGCAAGCCCATGCAAGGGAAATATCGGCGCTGGCGCAACTGATGGACCTGGGCATGGGCGAATCCGGCGCGATGATCGAGGAATTCAATGACCGTGCCGCCAGGATACTGGGCCCCGAGCGGCTCGTGCAAGCACAGCAGCTGGCGCGGGAATACCGGCGGCGGCATGTGTTTCCCTACCAGTGCGGCTTGCTCGCCGATCGCGGCGGCGATGAGCCGGAAATATTGTTCAGCTTCGATTTCGAGCGCGCCGGCGACGATTCGCAGACCGCTGGCGCGGCCGCAGGCAGGGAGTTTGCGGCGCTCGGGCGGCAGGTGGTTACCGGCTCGCGGATTCGGCGGATCGATATGGAGGAGGCGCGCCCCATGGTGGTGATAACGCGCGAGGATATCGAGTTGAGCGGCCGGGAATCGGTGGCCGACGTGCTCAGGAACAGCCCGGTCAACAGTCTCGGCTCGTCGCGCGAGCAATCAGGCCACGCTTGGATCGGGCAGGCCGCCTTCAGCCTGCACGGCATTGGCGCGAATCGCACGCTGGTGCTGCTGGATGGCCGCCGGGCGCCGCGGTCGCCGATCACGGCCAATCAGGCGGTCGATCTCAACATTATTCCGCTGGCGGCCGTGGAACGCATCGAGATTCTGACCGACAGCGCTTCGGCCATTTATGGCTCGGACGCCATTGGCGGCGTGGTCAATATCATTTTGCGCAAGCGCTATGAAGGCATCGAAGCGGCAACCTCGCTGGCCCGGCCCAGCCGCGAAGGCGCGGATACGGAATCCGGTATGCTGACGCTAGGCGGCGCCAGCGAGCGCGGACGCTTTCTGTTCAGCGCCGATTTCCGCAACAAGGAGCATATTGCTTCGGCAGACCGGTTCTACACGCTCGGAACCACAGGCCACGAATCTCCCCCCGCCGCCTATCCGCAGGCGCCGTTTACCGCTGCCTGGCGCGCTTGGGAGAACGCCGACAACGTGAGTTCCTGGGGCAATACCATCTGGCCGCACCGCAAGGCCGCGCCCAATTGCGAGCAAGTCCTTGATCCGGCAACCGGGCGGCGGCTGTTGGCCGGGCCTTACGTCTCCGCCTCCGGCGAGGAGCATTGCGGATTCCATTACGCCGTTGCGGCTTGGGAAACCACCGACTTGCAGCGGGCCAGCGCTTTTCTGCACGCGGAATACGAGCTTTCTTCCAGCCATGCGCTGCGCCTGCAATCGCTGTTCAGCGCGCAGAACGTGCATGGGCGGCTGGCGCCGCCGCCCGGCGATATCCTGCTGACCGAAGCCGCCGCCGCCGGGCTGGAGCGCGGATTTGATTTCGGCGTTCCTTATCCCGAGTTGCTCCCCTACACGCTGCGGCACCGCTTTGCGGGCCTGGGCGGCCGCAATTTCGAGGCGCTGCTGACCCTGCATGAGAATGCGCTTCTCGCGCATGGCGGCGCCGGCATCTTCCACTACCAGCTCGAAGCCAGGCATACCCGCTACGCTGGCCGCGAAAACAGTTGCTGCTTTCCCAGGGCATTCGCCACCCAGGCGCAAGTTTCGCAAGGCCTGTACAACCCGTTCGATCCCTTGCATCCCGGCAACGCCGCCGCTCTGCAAGCGATTGCCGCGAAATCCACCCGCGATTCCCGCGCGGACCTCCGCTCCTATAGCGGCAATGTGGGCTTCGATTTCTTGCGGACGCGCGGCGGCCCGGTGAGCTGGGCCTTCGGGTTTGATTACTTCGACGAGAAGTACCGTGATCGCTACGATCCGCTGAGCTCAGGCGGCGGCCTGCTCGGGCGCTTCGGCGTGAGCGGCGCCGGCGAGCGGGTCATCCGGGCGCTGTTCGGCGAAGCGCTTGCGCCGCTGCTGCCCAATCTGCAACTGAGCGCGGCGCTGCGCTGGGACCAGTACGACGATTCGGCCGGAAGCGAGCTGAGTTCCTACTTCTCGGCGCGCTACCAGCCTGCCGGATGGCTGCTGCTGCGCGCTTCCTGGGGCGAGGGTTTCCGCGCCGGCAGCATGAATAACCTCTATGACGGCACCTCGCTTTGGCTGCAGACGGGCTTCGACCTGGTCAAATGCCGCCGCGACGGCATCGCCCCGACGGACTGCATCGAAGAGGAAGTTCCCACCTATACCGGCGGCAACCCGGCGCTCAGGCCGGAACTGTCCGAAAGCTACAACCTCGGCGTGGTGGCGGCTTGGGACTCGCTGACGGCCCGGGCGGATTTCTGGAACGTGGATCTTGAGAACGGCATCGGACTGCCGCCCCTGCAGGGGCTGATCGGCTTGGAGTTCGAGGGGCAATGCCTCGGCACCGGGCGGATCGAGAACACCCGCTACTCGGCGACCGCCGCAACGATGATCCGTTGCGGCAGCGGCAGCCTTCTCAAGCGCCACCCGGCCACCGGAGCTTTGCTGGAGGCCGATGTGTTCTGGGACAACACCTACCGCGCGCAGTTCCGCGGCGTTGACCTGCAACTGATCTACGATCTGCCGACCGCGGCGCTGGGCGACTTCCAGTTTCGGCTCCATGCCGGGACCATCCTCCGGCTTCGGACCCGCTCCCGCACGGCCTCGCAATGGAGTTCGGGCCTTGGCGCTGTTTCCGGAGCTGCCGCGGCCGCCGGCGCCCGGCCCTCGGAGCGCAGTTCGGCGGCAATCATCTGGCGCTACGGCGATCACACCGTTTCCGGCCATGCCCACTATGTGGGCGGATTCGGCCTGCCGGAAGTTGAGTTCTCAATATCGGCGCACACCGAGTTCGATCTATTCTATCAATGGTCCGCGCCTTGGAACGGTCGCATCACGGCGGGCCTGAGGAACCTCACCGACGAAGATCCAGAGCTCGGCTCGTTCCGAACTCCGCTGCCGCAGGCGTACAACCTCTACAGCCTCGACGGCCGCGTCCTCTATGCGAGCTACCGCCAGTCGTTCTGACCAGCGATTCCCCGGTCGATGCCGCTGGTTCCGTTGCCAACGCTGATTCTCGCCCGATGCGGCACCTCGACGCGCTTGCGGTGCTTTCGGGTTGCTAACCGCCTGTTTGCGCTCTTGTCGCAGGTAATGCTTACTCACTGGCGAACACCCTTTAGATATTGGGCTTCTCTGTTTTTCCCCAAACGCTCAATCCTACCTGCGAGCAAGTTCGTGCAGTGAGATTATAAGCGTCTGAGCGACCGTGACAGAGAGCCCTAAATCATCCCAAAAGCATGTCACGACGGCATTATTCTGTTTCGCTGTGCGTTCTGCTCTTTTCGATGATGCGCGCCGCTTTGCCTTGCGAGCGGGGCAGTTTGCCGGGGGCGGCGATTTCCACCTGCGCGGAAAGGCCCAGAATATCCTTGATCCGGCGCGCCAGCTCGGCGCGCAGCGCCTCCGGTTCCGCCGCCGCCTCGTTCCGCCGCTCGGCCGCAACCGTCACTTGGTCGAGGCGGCCGCGCCGATCGACTTCGATCAGGTAGTGCGGGGCAAGCCCGGCCACGCTGAGGACCTGTTCCTCGATAGCGCTGGGAAACACGTTCACGCCGCGGATAATCAGCATATCGTCGCTGCGTCCGGCGATCCTGGCCATCCGGCGCATGCTGCGCGCTGTGCCGGGCAGCAGCCGCGTGAGGTCGCGGGTGCGGTAGCGGATCACCGGCATGGCCTCCTTGGTGAGCGTCGTGAACACCAGTTCGCCCTGTTCGCCGTCGGGCAGCGCCGCGCCCGTGCCGGGATCGATGATTTCGGGATAGAAATGGTCCTCCCAGATCGTGGCGCCGTCCTTGCTCTCCACGCACTCCTGGGCCACGCCCGGGCCCATCACTTCGGACAGGCCATAGATATCCACCGCGTCCAGCTTCATCCGCGCTTCGATTTCCGCGCCCATCGCTTCGCTCCAGGGTTCCGCGCCCAGTATTCCCAAGCGCAGCGCCAGCCTTTCCGGGTCGATGCCTTGGCGGGCCATCTCGTCGCTGATATTCAGCAGATACGAAGGCGTGACCATGATGATATCCGGGTCGAAATCGCGGATCAGCTGCGCCTGCCTTGCGGTTTGGCCGCCGGACATGGGGATCACCGCGCAGCCTAAGCGCTCAGCGCCGTAGTGGGCCCCGAGCCCGCCGGTGAAAAGGCCGTAGCCGTAGGCCACATGCACCTTGTCGCCGGGGCGGCCTCCGGCGGCGTGGATCGAGCGCGCGCACAAGCCGGCCCATCTGTCGATATCCGCCGCCGAATAGCACACCACCGTGGGCTGGCCGGTGGTGCCGCTCGAGGCATGGATGCGCGCCACCCGCTCCATCGGCACGCAGCAGAGCCCGAACGGGTAGGCGTCGCGAAGATCGGCCTTGGTGGTGAACGGGAAGCGGGCCAGATCGCCGAGCGAGCGGAAATCCTCCGGCTTGACGCCCGCCGCATCGAATTTCCGCCGGTAAACGGGCGAATTCCGATAGGCGTGCCGCAGCGTCTGGCCTAGGCGCTCCGCCTGCAACGCCCGGATCTCGTCGATCCCGGCGTTCTCGATCGCCTCGTAGCCCTTTTGGGAGTTCAATCCGCCGCGCCTCCTGATGACCCGCTGCCTCCCGCCAAGGAACGGGGGGATCCTGCCCTCGGCAAGGGCGGAAAGCCCCTGTTCGGCAAGAAGCGCAGCATACCATTCCCTGCTTTCAATATGATACATCTATAAAGAAAAATTTTAGAAAAATGAGTTATAATTATTCCTCTTATCTCTAAGAGACCAATTAAATAAATATATAAATAAATGAAAACAAAAAGTTATGTCTATGGCCATTGGATTCCGGGGTCGGAAGAAACAACTCATATTTTCCATTCTGTAACCGGAGAACGTATCACTTCCACGAGCAGCGAGGGCGTGGATTTGCCGCGGGCGCTGGATTACGGGCGCTCCGAAGGCGGCCCCGCGCTGCGCGCCCTAACCCTCCACGAGCGCGCCTTGGCGCTCAAGGCGCTGGCCAAGCACCTGCTTGAGCGCAAGGACGAGCTCTACCGGATCTCGGCCTGCACGGGCGCCACCCGGGCCGATAGCTGGGTGGATATCGAGGGCGGAATCGGCACCCTTTTCAGTTTTTCCAGCATCGCCCGGCGCGAGTTTCCGAACGAGCCGTTCATCGTGGAAGGCGGCCCCGAGCGGCTATCGGCCGGCAATACCTTTTCGGCCCGCCATATCCTCACCCCGAAGCGCGGCGTGTCGGTGCATATCAACGCGTTCAACTTCCCCTGCTGGGGAATGCTGGAGAAGATCGCCCCCAGCCTGATCGCGGGCGTGCCGGCAGTGGTCAAGCCCGCCACCGGCTCGGCCTACCTGGCCGAGGCGATGGCGCGCCAAATCATCGCCTCCGGGCTGCTGCCGGAAGGCGCGCTGCAACTCATTTGCGGCCGCGCCGGCAATCTCCTCGACCATCTCCGCGAGCAGGATGTGGTCACGTTCACCGGCTCGGCCGAAACCGGCCGCAAGCTCAAGGCGCACCCCGGCATCATCGCCCGCAGCATTCCGTTCAATCAGGAAGCGGACTCGCTGAACTGCTGCGTTCTGGGCGAATCAGTGAAGGCGGACGATCCGGAATTCGGCTTGTTTATAAAGGAGGTGGTCCGCGAGATGACCTCCAAAGCGGGGCAGAAATGCACCGCGATCCGCCGCATCTTGGTGCCGGAGCAGCAGCTGCAGCCGGTGGCCGATGCCCTTAAGGCGCGGCTGTCGAAAATGGCGGTTGGCGATCCGGCGGCGGAGGGCGTGCGCATGGGGCCGCTGCTGGGCGCCGCGCAGAAGGCCGAGGTGCAGGCCAGCGTGGAAGCGCTGGCCGGCAGTTGCGAAATCCTGCTGGGCGGCGGCGATTTCGAGCTGGTCGGCGAGCGCGCCGTGCGCGATGCCTTCTATCCGCCCACGCTGCTTTATTGCGCCGACCCGCTCGCAACGGAGGCGCCGCATTCGACCGAAGCCTTCGGGCCGGTGGCCACGCTGATGCCGTACCGCGGCACGGACGAGGCGATTGATCTGGCCGCCAAGGGCCGCGGCAGCCTGGTGGGCTCGGTGGTGACCAGCGACGACGGCGAGGCGGCGCGGATCGTGCTCGGCGCCGCGGCCTGGCACGGCCGCATGCTGGTGCTCAACCGCGATTGCGCGAAGGAATCCACCGGCCACGGCTCGCCGCTGCCGCTGCTGGTTCACGGCGGGCCGGGCCGGGCCGGCGGCGGCGAGGAACTGGGCGGAGCGCGGGCGGTCAAGCACTATATGCAGCGCACCTCGGTGCAAGGCTCGCCCCGCTCGCTGGCGGCCATTACCCGCGAGTACCAGGCCGGCGCCCGGGTCCGGGAAACGGACATCCATCCGTTTCGCAAGCATTTCGAGGATCTCGAGGTGGGCGACCGCCTCACCACCCACCGGCGCACCGTGACCGAGGCCGATATCGTGAATTTCGGCTGCGTTTCGGGCGATCATTTCTACGCCCATTTCGACGAGGAGGCGGCCAAGGATTCGCTGTTCGGCAAGCGGGTGGCGCACGGCTACTTCGTGGTATCGGCGGCGGCCGGCCTGTTCGTCGATCCGGCGCCGGGGCCGGTGCTGGCCAATTACGGGCTGGAGAATCTGCGCTTCATCGAGCCGGTGGGCATCGGCGACACCATCCAGGCGCGGCTGACGGCCAAGAGGAAGATCGCCAAGGAAAAGCGCCCGGACGAGGACCGCGCCGTTGGCGTGGTGGTGTGGGACGTGGAGATCGTCAACCAGGAGGATAAGGCGGTGGCGCTCTACGACGTGCTGACGCTGGTGGAGAGGAGGCTGGCATGAGCGAATACCGCTTAAGCGATGCGGAGCTGGCGGCGGCCTTCCAGCAGCGCGTCGATGAGGAGCGCAAGATCGAGCCCAAGGACTGGATGCCGACGGCCTACCGCCGCAGCCTGGTCCGCCAGATCTCGCAGCATGCGCACTCGGAGGTGATCGGCATGCAGCCGGAGGGCAACTGGATTACCCGCGCGCCCACGCTGAAGCGCAAGATGATCCTGCTGGCCAAGGTGCAGGACGAGGCCGGGCACGGCCTCTACCTGTACAGCGCCGCGGAAACGCTGGGCGTTGCCCGCGAGGAAATGATCGAGGCGCTGCACGAGGGGCGCGCCAAGTACGCCTCGATCTTCAACTATCCCACGCTCACCTGGGCCGATGTGGGAGTGATCGGCTGGCTGGTCGATAGCGCCGCCATCGTTAACCAGATTTCGCTGCAACGCACCTCCTACGGCCCTTATTCGCGGGCGATGATCCGCATTTGCAAGGAGGAGAGCTTCCATCAGCGCCAAGGCTTTGAAATGCTGATGCCGCTGGCATCGGGCAGCCCGGAGCAGAAGGCGATGGCCCAGGACGCGATGAACCGCTGGTGGTGGCCCACGCTGATGATGTTCGGCCCGCACGATGCCGAGTCGGTGCATAGCGCCCAATCGATGCAGTGGAAGATCAAGCGCCGGAGCAACGACGAGATGCGCCAGGATTTCGTCGATCAGGCCGTTCCGCAGGCGGAGCATCTGGGCTTGGCGGTTCCGGACCCGGACCTGAAATGGAACGCGGAGCGCGGCCATTACGATTTCGGCGCCATCGACTGGGACGAGTTCCAGGCGGTGATTGCCGGCAACGGCCCGTGCAACCGCGAGCGCTTGGCGGCGCACAGCAAGGCGCACCGCGAAGGCGAGTGGGTGCGCGAGGCCCTGCGCGCCTACGAGGAGAGGAAAAGCGCCGCCGGACCGGGCGAAGAGGCCGTCCCGCCTTCAGCGGAGCGGCTTCGCATCGCATGAGCAGGCAGCGAGCCGGGCCGATGGCGGAAGGCATGGAATTGCCCTTGTACGAAGTGTTCGTGCGCTCCAGGCGCGGCTTGGACCACAAGCACGTGGGCAGCCTGCATGCCGAGGACGGCCCCCAGGCGCTGAAATTCGCGCGCGATTGCTATACCCGCCGCGGCGAGGGCGTGAGCATCTGGGTGGTGAAATCCAGCGATATCGTGGCCTCGCAGGAGGAGGATGCCGCCAGCTTCTTCGATCCGTCCAACGACAAGCCCTACCGCCATGCCACTTTCTACCGCCTGCCGCCCGAGGTGAAGAACCTGTGAGCCTCCCCCAAGGCGCGCTGGGCCATTTCCTGCTGGCGCTGGGCGACGACTCGCTGATTCTGGGCCAGCGCCTGTCGGAATGGTGCGGCAAGGCGCCGTTGCTGGAAGAGGATATCGCCATCGCCAACGTGGCGCTGGATTACCTCGGCCGGGCCGAAAAGTGCTACCGCTACCTGTCGGAACTCGAGCAAGGGCGCCGCAGCGTTGACCAAATCGCCTTCCTGCGGCACAGCCGGGCCTACCGCAACCTGCTGATCTTCGAGCTGCCGATCGGCGATTTCGCCCATACCATGGCGCGGCAAGCGATGGTCGATGCCTTCCATCTGGAGTATTTCAAGCGCCTCGCCCGCTCCAGCGATGCCCGCATCGCCGCGCTCGCCGCCGAGGCGGCCAAGGAGAGCCGCTTCCATCTCAAGCGCAGCCGCGAGTGGGTGTTGCGGCTCGGCGGCGGCACCGCCGAAAGCCGCGCCAGGATTCAACGCGCTTTCGACCGCCTATGGGGCTACGGGCCGGAATTATTCGCGATGGACCGCCACGAGGCGGCGCTGCTCGAAAGCGGCGTGTCGGCGGACCGCTCCGCGCTCAAGCCCCGCTGGCGGGCCTTGATGGAAACACTCCTTGCGGAGGCCGCGCTCGACGCGCCCGGGCAGGAATGGTCCGTTGCCGGCGGCAGGGAAGGCGTGCATACCGAGCATCACGGCTATCTGCTCGCCGAGATGCAATCCATGCAGCGCGCTTATCCGGGGCTTCGGTGGTAGGCTCGTCCGGCTGGCATTCGTTGCGGGTGGCGGAAGTGCGCCCCGAGGCCGGCGGCGCGGTATGCGTTGCCTTCCACGTGCCCCGCGGCCTGCGCGAGGCGTTCCGCTTCATCCAAGGGCAATACCTGACCCTCGGCACCGAGATCGGCGGCGAGGAGGTGGGCCGCTCGTATTCGATCTGCTCGGGCGTGGACGACGGCTGCCTGAAGGTGGGCATCAAGCGGATCGAAGGCGGCGCGTTCTCCACCTACGCCAACGAGCGCTTGCGGGCCGGCGACGAAATCCGCGCGCTGCCGCCGCAAGGCAATTTCTTCACGCCGCTGTCGGCGGATCACGACAAGCGCTACCTGTGCATCTGCATCGGCAGCGGCATCACGCCCATTCTCTCGATCGTCAAAACCGTCCTCAAGCGCGAGCCGCGAAGCCGCGTGACGCTCCTTTACGGCAACCGCAACTCGGCCACGGTGATGTTCAAAAGCGAGCTGGGCTTTGTTAAGAACCGCTACCTGGCGCGGTTCAACTGGATCAATATCCTAAGCCGAGAGGAGCAGGATGCCGAGGTGCTCCACGGCCGCCTCGATAACCGCAAGGGCGCCGAGTTGCAGCGCAAGCGCCTGATCGATATCGCCGCAACCGACGAATTTTTCCTGTGCGGGCCGCAATCGATGATTTCGGAGGTCTCGCGCGGGCTGCGCGGCGCCGGCGTGGACGAGGCGCGCATCCATTACGAGCTGTTCTCGTCTTCGGCCGAGGATGCCCGCGCCGCGGTCGAGAAGCATCTGGCCCGCGCCCGGCAGCACGCCGGTCGGGTCAGCGACGTGACCGTGACCGCGGCGGGCCGCTCCGCGCGGTTCGAGCTTTCCAGCGACGGCGAAAGCATCTTGGACGGCGCGCTGCGCAACGGCGCCGACCTTCCCTTCTCCTGCAAAGGCGGCGTGTGCGCCACCTGCCGGGCGCGCTTGCTTGAAGGCCAAGTGGAACTGGATATCAACCATGCGCTGAGCGCGCAGGAATTGGCCGAAGGCTTGATTCTGACCTGCCAAGCCCATCCCGTCAGCGATCGCGTGGCGGTTGATTTCGACCAGCTATGAAGCCGCGCCCCGTTACTTCGCGCATCCTGGCCGACCGGGTGGCCGCCCGCTCCATCAGCGCCGCCTCGATGATCGTCACCGTGTTCGGCGATGCCGTGTCCCAGCACGGCGGCTGGATCTGGCTGGGCAGCCTGATCGAGGCGCTGGCGCCGTTCGGATTCGGCGAGCGCCGCCTGCGCACGGCGGCGAACCGGCTGGCGCGGCAGGACTGGCTCAAGGCCGAAAGGGTGGGGCGGCGCAGCTATTTCTGCTTCACCGAACAGGCCCGGGGGCATTACGAACGGGCGGCGCGGCGCATCTACTCGCCTGCCCGCCCGGAATGGGACGGCCTCTGGACCTTGGTGCTGATTCCCGCCCTGCCGGAGGGCAAGCGCGACGCTTTGATCAAGAGCCTTTCCTGGCAAGGCTTCAGTTCGCTGGCCAGCGGCTTGCACGCGCGCCCCTCCGCCGAGCGCGAGGAGCTCGACGACACCATTGCCGGGCTGGGCCTCGCCGGACAGGTGACGGTGTTCAAGGCATCCGCCGGGGAACCCCATTCGCAATCCGCGGTTCGGGATCTGGCCCGCAGAAAATGGAACCTCGACGCGCTCAAGGGCCATTACGACGAGTTTCTTAGTTTCTACCGGCCGCTGGCGCGCGAGCGGCGCCCCGGCGAGCCGGCCCCCGAGGAGAGCTTCTGGCTGCGCACCCTCATGGTTCACGACTATCGCCGCATTCTGCTCCGCGATCCTGGCTTCCCCGACGAGATTCTGCCGGCCGGCTGGTCCGGTTCCGCTTCGCGCGAACTTATCAAGCGCGCCTACAAGGCGCTGGCTGCGCCGTCGGCCGATTACATCTGCCGCAATCTGAAGAATGCCGAAGGCTCCTTGCCCGCCCCTCGCCGCCGTTTCCACCGCCGCTTCGCCGATCCGGTATAAAGGCATATTCACGGGCCGCGGAGCGGGTTACAGTGGCGGCGGCCGTGCCCCGAGCGCATTGGGGGCGGGTTTGGGATCGAATCGGCTAAACGGAGGGAAGATCGGTGTCGCACGCGCAGGTTCTTAAGGCCGCCGGATTAACGGCGCGCGAACTGGAAGGCGGAACGCTTGCGGCGCATTCGCCTATCGACGGCGCCGAGGTGGCGCGCGTCCGCAAGACTGCGGCGGCGGAAATGCCGGATATCGCGGCGAAGTCGCAGGCGGCGTTCCGGGCATGGCGCCAAGTGCCGCCGCCGCGCCGGGGCGAGCTAGCGCGATTGCTCGGCGAGGAGCTGCGCGCCGGCAAGGAGGCGCTGGGCGCGGTGGTGACGCTGGAGGCGGGCAAGATCGTTTCCGAAGGGCAGGGCGAAGTGCAGGAAATGATCGATATCTGCGATTTCGCCGTGGGCCTTTCGCGCCAGCTTTACGGCAAGACCATCGCCTCAGAGCGCCCGGGGCACCGGATGAGCGAGACCTGGCATCCGCTGGGGCCTTGCGGCGTGATCACCGCGTTCAATTTTCCGGTGGCCGTGTGGTCGTGGAACGCGGCGCTGGCGCTGGTGTGCGGCAATCCGGTGGTCTGGAAGCCGTCGGAGAAAACCCCGCTCACAGCCTTGGCCACGATGAAGATCATGCAGCGCGCGCTAAAGCGGTTCGGCGGCGACGCGCCGGAGGGCTTGGTGCAATTAGCCGTTGGCGGCGCCGATGTGGGCGACGCGCTGGCATGCTCCCCAAGCGTTCCGATGATTTCCGCCACCGGCTCCACCCGCATGGGGTCGATTGTCGGCCCCAAGGTGGCGGCGCGGTTCGGGCGGTCCATTCTGGAGCTGGGCGGCAATAACGCGATGATCGTGGCGCCGTCGGCGGATCTCGACCTCGCCGCGCGGGCTATCGTTTTCTCCGCCGTGGGCACCGCCGGGCAGCGCTGCACCTCGTTGCGCCGCCTGATCGCGCACCGGTCGATCAAGGACGCATTGCTTGGGAAGCTGGCCGCAGTCTATTCCGGGCTGACCATCGGCGACCCGCGCGAGGAAGGCGTGCTGGTGGGGCCGCTGATCGATCAGGCGGCGCGGGACGCCATGATGCAGGCCCTGGATCGGGCGCGCGGCGAGGGCGGCGCCGTTGCCGGAGGCCGGGATATCAGCGAAGGCGTGCCCTCGGGCGGCTGTTATGTCAGCCCCGCTATCGTCGATATGCCGCGGCAGACGGCAACGGCGCGGGCCGAGACCTTCGCCCCCATTCTGTATGCGATGCGCTACGAAACCTTCGACGAGGCGCTGGCCCTGCATAACGACGTGCCCCAGGGATTATCCTCGTGCGTCTTCACGCAGGATATCCGCGAAGCGGAGCGGTTCCTGTCGTCCACGGGCTCCGATTGCGGGATCGCCAACGTCAATATCGGCCCGTCGGGCGCCGAGATCGGCGGCGCCTTCGGCGGCGAGAAGGAAACCGGCGGCGGTCGCGAGTCCGGCTCGGATGCCTGGAAGGGCTACATGCGCCGCCAGACCAGCACCGTCAACTACTCCGCCGCGCTGCCGCTGGCCCAAGGCGTGAAATTCGACCTGTAACCTGCGGCCCTCTCAAGCGCGGGGAGCCTTGGCCGAATGCCGGCGCTTCTACAACCACATTCGGCCACACTGCGCGCTGGACTTGCTCACCCCAATGGAATACCTTCGCAAACACAGAACGGTCGAACACGAAAAGTCCCATATATATGGTGAACCCGCACTCGCTTTTGCGATAGAATAAGAAACTTCAGCAATATCAGGGATTGGATTGCCGCCATGAGCGAAGCGATAGCATTTGACACGCACAGGTTCGTCAAGCGGTTGACGGACAACGGGTTCACCGAGGCGCAGGCCGAGGCGCTGGCGGACGAGCAGGTGAGCCTGCTGAACAGCAACCTGGCCACCAAGCAGAACCTGCAAGAGCATGAGGCGGCCACCAAGCAGAACCTGATCNNNNTAGAGGCGGCCACCAAGCAGAACCTGCAAGAGCATGAGGCGGCCACCAAGCAGAACCTGATCGAGCTAGAGGCGGCCACCAAGCAGAACCTGCAAGAGCATGAGGCGGCCACCAAGCAGAATCTGATCGAGCTAGAGGCGGCCACCAAGCAGAACCTGATCGAGCTCAAGGGCGACCTGGAGCGGCAGTTGGCCGAGCTGAAGGGCGACTTGGAGCGGCAGTTGGCCGAGGTCAAGGGCGACCTAGAGCGGAAGATCGTCGAGGTCAAGGGCGACCTGGAGCGGAAGATCGTCGAGGCCAAGAACGATCTGCTGAAGTGGATGATCGGTGCCATGGTCGCGCAAACCGGCGTGATCGTGGGGCTGGTGGTTGGCTTGATGCAGCTGTTCGGGAGCGCGTGACCGGCGGCGGGCTGAAGTGGACGCAGCCGCGGCTGGGCCTGTCGCACGAGATCAAACTCAATTACCGCTGGTAGCGCCCGCGAAATATGCGGGCTAGCCGGATGCCGCGCCGCTCCTTAGATGCGCTCGCAGGCGCCAAGGAAGACCTTGCTGCAAAACTCGGTTCTGCTATTCACCGAGAGCTTGTCGAACAGGTGCTGGATATGGCTGCGCAGCGTGGGCAGGGAAATATGCAGGGCGCGGCTGATAATCTTATCCGAGCCGCCTTGCAGCACGGCGCAGGCCACTTCGATTTCCCTCGGCGTCAGGTCGAACCGGTCCGAGATCTGCCTGCGGATCTTGTCGAGGTCCAGCGCGGTTCCCGGACGCTTGGCGAACAGGATATTGCGCATCGCGCTTTGGAAGTGCGGCGCGATCATATCGAGGATTTCGAGTTCCCGGCGGCCAAAGTTCTCGCGCTTTCTCGACCGCCAGATCCGGAAGTCGCCGATATTGCGGTTGCCGCTGTCGTACACGTAGATATTGATGCCGTAGTGCAGGCCGTCCACGGCCAGAAAATCGTTGAAGAACTCCGTTTTGAGCAGCTCGCACTGCTTGATGACCTCGTTGACTGACACGGCCCGCCGGTAAGGCTGCATCTTGAAGGTGATGGGATCGTGGAACTGGTAGTGCTGCTCGTAAAGCCGTAGATTGTCTTGCGACATATTCAGGAATACCGGCCGGCTGAAGATGCCCCCTTCCTCGTCCCAGACAAACGACGCGAAGTGGTCCGCCTGCAGCAGGTCGAGCAGCGCCCATCCGGCGCGTTCCCGAATGATCTGATCATCCAAGCCGTCGTTCAGACATTGAATGACGTTTAGCAGCTTGCGCCATTCTTTTTGGATTAGGACCATGAACCTACTATAAACGAGCCAAATGCCATCGGATTCACCAGATAGCGGGCATCGCAAGCCTTGGCCGCAAGGCTTTGCGGAATGTCAGAATTGCCAAGTGAGCGTCGCGCCGTACATGATCGGGTCGCCGAACACCGCCACCACGCTGGAAGCGATGGTGTAGAGATGGGTGATGTATTCCTCGTCGGCGAGATTCCTGCCCCACAGGGCCAGTTCCAGCGCGCCGTCGCTGCGCGTCCAGCTCACGCGGGCATCGAGCAGATCGAAGGCCGGCTGGATCGCCCAAGGCTCCAGCTCGGCGCGCTGATCGTCGGTGTAGCGCCAGCTCAGGTTCGCCCCCAGCGCCGAGCCGTCGGCCAGCGGCAGGCTGTAATCGGCGTTGATATTGAATTTATTCTCGGGGGCCCGGATCAGGTCCTGCCCCGACTGGTCGGGAAACGCCGTGCCGGGGATATTGGTGTCGCCGAACTCGCTGTCCTGGAAGGCGTAGAAGCCGGACAGCGTCAGTTGCTCGTTCACCACCCAAGTGGCCTCCAACTCCACCCCTTGGATCTTGGCGTCTCCGGAGTTGAAGGTCTGGAAGGTGCCGAAGGCCGCCGCGGCGGTCAGCGGGCCGAAGGTCTGCGTTTGCAGATCCTGGTACTCGGTATGGAACAGGGCGGCGTTGAGGCGGAAAGCGCCCGCCAAGTCGGCTTTGATGCCAAGCTCGTAGTTCACCGCTTCCTCCTGGTCCAGCGGTTCCGTGAACTCGATGCCTTGGGGCGCGGCCCCGAACCCGCCGCTCTTGAATCCCCAGGAGACCGCGCCATAGATCGTGGTGTCGTCGTTCGGCTTGTAGGCCAAGGAGAATTTCGGCGTGAAAGCGCTCCAGCTTTCGCTCACCGAGTTCGAGAAGGTTTGATTGATGACCACGAAATCGCCGCTCACCGCATCGTTGTCGATCACTTTCTTGTCGGCGCTGTAGCGCCCGCCCGCCGTCAGCTCCCAAGCGTCGGCGAAAGCCCAGTCGAGCTGGCCGAAAGCGGCATAGCTGGTGGTGCGGTTGATTTGGCGGTACCAGTCGGTGGCGCCGTCGTCCGCGGTGGGGGTGCAGTCGCTGGTCGCCACGTCGTTGTCGAAGCACTCGGTGCGGTCGGTTTCCTCGCGCAGGTACCAGAGCCCCGCCACGTAGTCGATATTTTCGCCGATGCTGGAAATCCAGCGGAATTCCTGCGTGAACTGGTCGGTCAGGTCGAATATATCGTCGTTGACCCGGCTGAAAACCGCCGCCGGCAGCGGCGATGCGGGCGTGCCGGTGGAATCCATATTCCAGTCCGATTCGTTTTCCCGGTAGGCTGTGATCGAGACTAGCTCGCCGTTCGCCAGGCTCCAGCCGAGCTTCGCGCTGAGCCCCCAGGCATCTCTCTTCGCGTAGCCATCGACCGGCCCGGCGGAGCAGTCCGCCCCGCGCCCGGCGCACCGCTCCGCGTAGCTGCCGGGAACCGCACGGGCCCAGAACGCCGGATCGCCGGTCTCGCCGGTCGCTACCGGAATGCGGGCCATATCCTCGATATCCAGCTGGTTGAAATCGCCGCTGAGCAGCGCCTCGAAGGTCTCGCCGGCATGCAGCAACTGGCCGCGGAACGCCTTCACATCGTCGTCCTTCTGTTGCTTGCCGAGAAAGACGTTGTCCACCCAGCCGTCGCGTTTGCGGTAACTGAACGATGCCTTGCCCGCCCAGCTGCCGCCGATCGGCCCGGTGACCAGGCCGACCAAATCCCGCCGCGCGTAGTTGCCCAGGCTCGCTCGGAACCTGCCTTCCGCCTCTTCCGTATTGGGGCGGGTGGACACCACGTTGATGGCGCCGCCGATGGTGTTTTTGCCGTACAGGGTGCCCTGCGGCCCGCGCAGCACCTCCACCCGCTCCAAATCGAACATTTCCGGATTGATATTGGAGACGCGCCCCAGATACACGTCGTCCACGAACACCGCCACCGAATTGTCCGTGCCCGCGCCGTCGTCGTTGGACGCGGCTCCGCGCAAGGCCACGATATTCTGGCCCGGCGAGAAAGGCGAGAAGGTGAGCCCGGGGACGCGGGTGGCGATATCGGCTAGGTCGTTGATATCGGCCTGCTCGATAGTCAGGCGGCTCAAGGCCGTGATCGCGTTAGGCACCTCCTGGAGGTTTTCCTGGCGCCTTTCGGCGGTAATCACGATTTCCTCGAGTTCCTGGGCTATCAGGCCGTCTGCAAGGAGGCTTGAAGCCAGGAACAGGGCAAAAAAGCGTATAGGATCGCGCATGGTTTCTACTCCTCAGTTTCGCGGCGGCATCTCTGCCGGGTTGTCGGAGCCAATCTTCCTTATCAGCGTTTCGATGGCCGCCCCGATAGCGAGCAACTCCCGGTCGCTGCCCTCGGGGCCGTCGATTTCGATGCCCGCGGGCATTTCGCCAGGGGCCGCGGCAAGGGGGATGGAGAGTCCCGGGATGCCGGCGTTGCTGCCCGGATCGGTGTTGCGGATATAGATGGGGAAAGCGGGGACTTGCTTCCCGTTCAGCTCCACCGTTTCGGTGACTTCGCGCATAGGCCGGGCGGCAAGCGGAGTGGTGGGGAAGATAATGGCCCGCACGCGGTGCTTGGCGAAGTAATCCGCATAAGCGGCCTTCAGCAGAGGCCGGTCCCGGTCGATCGCTTGGCGATAGGCCGTGGCCGGTATGTCGCCGTTGATGATATCGGCGAAGATAGTCTTCACATCCGGGCTGGCGATCGATTCGGCCAGCGCTTCCAGCGTCCTGCCCGGCAGGTTGTCCGCCATGTATTCGCGCAACAGCGGGCCGGCCTCGAACAGCACCACCGGAAAACTCACCGCTTGGTTCAATTCGGCGACGCGGTCGATGCCCGCTTCCACAAGCACAGCGCCCGCGCCGCGCAGCGCGGCCAGCATGGCCTCGATTCGCAAGGCCGCCAGCGGCTCCAATCCATCGTAGAAATAAGGCCTGGGCACGCCCAGGCGCAAACCTTCAAGGCCCACGGGCGGGAGCGATGTGTCCTCGTCCGCCATCACCGCGTCGAGCAGCGCCACATCGGCCACGCTTCGGCCCATCGGGCCGACCGTGTCGCGGGTGCTGGATATGCGTGTCAGGCCCTCGGACGGATACCGCCCGATCGTGGGGCGGAAGCCCACGATGCCGTTCAGCGCCGCCGGAATGCGGCTGCTGCCGCCGGTGTCGGTTCCCAGGCCGACCACCGCCATGCCTGCGGCCACCGCCACGGCAGTGCCTCCGCTGCTGCCGCCGGCGATGTAGAGGGGGTCCCAAGCATTGCCTACCGCGCCGAAAGCCGCGTTGTTGCTTGTGATGCCGAAAGCCAGTTCATGCATATTGGTTTTGCCCAGCACGACGGCGCCGGCCGCCTTGAGGCGCATCACCACCGGCGCGTCCGCCCGGGGAACGAAAGACCTGAGAAGCGGCGTTCCGGCGGTATTGGGCATTCCGGCCACGTGGATATTGTCCTTGACCGCGATAGGGATGCCTTGAAGAGGCCCGCCGTTCTCCCCGCGCAAGCGCCGCCTGTCCTTTTCCTGCGCCTGCTTGAGGGCTCCGTGGCGGTCCAGGTGGATGAAGGCATTGAGTTGCTGGCGCTGGGCAGCGGCATTCAGCGCCTGCGTGATGAGGCGCTCGCTGGTGAGTTCGCCGTTCGCCATCATTAGCCGCAGCGCCGCAATCGATGCCTGCGGAGGGGTTGCGGGCATTGCCGCCAGCATTCCGGCGCCTGCGGGCGCAAGAAGCAGCGCGCCCAGCAGCGCGCCGCGTCTAATGGGCTGCTTTTCCACTATGCCGCCCAAGCTAGCAGGTGCGGAACCGATTGAACATCATCAAAATTGATGATGTTCCGGCGTTGCCGGGGCATGCGCGGACCGCAAGGGGGCGGTCCTGATGATGCGCGCCTGATTGGGCGCGAAGACGCTGCTATGATTTCAGAGGCGGAAGCGGAGCAGGGCGGCTGCCAGTCCGGCCGCGAACAGCGGGATGGAGAAGATGAAGTAGAGTTCGGCGCCGGTCCACTGGGCATCGAGCATCAGCCCCGCCAGCGTGGGCGAGGCCACGCCGCCCCATCGCCCCACGCCGATGGCCACGCCTGTGCCGGTGGTGCGGATTTCGGCGGGATAGAGCTGCGGCACCGCCGCGTAGGCGCCGATAATGCAGCCGGTGCCGAACAGCCCCACGAGGAAAGCGAGCGTCATCGCGGCGTACAGCTCCCCGGCCAGCCAGCCGAAGGCGATCATCAGGGCGCCGCCCAATAGCGCATAGCCCGATTGCAGCCGGTTCAGCGGTATTTTCGATGCCATCAGCCCCAGCGCCACGCCGCCGATAATGGCGCCCGCGTTGAGGATGATCCCGCCCGAAAGGCCCGCCTCCTGCGACATGCCCGCGTCGATCAGCAGCTTGGGCGTCCACGACATGAAGAAATAGAACACCAGCAGGGTGCAGAAGAAGCACGCCCAGATCAACAGCGTATTGCGCGCCCGCCCCTCCTCGAACAGGCTGCCCAGCCTGGCGCGCCGCCGCCGCTGCGGGGCGTTGGCTTCGAGCTCGGCCACCGGCTGCTTGCCCATGCGCGCAAGCAGCCGGTTGACTTTGGCCAGCGCCTCGGGCGGACGGCTGGCGAGCAGGTAATCGAGCGATTCCGGCAGCGCGGCCATCGCCACCGGGATCATCAGCCCGGAAAGCACGCCGCCGAACACGAACGCCCAGCGCCAGCCGAATTCCAGGATGATCGGCATGGCCACTAGGCCCCAAACCAGCGCGCCGGCGGGAAATCCGGCCTGCAAAATGCTCAGGGCCAGCGTGCGGCGGCGGTTGGAGGAATACTCCGAAACCACCACCGTGAGGCTGGCGAGCATGGCGCCGATACCCAGTCCGGTAAAGAAACGCAGCGCGATCAGTTGCGTGGCATCGGCGGCCGCCGCCGAGGCGAGCATCCCGGCGGTGACCGCGGCGAGCGACCAGAGCGTCATGCGCCGTCGGCCGAACCCATCGGACAGCGGGGCGAGGAACAGCGAGCCTAAGGCCATGCCGATGGGGCTGGCCGAGAGCAGCAGGCCGGTGATCGTGTCGCTGACCCCCCAGTCGCTGGCCACGAAGGGCGCGGCGAACGACATCACCAGCACATCGTAGCCGTCGAGCATGTTGATCGTGAGGCATACGGCAACCGCCAGCACCTGGAAGCGGCTCATCGGCGTGTTGTTGATCTGGTCCTGAAGCGATTTCATGGCTGTTCCTGGCGGTTGGGTCCGGATGGCGGCGGCTGGCGGACTTCGGCCAGCGCCTCGATATGCGCGCCGGCCGGGGCCGCGCTGATGATCGTGATGGCGCCGCGCTCGGGATGCTGGAATTTTTCGCCCGGCTCGGCGCCGCTTTCGCCGGCCAGCCGGACCCGCCGCATGCGGCGCTTGGGGGTGCCCCGGTGCTCCATGCGGGCAATGATTTCCTGCCCCACGTAGCAGCCTTTGGTGAAACTTACCGCGCCGGACCGGTCTAGGTTCAGGGAATGGGCCAGGAATTTCTCCGTGGTTCTCGCCCCTATCCACGGGATTTCCGCTTCGATATCCGCCAGCCGCCAGCGCTCGGCCGTCCAGCCGCTATCCGCAGCGTTCGCCAGCGCGCCGGGAGGGCTGCCGAGCAGCAGCGCCCGGTGGGCTGGCCCCGGCAGCCGCGCGGCGCAGTAGCCGGAACCGCTGCCGCAGGCCCATGCTTCCCCGGCGGCGGGAAACAGCCTGTCCGCGTTCGCGCAGCCGAATACCGGCAGCGCGGACGGCTCGATTCGCACCTTGGCCCGCAGCACGAATCGGCCCAGCCCTTCGACGCAGGCTGCGGATATTTCCGCAGGCAGCGCCAAGTAGGTGGCATCGTTCCATTCGAGCGCCGCCATCAGGCCGATCACCCGGCCTTGGCGGTTGCACCAGGCCGCCGGCGCGGCCCGGGCCGCCGTGACCTTGCCCATATCCTGGGTGAGTTGGCCTTGCAGGAAATCGAGCCGGTCTTTTCCGCTCACCTTGATCGCCGCGAAATCTTCGAGGCGCAACAGGGCCGACGCGTTGCTCATGCGGATATTCCCGCTGCGGAATCAGCGGCGCTGTGCCGATGGAGCGGCTGCAACGAGCGCATGCCCTGTTCCTTCATTCGATCAAACCGCGCGCCGCGATGCGGGCTACAATGGCCCTCCCTTGCGAATACCGCGATCACGATTCCGTTAATGTCTTCCGCCGCAAACCGGCCCATTTCGCCTCACCTGTCGGTCTATCGCTGGCAGTACACCATGGCGCTATCTATTCTGCACCGTTTGACCGGCGTGGCGCTATCGGCAGGGGCCGCAGGGCTGGTGGCCTGCCTTGTTTTACTGGCCTCCGGGCCGCGAGGCGGCGCGGTGCTTGAGGGCTTGTTTGATCTGGGCATTGTGCGGCTTGCGGCGTTGGGATGGACTGGATGCCTTTTCTACCATTTCGCGAACGGGGTGCGGCATTTGTTCTGGGACGCCGGGCTTGGCTTCGAGCCGAAGCGGGCGCGCCTGTCGGGATGGCTGGCGTTCCTGGCATCGTTGGCGGCCACTGCGGCGTACTGGTGGTTCGGGCCTTTCGGGGGGCGCTTGCTTTGAGCTTGCGCACGCCTTTGGGGCGCGCCGCCGGGCTCGGTTCGGCGGGCCACGGCAGCGGCCACTGGTGGGCGCAGCGCGTCAGCGCGGTGGCGCTGATTCCGCTGGCGCCCTGGTTCATGCTGCGCTTGGCAACGCTGCCCACGCTGCACTACGAGGACCTTCTGCGCTGCTTCCAGGGTTTGGGGGATGCCACTCTGCTGGCGGCGTTTGTGCTGGCTTTGCTCTACCACTCCGAGCTGGGGGTGCGGGTGGTGCTGGAGGATTATTTGGGCGGCGCCCTGCGAGTTGCCGGCTTGATCGCGTCGAAGCTCGCGCATATTGCGTTGGGCTTGCTTGGCTTGCTGGCTATTGCCCGCATCGTTACCTCGGCATAGCTGTCGCGTTGCACCCGCTTTTTTTGGGCGGGGCGCGTTGATTCCGCCTTTCTTCGTCTCTCCCTCTTCCGGGAGACGCATGAACCCATCCATGGGGCTTTCCTCGGCTCCTGCCTCGGAAACTCCCGGAAGAGGGAGAGACGAAGAAAGGCTACGGCTGCGGGCGAACCGCAGGGCATGGCTTGTTCTGATCGGCTATTGATCGTATTCGTTGATGATTGGGATGGCCGCGGCCGCGATATCCACTATCTTGTCCACGATGCAGCTAGTGATCTTTCCGGGCTGATCGGCTTGGTTTTCGCTATGCAAGTCCGGCACTATTGATTCCCAGTTGCGGGCTGGCGTGTCCAAGTGTTTCCAATGTGGCCAACTTCCACTCGTTGCTTGGGAAGGGCCGAGTTTCTTTTCCAATTCTTTTTCGGTTTTCTCCCGCCGCTCCTTGTCCGCGTCCACCATGTTTTCTTTGCGAAGAGGGGAACGTACGCCCACGCACCAACTGTTTGGGCCATAGCCGTCTGACTGAAGCATGATCGCCGTGCGCTGGCTTGTGTTTTTTTCGCCGTTCTCGTACTCGCGCCATTGTTTCCGATAAAGCCAAAGCTGGTTGGAATACCTAGGTCTCCCGCCGTACTTGCAATCGACCTCCAAATCATCTTTGAAATCCACGAGCCGGGGATCCTCTTTGATTCTCTTCTTTAGGCTCTTCTTAAGGCGCTCGAGGAAGGTTTTGCAGATTTGGTCGCGGATGCTGGGCCAGGAGTCGTGTACGGCTAGCGCTGTCTCCAAATGCTCCGGGTGGTCGAACAGGAAATCGCGGATCGTTTTCGATTCGTGCTTGCTGGTCATGGTTTGGCCTCCAAAAATGGCTTGGCAAAACTGAATCGCGTCGCTTAAAAACCAGCGCAGCCGGTCCACTTCGCACTCGCGGCGGCAAGTTTGGAGCCAGTCGGCGAGCGAGAATGGAAGACAGCGCGGGCTGGTTTCACCCGATTCCGCGCCGTGATTTTCTGATTCGGCATCGGCATTGCCTAGCTCGCCGGCGGCATCGTCTGGCTCTGCGCCGGGATGATCTGATTCGGCGCTGTCGGAGTGCTGATGGTAGGGCAGGACAGCGAAGTTGTCCTGCCAATGTTTTTGCAGTTCGCGGCGCTTGACGCTGTATTCCGACGGGCCTTCGCCCGTGGGCGAGAGGTAGATTAGAAGAAAGTTCGGGGCGTATTTTCCCTCAAGGTGGCGCAGATAGGCTTGAACCTGGTGTTTCTGGTCGCCTGCGTAGGGCTTGTTCTCAATCGCCAGCGCCCATGGCGATGGCTCGCTAGGTATTTCCACTAGGATGTCGATGCGGCGCTGGTTCTCGATTTCGTATTCCAACGTCACCCGAACGCGGTCATCATTGCCCAATGCGGGAGGATGAAGCGGCAAGTGTTCGCGCAGCAGGTTCAGAAATTCGCCAAGGAAAAGGGCGCGTTGGCCGTGGCCGGCGACCGGATTTAGCAGGTCGGCGATGATGCGCGACAGGCCCAGCTCATCGGTTCGCAGGTAATCGAGAACGTTGAAGCGCCGCGCTAAATGCTGGTCGAGTGCGCGGTCCAAGCGCTTGGCGCTGGCTAGCCGGGGCGCGATTTCGCTGAACAGGCTGGCCACATTTCGGCATCGGCCGCGCTGCGCCTCGTCGAGGTTGCGCCGTGCTTCTGAAAAGAATGCCTCTATTTGCATCGCGGGCAGCATAGCAGCACGGGGTTTGCATTCAACCGCATCACCGCGAACCGCGATGCGTCCATCCGATGCTTGCGGCGTGTGGCGCGGCGCGTTACAGTGCGGCGAAGCCGTGGATGTGGATTTGATCGACTACCACTGATAGAAGGGGAGCGATGACCATGAGCGATATTGCAGGCGGACGCGTCGGGCCAATGCTGAACCCGCCGCCCCGGATCAGCATATCCATGAACTGGCGAAACAGGCCGCCGTACTGAGAGCAGACATGAAGACATTGCAATCCGACCTCCGGGGAACGCTTGAGCGTTTCCGGGCCGACATGGCCAAGCGCCACTAATGACAACCTACGCTGGCCGGTCATTCATATACGCACCGCCTGCGGATTTTCATGCCCTTGCCGTCGATCAGGCAATCGGCGAAGCCCGGCCAACTCGCCCCGTAGGGATGCGGTCCGGGCACCGGCCCGATGTACGGCCGCGCCTCGTCGTCCTCGACGGTCAGCGTTGCGACCGTATTGCCATTGACGTTGAAATTCCACACGCAGTTCCCGTCCACTTCGTAGTCCGCAACGGAGGCCATTTCGAAGCGGATGACGCGGGTCGAATTGGCCGCTACCGGTATGTTGTTATAACTGAAGGTAGCTTGTTCAGGTACTCCTATCGCTTCTAGGTAGGCGCTCCTCCATGCGAAGGCGCTTGTGCTTGCGATGGTCGTCGCACATCCGCTACCGGATCCGCTTGCTCTAATAAAGTCTAGGCTCGCATTAACGTCGGAGTTGCCATCATTCGTTAGGGTCACCGTGAACCGGCCGGTCCGGGCGAAGGGCATTGCGCCGGTCTGGGCGTGACCTCCCTGCCATTCGCAATAGCGGTTGCCCGGCGTGAACATTGGTCTGTCCCCCGGTTGCAGGCACTGCCCGTACTTGACGGCGATCAGGCCCCCTTCCGGCAACACAGCCGGACCGGTCAGCGTGGCAGTGACCTGCGCCCCCGCCGGAGCCGCCAGCACCGCGAATAGCAGGACGGTTGCTAGTTTAGTAAAAAGTTGGGGGGGGGGGTGAGTATTGTCGGCTGCTTCACGATTTTCTCCGCCTTTGACTAGGCCGCCCCCATTCTACACGACGGTTTCGCATGTCCGGTGAATGTGCTGAACCTGTGCAGATGCTGCGCGGGCCCAGACACATGCGGGACCGGAACCGGGTGTGGCGGAGCGGCGTTTTCCGCGCCGATAGGGTGTGACGGAGCGGCGCTTTCCCGCAGGGAGCGAAGGTCTTGAATGCCGAAGTGCAGCGCGCGCTCATGCCGCCGAAACCTCGTCCATAAGATGGGCAATACTGAGCGCTTCAACCCCCCGGCTCATTTGGAAACGCCCGCTTCCTGAGTGGACCACGAAGCTTCGTTCCGGATGCAGGTCTTCGCAGGCTTGATGAAACCCTTTTTCAAGCCTCGGCGCCAAGCCCCGCTTGATTTCTATCGCCCAGAGCGCTCCGCCCGGCATTTCGAGCACCAGATCAATCTCGGCGCCAGCCGAAGTGCGGAAGAAGCACGGCGTGACGAAAGTGCCCGCGCGAGCGTTGTCTTGCCGACTTGACGAGGGCCGAGCAGCGCCACGGTCGGGGATTCCTCCAGCCGATTTGCTATCGTCGTGTATAGTCTGCGATTAATCATCATTGCAATTATGGTATTCGATTCCAGAATTGCAATGATAAATTCACCGTTCAAATATTTGTTCATGCTGCGCGGGAAGATGCATGCGCCGCCGGGAACCAAAGTGGAGAACCCTGCAAGTTAAAGCCCGCGCTCAAAGTGGCCGCCACGCGCGTTCGGCTTGGGATGGTTGCGCCGTCCCATAACCGATAAACTATTGCGCCGCACATACGAGGTTCGGCCAGCAAACTGCCAAAGGGGGCGCGCACGCATATGCCCGGCGATTACACGATCATCGACCACACCTTCGACGCGGTGGTGGTGGGCGCGGGCGGGGCGGGCCTCAGGGCCACGTTCGGACTGGCCGAGGCGGGGCTGGAGACGGCCTGCATCAGCAAGGTGTTTCCCACCCGCAGCCACACGGTGTCGGCGCAGGGCGGCATCAGCGCGGCGCTCGGCAACATGGGCGAGGACGACTGGCGCTGGCATATGTACGACACGGTGAAGGGGTCGGACTGGCTGGGCGACCAGGATGCCATCGAATACATGTGCAAGGAGGCGCCGCGCGCGATTATCGAGCTGGAGCACTACGGCATGCCGTTCTCGCGCACCGAGGACGGGCGCATCTACCAGCGCGCCTTCGGCGGCATGACTACGCATTACGGCGAAGGGCAGGCGATCCGCACTTGCGCGGCCGCCGACCGCACCGGCCATGCCATGCTGCATACGCTCTACCAGCAGTCGCTGCGCCACGAGGCGCAGTTCTTCATCGAATGCTTCGCCATCGACCTCATCATGGTGGACGGCGCGTGCCGCGGCGTGGTGGCGATCGATTTGGCTAGCGGCCATCTGCACCGTTTCAACGCCCACCGCGTGATCCTGGCCACCGGCGGCTACGGCCGCGCCTACTACACCTGCACCTCGGCGCACACCTGCACCGGCGACGGCAACGGCATGGCGCTGCGCGCCGGGCTGCCGCTCATGGACATGGAGTTCGTTCAATTCCATCCCACCGGCATCCCCGGGGCCGGCTGCCTGATTTCCGAAGGCGTGCGCGGCGAGGGCGGCTACCTCACCAATTCCGAAGGCGAGCGCTTCATGGAGCGCTACGCGCCGTCGGCCAAGGATCTGGCCTCGCGCGACGTGGTGAGCCGGGCGATTACGCTGGAATTGCGCGAAGGCCGCGGGCTGGGTCCGGAAAAGGACTATGTGCATCTGAATATCATGCACCTGGATCCGGCGGTGATCGCCGAGCGGCTGCCGGGAATCGCCGAAACCGCCAAAGTATTCGCCGATGTCGATGTGGCGCGGCAGCCGATTCCCGTGGTGCCCACGGTCCACTACAACATGGGCGGCATCCCCACCAACTATCACGGCGAGGTGCTGGCCGGCCGCGACGCGATCGCGCCCGGCTTGCTGGCCGTGGGCGAGGCGGCCTGCGTTTCGGTGCATGGCGCCAACCGCCTGGGCTCCAATTCGCTGCTCGACCTAGTGATATTCGGCCGCGCCGCCGCCCGCCGCTGCGCGGAGACGCTGCGCGGCGAGGGCCATCCCGGGCCGCTGCCGGCCGGCGCAGGCGAGGAGGCCGTCGCCCACTTGGACCGCGTGCGCCACGCCGCCGGCGCCCGCTCCACCGCGGAAATCCGCTTGGAAATGCAGCGCGCCATGCAGGAGCACGCCTCCGTGTTCCGCACCGGCGAAGTGCTGGCCGAAGGCTTGGCGCGCCTTCAGGACACGCTGCGAAGCTTCGCCGACGTGAAAATCGCCGACCGCTCGCTGATCTGGAACACCGACCTTATCGAAACGCTGGAGCTGGAGAACCTGCTCGGCCAGGCCGTGGCCACCATGGCCTCGGCCGCCGCCCGCGAGGAAAGCCGCGGCGCCCACGCCCGCGAGGATTTCGCCGACCGCGACGACGACAACTGGCTCAAGCACAGCATGGCCTGGGTCGATGAATCCGGCAACGCCCGCCTCGACTACCGCCCGGTGCGCCTGGACACCATGACCGGCGAGGTCGAGACCGTGGCGCTCAAGCCCCGCGTTTATTAGCGCCGCTAATCCCTGTTCCAGCAATTCTCCGCCGCTTAATGACCCGCTTTGCCTCTGCGACGAAATCAGACGCGCTTTGAATTGCATCTTGGGCGGCTTCGATCGAGAGGGGGTCTCCTCGGTAATCCGCAAGCATTCGATCGTTGCGAAGGCGAAGTAATTTCGCCGCTGCTGTTTGGTCGAAGTGACCAGTTTTTTTACAATGGCTCGCAAACTGCGCAGCAAGCCCTTGATGGGTTTTGGCCCACGGCTCCTCGGCTTCGGATAGCACGGCCCGAACCGCCCAAAACGCAGCGTAGTAAGCGCGGTTGATCGTATCGGGCGCGAACCCCGATTCGAGACAGTTTTTACCCGCAGCCAGACGGTTTTCCGCGATCTCGATAGCGCGGGCGGAGTTCACCTAGGCAGCCGCCACTCGATGCCTTCACGCAGAACATTGGTGAAAAATCCTCCTTCGTGAGGATTGGCCAACTCCTCCTGAAGGATCGGCATTCCGGACGGCGCGAGAAGGCGGTCCGAAAAAAGCATGGCCGCCTCTATATCGGCGAGCGTGTGCGCGAGCTTGCGGATGGTTGCGGAATCCCTGCCGGCATCGAACACAACCGCCGCGTCAATATCGCTTTCCTCGTGGAAATCCCCTCTCGCGTGGCTGCCGTACAGCATCACCCGCACAATGGGCGGAAGGCCCTCTTTCTCGTCGAGGCGGCGAACAAACTCGTCCATCGCCTCTGCGACATCAGGCAGCACATCATCACGCGCGGAGTTCACCTAGGCAGCCTCCATGGAAAGATGTGAATGACAACGAACATCAAGGGGAAGTATAAAGGCGATATCGAACCTTGAGTTTGTTCAGGTAATCCCTCGGAAAATGCCCGTCATGCTGCATCCTGCCCGCGGAGCGAAGCCTGTTCATCTTCCCGGGCAATAGCCTCTCGATAATTCGCCTCCCGCGAGAGCCAAAACTGAGCGCTGCCCCCAAGAACTCTCTCCAGTCTAAAAGCCGTATCTTCTGGAGTTGCCCCGTTTTCGTGGACGGTTAAGTATTGGGGATTCATGCGGCTGATT
>JAPOTY010000018.1 GCA_026708965.1 Gammaproteobacteria bacterium | reverse complement strand
GGGCGCGGCCGGCGCGGCAGGCGCGGCGGGCGCGGCCGGCGCGACCGGTGCGGCGGGCGCGGCTTCGGCCGGGCTGTCCTGCGGGGAACTCTTCTCGCCCCGGAAGATCCACACCTTCACGCCCACCACGCCGTAAGTGGTGAACGCTTCAGCCACGCCGTAATCGATATCGGCGCGGAAGGTGTGCAACGGCACCCGGCCCTCGCGGTACCACTCCGAACGGGCGATTTCCGCGCCGTTGAGCCGACCCGACACCTTCACCTTGATGCCTTGGGCGCCCAGCCGCATGGTGGTGCTGACCGCCCGGCGCATGGCGCGGCGGAACATCACGCGGCGCTCAAGCTGCGAGGCGATATTCTCGGCCACCAAGCGGGCGTAGAGCTCGGGCTTCTTGATTTCGTTGATATTCACGCGCACCTGGTGAAGCTGGGCGCCCACCAGTTTGGCCAAGTCGCGGCGCAGCTTCTCGATATCCTCGCCCTTCTTGCCGATCACGGTGCCAGGGCGCGCGGTATGAATCTGGATTTGGGTGCTCTCGCGGTGGCGCTCGATATCGATATGGCTGACCGCGGCATCCTTGAGGCGCTTGCGCAGCATCTGGCGGATCCGGTAATCGGACTCCACCAAGGACGGGAAGGCCTTTGAATCGGCATACCAGACCGACGACCAAGGCCTGGATATGCCCAGCCGGATGCCGATAGGATTAACTTTCTGGCCCATGCCTAGCCCTCGTTTTCCTCGCCGTCCCAGGCGGCAGCGGCGACATCCGAGACGGTCACGCTGATATGCGTTTGCGGTTTGATGATCCGCGCGCCCCGGCCGCGGGCCCGGGCCCGGTAGCGGCGGAAGGGCTTGGCCTCGTCCACTAGCACCTCGCTCACGCGAAGCTCGTCGATATCGGCGCCGAAATTGGTCTGGGCGTTGGCGATGGCCGAATTGAGCACCTTGCCCAGCACCCGCGCGGCGCGGCGCGGCGTGAAGGCCAAGGCGTTGGCCGCCGACTCCACCGAGCGGCCGCGGATCAGCCCTGCGGCCAAGCGCGTTTTGCGCGTGGAGATGCGGGCGAAGCGCAGGCGGGCGGATACTTCCATCGCTAGGTCGCCTTGGCCTTGCGGTCGCCGGAATGGCCGCGGAAAATCCGGGTGGGCGCAAACTCGCCGAGCTTGTGGCCCACCATGTTTTCCGAAATCAGGATGGGGATATGATCGCGGCCGTTATGCACCGCGATGGTGAGGCCCACCATGTCGGGCACGATCATTGAGCGCCGCGACCAGGTTCTGATTGGACGCGGGCTGCGGTTGGCCGCGGCGACCTCCACCTTCTTCATCAGGTGCATATCCACAAAAGGACCCTTGCGCAGTGAACGGGGCATGGCCGGGGCTCCTAGCGGGACTTGCGGCGGCGCACGATCATGCGCTCGACGCCCTTGCGGCGGCGGGTGCGGTAGCCCTTGGTGGGCACGCCCCAGGGACTGACCGGATGGCGACCGCCGGAGGAGCGGCCTTCGCCGCCGCCGTGGGGATGATCGACCGGGTTCATGGCCACGCCGCGCACGGTGGGACGGATGCCGCGCCATCGATTGACGCCGGCCTTGCCGTCCTTGCGCAGGCCGTGCTGGTCGTTGCCCACCTCGCCGATCGTGGCGCGGCAGGCGGCCAGCACCTTGCGCATTTCGCCCGAGCGCATGCGCAGCGTGGCGTGCGGGCCTTCGCGAGCCACCAGTTGCGCGGCGGCGCCGGCGGCGCGCGCCAGTTGGCCGCCCTTGCCGGGCTTCATTTCGATATTATGAATCTGCGTGCCCAGCGGAATCCGGCTGAGCGGCAGGCAATTGCCCAGGCGGATGGGCGCGTCGATCCCGGACAGCAGCTGCTGGCCCTGCTTGGCCCCCTTGGGCGCCAGGATATAGCGCCGTTCGCCGTCGGCATACACTAAAAGCGCCAGGTGCGCGCTGCGGTTGGGGTCGTATTCCAGCCGCTCGACACGAGCGGGGATGCCGTCTTTGTCGCGGCGGAAATCGATGACACGGTAGCGGCGCTTGTGGCCGCCGCCGCGATGCCGCGTGGTGATGCGCCCGGCGTTGTTGCGGCCGCCGTTGCCCGGCAACGGGCGGGTGAGCGGGCCGTGGGGCGCGCCCTTGTGCAGTTCGGGCGTGACCACGCGCACGGCGAAGCGCTGTCCGGGGGAGTTGGGCTTGAGTGGCTTCAAAGGCATGGCTTGTTAGCTCTCGCGGTCTGTGCCCGCCATCCCTTCGCGGGGGATGCCGACAAGCACATCCTTGTGGGCTCGGCTTCGGCATCCATGCCTCAGACGCCCCCGCGAAGGGATGGCGGGCACAGACCGGTCCTGACAGATATTGTGCCGGGTTTGGCTGGCGGGAAAGCGGCGCATGGTACGGATTCGGTTAGTCAGCGGCGACGAAGTCGAGGTCCTGGCCGGCGGCCAGGGTGACGTAGGCTTTCTTCCAGTTGGGGCGCCGGCCGGTGGTGTTGCCCCGGCGTTTGCGCTTGCCCTTGCAGTTCATCACCGTGACCGAATCCACTTCCACATCGAAAATTTTCCGCACCGCTTGGGCGATTTCCGGCTTGGTGGCATCGGTGGCCACCTTGAACGCCAGCTGCTTGCGCCCTTCGCTGTCGGCCAGGTTCAAGGCCTTTTCCGACAGGTGCGGCGCCCGGATGGCGTTGAGCAGGCGTTCTGAAATTTCAGCGGCGCTCACTGCAAACGCTCCTTTAGTTGCTTGAACGCTTCCTCGCTGAAAAGCACTTCCCCGGAGCGGGCCAGCGACACGGGATTGATTTCGCGCAGGTCGATGATATCCACGCCCGGCAGGTTGCGAATGCCTAGGCAAAGCTCCGGATGCCGCTCGTAGGACTCCACCACGATCAGCCCGCCGGCGAAATCGAGCGCCTTGAGAAGCGACACGGCCGATGCCGTGCGGTGATCGGGCGGCGCCAGCTTGCGGGCCACGGTGAGCCGACGCTTGCGGGCCACCTCGGCCAGCAGGCAGCGCATGGCGCCGCGGTACATCTTGCGGTTGATCTTCTTGGCGTGGGAACGCGGGATGGCCGCGAAGGTGCGCCCGCCGCCGGTCCAGATGGGGCTTGAGCGCGTGCCGGCGCGGGCGCGCCCGGTGCCTTTCTGGCGCCAGGGCTTGGCGCCGCCGCCGCGAACGGCGCCGCGGCTCTTCTGCGCCTTGGTGCCGCTGCGGGCACCCGCCAGCCAGGCCACCACAGCCTGATGAACCAGCGATTCGTTGAACGGCACGTCGGTCGGGAAAGGCTTATGGACCTTTCTTGAGGGCCGGGCTTCCGGCTTCGCAGCGGCTGGAGATTTTTCCTGCCCTTGGTTCTTTGCGGCCGCTGCGTTCATGGATCAAGCCTGTTGGGACGTTTGGGCCGGGGCGGGCATCTTCACGGCAGGGCGCACCAGCACACGGCCCGTCACGTGGCCCGGAATGGCGCCTTTCACAAGGATGAGATGGCGCTCCTCGTCGATGCGCATCACTTCGAGATTCTGAACCGTGCGCCGCGCCGCTCCCATATGCCCGGACATTTTCTTGCCCTTGAACACTCTGCCCGGCGTTTGGTTCTGGCCAATGGAGCCGGGCACGCGATGCGCCTTGGAGTTGCCGTGGGTGGCATCCTGGCCGCGGAAATTATGGCGCTTGATGGTGCCGGCAAAGCCCTTGCCGATGGTGGCTCCGGTCACATCGACCCGCTGGCCGGGGGAGAACTGGGACACGGTGAGCTCGGCGCCGGGCGCGTATTCCTCAAGCTGGGCCGGATCGGCCAGGCGATGCTCGTACAAGCCGTTGCCCGGGGCCTGCCCCGCGAACTGGCCGGCGAGCGCCTTGCCGGACGCCTTGCCGGCCTCGCCCACCGTGACCTGAACGGCGGCGTAGCCGTCCTTGTCCGGGGTGCGGCGGCGGGTCACGCGGTTGGGGGCGGCCTCGATCACGGTAATGGGCACACTGGCCCCTTCCTCCGTGAACAGGCGCGTCATTCCCCGCTTATGGCCGATCAAACCAATGCTCATTGCAGTCTCTTGGGAGCGCGAGCCCGACTTTTCGGGCAAAGACTGACAATCCTAGCAACCATGAGTACTTAATTCAAGCGGATCTGGGCATCCACGCCGGCCGGCAATTCCAGCTTCATCAGCGCGTCCACCGTCTTGTCGCCAGGCTCGATGATATCTAAAAGGCGCTTGTGGGTGCGAAGTTCGTACTGGTCGCGCGCGTCCTTGTTGACGTGCGGAGAGATCAGCACGGTGAAGCGCTCCTTGCGGGTGGGCAGCGGCACCGGCCCCTGCACCCTGGCGCCGGTGCGGCGGGCGGTTTCCACGATTTCGCGGGCTGATGAATCGATCAGGCGATGGTCGAAAGCCTTGAGCCGGATACGGATATTTTGCGGTTCTGCCATATTGTTGGTTCTCCTAAGAAAAGAAAGCGCCTTATTCCGTCACTTTGGCGACGACGCCGGCGCCGACGGTTCGGCCGCCCTCGCGG
>JAPOTY010000028.1 GCA_026708965.1 Gammaproteobacteria bacterium | reverse complement strand
CTCAAGGCCTTGGAGTATCTCGGAATATAGGCCCCAGGGCACCGCTGTGCAGCGCGCTTAAGTAGCGAATGGCGGATTAGCGCCGAGCGGGCTAAACCAGCGTGGTCAGCAATTTATGGGCTGGCTGGCGGACCGCAAAATCAGCGGGGAAATCCTCCCCCGCCTCCGCCTGCTTCGCGGCGCGTTTCATAACAAGGCGAGCGCTGCGAGGAGCACGCTCATGCAGGCCGCGCTGCCAAAGAACAGATTCCGGTAGAGCCGCGCGAACTCCTCTTGAAGCTCCGCCTTGGTGACCAAATCGCGAACATTGTCCTTGGTCACGAAGTTCTTGAGGTCGTCCTTGACGACCATGTCCTTGATGTCGTCCTTGGTCACGAAGTGCTTGAGGTCGTCCTTGACGACCATGTTTTTGAGGTCGTACTGGTTCAGCGTTTCGGTTAGGAAAACCTTCGTGACCATGTTTTGCGTCACGTGGGCCTTGAGGTCGGCCAGGTCCTGAACCAGTTGCAGAGTCAGGCTGTTGGCTTGGGTTACCGTCCGCACGACCGCCTCCGCCTGTTTCGCGACGAAGCCCGCCGCCTTAAGGCGGTGGGTCGCCGAAATCGCATCGAATAGCAATTGCGCCATTTTCGCACTCCTTGTGAATTCCTTGAAGCGGCTTGGCCAGCCGCTCCTTCCGATCACCTTTATAGCGCAGGGGCCTCCGCGGAGTCAAACGCGGAAAGAGTGGCCGTGTTTTCTTTCTGGACAAGTTTTTTATAATAGCCGGACTCATACCCAATAAAGCGTTTCAGGCGTTTGTTTGCGCCGTTTACGCGCAAAAAATTCGATAGCTCTTGTAATACCTGAAGTGATGCCCGATGAAGCGACCGCAGAGGCTTTCCGAATCGTTTGTGCGCAAAGTGAGCCGCCCCGGCCGCTACGGCGACGGACGGGGCGGCTTTGGCCTCAGTCTTCTGGTCAAGCCCAAACACGGCCAGGGACTCTCCAAATCATGGTCGCAGCGGGTGCTTTTGGCAGGCAAGCCGGCCAATATCGGGCTGGGCGCCTGGCCGCTGGTGAACCTGGACGAGGCCCGCGAACAGGCTCTTCGCAACCGCCGCGCCATCGCCAAGGGCAAAGACCCGCGCTCAAGGCCGCGCTTGGTTCCCACGTTTGCCGATGCGGTCGAAAAGACCATCGAAATTCATGCCCAGGCATGGAAGGAGGGCGGCAAGAGCGAAGGCCAGTGGCGCTCCAGTTTGCGCAACTACGTGCTGGCCCACCTAGGGGCGCAGCCGGTGGATGCGATTCAGCCGCGCGACGTGATGAATGTGCTGATGCCGATCTGGGGCACCATGCCGGAATCGGCGCGGCGCATTCGCCAGCGCATCAGCATCGTGATGAAGTGGGCGGTCGCGCAGGGCTACCGCACCGATAATCCGGCGGACAGCGCCCTGAACGCCGCGCTTCCCAGGGTTTCGAATTCCCAAACGCACTACCGCGCGCTTCCTTACCATCGCGTTCCTGCCGCGCTGCATCAGGTGAGGGACTCAGGCGCCTACCCCGGCAAGGCGCTGTGCTTTGAGTTTCTTGTGCTGTGCGCGGTGCGAAATGCCGAGGCCCGGCTGGCGCGCTGGGACGAAATAGACGAGAAAAACGCGATCTGGACGATTCCGGCCGACCGGATGAAAGCCAACCGGACGCATCGCGTGCCTTTATCCCGGCGGGCACTCAGGGTTTTATTGGAGGCCCGGCGGCTGGATGATGGAAGCGGTCTGGTGTTTCCGTCCGCCGGCGGCGGGCCGATGGGCGAGAACGCGCTGGCCAAGCTGTGCCGCGATTTGGGCCTGGGGTGCGTTCCGCACGGCATGCGAAGCAGTTTCCGGGACTGGTGCGCGGAGTGCTCGGACGCGCCGCGCGAGGTGTGCGAGCTTGCTTTGGCGCATGTCAACTCAAATCGCGTGGAGCGCGCCTACCGCCGTTCCGATCTCTTTGCGCGGCGCCGCGAACTGATGGAGTCGTGGGCGCAGTTCCTCACCGGCTCCGGCGCCCAGCTTAATCTGGACTAGCCCCGCGAAGTTTCCTGCCTTCTTCCGATTGCTTGAATGAGGCGTTTGCAGCCCCATATCTCCGCTAGAATCCTATCGTCGGGCTTGCGCGACAGCTTAGCGCTGCCTTTTTCAAATCTCTGTGGGAGAAACGCCGGATGAGCGATACCAAAATCTTTGTTGACGGGCTGATGTCCGCCGTGCTGCGCGATGGCGTGGTGCGGCTGGAATTTGGCGAATTCGAGGCCGATGCGGAAGCGGAGGGGGGCGAGAACGCGCCGCCCCAGATGATTCCCAAAACCCGCGTGGCCATGCCCTGGCCCGGTTTCCTTCGCACGCTGCGCATGATGCAGGAGGTCAACGAGCGCCTCAAGCAGGAAGTGGAGAAGCAGCGCGCGGCCCAGGCGAACGGCGGCACCGCCACCTGACAAGCCGGGCGGAAAGAGGGCCGGGAGCGAGGGAATGCGGCCGGCCCCGTTCTTTCCTGCCTTGCGGCCCCGCAGTTGAGCTAGCGTGAACGAGCAGCCGAAAACGCTCGCCGCGGAGCGGCCCGTGTCGCCGCTGCGCGCCGCGCTCAACCAGTACCGCGGGGGCTTTGTCGCGATCGCCGTATTCAGCGCGCTGGTCAACCTGCTGATGCTGGTGTCGCCGGTGTACATGCTGCAGATGTACGACCGGGTGCTTACCAGCGCCAGCGCCGAAACCCTGCTGCTTCTCACCCTTATCGCCGTTTTCCTGCTCGCCTGCTTCGGCCTGCTGGAATGGGTGCGCCAGCGGCTGATGCAGCGCATTGGCCTGGCGCTGGGCCTCAATATGGCCGACGATGTGCTCTCCAGCGCCTTCCGCAGCAATCTCGCCAACCAGGGGCAGGCCGCCAGCCAGCCGGTGCGCGATATCGACAATATCCGCCAATTCATGGGCAGCCCCACGATCTTCGCGTTTTTCGATATTCCCTGGACGCCCATATTCACCGCCGTTATTTTCATGTTCCATCCGCTCATGGGCGCAGTGGCGGTGTTCGGCGCGCTCGTCATACTCACGCTGGGCATCCTTGCGGAATTTCGCTCCCGCCTGCCCATGCGGGCCGCGGCCATGGAGGGGCTTCAGTCGCATCAGCTGCTCGAATCCTCGATGCGCAACTCCGACGCGCTCAAGGCCATGGGCATGTTCGACGGGCTGATGGGCCGATGGCAGGGGCGGCACCGCCGTTCGGCCTCGTTCCATTCGGCCGCGTCCGGGCGCCTGAGCGTGCTGCTGTCCGCCACCAAGGCGTTCCGCTTTTCGGTGCAGGTGGGCATGCTGGGCACCGGCGCCTACCTAGTGCTGGCCGGCGACCTCACCCCCGGCATGATGATTGCCGGCTCCATCATCATGGGCCGGGCGCTGGCCCCCATCGAGCAGGGCATCGGCGCCTGGCGCGGGTTTGTGGGCGCCCGGCAGGCTTGGCGGCGGGTGAATGCGCTGCTTGAGAACTTCGGCGCCGAAGACGCCGGCCCGCCAACGGAGCTGCCGCGCCCTTCGGGCAAAGTGGAGGTGGAGAATATCACCGCAGTGCCTCCGGGGGCGGAAACGCCGGTGGTGCGGGGCCTGAGCCTGGCGCTGGAGCCGGGCAGCATTACCGGGCTGATCGGCCCCAGCGGCAGCGGCAAGTCGTCGCTGGCCAGCGTTATGATGGGCGTGTGGCCGCCCGCCGAAGGCGCGGTGCGGCTCGACGGCGCCGAGATCAGCGGCTGGCCCGACCATCTGCGCCTCAAACATTTCGGCTACCTGCCGCAAACCGTGGAATTATTCGACGGCACCGTGGCCGAGAATATATCCCGCTTAGAGGAGCCGGATGACGAGGGCGTGATCGGCGCCGCGCAGCGGGCCGGCTGCCACGAAGTCATCATGCGGCTGGCGCAAAACTACACCACGCCGATCGGCGCCGGCGGCCGCGGGCTGTCCGCTGGCCAGCGCCAGCGCGTGGCGCTGGCCAGGGCGCTCTACGGCGACCCGGCCTATGTGGTGCTGGACGAGCCGGATTCCAACCTCGACACCGAGGGGCAGGAAGCGCTGGCGCAGGTGCTGGACACGCTGCGCGAGCGCGGGGTCACCACGGTGCTGATTACCCACAATATGCGCCTGCTCCGGCGGGTGGACCGCATTGGCGTGATGAACGAAGGCCAGCTCGCCAATTTCGGCGCGCGCGACGAGGTGCTCGGGCAGTTCGGCGCCGCCAGGCCGCGGGGCCCGCAGCCTGCGGAGAAGCCGGCTTCGGCCGCCAAACCCATACAGGTTCGCTATCAGCAATGAATATCCAGATACAAAACGCCCCGGACAACTGGCGCGGAAAGCTCATGGCCTTTTTGCGGCGCATCCTCGAAACGCCGCCGAAAATCGAGGACAACGAAACCGTCGATCCTCTGAAGGACCGCGCCATGTGGATTGGCGGCACGGTGGTGGGCGTGGCGCTGGGCGGTTTTATCCTATGGGGCTCGCTGGCGCCGCTGGCGCAGGGCGTGGTGGCCCAGGGCCTGGTGGAAGTGGACGGCGAGAACAAGACCGTGCAGCACTTGGAAGGCGGCATCGTGCGCGCGCTGCACGTGCGCGAAGGCGACAACGTGGCGCCCGGCGATCCGCTGCTGGATCTGGACGACACCAAGCCGCGCGCCGAGCAGGAGCTGCTGGAGGCCCGCTACTACAGCGCGCTGGCGGAAATCGACCGCCTCAATGCCGAGCTCTACGGCCGCGGCGAGGTGGCGTTTTCGCGCGAGTTCGAGTCCTTGCGCAACGATCCTCGGGTTGAGGAAATCATGCAGGCCCAGATCGACCTGTTCAAGGAGCGCCGCGCCCAGCATGCCGGCGAAATCGAAATCCTTAAAGGGCGGGTGGAGCAGCTCGGCGAGCAGGTGAACGGCCTTTCGGCGAGGCGCGACGCCGCGCAGCAGGAGCAGGAGCTGCTGGAGAAGGATGTGGCCACGCTGGCCAACCTGGCCGAACGCCAGCTCGTGTCCGAGGAGCAGTTGACCCAGCGGCGCCTCGACCTGGCGCAGACGCGCGGGCAGGTGGGCCAGATCATCGCCGAGATCGCCGAGGCGCGGCTCGCGGTGGGCGAAACCCGGCAGCGGATCATCCAGTTGCAGAACGACTACCGCACCGAGCTGTCGGCTGATCTCACCCGGGCGCAGAATCTCTACTTCGAGACCGGCGACCGCCTGTTCGCGGTGCGCGACGAGGTGGCGCGAACCCGCATCGTGGCGCCTCTGCAGGGCAAGGTCATCAACATGCAGGTGCATACCGTGGGCGGCGTGGTGCCTCCCGCGCAGCCGATCATGAATATCGTGCCGGAGGACGACCAGCTGATCGTGGAGGCCAAGGTCAGCCCCACCGACGTGGATAACGTGAACGTGGGGCAGGAGGCGCGCCTGCGCATCACGCCGCTGAACCAGCGCGCCACGCCGGAGCTGCTGGGCGTGGTGAACCTCGTGTCCGCCGATATCCTCACCGACGCGGATAGCCAGATGCAGTATTACGTTGCCCGCATCACCATTCCCGACGAGGAATACAGCAAGCTGGGCAACAAGGACATCCGTCCCGGCTTTCCGGTGGAGGTGACCTTTACCGGCGGCCAGCGCACCATGCTGCAGTATCTGGCCGAACCGCTTACCGGCGTGCTGCGCCGCGGAATGAAAGAAGAATGAAAATTTTCCCTGTCCTCGCCGCCTTCCTCGTTCTCCTCGCCGCTCCCGCCTGGTCGCAGCAGGCCGCGGCCCCGGATGCCCCCTATACCCTGCGCGAGGCCCTGCGCGACGCGCTTGAGCGCGACCCCCGCATCCGCGCCGCCGGCAGCCGCATGCAGGAAGCCGGCGAAGAGTTCGCCGAAGCCCGCGCCCTGCGTTTCCCCACGGTTAACTTCACCGGCGGCCGGGGCTACGGCTACAACCGCAACGAGGCCCGCAACCTTGGCATCTACGAGGGCGATTCGCAAAGCTCCGGGCTGCAGGTCACCCAAACCCTCTTTTCCTTCGGCCGCATCGGCGCGCGCGAACGCGAGGCCAGCGCCATGATCGCGGCCGCCGGCTTCGACGCCGAGGATATCCGCCAGTCGGTTCAGCGGGACGTGGCGGTGGCCTACGCCGAGCAGATCTACATGCGCAGCATTCTCAACCGCCGCATTGAGTTCGAGAGCCTGGTGGCCGAGCAGGAGACTTCGGTGCGCGAGCAGTTGGCGCTGGGCCGGTCCGACCAGACCCAGGTCCACGAGGTGCTGCGCTATCTCCACCAGGCGCGGGCGCAGCGGATCGAGGCCGACACCGCCTACCGCCGCGCGCAGTACGAGCTGGCGCGCCTGACCGGCGCGATCCGCGAAAACCTCCAGGCCGGCGATCTGGGCGCGCTGGAGCAGGTGCAGCCCGGTACGCTGGAAGCGGCGAGGGCCCGGGCTCGGGAGGAAGCGCCGATTGCCGGCAAGGCCCGCCAGAGCCTAGCGGTGGCCCAAAGCCGAATGGAGTACCAGCGCGCCGAACTCTGGCCGTCGCTGGAGTTGAAGCTGGGCGGCTCCGACGGCTATGTGGGCGACATCAAAACCCGCGACGCCGACGCGCAGTTGATGCTGCGCATGCCGATTTTCGAGGGCGGCCGGAAATTCGCCCGGGCCCGCAAGGCCCGCTACGCCATGGAGGCGGCCGAACACGACCTCAGCGCGGACCTGGAGCAGCTGGAGCTGAATATCATCGTGTCCTGGAACCTGGTCGAGGGTTTGGCGCAGGCTTGCGAGGAACTGAAGCGCTCGCTCGAAGACGCCGGGGAAATCGTGTCGATCGTGGAGGAAAGGCTGCTGGTGGGGCGGGGAACGGTGCTCGATCAGCTGGAGGCCGAGGAGATCGTGGCCCAAACCGATGTCACGCTGCTCGAAAAACGCATGGAACTGGCCCAGGCCCGCGTGGGCCTGCTCCGCACCCTAGGCATCCTCACCCCCTCCCTGTAAACCCCTCCGCAGAAGGCGCTTCGATTCGCCCTTTTTAGGGCGTGGCGAGTTCGGCGAGGATTTCGTGGGTGTGTTCGCCTGCCTTGGGCACATCGCGGAACAGCGTGGGGCGCGCTCCGTCCATCGCTACGGGCAGCGCAGGCAGGGCTGCTTTCGCGCCTGCATGCTCGCCGTCCGGCATGGTCACTTCCATCAGCCCGCCGGAAGCCGTCAGGTGGGCATCGTCGAAAAGGTCCTCGGGGCGGGCAATGGGCGCAAACGGCAGGCCCGCCCGGGCGCAGCGCTCCATCAGTTCGGCCGGTGCCATGGCCGCGAAAACGGCCTTGATCTTGGGGATGAACTCGTCGCGCCGCGCCACCCGTCCGGCATTGGTCTTAAGGTTTTCGTCGCTGCCCAGCTCATGCAGCTCGAAAGCCTCGCAGAACCGCGCCCACTGCACATCGCTCACCACGCCCACAAAGATCTGCTCGCCGGTTTTCGTGGCGAACACCTCATAGATGGCCCAGGCCGACACGCGGGCCGGCATCGGCGTGGCCGCTGTGCCGGTGACGGCCTTCTGCGCCATGTGCTGGCCCACCAGGAACACGGCGCTCTCGTAAAGCGTGGCCGTGACCTCGCAACCGCGCCCGGTGCGCTCGCGCATGGGCAGCGCCGCCAGAACCCCCAGCGCTCCGAACATCCCGCCCTGCACATCGATCACCGACGCGCCGGCCCGAAGCGGACGGCCCGGCGGCCCTGTCATGTAGGCCAGCCCGCCCATCATCTGCGCCACTTCGTCCAGCGCCGCGCGGTTCTCGTAAGGACCGGCCTGAAAGCCCTTCTCGGTGCAGTAGATCAGGCGCGGATTGCGCTTCGACAGCGTTTCGTAGTCCAGCCCCAGGCGCTGCATCGCGCCGGGACGGAAGTTCTGGATCAGCACATCCGAGCGGTCGGCGAGCTTGAGCGCCGTGTCGATGCCTTCCGGCGATTTGAGGTTGAGGCAAATGCTGCGCTTGTTGCGGTTGTACATGGGAAAGTAGCCCGCGCCCGACCCCGGCAGCCTGCGCGTGGGGTCGCCGCCCGGCGGCTCCACCTTGATCACGTCCGCCCCCAGGTCCGCCAGCACCAGCCCGCAGGCCGGCCCCATCACCATGTGCGTCAACTCGAGAACCTTCAGCCCCGCCAGCGGTCTGCAGTCGTTCATGCTCATGCTGCCTTGGTTCGCCGCGCTCAGACCCAGGGGCGGCCGGCGCGGTCGGATTTTTCGAACGCTTCGATGGCGGCGCCGTGCTCTTCGAGCGTGAGGGCAATGGGGTCGAGGCCTTTCAGGATCATTTCGCGCTCTCGGGGTTTGATGGAAAAAGGGAGGGTGGTTGCGCCCAAGCCTTGCACTTCGCAAGCCGCAAGGTCCACCGTGAGGCGCAGTTCGCGCCGTTCGGCTTCGGCGGCCAGCGCGGCCACATGCTCCTCGTCCAATTCTACGGCCACGAGGCCGTTCTGGGCGCAGTTGGCCTGAAAAATTTCGCCGAAGCTGGGGGCGATGACCGCGCCGATGCCCCAGTCCGCGAGCGCCCAAACGGCGTGCTCGCGCGATGAGCCGCAGCCGAAGTTGGCGCCGGAAATCAGGATTCCGGCTTGCCGGTAGCGGGCCCGGTTGAGCACGAATTCCGGCGCCTCCTCGCGCGTGTCCAGATTCTTGTAGCGCCAGTTCGCAAACAGGCCCTCGCCCAGGCCTTCGCGCGATACCCGCTTCATTTCGCGGCTGGGGATAATCGCGTCGGTATCGACATTTCTCCGCATCAGCGGCGCGGCCACGCCCGACACAATGCCTCTCACGCGCGCGCCTCCGCTCGGGTAAGCGCGCGCGGGTCGGCGAGGCGGCCGCGCACGGCGGAGGCGGCCACGGTGGCCGGGCTGGCTAGATGGGTGCGGGCGCCGGGGCCCTGGCGGTTCTCGAAGTTGCGGTTGGTGCTCGATACGGCGCGCTGGCCGCCGAAACCGTCGCCGCCGGCGTAGAAGCACATCGCGCAGCCGGATTCCTGCCATTCGAAGCCGGCCGCCTCGAACACCCGATGCAGCCCCTCGGCCTCGGCCGCGGCGCGCACCGCCATCGATCCCGGAACGCAGATGGCCCTTATGTTTTCCGCCACCCGGCGGCCTTCAAGAATGGCGGCGGCGGCGCGCAGGTCCGACAGCCGTGCGTTGGTGCACGAGCCGATGAAGGCGGCGTCGATGGCCAGCTCCTCCATCCGTTGGCCCGGCTTCAGGCCCATATAGTCCAGCGCCCGCTGCATGGCCTCGCGCCGCCCTGCGGCGCCCTGCGGCTCGGGAACCTGCGCGTCGATGCCCACGGCATGCTCGGGGCTGGTGCCCCAGCTGACCTGCGGGGTCAGGCCGGCGCAGTCCAGTTCGAGCTCGCGGTCGAAGCGCGCGCCGCCATCGGACCGCAGTTCGCGCCAGTGCGCCACCGCCTGCTTCCACAACTCGCCTTTCGGCGAAAATTCCCGATCCTTAAGAAACTCGAACACCTTTTCGTCAGGCGCCGCCATGCCGGTGAAGGCGCCGAACTCGATGGCCATATTGCATAGCGTCATGCGGCCCTCCACGCCCAGGGCCTCGATGGCCGGGCCGGCAAACTCCACCGCATGGCCCAACCCGCCTGTGACGGAATGGCGCGCGATCAGCGCCAGGATCAGGTCCTTGGCGCTGATCGCGGCGCCCGGCGTTCCGGTGAACAGCACCCGCATGGTTTTCGGCCGTTCCGCCCGGAGCGTTCCGGTAGCCAGCGCGTGCTCGGCCTGGGTGGTGCCTATGCCCCAGGCCAGCGCGCCCAGCCCGCCCACGGTGCAGGTATGGCTGTCGGGGCAAACCAGCGTGAGGCCGGGCAGCGCGATGCCCAGCTCCGGCGAAATCACATGCACGATGCCCTGGCGCGGATCGTGGATATCGAACAGGCGGATTCCGGCTTCCTGCGCGGCTTCGCGGGTCGCGGTGATGAATTCCACGCCGCCGGGCATGCGCGTGAGCGCCGGGCGCCCCGGCTGGGTATCAACGATATGGTCCATCACGCAGAAGGCGCGCTGCGGATGGCGGATGGCGCGGCCGGCCTTCTTGAGGGCCTTGAGCGCCAGCGTGCCGGTGCGCTCGTGCAGAAAGATCCGGTCGATGGCCAGCAGCGACTGCCCGTCGTCCGCCACGGCGATCTCGTGGCCCTCCCAGAGCTTGTCGAAGAGCGTGCGCGGCGCGCTCATTGGGAGGCCGCCCTGCGAATGCGGAACAGCCCCTCCTGCACCATGGTGGCCGCGCGCGCGCCGTCGCGCCGATAGACCGAGGCCTGCGCGAAGCCGCGCGCCCCGCCGGCCCAGGGGCTGTAGAGATCGAACAGCATCCATTCGTCCACCCGTATCGGGCAATGGAACCACATGGCATGGTCCAGGCTGGCCAGCAGGAAGCCTGCGGGCGGCCGCCGGTGCGGAAAGGTGACCATTCCGATCAGCCCCAGGTCGGACAGGAAGGCGAGGAAGGCCTGGTGCGCCGCCACATCGTCCGGCAGCCGCGCCGAGGTCCGCATCCAGAGCAACTGGCGGGGATGGCGCGCCCCGGCGCCGAGGCTGTGCCCGGGATCCACCGGCCGGAAGTCCAGCGCGCTGGAAATCCTGAGCAGGTTGAAGTAGCGCCGAGGCATCCAGTCGGACTCCGTGGCGCTGAGCTCGCGAAGGTCCTTGAGCGCCTCGGGCGGCGGCGTGTCCGGAATCGGATCCTGGTGCTGCGGTCCGTCCTGGCGGGCTTGGAAGGAGGCCGCCATGTTGAAGATCGGCCGCCCGTGCTGGATCGCCACCACCCGGCGGTTGGAGAAGCTGCGCCCGTCGCGGGCCCGGTCCACCTCGTAGATGATCGGCGCCAGATGGTCGCCCTCGCGCAGAAAATAGGCGTGCAGCGAATGCGCCATGCGATTTTCCACGGTGCGCATCGCCGCGTGCAAAGCCTGGCCGAGCACCTGTCCGCCAAAAACCCGTCCGGTGCCGAAGTCGCGGCTTTGGCCGCGGAACAGGTTGGCCTCCAAGGATTCCAGTTCAAGCTGCTCGATCAGCTTGCGCAAATCGTCGCCTTGCCCGGGTGCGCGTTGATCGTCCATTACAGCAGGCAAGCGTACCAGCATTGGCCCAAAAAATAATGCCGCAACCCGCCTATTGCTCCAGTGTGGCCTGACGCAATAGGCGGGTTAAGATACATGCCCTGCTGTTTTCAAGGTCGGGAGGCATGGCCGGACAAGGGAGAATGTCCGTTCTTCTGGCGAAGATCGGCGTGACCGCATGCGCTATCGGCGCGTTTCTTGGCGTGGCCGCTATCGGCGGCTACCGCCTTGAGCTTCTGCCGCTGTTCCCCGCCATCGGCACCTACGCGGCCAGCATGGTGGCGCTGGCGGCCGCAACCCCGGTCATTCTAGTGGCCATGATCGGGTCGCGCGGCCGTTTGGGCGGCTGGGGCCTCAATGCGGCGGGCTGGATCGCGCTGGTTCTGTGCGTGGGCATAACGCTCAACAATCTTCTTTGGTTTCGCCAGGTGCAGGTATTGCCCGCCATCAACGACGTGAGCACCGACCTGGAGAATCCGCCGGCATTCAAGACGGAGCGGCCGCCGCAAGCCGATCCCGCCGGCCCCAGCCCTCCGCGCTACGCGGCAGAGGCGGCGGCCTTCCGGCAGCGCGCCGCCTACCCGGAAATTGAGCCGCTATTCCTTGAGGCCAGCGTTGCCGAGGCGGTGGCGCGGGCCGAGAGGGCCGCAACGGGCTTAGGCTGGGAAGTGGTGGCGCGGTCGCCCGGCGAGGGCCGCTTGGAGGCGGTGTACACCACGCCGTGGTTCGGGCTGAAGGGCGACGTGGTGGTGCGGGTCCGACCTGCGGACCGCGGCGTGATTGTGGACGTGCGCTCCAAGTCGCGGATCGATATGGCCGATGCAGGCACCAACGCCCGCCGCATCCGCCGCCTCCTCGCCGCGCTCCGCTCCCAATAACCTTCACGTTAGACCGTTACGTCCCGCCCCGGTTTTGCCCGTCGCTTCCGGGAGGCGCTGTGCCCGCCAAGCTATTGGCGCGCACTGGCTTGGTTCCGCCATCCTGGCTCCAACGCTCCCGGAAGCGACGGGCAAAACCGGGGCTTCCGCAGTGCCGTTTCCAGCGCCAATCTTTGATGCTTAGCCCTTGTTGGCCGATCTTGTCTCTACGGAGCGTTGGAGCCAGGGATGGCAGAACCGAGCCAGGATGGCGCCTCCGTAGAGACAAGATCGGCCAACAAGGGCTTGCCAGCTTCAGTGCGCCCGTGCTGAAAGGAAGGCTTGGAAGCCCTCTCTCTTCACGGATCAAAGCATGTAGAGGGCGAGGGTTTCGGCGGTGCAGGCGGGCTTTCGCTGGCCCTCGATCTCGATTTTGTGTCGGCAGGTCATCTGAATGCCGCCGGCCCGGGCCCGCGCCTGCAGCACCGTGGTGCGCACCCTCACCCGGCTGCCGCACGCCACCATGCTGGAAAAGCGCACCTTGTTAAGGCCCCAGTTAATCGCTCTTTTGAGCGCGGGAAACACCACGAAACGCTCAGTGGCGCCCGGAATCAGCGACAGCGTTAAATAGCCGTGGGCGATGGTGGCGCCAGCCTCGAGCTCGCGGGCGGCACGCTCGCGGTCCACATGGATCCACTGGAAGTCCTCCGTGGCCCGCGCGAACCGGTCGATTCGGTCCTGATCCACCAGGATCCAGCCGGAAACGCCCACTTCCACGCCCTCCAGCGCGCGCGCGTCGTCTATCGTGCGAACTTCATGACCCAACAGCAATGCACCGCGGCCAGCGAGGGCTTACGAGTTTAGCGCCAACAGGCCTTGGATTATCAACGCCCGCGCTCGATCAAGGCCAGGAACTCAGCGCGCGCGCGCGCATCGTCGCGGAATGCCCCCAGCATCCGGCTGGTGACCGTGCTCACGTTGCGCTTGCCCACCCCGCGCGTGGTCATGCACTCGTGCGCCGCCTCGACCACCACCGCCACGCCGCGCGGCTCCAGCACCTTGGCGATGCAATCGGCGATCTGCGCCGTGAGCTTCTCCTGCACCTGCAGGCGGTGCGCGTAAGCATCCACCACCCGCACCAGCTTGCTGATGCCCACCACCTTGTCGCGCGGCAGATAGGCCACATGCGCCTTGCCGATAATCGGAGCGATATGGTGCTCGCAGTGGGAGTTGAAGTCGATATGGGTAAGCGCCACGATCTCGTCGTAGCCGTTCACTTCCCTGAAGGTGCGCCTCATAAACTCGTAGGGATCCTCCGAGTAGCCGCTGAACCACTCCTCGTAGGCGCGCACCACGCGCTTGGGCGTGTCCACCAGGCCTTCGCGGCCAATATCGTCGCCGGCCCAGCTCAGCAGGGTGCGGACCGCCTCTTCCGCCTCGGCCCGCGTCGGGCGTTCGGATTCATTCCCGCCCACAGGCTCGCCTTGGCGTTGTCTTGTGTGCAAAAGAACGGAATTGCTCATAGTTGTTGACATTCGTAATTTCCAGTGGCATCAGTTTCAGCGGCCGCCCCCCCAAGTAATCCCGGAGCGAGAGCGCCGCTCCCGCGGCGACGGCCTCCGCCAAGCCCGCAAGGGTAGCCGGTTCGTAGATGGCGCACAATGGTTCCGGCGCCCCGGAACCGGGATTGCAGAAGGCGGTGGCCGCGCAATCCGCGTCGCGTTCGGCAATCAAGCGCCTGATTTCATTGGCCGAAAGCCCCGGCTGATCGCAGGCCAGCGCCAGCCAGGCCCGATCCGGCGCCTGCGCGTGGGCGGCCTCCAGCCCCGCGGCCGGCCCGCGGCCGGGATGGCGGTCCGCCAAGCAGCGGAAACGCGAGCGCAAGCGGTCGGCGGCCTGCTCGGCGCGCACCGACACCCAAACCTCGCCAAGGCATGAGGCCAGCAGCCGCACCGCGCGTTCCAGCAGGCTCATGCCGCCGATTTGCGCCGCCGCCTTGTCGCTGCCGAAGCGGGCGCTCAAGCCCCCCGCCAGCACCAGCCCGCACAGCGGCGCTTCGGCTTCGCCTGTTTGCACTAGCCGTCCTGCTCGTTGGTGTCATCGCTTTTTCCGCCCGTCTTGCCGAGCAGGCGCGCTTGGCGGATAACCATTCCGCGCGACACCGATTTGAGCATGTCGTAAATCGTGAGCGCCGCCACCGCAGCCCCGGTGAGCGCCTCCATTTCCGCCCCGGTTTTATCGGTGACCCGCACCGCGCATTCGATCACCACTTCCTCGTCCTTAAGATCCACTTCGATCCGGCAGCCCTCCAGCTTGAGCGGATGGCAGAAGGGAATGAGCTCGTGGGTTCGCTTGGCGGCCTGGGTGCCGGCAATGATGGCGGTTTGGAAAACGGGGCCCTTGCGGGTGGCGATCTCGCCGTCCGCCGCCATGGCCGCCGCCTCGGGAGGCAGCGCCACGCTGGCGCGCGCCCGGGCGGTGCGGAGGGTCACGGCCTTGTCCGCCACGTTCACCATGCCGGCCCGCTGTTGTGAGTCGATATGCGTAAGCATCGCCCGCGAATTATAGTTTCCGCCGTTTCGGGAGCGAGGCCGCCGGGATATACTTCCCGTCCCGAATCGAGTTTTAAGATGTCCGTAGTAGCCCAGTTTGAAATCACATATACGCAGTTCTTAGACGAGCACGGCAAGGCCCAGAAAGAATTGCCCGAATTTGCCGCCGATGCGGACCAGATGGCGCGCCTGTATCGCTTCATGATGCTCACCCGGGTCTTCGACCGGCGCTGCATCAATCTTCAACGCACCGGCCAAGTGGGCACCATCGCCTCCAGCCGGGGCCAAGAAGCCGCCCAGATCGGGGTGGCCGCCGCGATGCAGCCGGAAGACGTGCTGGCGCCCTCATACCGCGAACACGGCGCGGTGATTTGGCGGGGCGTGCGCATGAGCCAGCTGCTTGCCGTGTGGGGCGGCGACGAGCGCGGCCATAACTGGGACGGCCCGCGCCGCGACTTTCCTTATTGCGTGCCGATCGCCACGCAATGCCTGCATGCGGCCGGCGCGGCGCTGGCCATCAAAATGCGCGGCCAGCCCAATTGCGCCGTGGCCCTCTGCGGCGACGGCGCCACCTCCGAAGGCGCGTTCTACGAGGCCCTCAACGCCGCCGGCGCGATGCGCTTGCCGGTGGTGTTCATGGTCACCAACAATCGCTACGCCATCTCCATGCCGGTGGAAGGCCAGACCGCCGCCGCCACACTGGCGCAGAAGGCGATCGCGGCCGGCATTCCGGGCGAACAGGTGGACGGCAACGACGTGATCGCGGTGCGCCATGTGCTGGATAAAGCCCTGCGCAAGGCCCGCTCCGGGGGCGGCCCGGCGCTGATCGAGGCCCTGAGCTACCGGCTGGAGGACCACACCACGGCGGACGACGCCACCCGCTACCGCGCAGCTAGCGAAGTGGAAGAGGCGGGCCGCCGCGAGCCTTTGGGGCGCACGCGGCGCCTGATGGAGGAGCGTTTCGGCTGGAGCGATGAGCGGGAACAGGCGCTGATCAAGGAGCTGGAAGCGGAAGTGGAGGCGGAAGTGGAGGTGTATCTGAACACGCCTAGGCCGCAGCTCGAGGATATCTTTGAGCACCAGTTCGGCAACATGCCCGCCACGCTCGCGGCGCAGCGCGAGATCGCCCGCCGATACCCGGTTGCCGAGCACGGCTGATGCCCAGCCTCACTCTAGTCGAAGCCGTCAACCAGGCCTTGACCTGGGAAATGGCGCACGACGACAGCGTGGTGGTGTTCGGCGAGGATGTGGGCGTGAACGGCGGCGTGTTCCGCGCCACCTTGGGCTTGCAGGAGCGCTTCGGCGCCGAGCGGGTGTTCGACACGCCGCTGGCCGAGGCGATGATTGCCGGCCTGGCCGTGGGCATGGCTTCGCAGGGCCTCAAGCCGGTGCCGGAAATCCAATTCATGGGCTTTATCTATCCGGCGCTGGACCAGATCATCAGCCACGCCAGCCGCCTGCGCAACCGCACCCGCGGACGGCTGACCTGCCCGATGGTGCTGCGGGCGCCCTTCGGCACCGGCATCCGCGCCCCGGAGCACCATTCCGAGAGCACCGAGGCGCTATTCGCCCACATGCCGGGGGTGCGGGTGGTGATCCCGTCCTCGCCGGTGCGCGCCTACGGGCTGCTGTTGTCCGCCATCCGCGATCCCGACCCGGTGGTGTTCTTAGAGCCCAAGCGCGTCTATCGCGCCTTCCGCCAGGAAGTGCCGGACAACGGCGAGGGCCTGCCGCTGGATCACGCCTTCGTGACCCGCGAGGGCACGGACGTGACGCTTATTTCGTGGGGCGCCTCGGCGCTGGAAACGTGGAACGCCGCCGCCGAGCTGGCGGAAGAGGGCGTGGACTGCGAGGTGATCGATATGGCTACGGTGAGCCCGCTGGACAAGGACACGCTGCTTGAGTCGGTGTCCCGCACCGGTCGGGCGATGATTGTTCACGAGGCGGCGGTGAGCGGCGGCGTGGGCGCGGAAATCGCCGCGATCCTGGCTTCCGAGGGCCTCTACAGCCTGGAGGCGCCGGTCGCGCGGGTGGCGGGATACGACGCGGTGCCGCCGCTGGCGCGGATGGAATACGGCTATATTCCCAGTGTGCAGCGCATCAAGGATGCGGTGCATGAGAGCGTGGGGAGCTGATGATGGGAAATATTCAATGAAAGAGTTCAAATTGCCGGATTTGGGCGAGGGATTGACCGAAGCGGAAATCGTCGAGTGGCATGTGGGCGCCGATCAGCATATCGAATTGAATCAGCCCCTGCTGTCGGTGGAGACCGACAAGGCCGTGGTGGAAGTGCCCTCGCCGGTGTCGGGCCGCGTGCTCTCGCTGCATGGCGAGCCGGGCGACGTGATTCCGGTGGGCGACGTGCTGGCGCGCTTCGACACGGGCCAGCACGACGATGCCCGGGAACGAGGGCTTGCGCCCTCCTCCGAAGGCAAGGCGCCCGGCGTGGTGGGCGAGCTGCCGGCCAGCGGACTGGTGCTCAGCGACACCACGCAATCCAGCTCTGCGGCGCCGCGCGGGCGGCGGGTGAAGGCCGCGCCTTCGGTGCGCGCGCTGGCCCGCGAATTGGGAGTGGATATCGCGTTGATCGAAGGCTCCGGGCCGCAGGGCCGGATCACGGCGAAAGATATCGCAAAGGCCGCTGGGCAAAACGGAGCGGGCCAACGGGGCGCTCCCTCGTCCGGCCCGGCAGCGAAAGCTCCCGGCTCTCGTGGAGGGCAAGATGCCGCCCTCGCCCCTGATGCCCTCGCTTCGGGCCAGGAAAAACTCACCGGCCCGCGCCGGGCCATGTTCAAGAGCATGACCGCCGCGCACAGCGAAGCGGCCTTGTGCACGGTAATGGACGATGCCGATATCCACGACTGGAAGCGGCCGCGCGATTTCACTCCCAGGCTGATCCGCGCCATGGTGGCCGGCTGCCGCGCCGAACCGCGCCTGAACGGCACTTTCAGCGCCGAAGCCGGCTTGCTGTCCATGTCCGAAAACGTGAACATGGGGCTTGCCATGCATACGCCCCACGGCCTGATCGTGGCATCGATCCCGAATGCCCACCAGCGCAGCCTCGACGAGCTGCGCGGCGAGGTGGCGCGGCTGAAGCAGGCCGGCGCGGAGCGCACGCTCACGCCCGAGGAAGTGCGCGGCTACACGATCACCTTGTCGAATATCGCTGGCGGCTCTTCGCGCTACGCCACGCCGCTGATGGTGCCGCCCACCGTGGCCATCCTGGGCAGCGGCGCGGCTCGCGAGGAGGTGGTGGCGCTGAGCGGCGCGATCGCGATCCGGCGCATGCTGCCGCTTTCGCTCACCTTCGATCACCGCTGCGTGGCCGGCGCCGAAGCGGCGCGGTTTTTGAGCGCGGTGGTGGCGGACCTGATGCAGGCCTCGTGAAGCCCTCCTGCGCCGGCAGGTCGGCAGCCGGGCCTTGCGAGCGCTTGGCTCCGGCGCTATCGGAATAACGTGGCGCTGGGCGCGCTGATCCTCTGCCGCCACGGCGAAAGCCTGTGGAACCGCGAGAACCGCTTCACCGGCTGGACCGATGTGGACCTAAGCCCTGCGGGCGAGGAAGAGGCCCGCCATGCCGGCCGCCTGCTGCGCGCCTCGGGCCTGGCGCCCGAGGTGGCGCACACCTCCATGCTGCTGCGCGCCGAGCGGACGCTGAAGCTGATGCTTGGCGAGCTGGGCGGCGGCGCGGTCCCGGTGCATCGAAGCTGGCGTTTGAACGAGCGCCACTACGGCGCGCTGCAGGGGCTGAACAAGGCCGAGACCATGGCCAAGCACGGCGAGGCGCAGGTGAGGATATGGCGCCGTTCCTACGCCACGCCGCCGCCGCCGCTGGAGCCGGACGACTCCCGCCATCCGCGCAACGATCCCCGCTACGCCGATCTTGAGGCGCCGCCGGCCGCGGAGTCGCTCAAGGACACGCTGGACCGGGTCCGGCCCTACTGGGAAAGCCGCATCGCGGCGGATATCGAAGCTGGCCGCTGCACGCTGGTGTCGGCGCATGGCAACAGCCTGAGGGCGCTGATGAAACTGCTGGAAAATATTTCCGACCGCGATATCGTGCGGTTGGAAATTCCCACCGGCGCGCCGATCCTTTACCGCTTCGGCGCGTGCCTGCGGGCGCCGGCGCGCATCGACTTGGGAGCGTCGCAGTGATTTACCGCTTGGGCGATCTCGCGCCGCGCTCGGCGGCGCTTTTCATCGCCCCGGACGCGGCGGTGATCGGCGATGTTGAACTCGGCGAGCACAGCAGCGTATGGTTCGGTGCCGCGCTGCGCGGCGATAACGAGCCTATCCGCATTGGCGCCCGCAGCAATATCCAGGACGGCTCGGTGGCGCACACGGATCCGGGCTTCCCCGTCGCGGTTGGCGAGGATGTGACCGTGGGGCATCGCGTGATTCTGCACGGCTGCGCGGTGGAAGACGGCTGCACCGTTGGCATGGGCGCCATCCTGCTGAACGGCTCGCGCGTTGGCGCGCATAGCCTAGTGGCGGCCGGCGCGCTGCTGCCGGAAGGCCGCTCCTACCCGCCGGGCAGCCTCATCATGGGCGTGCCGGGCCGCCAGGTTCGCTTGCTCAGCGACGAAGAACGCGCCGAGGTGGCGCGCGGCGCCCGCATCTACGTCCGCAACGCCCGCCGCTTCCGCGCCCAGCTCCGCCCAGCCTAACCCTCCCGCCCCAAGCCGCCTCAATCCCGCGAAGGACGCTTCGGGTTCGCCTCTATGCGCGTTCCCCTCTCGCGGGAGACGCCATCCTTGGCTCGGTTCCGCCATCCATGGCTCCAACGCTCCCGCGAGAGGGGAACGCGCATAGAGGCTTTGGTTGGCGCAGACCCTAAAAGGACCGGCACTCCCAAGCCCACTGCTTGCTTCCTTCTTCCGGGAGTATGTGGAGCCAGGGATGGCGGAACCAAGCCCATGGAGGGTCCATGCGTCTCCCGGAAGAAGGAAGCAAGCAGTGGGCGGATCGAAGCGCCCAGATTGCATGCGCCTGCCGGAAGAGGGGGGGGGCGAAATGTGTGGCGTTTGGTTAGGGGGAGGGGAGGTGGGCGGTGAGTTCGGCCATGATCGAGAGGGCGATGGAGGCGGGGTCGTTGGCGCCGATGTCCAGGCCCACCGGGCCGCGCAGCTGGTCTCGGAGATCGCCTGCGTCGTCGCCGAGCTCCTTGAGCAAGCGCTCGCGGCGCGCCTTGGGGCCGAGCACGCCCACCCACGGAATCGGCTGGTTCGCCAGCGCCGCCAAGTAGGCGCGGTCCGAGGCCAGATGATGGCTCATCACCACGCAGGCCGCCCAGCCGCTCAGCTCAATGCGTTCGGCCAGGCGCTCAGGGCGCAGCTCGATCATCTTCTCGGCCGCGCCCAGATCGCCCCGCTCCAAGTAAGCGCGGCGGTGATCGCAAACCGTGACCCGCCAGCCCAGCCGTTCAGCGAACGCCACCAGCGGCACGGCATCCACGCCAGCGCCCAGCACCAGCAGCCGCGGGATCGGATGCAGCGGATAAACAAGCACCTTGCGCGCCGGATTCCCAAGCGCATGAAGGCCATCGGGATGCTCGGCCGGCACCTCTTCGTCGATGAACGTGTCGCCCAGCGGCGCCGCTTCGCCCTCCACCACCACCGCGCAGCGCGAGGCTTCCGTGCCCATCGCCAGCGCCGCCATCCGCGCCAGCGGCGCCCAGGGAGCGCCGCCACCGCCCGATAGCGGCTGCAGCAGCACCTTCAGCATCCCGTCGCAGCCCACCCCCGTGCCGAACAGGATATCGTGCTCGCCGCGCATGTCGTAGCACACCGAACGCGCCTTGCCGGAGGCCAGCACGGCGGCGGCATGCTCGGCCAGGTCGCCCTCCAGGCAGCCGCCGCTCACCAGCCCCTGGTAGTTGCCCTCGCCGTCGATCAGCACCCGCGCGCCCGCCTTCGAGTAGGTCGAGCCCGCCGTCTCGTACACCGTGCCCAGCACTAGGCGCTCGTTAAAGCCCCGCCACTCCTCAAAACGCTCGATCAGATGCTTAAGCGCCATGATCGCGTTACCCGCAGTCCAGCTGCCCGCGAATGGCGAGCAGCGATTCGGCCAGGCGGAGCTGGCCGCGGGCGCGCACCAGGTTGTGCTCGGCGCGCGAGGCGAAGCGTTTCGGGTCCCAGCCGAAGTAGCGGTTATTGAGGATATCGGCGGCGAAGCGCGTAGCGAGCTCCAGCGTGATCCACAGTGTGGCATTCACCAGAGAGGATCGCTCCTCCTCGGTCACGAAGGAGGCCACGTCGAGATAGGCTGCGCGCGCGGCCTCGAACAGCTCGGCGGAGAACGCCGTGTCCTCGCTGTCCTCGCCGGCCGGGTTGCACCACGAACGAAAGGCGTCGCCCAGCTCGTAGGGCAGGCTCAGGCGGCCCAGGGAGTCCAGATCCACCATCGCCAAGCCTTCGCCCTCGGGCGTGAACAGCATATTGTTGATTTTCGGGTCGCCGTGCGCCACCCGCAGCGGCGTGCGCGGCATGGGCGGCAGGCCGGCCGCGATCGCCAAGGTTCGGCGGCGCAGCGCATCGGCCTCTGCGCGCAGAGGATGATCCGGATGGCCGGCCAGCGCCCGGTCGAGTTCGGCAAACCGCCGGGACGGCTCGTGGATCGGACGGCGTTTGCTGGCGAAGGGCTGATCGAAATCGTCCAGCGCGCAGTGGAAACGCGCCAGCAGCGCGCCGGCCTGCGCGGCCTGCGCGGCGCTCTCAAGCCGGTTGCGGAATTCGCCCTCCAGCCAGGTGAGCATCCGCCAGATGCCGTCCTCGCGCTTCACGCAAAGATCGCCGCCGGCGGTGCGCAGCAGGCGCGGCGTGGGCATGCCCTTGGCGGCGATATGCGCCGATACGGCCTCGATATCGGGATGGACCTCGGCGCCTAGGATGGCGCTCAATCGCTGCAGCGCGTAGCTCTCGCCATCGCTGGCGCGCACCCGCCAGGTGCGGTTGATCAGCCCGTGGTCGATAGATTCCAGCGCCACGGCGCGCAAGCCGTACTCGCCCGCCACCTGCTCCAAGGCCCTTGGATCGCTGCGGTGGGGGAAATCGTTGTTGGCCATGGATGCTGGACTGGATCGACCGTGAATCAAGGCGGAAATTCTATCCGTGGGCATGGCCGCGCGTTCAACCGTTTGCCGCCCGGCGCCGGGCGAACCAGCGCCGCGGATTGATGCGAGCGCATTCAGGCGCGAGTTTGCGCGCCGCGCCGATCAGCATATACTCAGCCAGCATTGGGAAACTCAATTCCCGCTTTTTTGCCGGGAATACTCAAGGAATTCACTCCGAGGGAATCAAATATGACCGTTCGCACCTGCTTCTTCCGTCGGCTTTCCGCCGCCGCGGCCGTTGGCGCCGCCGCCCTGATGGGCATTCAGGATATAGCCGCTCAGGAATTCGAGGAAATCGTGGTCACCGCGCGCAAGCGCGACGAGTCGGTGCTGGAGATTCCGTTGTCGGTATCGGCCTACACCCAGGACGACCTCGACGAACTGGGCATGAACACCATCGAGCAGCTGTCCGCGGTCACCACCGGCTTCACTTTCCAGAATATCAGCCAAGGCGGAGGAGGCGGGCGGAATAATCCCAATATCCGCTTCCGCGGGCTGGGCGTTCAGGTGGAAAGCCCTGCCTCGCGGGCCGGTTCGGTGTTCTGGAACGGCGGCTATATCTCCGACGGCGCCGGCATCCTGCCGCTGATCGACCTGGAACGGGTGGAGATTCTGAAAGGGCCGCAAACCGCGTTTTTCGGCCGCAATACCTTTGCCGGCGCGGTCAACTATATTCCCGCCAGGCCGGGCGACGAGGTGAGCGGCAAGGTATCGTTGTCGTGGTCGGGATCGGACGATAGCAGCCATAACGTGACCGCCGCGCTGGGCGGGCCGCTCAGCGACAGCGTGGGCGTGCGGGTGGCGGTGATGCAGGAGAAGGTGGGCGCCAACTACCACTTCCGCAACGGCGACCCCAACGGCGAGCAGAACACCACCGCCATGACCGGCCTGGCCACGTTCGAGGTATCGGAAACCTTCAGCTTCCAAGTTTCGGGCTTCTATGTGGATTCCGACGACACCATGCAGCTTCAGTCGCAAGTCGGTCCGGACGCGCCCGGAAGCTGCAACCGCAGCTATTCCGGCGCCATCCGGCCCGTGGGCGGCGGCAACGGCGGCACTTTCACCACGGATCTGTCGCAATCCGTGCGCAGCCTGTTTTGCGGCTCGGTTCCCGATTGGGACGCGGTGCCGCCGAATCTTTCCGAGGTTGGCAGGATCACGGACAGCACGCCGCTGTTCCAGTTCTCCAATTCCTGGTCCTTCGTTACGACTCTGCCGCCGGAAATGGAAGATCTCGCTATCGTTGACCCGCCGGACGGGCTGGGCAACACCTATGAGCTGTGGCGGGTTGACGTGTCCGGCGAATACGAGTTGGCGAACCAGGCGGTCCTAAGCGCTCAATTCGCTCGCGGGGAGTCCTCAAGCTGGCGGCTGCTTGACAACAGCTTCGGCACGCCGGCGGCATTTTTCTTCCGGGGCGCCGGCAGCCCCTGGCTGACCGGGCGGGCTGGCTGGGTGCGCGATACCTATACGGAGCTCCGCTATACGCCGCAGGCCGGGGAGCGGTTCAACTACATGGTTGGCGCCAGTTACTACTCGCAGGACAACCGGGAGACGGACTTCGCGCAATTCGGCGCCGCCAACAACCTTAATTTCCAGGATGGCGAGAATTTCGGCGTGTTCGGCTCGCTGGACTATGCGCTCAGCGACCGGTGGACGCTGTCGCTGGAGGGGCGCTGGAACACCGACACCCAAACCATCGTCTATGACGGCGTTTCGGTGGCGCAACGGATCGACGCCACCGCGACCGTGGATGTGGACCAGAAATACAGCGCCTTCATGCCGCGCCTGATTATTTCCTGGCAGCCTTCGGAAAACGCCAATCTCTACGCCCATTACTCAAGAAGCAATCTTCAGGGCAACGACACCAATGCGGAGGACTACGGCGCCGCCACGGGGGTGCCCTTGGCTCTTGGCGACTTCACCCCCAAGCAGGCGCTTTCGGCTTTCGAGGCGGGCTTCAAGCAGCGCGTGGGCGGCTGGCTGGACTACGCGCTTTCCGCCTACTTCATGGATTGGGAGAACCAGACTTTCTTCGAGTTGAGTCCGGCGCCGCTGTTTGTCGCGGCCTATATTCCCGGCGATGCCGAGATCACCGGCCTGGAAGCCGAGTTCGATCTGATGCTGAGCGAGTGGTTTGGCTTAAGCGGCGGCGTGACTTTCAACGATGTGGAGTTCACCGATTTCGCCGGCACCGGTTCGGTGGCCACGGCAGTGCTTGCGCCGCCTCCAACGCTGAGCGTCGGGGAGCAGATTTCCGCCACCGGCGGGCGGCCGCGCTATATCCCGGAATGGACCGGGAGCCTGTCCGCGGTGCTCCAGCTGGATTCGCTGATCGGCATGGCCAACGGCTTGTGGATGCGGGTTGATGGAATTTACCAGGGGCAGTTCTATATCGATAATTTCAACTACAACTCGGTGGAAGGCCATTGGAAGATCAACGCCCGGCTGCATGCGGACTTTGGCGACACCTTCTCGGTTGAGCTGTACGCCAATAACCTGACGAATGATTTAAGCTACCTCACGGCAGGCGGCACCACCAGCATATTCGGCCTGCCCCACCGCAAGACCTTCGCGCCTCTGCCGTACAAGCGCGAAGTGGGTCTTAAGCTGGCCGCCGCCTTCTAATACGCTTCGCTTCGGGTTCGCCTGTTTGCGCGTTCCCCTCTCGCGGGAGTGTCGGCGACAGGGATGTCGCCGCCAAGCCCCATGGATGGGTTCATGCGCCTCCCGCGAGAGGGGAACGCGCAAACAGGCTCCGGCTGGCGCAGACCCCCAAGGATCGGCACCCCGCAAGCCCACTGCTTGCTTCCTTCTTCCGGGAGTATGTGGAGCCAGGGATGGCGGAACCAAGCCCATGGATGGTCCATGCGTCTCCCGGAAGAAGGAAGCAAGCAGTGGGCGAATCGAAGCGCCAAACGCCTTGCGTCTCCTGCGGGAGGGGAACGCGCAAAGAAGCTTCGGCTGGCGGGTTATTCCTTGTGGCCGCCGAAGACGAGCCAGTGCGAGAGCATGCCGCCGCTGGGGTCTTGGCGGGTGAGGCGGCCCCGCTCGCCCGCGAAGTTGTTGGTGCGCGGCTGGAAGCCTTTCACGATACGCTTGAATCCCGCGTCCGCCATCGCCTTCTCCAGATCCACCGTGCCTAGCGAGCCCCAGAAAGGCTCCGCGTTGTAGTAGTTCTGCCAATCGCGAACCACGACCGAACCCATGTCCATGCCCTTGTAGCGCAACGGCACCTCCAGATTGCACATCGCGCCGCCCGGCTTGAGCACCCGGCGGGCCTCTTTCAGGATCGCCGGCATGGCCGTGCGCGAGCTCTCATGGAACAGGATTTCCGACGTGACCATATCGAAGCTTTCGTTGTCGAACAGCGTGCGGCGGGCATCCTGCTGGTGGAAATGCACCGGCTTGCCCAGCGATTCCGCGCGGGCGTGGGCGTAGCGCAGCATGGCGCCGCCAATATCGATGGCATGCACCTCGGCCTCCGGGAACAGATCGGTGAGCGCGAGCGTGCCATGGCCCACGCCGCAGCCCAGATCCAGAATCCGCTTCGGCTTCATTTCCCCGAAGGCGTCTTGTATGAAGGCGCACAGCGTGTGGCCGCGCATGTCGTTGAGTCCGCCGGCGCGGCCTAGGCCATAGAGCACCGCGCCGCGGTCGTAAATCGCTCCGGCGCGCACATCCTCGCCACCGGCATCATGCAGATAGCCGCCCGGCTGAATATGCTGGTCAACCAGGGCGAGATACTCGGGGTTGGGAAGTTGCGGATGGAGCGTGAGGCTGCCTGCCGGGTTTTCGATGGAACGGAATTTATCCTCCAGCTCGTCGAGCTGCCGGTCGACGGTGTCGGCCACGTAGTCCCACATCAGCTCCTGGGAGGCGCGCAGCAGCGCTCCCCAGTTCTGGAAGATGGGCAGCTGTTCGGCCTTGCGCAGCACCTCGGCGCGGTCCTTCCCGTTTTCCGGGTCGCGCTCGCCCATTTGCGGAACGATCTGGTCATTGCATGCTTCGACGGCTTGCGCCATCAGCCGCCCGTTGGCGTAGGCGCGCAAGCCGAGAAAGTACTTCTGCGCCGCCAGTTCGTCGTGGTTGGCGGCGGCCATCATGCCGTGGCGCGGATATACGTCGCGGCGCATGGTTTCCTGGCGCACGCCCTGGGCTTCAAACATCACCATGTTGAACCTCCTTTGAAATGCGGTCGAGTTCGCCGCCGGCCGCGGCGGGCTCCATGTCTTCCTCAAGGTAGCGGAGCACCCGCTTCATCATCCGCTCGCGGATCGGCCCGCGCTCCGCTTCGGCCTCCGCGTCAGGCAGCCAGGCGTCCACGGCATCCTTGCCGAACAGCCCGGCCTTTTCCAGCAGGCGCTCGTGCGTGTCCAGCCGCTCGCGGATCACGCTCACCTCGCCCAGCAGGGCGGTCAGCATCGCGAACAGCATATCCAGCCGCTCGTCGCCGTAAAACGCGGGCCGCTTGCCCAGCGCGCGGCGGGGGCGTTTATGAGGTTGGGTATTGGAAGGCATGAGGTTTGGATCGGGAAACGGAGTTTAATGGATATCGAGCGCATTCTCCGGCGGCGTGTAGGCGTGGTCAAGCGCCTCGGCCACCGCGGCGTTGGTGACCCGGCCAGCGTGGACATTCAGCCCCGCCATCAGCCCCGGGTCGTCCCGCATGGCCTGGCGCCAGCCCTTGTCGGCCAAAGCCAGCGCGAACGGCAGCGTGGCGTTGTTAAGCGCCTGCGTGGAAGTGCGGGGCACCGCGCCCGGCATGTTCGCCACGCAGTAATGCACCACGTTTTGATGGATGAAGGTGGGATCGGAGTGCGTGGTGGGGCGGCTGGTCTCGAAGGTGCCGCCCTGGTCGATGGCCACATCCACCGCCACCGATCCGGCCGCCATCGCATCCACCATGCCGCGGGAGACGAGCCGGGGCGTGGAGGCGCCCGGAACCAGCACCGCGCCGATCACCAAGTCGGCCTGCTCCACGTATTCCTCGATGGCCGAGCGCGTGGAATACACCGTGTTGAGGCGCGCCCCGAACTGCAGGTCCAGCTCGCGCAGCCGCGCCAGCGATTTATCCAGCACCACCACCCGCGCCTCCATGCCCACCGCGATGCGCAGCGCGTTGGTGCCCACCACGCCGCCGCCCAGCACCACCACGTTGGCCGCCAGCACGCCCGGAACGCCGCCGAGCAGCTTGCCGCAGCCGCCCATTTCCGTTTCCAGGCAGCGGGCGCCCGCCTGCACCGCCATTCGGCCCGCCACCTCGCTCATCGGCGCGAGCAGCGGCAGCTGTCCGAGGCGGTCGGTGACGGTTTCGTAGGCGATCGCGGTTACGCCTGATTCCATGAGCCTGCGCGCCTGGCCCGGATCCGGCGCCAGGTGCAGATAGGTGAACAGCACCTGCCCCTCGCGCAGCATCCGGCATTCGCTGGCCTGCGGCTCCTTAACTTTCACGATCAGGTCCGCCTTGGCGAACACGTCCTCGGCGCTGTCCGCGATGCGGGCGCCGAGGGCCCGGTAGTCGCCGTCGCTGCGGCGCAGGCCCTCGCCGGCGCCGGTTTCCACCATGAGTTGGTGGCCGTGTTCGATCAGTTCGCGGGCGCTGCTTAAACTTAATCCTACCCGGTGCTCGTCAGGCTTTATCTCTTTGGGCACGCCGATCAGCATATTGGAATTCCTATGAACAGGCCTGCGATTTTACCGCTCCGCGGCGCTTGGTCGTGTACCCTCGCTCTGCTTTCCTCCGCCCCTGTTTGCGGAGTCGCCATCCTGGCTCGGTTTCGCTATCCCTGCTTCAACGCTCCTCCAACAGGGGCGGAGGAAAGCAGAGCTTCAGCGGCGCGTGTTTGCGGAGCCGCCATCCTAGCTCGGTTTCGCTATCCCTGCTTCAACGCTCCTCCAACAGGGGTGGAGGAAAGCAGGGCTTTAGCGGTGCCCGCTCCCGAGCGCAGCCGCACCGAGAGGGCCGGCGCGCTGGGCGGCTAGTGGCCGGGGGGAGGCGCGATGGGGGGCAGGGCGCCGATCACGCCGGGCGCCGCGTTTTCCACCTGCCCGAAGAGCCGCAGTTCGCGCGCCGCGGCCTCGGCGGTGTGGTCCGCCACGTAGTCCCAATCGGCGCCGGCGAACTTTTCCTCTTCCTCGGCGAGCGTGGAGTGGCGGCTGGCCGCCAGAATATTGAGGAAGACATGCAGGAAGGCGCGCGCCTCCTTCTCGAAAGCGGCGCGCCGGCACGCGCCTTGGCCGCGCAGCGCATCGCGGGCCGCCACCAGGCCGACCAGCGCCTGTTCGCTGGCCGCCAGCCGCTCCTTGAGGTGGTCGAGCTTTTGCCGCAACGCAACGTCGTCCGGACCCGCATGCGGGTCCAGCCGCTGCCAGAGGCGGTGGTCCTGAGCGTGCAGGCGATCCAGCGAATGCTTCAGGTAGTCCGCGCAAGCCAGATACGCCGGGATGGGATCTCCCAGCGCGGCTTCGCCGTCGAGCGCCGCGCCCAGCACCCGGCGGACCTTCGACATGCGCATGCGCTCCTCGCGCACGCGCTGCTGGGAATCGGCAATCAAGGGCTTTCTCCTTTCGGCAGTTGGCATACCAGCACCCGCGGCTCGGTGATCGAGCCCAGCAGCAGCTTGTCCTGATGGCGGGCCGCCACGCTGCCGGCGGAGTGGCGGCGGCCGGAATCGGCCGCTATGAGCTCCAGATCCGTTCCGTCCGGCGCGATGCGATAAAAGCGGCTGGGGGCCGGATAGTCCGCATCGCCAAAATGGCGTCCTAAAGCGATGCCGTTGGGATGCTCGGCCACCCACAGCATGCCGCTGGCATCCGCATCGATATTGTCCGGAAACCCCGGCATCGCCACCCGGGCAGACTCGCTGAGCCGGCCGCCGGGCTCCATGGTCATGAACCGCAGGCGCTTGCCCTGGGTTTCCGCGATCACGAACCGGCCATCGGCGTACGCGATCCCGGCGCCGCCGGCCAGCCCTTCGGCCGCCACTTCAACGCTGCGGCCGTCGTAATGCACCGCTGTCGCCCAGCCCGCTCCGAAGAGAAATTCCAGCGCCCGCTCAAAGCCGTTGGCCGCGCCGGTGTCATTAACCGCCACGAACTGCTCCGGCCCGATGGCTTGCAGGTCGTTGGGGCTGTTCAGCAGGCCGCTGCTCACCGAGCGCAGGTGGTGGAGCAGGCCGTCGTCCCGCCGTTCATAGATCTCGACCGCCTCCGGCGCGCCGCCGTCGCGGTCCCGGGGGTGGTTGATCACGAACAGGCGGGTATTCCCGGCTTCGTCCTGGTGCAGGCTCATGCCGTGCGGATGCAGGTGCGCGGGCACTTCCGCCAGCGGCAGCGACAGGCCAATGGGATCGGTATTGAGATCAAGAGCGAAAATAACGCCCCGCACGCTGCGGTTGCCGCCCAGCGAGCGGCGGTCGAGGACCGAGAGATAGGCCACGCCGCGCAGGCGGTCGATCACGATATCCTCGGCGCTTCCGGGCAGGCTGATGGCCTCGCAGGCCCAGGGCAGCTCGCCGTCCACGCGGGTAAAGGCGTTCATGCGGTCCATCGCCGCCCCGCCGGCCAGTATCAGCACGCCGAGAACCGCCGCGATCGCCACGAGAAGCTTCTTCATTGCCTGGCTCCTTCACCCGGTTGCCGACCGTCTGCACGACCGCCGACGCTCAATGGCGAGTATAAGCGCGCCGGTTCGTTCAAGTTACAGCAGAATAACGGCGGAGAGCGCCAGGCGGTAGGCGGCGAATGGCCACAGGCCCCAGCGCGCAACCAGGCGCAGCAACAAGCCCATGCAGCCGAAAGCGGCCAGCCCTGCCACCGCCATGCCCAGCGCCAGCGCGCCCCAGTGGGCGACGGCGGGCGCGGCGGCAAGGCTCAGCGCCTCCAAGGCGCCGGCGGCCGTGATGACCGGTATCGCCAGCAGAAAGGACAAGCGGGCCGCGGCCGGACGCGCCATGCCCAGAATCCGGGCGGCGGTCATGGTGACGCCGGAGCGCGACGCGCCGGGAATCAACGCCAGTGCTTGGCCGCAGCCGATCCACAGCGCCTGCCTGAAGCCGATTTCGCGGATCCGCGTGATGGATTGCGGACGGCGGTCCGACCACAGCATGAGGATAGCGAACAGCGCCCCGGCCACGGCGATCAATTGTGGCTCGCGGAACGACGACGACACCGTGTCGTGCAGCAGCAAACCCAGCGCGGCCACCGGCAGCGAAGCCACGGCGATCATCAACCCCAGCCGCGCCGAAGGGCCGGCCGGCGCGCCCCGCGCTGCCCAGGCCCGCCATTCGCGCAGGATTGCGGCGATTTCGCGGCGCGAGAATGCGATCACGGCGATCAGGCTGCCGAAATGCACCGCCACGTCGAAAGCGATGCCCTGGTCTTGCCAGCCCAGCCAGGCGGGCACTAGGATCAGGTGCGCCGAGCTGGAAATCGGCAGGAACTCGGTGATGCCTTGCAGCAGCGCGAGCAGGATGATCTGCCAGATGCTCATGCGCCGGCCGCCTCAGCCGCCAGCGCCGGAGCGCGCTCCAGGTCGAGCGATGCCAGCAGGTCGCGTTCAGCGAAACCGCTTGGGGCCTTGATCCCTGCCGTGGCCAGTCCCAGGAACTTGAACGCCTCGCCCATGCCTCCCGGCAGCATCAGCCGCCGCAGCGCCGCGGCGTCCTCCGGCGCGGGCGGCGCTCCCGCCAGTTCAAGAATATCGGCCGCTATCAGGAACTGGGCCTGGCTGGAGAAGCCCACGGCGGCGAGTCCCGCCGCTTCCGCGCTGCGCCTGACCGCCGTGAAATCCACCCAGGCGGTGATATCTTCCTGGGCCGGCCGGCGGAACGGGTTGTCGTGCCAGCGCTGTTCGGAGTGGCAGCCCAGCGTTCCCTGGCCGCGCTCGGCCAGGTACAGCTCATGCCGGGGCAGCCCGTAGTCGGCCAGCAGCGCCAAGCCGGCCTCCAGCGACCGGGCCAGCCCGCCGATGAACCCGTCCAGATTCAGCCGGATTTCGGAACAGTAGCCCTCCGGCAGGATCCATGGCAATTCCGCCTGCAAACCGTCAAGCGCGCCCGCCAGCGCCGGGCCGGCGCGCCGATCCTCCCATTCCAGCCCGGTTGCCCCGCCCAAGCGGACGCCTCGCTCCAGCCAGCCATCCTGCGCGCGCCGGAAACATTTGCAAGGCAGGGCGTCGAGCACTTCGTTGGCGAGAATCACGCCCCGGATGCGCTCGCGCGCGAGCCGATCCGTCCATTCAAGGCGGGCGGCAAGGTCCGGGTGCGAGCCTGCCAGGCGCTGCTGCTGCGCGGCGCGCAGGGCGGGCGACGGCTCCACCAGAAGATAGCGTTGCGGCAGCTTGCCGACGTTCTTGAGTTCGCCCAGCAATACTTCGGCCAGCCTGCCGCTGCCGGGTCCGAGTTCCACGATATCGCCCCCCGGGCAGGCGGCAAGGATTTCGGCGCACTGGCCCGCCAAGGCGCGTCCGAACAGCGCGGATGTTTCCGCCGCGGTGTCGAAGTCTCCGTCCTCGCCGAACCGGGCTCGTCCGGCGCCGTAATAGCCCTCTTCGGGGTGGTGCAGCGCGAGTTCCATGTAGCGGTCGAACGCAAGCCAGCCGCCCGCCTTGGTGATCGCGGCCTGGATATGCCCGGGCGGGGCCTGCAACGGGGCTGTTTTCATCGCGACTTCATATAATGCCGCTTCCGGGCAGCAAAGGGCCATGAGGATGGCGAAAGTCGCACTGGTTACCGGCGGCGCCAGGCGCGTGGGCGCGGCGACCGCCGAGGCGTTGCACAGCGCCGGTTTCACGCTGGCGGTGCATTGCAATCGCTCGCGCGCCGATGCCGACGCCTTGGCGGAGCGGCTCAACCAAAGCCGCCCTGATTCGGCTTTCACGCTGCAGGGCGACCTGCTCGAAGATGGCGCCTGCGAGCGGCTGGCGCAGGATGTGCTGGAGCGCGCCGGGCGTCTCGATTGCTTGGTGAACAACGCCTCGACGTTCTATCCCACCGCGGTGGGCGAGATCACCGAGGGCGACTGGCGCAGCCTGGTGGGCAGCAACCTGAAAGCCCCGGTGTTCCTTTCCCAGGCGCTGGCCCCGGCGCTCAGGGCCTCGCAAGGCGTCATCGTGAACATGGTCGATATCCATGCCCGCATCCCGCTTCGGGGCTACCCGGTGTACAGCGCGGCCAAGGCGGGGCTGGCGGCCCTCACGCTTAGCTTGGCCGGCGAACTGGCGCCGGAAGTGCGGGTGAACGGCATTGCGCCGGGAATGGTGATGTGGGCGGAACCGGAGCCGCCGGAGAGCATCAAGAATGCGATCCTGGCCAGAACGCCGCTGGGTCGCGCCGGCGAGCCTCGGGACGTGGCCCGGCTGGTGCGTTTCGTGGTGTGCGACGCGCCCTTCGTGACCGGGCAGATCATCGCCGTGGACGGCGGCCGCAGCATCGGCTGGTAATGCCCGCCTTTGGCCCTCGCAGGCTTTCTTCCTCGCCCATTGCTTGCCCCTCCCTCGCGGGAGACGCATGAACCCATCCATGGGG
>JAPOTY010000023.1 GCA_026708965.1 Gammaproteobacteria bacterium | reverse complement strand
GCAGACTCCACCTTAAATCCGCTGCCTACCTGTCCAAGGATTGGGGTCCACCTCTTTCCTCGCGATTAGGATTGACGTTCAGCCTGTCGAAATACGCCCGCAAGTAGCTGCGCAAGACATCAAGCTTCGCCTTGCTGTGCGACTCAATTTCTGGCGGGTCTTCGTCAGGATGCCATTTGAAGCGCATGTCCTCTTTCCTCCCTGGTATGAGCGGGCATGGCGTTGTGCTCAGCCCCGTTCAGCTTGCGCCCCCCGGCTTTCGCCGTGCGTCCGCCCCATTGCTTGAAGAAAAAATCCACGCTCTCCCGGGCGCATAGGTCCTTTATTTCAAGGACCCATTTCTCCTTCATTGGGCGAGCTCCATGACCACTCTCCCCACCGACGATGACCCAGGAAATGCCTTCAAGGTCAAGCTCACCCACCGGACCAAGCAGCGGTTCTATTGAAAGAAATCGGATGGGAACCGGGGCTTCCTGAAGGTGGCGAATCCTAGCAGTTGCAGTGTGATCCTCTACGGATACTCCGCACCAGATATGCCCCGGGGCGGTGCCGTATGCGTATCTGTTCTGCAAATAAGTCCGCATTGATGAACTCCGCTTGGTGAGCACTTGGTATATGTGCCAATTGGCGGCCTCCATAGTGTCGAAAACGCTATCCTTGAAATCCGCCGGTATGTCCTTATGGAAAAGATCGCTCATGGAATTGACGAACACCCTGCGCGGTCGCCTCCACGAAAGCGGCTGAGTAAGACGCTCCGGGCGAAGCGTAAGATCGAATCCGCTCTCAAACGGATGCCCGGGCGTGCCTCGAAATCTCTCGGCGATCCGCTCAGCGTAGCAATTGTCGCAGCCGCGCGTGACCTTAGTGCAACCCGTTACCGGATTCCACGTGGCATCAGTCCATTCAATAGCAGAGTGATCGCTCATCTACTTGCCCCGTAAACGCCTGCATCTCATCGCTTGCCAGGCCATGTTCGAAACACGGCATTTCCGAAGGCCGAGAGGAACTGTGCCTTGGCTTCCTCGGTCATGCCAAAAGAAGTCTGGATTTCTCCCTTGAAGAACTCTTCCAGCGCCTTTTCGAAAGCGGCGGCATCCACATAATCTTGCCGCCTAGCCCGCATATTGCATGAGTGAAGGGGGCAAGGTATTGGTTTCCCGATATAATTCAGTGTGTTAGAGAAATTGCGGGAGACCCCTTGCCCATGACGGATTGTAACCAACAACAGCTTCTGTTTCCACGCTGCAAGGGACGCGTGGTCGAGGCGCGTTTTTCCGGCGGCGACATCACCTCCAACGGCGGCGTCCTGCTGCTTCGCCAGGCCGACCGGGCCTTGGGTTTGACCGAGCGGGCGGCGAAGGCGTTGGCCGATCCGCGCCGCCGGGCCAGTTGCGCCCATGACGCGCTTTCGATCGTTCGCCAGCGGGTGTATGGACTGGCGCTGGGGTATGAGGATCTGAACGATCACGGCGAGTTGCGCCGGAACCTGGGATCGGCGGAGGCGGGTCGTCGTCAAGGCCGAACATGCGGCCCGCGGGTCCAACCCGCGCTACGTCGTCACCAGCCTCGCCGGAGCGCCGCAGCGCTTATACGACGCCGTGTACTGCGCCCGCGGCGACATGGAGAACCGGATCAAGGAGCAGCAGCTGCACCTGTTCGCCGACCGCACCTCCTGCCACGACTGGTGGCCCAACCAATACCGGGTGCTGCTGTCGGCCCTGGCCTACGTGCTGTTGAGCGCCATCCGCCGGATCGCCCTCGCCGGCACCGAACTGGCCCGCGCCTATGTCGGCACCATCCGGCTGAAGCTCTTGAAGATCGGCGCCGTGGTGCTGCGCAACACCCGGCGCGTCCAGTTCCTGCTATCCAGCGCCCATCCCTTCCAGGACCTGTTCGCCCTCGCCGCCGCCCGGCTCAAACCCGGATAACCGCGCCCAAGCGAACGCCACCGATCGAGGCTCGCCGGAAGTCCGGGCCTCGCTCGCCCGCACACCGCGCAACGGCCTCTTCCCGCGGAAATATCCAGCAGCCAAACCACGCAAAAGCGCCGGTCGCGACCGGCATGCTTCCACTTTCGCCTGATCACGCCCAAAACAGACGCGCGCCTCGAAATCTCAGCAGACTCGTGCAATATCCGGGCTAAGCCGTCCATCCTCTATAAAAATGCCGACGGCGAACCCTAAGCTGATAGCGGCGGTGGAAGCCTTCTTCGCCGAAAAGCTAGCCGCTTTGACGGGGGATTGATTGCCCAGCCGGTCTTTATTCACCTTAGCCCTCGCCTGCATGATGGCTTGGCGCGCCGAGGCGGAGAAACGCGCCTCGGACGCCTTTGCCGCCGTCGGCTACGGACAGCTCATCCCATGCGTGAGAGTGCGGTGTACGTCGACAGCCATCTTGAGAATCTCGTTGTTGACCCCGACGCGCAACCTGTTCGAAGGTGTGAGGTAGCCGTTCCAGCCGTGCTGCTCGTTGAAGCCGCGGTTGAGCCCGTTCCAGTTTGTGGGGCGAGTCCCCCATCTCCAGGGGCTCTCCTGCAGCTGGCGGCCCGAGACCAGGGTGAGCGTCACGGGGACAAAGCCCCCCGGCGCTTCCCAAGTGCCGTCGTGCCTGCGGGCCTTGATCGTTCCGGTGGCACTACCGCCGCTGCCGGTGATCTGGATGCAGACGCGGGTGTAGCCGGAAGAGTCGCGCATGTAGATGGATGCCGACAGCTGAGCGGCATAGCTGCCGTCAACCATCCCGCTTGTCGTGTTGGCCCAGGACGGGTTTGCCGTCAGCGTGAGGGCGGCGACCGCCAGCGCGGCGGCGAGCGACATTGTCAGTCGTTTCATGGGGGTATCTCCAAATCTGTGGTTAGAAATGGTGGGTTCGGAGTTCGAAACCGTACCCCCCCCCGTGTCAAGCCGAAGTAAATTTCCCCACTTTGTTGGATTTTCAGGATCATTCTGAGCTCTTGCGTTTGGGCGGCCGTCCGCGCCGTTTCTTGGGCTTGACGGGCGCGGTGATGGGCGGCAGCCGGTCCAGCAGGGCGGCGGCGACCACTTGCGCCTGCTCGCCCGCGTCGGGACTATCGCCAACATGTCTTTCCGGGCAACGCTTATCTCATCGCGCAACAGAAGCCGAGACGCGAATGGTCTCCTCCGCAGGCGATTTGGCATATGGGCTGTATCGACCTCATGGATCGCAGTGCGACATGCTTTCCTGTTTGGCTGGCCGACAGTGGCGTAGGCAGGTTAGGCGGTTCGCCGGACAAGCGCCCGAACCTATCCGCCGCCGCCGAGAAATACATCGCGGCGGCGGGCGTTTCAGTCGAAGACCTGTTCCATCACGCGCTCGCAGTGCTGCACGACCCCGCCTACCGCGAGGCCAACGCCGGCGCGCTGCGCATGGAATGGCCGCGCATCCCCCTCCCCGGCTGGCCCGCTCCCTATAGCGCCTCCGCTTCCGCCCGCTCCGAGGCCGCGCAAATCCTCGCCCAATCCGCCGCCCGAGGCCGCGAAATCGCCCGGCTGCTCGATCCCGAAACCCCCGTGCCCGGCATCACCCAAGGCCCGTTGCGCCCGGAAATCGCAGCCATCGCCGTGCCCGCCACCGCCAACGCAAGCAATATGGCCGGCAGCGACTACGCCATCACCGCCGGCTGGGGACACCACGGCGCCGCCCAAGCCGTCATGCCGGGCCAAGGCCAACTGACGGAGCGCGAATACACCCCCGAAGAACGCGCCGCGCTCGCCGATGCCGTGCCGACGCTGGGCGACTCCACCTTCGACATCCACCTCAACAACCGCGCCTTCTGGCGCAACGTCCCCGCCGCCGTCTGGCACTACAAGCTCGGCGGCTACCAAGTCCTCAAAAAATATCTCTCCTACCGCGAACAAACCATCCTCAACCGCCCCCTCACCCCCGAAGAAGCCCACCACTTCACCCAAACCGCCCGCCGAATCGCCGCCCTCCTCCTCACCGTCAGCAGGCGTGACGAATAATAAAGACTGCGCGCTCCAGGCTTGTCTGTATTGCCCACTGCACAGCAAGGCTAAAATCCGGTTATCCGGGCCGCATTCAACGGCAACGCCGCCACGATGACCGAATACCTGACACAAAAGGCTTCGCTCAATCACGAGCCGGGCAGCGACTAGTTGCCAGATAGGCATCATGGCAGAAACACAAATCGAATGGACGGATGCTACTTGGAACCCTGTTGCAGGGTGCTCAGTCATCACCGCTGGCTGCACCCACTGCTACGCGATGGACATGGCGAGACGTCTTGAGGCGATGGGTGTCGAGAAATATGCCGGACTGACGAAGAAGTCGGGCAAGCGCACAGTTTGGAATGGACTTGTTCGGGAAGACATGGGGGCGCTCACGATTCCAATGCGCTGGCGTAAGCCACGGAAAATCTTTGTGAATTCGATGAGCGATCTGTTTCACGAGAAAGTAAGCGACGACTTCATCCTCAAGGTCTGGCGGGTGATGCGCGACACGCCACAACATAACTATCAGATTCTAACGAAGCGCCCCGAGCGCCTACCGGAAATGGTCCCGACTCTGACTGGCGATATCCTTCCCAATGTTTGGCTGGGCATCAGCATCGAGAATGCAGAGGCCGCTCACCGGATTCAGTATTTACGCGAAGCTCCCGCTGCCATTCGGTTTGTTTCTTTTGAACCACTGATTGGATCGGTGGGCACCATCGATCTTGCGGGCATCGATTGGGCAATTGTTGGAGGGGAGAGCGGCAAATCCGCTCGCCCTATCCGAGAGGAATGGATTGACGAGATTCATGCGCAATGCCTAGCAACGAGAACTGCCTTTTTTTTCAAGCAATGAGAGGTGGACCCCAATCCTTGGACAGGTAGGCAGCGGATTTAAGGTGGAGTCTGC
>JAPOTY010000019.1 GCA_026708965.1 Gammaproteobacteria bacterium | reverse complement strand
CCACCTCGGCGTCCTCACTATCCTCAAAGGGGTCAAATTCGATGGCCAGCGAGACATTGGCCGCGGCCGCCGCCACTTCGATGTCGAAGCTGTCCGTCACCGTGCCGCCGTTGCCGTCGTCGGCGGTGACCCGCACCGTCACGGTGCCGGCGTTGCCCGACTGCGGCGTGCCGGCGAAGGTGCGGCTGGCCTGGGTGAAAGTCAGCCAGGTAGGCAGCGCGGAGCCGTCGCCTTGGGTGGCCGTGTAGCTCAGCGTGTCACTGTCGGCGTCGGTGAAGGCGTCGGCTGGGAACTGGTAGCTGAACGCCTGGCCGGTGGGCGCTTGGCGGTCGGGCAGCGCCTTGGCCACCGTCGGGGCGCGGTTGGCGGCGACGGGCGTCGCGGTCACGGTGGCCGATTCGGTGCCGTTCGTCGTCCCGGCCACGGCGCGCACTTGGAAGCTGTACTGTGTGCCGTTGGTCAGGCCGGTGATCGTGTGGCTGGTCGTCTCGTCGTTGCTGCTGGGGATTTCCGTCCAATCCCCCCAAGAGACGGTCGTGCCTGTCCCTTGGCGGTACTGGTAATTGTCGATGGTGTCGTCGGACGGGTCGGTCCAGGCGAGCGTCACCTCGGTGTCGCCCGCTGTGGCGGTGAGGTCGGCCGGGGCGGCGGGGGCAGCCATGTCGTCGTCGGTGATGGTCAGCGTGTACATGCTCGTGCTGCCGAGGTCGTAGTCCGTCCCGTCGGTCAAGGTGAATATCGCCGTCTCGTCTCCTTCGACAAGCTCGTCATCATTGATCTGCGTAAAGAAGGAAGCTGTGGTCGCGTTCGCGGGCACCGTCGCGGAACCCGTTGCCGTGTAGTCAGTACCACGGCTCGCGGTGCCGCTTGTCGTGTACGGCACCGTGAGCGCCCCGGATGGGGCCGGATTGATGCTGAGACTGATGGTATGCAGACCACTCCCCATACCTTCGACTTGGCTCGCCGCCGCGGTCGAGAATTCCACCACCGGCACGGTCTGCGCCTGGGCGACGGGCGTTGCGGTCACGGTGGCCGACGCCGTGCTGTTCACCGTCCCGTCCACGGCGCGCACTTGGAAGCTGTACTGCGTGCCGTTGGCCAGGCCGGTCACCGTGTGGCTCGTTGTGGTGGCGCTGCTGCTGGTGATGTCCGTCCACGATCCCCAACTGACGGTCGTGCCCGTTCCTTGGCGGAGCTGGTACTTGTCGATGGCGCTGTTGGATGGGTCGGTCCAGGTGAGAGTTACCTGCGCGTCGCCCGCCGTGGCGGTGAGGCCTGCCGGGGCGTCCGGCGGGTTTTCCGATCCGGAGATTTGGAAAAATGGCACTCGCTCCGCGCTTTCCCATCTGTTGGAGACACGGCGCCTGAGATTGTTACGGATCGTCCAGCCGAAGGTGCTGGCTTCCTCGTCGCCTCTGGTCGCGCCGGTCCTGACTGACAGTGGCACTGCCAAGCCTTGATTCTGCGGCACATCCAGCATCAGGGCGTAGTTGGTGCTCGGTTCCAGCTTGATGCCGCCGGCCGGGGCGGTGAAGGTGTTATCCCCCAGCGACCCGGTGGCGGGATCAGTGAAGGTGCCGATCACCGTGTCGCCCGGGTTTGCGCTGGCGACATTGCGAATGGTGACCGTCAGCCGACTCAGGTCGGTGGCGCTTGGCGTCCCCATGAACTGAATCCGAACATTGGCCACGCTGTAGCCTGTCGGGTGGGTGCCGGTTCTGAATACGATGCCTACATCGTTATTTGCACCAAACATGATTGATGAAGGCACGTCTGAGCCGGTGGAGACGCTGTTGCCTGCCAGCAACTGGGGCGTTTGCGCCGCCGCCGAGGTGGCCAGCAGCGCCGCCAGCAGGGGCAGGGCGAGCCATGCGAGGGCCGGAGCGCGGCGCGATGAACGCTGGCGCGGGGTGGAATCAAGCGGGGGGCGACGCTGGCACGCCGTGGACGCGCTCACGACCGGACCCGGTCTGCGGTCGAAAAAGTCGAAAAAGTTGTACCGGCCGCGCCGGCGCCTGTCAAGCTATTTTGTCCATTTTTGCTAGCTTTTTCAAACATATAGGAAAGGCCCCCGCCTCTCTTTCCCTACTGTCGCATCAATCCGTGTGGTTCGGAGCGGGCGCTATCAGGTCCGTTTGATTCGGCCACCGGCAGAATGGCCGGGGACACCCCGCTGCCGGTCACGACCCCGCGGACAACTGCATCAAGCCCAGCACCAGCCCCGCGATCACCCCGGTTTGCGCCACCATGGCGCCGATCAGGTACTTCAGCAGGTCGTTCTTGGCCTCGACGATCTTCCGCTCCAAGTCGCCCTTCACCTCGGCCAACTGCCGCTCCAAATCGCCCTTCAGCTCGACTATCTGCCGCTCCAAGTCGCCCTTCAGCTCCAGCAGGTTCCGCTTCGTCGCCTCCTCGAGTTCCAGCAGGTTCTGCTTAGTCGCCGCCTCATGCTCTTGCAGGTTCTGCTTTTGGGCCCCCTCTAGCTCAAGAAGGTTCTGCTTGGTGGCCAAGTTGCTGTTCAGCAGGCTCACCTGCTCGTCCGCCAAAGCTTCCGCCTGCGCCTCGGTGAACCCGTTGTCCGTCAGGCGCTTGACGAACCTGTGCGTGTCAAATGCGATGGCTTCGCTCATGGCGGCAATGCAATCCCTAACAAAAAACTGAAAACAAATTAAGCTACCCGATAGTAGCTTGGAATTATCCTTCGGTGCCAGTACGGGGCAGGCTGAGATGCCCTTCAATCCGATGCACCCGGCCTGACAGGGCATCCACCTTTTGGCTCAGCGTGTTGAGAGCTTGGTTCTGATCATCCAAGCGTTTGTTGATGTCATTAAAGCGGGTGTTGATGCTCTCTTTCAGATCATCAAAGCGTTTGTTGATGTCGTCAAAACGAGTGTTGATGCTGTCGATTTTTTGCTCAATCAGCTTGGTATCCTGACGATGCAGAATGTAAAGGATAGCGATAGCCAGCAGGACGGGCCATTGGGCGACGAGGGCGGTGATGACAGGAGTCATGACTGCTTCTTCAGGCTTCAGCTGTGTTGCTTGTGCATTATATTACGCAATGCTGGAACACCGATTTGCTTTGCGCCCTCAACGTATCCAGAACAGCTTTTCAGCAGTCTGCCAGACTGCAACCGCCATTCCTCGGTCGGCTATCTGTCACCTGCCAACCACGAGCAAAGGCTGAAGCCAGCCGCATGAATCCCCAATCATTAAGCCGCCCATAGCGGCGGGCTATTCCTCCAGGGCGGCGCGCATTTCGTTGATGGCGGCGGCGTAGTCGGGCGCGCCGAAGATGGCCGAGCCGGCCACGAAGGTATCGGCGCCGGAGGCGGCGATTTCGGCGATATTGGCGGCCTTCACGCCGCCGTCCACCTCCAGCCACACGTCGCGGCCGGAGGCGGTGATGCGCTTTCTGGCCTCGGCGATCTTGTCCAGACTTTGCGGAATGAACCGCTGGCCGCCGAATCCGGGGTTCACGGACATCACGAGCACCAAGTCCAGCGCATGCAGGGTGTGGTCGAGCCAATGCAGCGGCGTGGCGGGGTTGAACGCCAGGCCCGGCCGGCAGCCCTGCTCGCGGATCAGGGCGATGGTGCGATCGACATGGCCGCTGGCTTCGGGATGGAAGCTGACGATGCTCGCGCCGGCCTTTGCAAAGGCGCAGGCCAGCTCGTCCACGGGGCTCACCATCAGATGCACGTCGATAGGCGCCTCGATTCCGTAATCGCGCAAAGCCCGGCAAACCAGCGGCCCCACCGTTAGGTTGGGCACGTAGTGGTGATCCATCACATCGAAATGGATAACGTCGGCGCCCGCTTCAAGCACGGCCTCGACCTCCCGGCCCAAGCGGGCGAAATCGGCGGAAAGGATGGACGGCGCGATGCGGGCGCGTTTCATGGGCCGATTCTAAAGGCAGCGGGCGGCGGCGGCCATCACTTTCGATGCGGGCCGCATGGCGGAGCGCGCTCATTCCGGCAGGGGTGCGGCGCTATGGCTCCTATAGGCTTGGCAGCACTACCGGCCACCGGAGAAAAATAGTCCCTATGAATACCGGATAATAACAAGGCCGTCGCAGTCCGGTTCAGGAGGGTTGGCCCGGTCCGCATCAAAACCGACATTGTCTCCCGGGTGCGCCGTGTATGCTTCAAGTTCGCTATTCTTCAGCACATTCGAGACTAGGGACTCGCTCCCGCCTATGTAAGTCGAATGAAGATTGATATCCACCCCCAGACACCAACTACGGTCCTGCGCCCAAACCAAGTTTGCCGATTGATGGCGGTCCGTGCCTGAAAAAGAATACTCGATGTTACCCAAGCAACCGCGGAACAGATACCATTGCCTGTGTCGATTGCCTATCGCTTTTGGTTCTCCAAGACCAAGCTCCTGCCCAGGCCCGTATCCAACCCAGAGTCCGAACCAGCAAGAATCCGTATCCTCCGCGTTACAGAGCAGAACCTCCTTAAGCGCTTTGCCTACCGTTAGCGGAATCGTCCCCTCATCCGGCCAGTCCAAGATAACGCAGCCTCCGCGAGCTAATTGATAACTCACATGCTCGTCCATCTTCGGCAGCCCGGACACTTGCGGCCACTGCATCAACCTATTGGCGACCCGCCCTCTTCTTGATGCCACCTCATTCCAAGCAACCGGCATTTTGACTACGTGGCAATTCTCCAGAGCGTACCGCCATGCGGGGTGCAGCACTCTGGCATAGCATTCAAAGCCCCGCGGGACGATGCTGGAAACAGTACACGAATCCTCCAGCCCATCAACCAGCCATCTGCTCTGACTGATATCTCCAGCCGCCTTGAGGTCCGTCGGGATCGAACCCTTCGGGGCGCGGTCAAGGACAGCTGCGGGCCGAACATCCATCAAGACGGCATCCTCACGAGCAGTTAATCCAGTGCGCGTGTCCAGTCCCCATAGAATAAGATGGCAGAAACAAGTTCGGGGGGAAATACCAAGGAATCGTTCCGCTCAAGCTGCCGGCCAAAGATATTGTCGCTTTTGTAAAATAAAAGCCGTTTAGGCATTTCGCTTTAACGGATGCCGTGTTGGGATTCCACCTTAGCGGCTGAGGAGGGTTCCTGCGTTCATGCGTAGCGGACTCAACCTCCACAGGATGCCAAAAGAACCAGAAATCTTGTAACCGCCATAACTCCAATTTCACGGTACCCGTAATCACCTGAAACGGGACTGTGCCAAGATTAGCGCAGTCGCCGTCAAACTTGGCTTTGATGTATCCCGATTCTTCCTTGGATTTATGGGGGCGTTGCGGTTGCAATTTATCGCACTGAACAACTATTCTTGGAACTGTCGCTGATTCGGCAATTCGAGATCGCCAAGATGTTCCTTGTGCTTTAGGCTTCATGGCAAAGACAACATTTCCGTTCCCTCCATTTTGCACAACGCGAACGCGGGAAGGGATGGTCGATACCTGTGAAGGAACAATTATTTGCCCGTTCGCATAGATCTCGAGCGCACGTTCGAGATCATCCAAAGACTCTATCCGTTCCCCGGCTACGCCTAATCTCGCATTAAGATTCGCTGCTGCCCGCTCTACTTGATCCACACCAATCCCCGCTGGCAAATCAGCTCCATCAACCTTCAGGAAGCCATCCTGCACTCGAATTGTCCGCATCACGCGAGTAATGAACTCACGTGCGTAAGGATCTTCAATCAGAGCCGTAGTCACTCCGAAAAGTTCCGTACCATTAATTTCATTGCCCGCTCGCTCTTGCGTTGATCGCCCGCGATTTCGTTTATTAAAGTTGCGGCGAGTGACGGCTTTCAATTCTGTAATCTCCTGAAGAGCGGGTGCCGTCAATCCACTTCCCCTAAGGTCCAGCAATTCGAACACGCCCGCCTCTTGGGCCAGTTGAGTAACCGGACCGCTCATTTCGTTCATTGAAAGATTCAGATGGGTCAACTCCCGCAGCCCTCTTATTTCAGGAGGCACCCAGCCTGTAAGGCTGTTCCGGCTTAGTATTAACCGTTGCAGCCTAGAAGCTCCACCAAGCTGCCACGGGATCGGCCCGCTGAGGCTGTTGTTGTGCAATCCGAGCGCCCTAAGATTCGCAAGGTTTCCTAATTCGCTAGGAATTCCGCCCGTTAAATCGTTGTTCGAAAGATCCAGCCCTGAAGATTGGATAACGTGCCCAGTTGCCAAGGAATCTCTCCCGACAGCCGGTTGCCGGACAACAAGACACTCTCGAGATTCCCCAAACTGCTAAGCGCTGATGGAATACTTCCAACTAAAGCATTCCATCTGAGGTCCAGAGATTCCAGCGCCGTCAACAAGCTGATTGCTTCCGGAATTCCGCCAACCAGACCGTTATCAGCCAAGTCAATGCCAACCACACGCCCTTGACGCACCATGATTCCATGCCATTCATGCAAAGGGCGATCGGTCATCCAACCCGCTGCTCCGTTCCATTGCTCGCCTCCGCTGGCGATATAGATAGCTTCCAGTGCCTGCCTGTCCGGATTTATCTCCTTACTAACAGCGGCATGTACGGCGCAAGCAAAGACAAAAGCCTGTAACAGGCAAAAATACCTGACGAGTAAAATCATCTTCTCTCCCGAGCCAAGATTCTTCCTTGGAAAATTCTAGCGCAAGGCCCGGCAAACCAGCGGCCCCACCGTTAGGTTGGGCACGTAGTGGTGATCCATCACATCGAAATGGATAACGTCGGCGCCCGCTTCAAGCACGGCCTCGACCTCCCGGCCCAAGCGGGCGAAATCGGCGGAAAGGATGGACGGCGCGATGCGGGCGCGTTTCATGGGCCGATTCTAAAGGCAGCGGGCGGCGGCGGGCATCTACTAGCTCAACCGCTCCAACCGCCCCTCCTCAACTGCACACACGAATCAATGATGTCGATGAACGTAGCAGGGTCATGGTTGCTCATTACAAAATCACACTCGAACTCTTCGGCCCATACGTCTAACTCCTCGATAAAGCGCGGCAGGGCTTGTCGCATCTTTCGCTTTGTTCCGCCCGAAATAGCATTCGGGTGCGTCGATAACAACCACGCGGCATCATAGAGGTCGCGCGCCTTCATGCGCGGGTTCTCCCCAATGAGGGTCTGCAGCTTCGATTCGGCTAATTGGTGAAGCGGCGGCATCAACACCCCCCTACGGGGCTTAGCCCCTACCGGGTTAGCGGTCTCGTCGTTCAACTGTAGATCGACCGCCACGCGAAAATCGTACGAGCCGTCGCTATAGGCGAGCCGCCCCTTCCCTCTCCCCTTCTGCTTAATGTCAAATTCAACATTGTTTCGACCCATCATCATAAGCGTATTCGCGCAGCCTTCCAGCAGTTTCGCCTTCCCTCCGGCGAAGCCTCCCGCACAGCAAAAATCCAAATCGCTCGACGGTCGTGGCAACCCCCATCCCAACAAGAGGGCGGTGCCGCCTTTCAGAAGAAGCCCGTTTGCGCCAGTATGCGCGCGGGCTAGTAGTTCGAGGTCGGATATAAGAGCCTGTTGCTCCGCCGTGAAAGAAATTCTCGGGAAAGAGCCTTTCATTTCATCTCATCGCAACGCTCCCGATCCAGTCAAGTAGCGCTTGTCGATCTGCCTCGCTAACGCGCTCGGTTGCGATCATAACGAGTTGATCGAGCATTTCATATTGCTGGTCAACCCACAACCAAGAATGCACGTCATCCACCGGTACGCGACGGTGCAAACAACACCGCCCCAATCCACTCAACACCATGTCGGCGACTGCCCTTGGGTGGCACGCACCCCATATCGGCGACGCGGCATTACCAGCGGTTTGTCCGAGGGCCAAAAGCGCTTCGCGCACATCATCGATCCCGACCCGCCCCCAAAGGGGAGCCGCTCGCGCCGCCATCATACTGCCGCTTTGCACCCGCTCACGTAATAGGCCGTTACCAAAACAATGCCAATCGGCGGGGGGCTGCCCGAATCTGATGTCCGGCAAGTTCAGCGCGACATTGCCGGTGAGGTAATTGAATGGAAGATTCATCGTGATATTCTAGCGGCGGCGGGCAGGGCGCTAGCAGGCCATGCTCAGCACGGCTTGCAGCAGGACGTTGGCGCCCGCTTCCAGGTCCTCGGGCTTGGCGCTCTCCTCCTCGTTGTGGGAAATCCCGTTCTCGCACGGCACAAAGATCATTCCCGCAGGGGCCACCGCAGCGAGATTAACGCTGTCGTGCCCGGCGCCGCTCACGATATCCATGTGCCGGTAGTTGAGGCGCTTGGCGGCCTGCCGCACCGCTTGCACGCATTCGGGCGCGAATTCCGTGACCGGCATGCGGAACACTTCCCCAAGCGAGCCTTGCAGCTTGCCGGATTCGCAGGCCTCCGCCACGCTGGCCCGGAGCGATTGCTCCATTTGATCGAGCACGGCCGTTTCGGGATGGCGCATATCGATTTTGGCATGCGCCTTTTCGGCCACCGTGTTTCGCGACCCGGGTTGCGCGCCGATATCGCCGATGGTGGCCCGGCCCCAAGGCGCATGCCGGGCGGCCAGGTCGTAGCAATGGCCGAGCAGCGGCAGCAGCCCGGCCACCGGATCCCGGCGCATTTCCATGGGCGTGGGGCCGGCGTGGCAGGGTTCGCCCGTGAGATCCAGATCGTACCAGCGGACTCCTTGGGCGCCGGTGACCACGCCGATTTGACAGCCCTTGGCTTCAAGAATAGGGCCTTGCTCGATATGCGCCTCGAACGCGGCCTTCAGCGGCCTGGCCTCGGCGGGCGCTTGCCCCTTGCAGCCGAGCCGGCGCAGCTCGCTTTCAAGCGAAATGCCTGCGCTGTCCGTGGCCTGGTACATCCGGTTCAAATCCAGCGCCCCCGACCAGACCCCGGAACCCATCATGGCCGGGGCGAAGCGCACCCCCTCCTCGTTGGTCCATACCGCCACTTCGATCGGATGGCTGGTTTCCACGCCGGCCTCGTCCAAGCGCCTCAGGATTTCGACGCCCGACAAAACCCCGTACACCCCATCGAACTTGCCGCCGGTGATTTGCGTGTCCAGATGGCTGCCGATCATGACCGGCGGGGCCTCCGGCAACCTGCCTTCGCGGCGGGCAAACAGGTTGCCGATGGCATCCACAGCCACCGTCGCGCCTGCCTGTTCGCACCAGCGCGTGAAAAGATCGCGGCCTGCCTTGTCCTCGTCGGTCATGGCTTGGCGGTTGCAACCGCCTTTGGGGGTTGCGCCGATCTCGGCCATGGCCATCAAGGCATCCCATAGGCGCTCGCCCTGGATACGCAAATCAAGCAGCTTTGAATTCATTCCGCCTCCCTTGGCCGCTCCCGCCGGCACTCGTTATCGGCACCCACTTTTCGAATGGGTTTGCGAATCGGATTGCCGTTTTCCGCCAGTGCGGATCATATCCCGAACAGGCGGCTGCTGCCCCTGCGCCGCCGCAGCGCGCTACAGGCCAAAACCCTCGTGCCGGCTGCGGAACGATTCCGCGGCAACCCCCTTGCAGCCTGTTGCGGACCAAGGGCAAGGTCGGCCAAAATTCGTCCATGCCCGAAAACGAGCGCTCCATCGGCGATCAGGTTCTCGCGGAACTGGGCCATGCGCTGCGCGTATGCGCCGGCGAGCCTGCGCCCGCCGCCGATAATCCCGCCGGGGATGCCGAGGATTCCGTCACGTCCGATCAGGAGCGCGAATTCAGTGCCGGCTTGATGCGCGTCAACCACGCCGGTGAAATATCGGCGCAGGCCCTGTACCGAGGCCAGGCGCTGGTGGCCCGGGACGCGGCCATCAGGCGCAACTTGCTAAGCGCCGCCGAGGAGGAAGGCCGCCACCTTAAATGGTGCGAGGACCGGATCGACGAACTCAACGGGCGGCGCAGCTGGCTCACGCCGCTGTGGTATGCCGGCTCCTTCGGCATCGGCGCCCTGGCCGGCCTGTTCGGCGACCGCTCAAGCCTGGGTTTCCTGGCCGAAACCGAGGCGCAGGTGGAACAGCATCTCGATAGCCATCTTCAGGAGTTGCCGCCATCGGACCTCCGCAGCCGCAAGATCCTCGAGCGCATGCGCGAGGACGAAATCCGCCACGGCCGCAATGCCGAGGAGGCCGGCGGCGAACCCCTGCCCGAGCCCGCCCGGGCCGCCATGCGTTTCGCATCGAAAGTGATGACCACCACCGCCCGCTACCTTTAGTCGGCTTGGCTGGGGGACCAGGATTCGAACCTGGATTCTCGGAGTCAGAGTCCGATGTCTTGCCATTAGACGATCCCCCATCCGCCGACCGACAGCCGGTTGGCGGCAACCCGCCGCCGCCGCGAAGCGCGGTCAGCGCTTGGAGTATTGAGTGGCGCGGCGGGCCTTTCTCAGGCCCACTTTCTTGCGCTCCACCTTGCGCGCGTCGCGGGTCACGTAGCCGGCTGAGCGCAGCTTGGGGCGCAATTGCTCGTCGTATGCGAGCAGGGCGCGGGTGAGGCCATGGCGTATCGCGCCGGCCTGGCCGGTGGTGCCGCCGCCGCGAACGTTCACGGTCACGTCCATTCGGCCTTCCATGCCCGCCACCTTCAGCGGCTGATGAACAATCATGCGGGCCGTCTTGCGTCCGAAAAATTCGTCCAGCGGGCGCTTGTTGACGGTCACTTGGCCGGTGCCGGGCCGCATATACACCCGCGCCGCAGAGGTTTTGCGCCTTCCGGTGCCGTAGTAAACGTTCTCGCTCATGCGCTGATCTCCAAGGGCATGGGCTGCTGGGCGCCGTGCTTATGCTCGGCCCCCGGATAAACCTTGAGCTTTTTGAGCATGGCGCGGCCCAAGCGGTTTTTGGGCAGCATCCCCCGCACGGCGGAATGAATGGCCCGCTCGGGCGCGTCCCGCATGATCTTCTTCAGCGGAACGGATTTCAGGTTGCCGATATAGCCGGTATGGCGGTGGTAGATCTTCTGGTTCAGCTTATCGCCGGTCACGCGCACCCTGGAGGCGTTGATGACCACGATGAAATCGCCGGTATCCACATGCGGGGTGTACTCAGGCTTGTGTTTGCCGCGCAGGCGAACGGCCAGTTCACTGGCCAGCCGGCCCAGCGTGCAGCCTGCGGCATCCACCAGGAACCAGTCCTGCTTGACCTGCCCGGGTTTTGCGGAAACGGTGCGCATGCTCGTTATTCAATCAGATGGGCCTGTTCGAGGCCGGAAGGCGCGGATTTTACACGATCGCAGCTTCCGCTGCCGGCTTGGCCGCGCTTTTTCTTGCTAGCGCGCCCAGCTTGTCCTCTTTCCGCTTGATGCAGGATGTGCTTCCTCCGCCTTTCCTCCGCCCCTTTCCCGCAGGAGACGCATGAACCCGTCCATGGGGCTTGGCGGCGGCTGTCCTGCCGCCGACACTCCTGCGGGAAAGGGGCGGAGGAAAGGCTCACGCTGGCGCTGGCGATGGCGCGGTCAGGGTGCGTCGCCGACGCGATGGGGCGGGAAATGGCAGGTGAAGGTGCTGCCCGAGCCGGGCGCGCTTTCGATCTCGAGACGGCCCCCGTGGCGGTTCAGCACATGCTTGACTATGGCCAGCCCTAGGCCGGTGCCAGGCACCACGGGACTGCCCTCGCCGCGCACCCGGTAGAACCGCTCGGTGAGGCGCGGCAGGTGCTCGCGCCGGATTCCGATGCCGGTGTCGGTTGAGGAGATGCGCCCCCCGTCCCGGCTGGTTTCCCAGCGCAATACAACCTTCCCGCCGGGCGGCGTAAAGGCCACCGCATTGATCGCCAAGTTGGTCGCGACCGAGCGGATTTCAAATTCCTCGCCGAGCAGGGGCCGGTCGCTCTCGACTTCCGCGAAGATATCCACCTGGCCGGCGCAGCGCGCCGTGCCCACCTGCACTGCATCCCCGAGCACATCCATCATGCTCAAAGGCGCGAAGCCGGGCGGCGTATCGGATGTTTCCAGCCGCGACAGCTCGAGGAGATCGCGCACCAGCCGGGTCATGCGGTCGCACTGCGACGCCATGTGCTGGACCGGATCGCCCCATCGTTTAGGAAAATCCTCGTCTTCGCTCATCGACTCGAGGTAGCCGGTCAGCACCGTAAGCGGTGTCTGTAGCTCATGCGAGGCGTTGGCCACGAAATCGGAGCGGGTCTTGTCGGCAAGCACGGCGGTTGTGATATCGCGCACCAGCAGCAGGAATTGCTTTTCCGCATACGGCACCCGCTGCGCCTCCAGCCAGGCGTCGGGCTGCTCGGGCGATTTGAAGCGAACCAGTTCCTTGCCGCCGCGCTGAAGCCAGCTCGCGAACTCGGGATCGCGGATCAGTTTGAGCGCGGGGCGGCCCTTGTCCAGCCGCTTGCGCACCCCCAGCATCCGGCGGGCCTGCCGGTTGCTCACCACCACTTCGCCCTGATCGTTGAGAACCAGAGCCGCATCGGGGAACGACCGGGCTGTGCTGCGCAGGGCCTTGAGCACCTGCTTGAGCCGCTGTTCCGCCTCCTCGGTGCGGCTCTCCAGATCGCTGAGTTGCTGCGGCAGTTCGGCAAAGGAGAATGCGCCGCCGGACCAGGCATCGGCATCGAACAATTGCGATAGCTCGCCGGCGGCGCGCAACTGGACCGACAACTCCCATGCCAGAACCAGCACCACGCCCGCCAGAGCGCCCGCAACCGGCATTCCGGCCAGCAGCCAGCCAGCGGCAGCCAGCGCTGCCGCGGCGGCACAGGCACGCAGGGTGATGCGCAGAACCAGTTTGCGAACCAGAGTATCCAAAATTCAAGATCGGCGTTGCTGCGCGCCGCTGCTCCCGCAAAGCATCGCATGGCGGCGCTAGTTTAATGAGAAACGGTAGCCCGCGCCCCGCACCGTTTGGATATAGCCGGCCGCTCCATGCGGCTCCATGGCCTGGCGAAGCCGGCGAATATGCACGTCCACAGTGCGTTCTTCAACGAATACCGCTGGCCCCCATACGCGGTCCAGCAGTTGGGCGCGGCTGAACACCCGCTCGGGACGCTCCATGAACAGGCGCAGAAGCCGGAACTCGGTGGGGCCCAGCGCGAGCGCGCCGTGGTCGGAAGTCACCCGATGGCTTTGCGGGTTAAGCGTGAGGCAGCCGCGGGTAATCACCTCCTCGCCGCCGCGCTGGGAGCGCCGCAGCACCGCGGTGATCCGCGCCAGCAACTCGCGGCTGGAAAAAGGCTTGGTGACGTAATCGTCGGCACCGCTGCTCAGGCCGGCAATCTTGTCCTGTTCCTGGGAACGGGCCGTCACCATGATGATGGCCACATCGCGCGTTTCCGGCGTGCGCTTGATCCAGCGCGTCAGATCCAGCCCGCTGCCGTCGGGCAGCATCCAGTCGATGATCGCCAAGTCCGGAAGCCGCTGGCCAATCGCCTTGCGGGCGGCCTGCGAGTCCGCCGCCTCGCGGACCTCGAAATCCGCGCGGCGGAGATTAAACGCCAGCATGCCGCGTATGGCGTTCTCGTCTTCAACTACCAAGATATCGTGCGCCATAACGCCTTCCAATTATGCCACCTCGCTTAGGGGCGCTGTGCCATCGCCCGCGTTTCTTGGCCGACCCTCCTTCGCAGGAGACGCATGAACCCATCCATGGGGCTCGGCTGGGGAAAGCAGCGCGGGCCATAGCACCAAGTAAAGACTCATCCCGAGACCTATTCCTCATCGAAGTTGGTGGCGCAGGACACCACGTTGTTGCGGAACGCGATCGCGCCGGTGTTGTAGCGCCCGAAAGTGGCCTCGTTGTCGAAATCCACGCAGCGGTTGTATCCGGCAATGACGCTGTTCCAGATGAAGGCGCCGGTGCCGCGCCTCAGCAGCACGCCGATGGTGGCGCCGCCGCCTTCCTCGGTGCCGATCATCGTGAAATTGGCCAGCGTGGGGCCGGAAATCGGCTCGGCATTGGGCGCGTCGCCGTCGTTATCGGCCTCGATGCCGCGGTCGGCGTCGTCGGCCGCCTGGCGGATCACCACGAACTGGGCGCCGCCCCGGTAGCCCTGGCCCCAGTCGAAGGAGTCGTCGGCCGCGTCGGTAATCACGATATGGTCCATGAAATCGGTGGCGCCGAAATGCTCCACGCCGTCGTCCAGGCCCTTATGCACCTGCACGAACGAAATGCGGGTGGCGGAGCCGGTGGCGAATAGGGTCAGCCCGTTCAGCTCGTTGCCGTTGCCGGCGATATCGTTGCCGGCGTGGCGGATCACCAGGTAGCGGAGATAGCCGCTGTCGGCGAAATCGTCGTTGCCGCCGTAGGCGCCGATATTGCCCTCGGCCGCTACATCGCAGGGATTGCCGCACTCGTTGGAGCGGGCGTAGCCCATCAGCGCCAGTCCGGCCCATTCGCCGCGGCCGGCGGTGCCGTCGCCGCCCGCCGCCCAGTCGTCGAACTGGCGCCGCGAAGTCATAACGATGGGGTTCGCGGCGGTGCCGTCGGCCTCGATCCGCGAGCCGCGGGTAATAATCAAAGCCTCGCCGGACGAACCCAGAATCAGGGTTCCCTCCTCGATCTTGAGTTCCACCGACACGTCGTTGCCGACGTTGCCGTCGGCCGCGTCGCCATTGCCGATATAGGTGCCGGGAAAGCCCGAAGCCGGCGCGTAGATATTATCGTTGGTGAGCGTTACGGTGGCGCCGTCGGTATCGTAGCGGCGCTGCATGCGGCATAGATCCATCTGGCCGCCGCCGGCGCTCGCGGGCAGGCTCAGGCTGCCATCGGCGGTGGTGCCCGCGGGGCAGCTGCCGTCGGCGCTGGGGTTGGCGACCGCCGATTGCCATACGGTGTGGTTGCCGTTGAGGGACACCGTCCAGCCTTCGGTCCAGTTATCGTCCGTATCCTGCGCGAAAGCGCCTACGTAGTCGGTGGCCACGAAATTGGCGCTGGCCACGTCGGCATCCGGCGGGTTGGGCCGGTAGTCGGCGCGCAGGTTGGGGTTCGCGACCCGGTTGTCCGGATCGCTGTCCACCCAGTTGGCGATGGCCGTGCCGGACACATCGTCGTCGCCGCTCTCATAGACCTCCTTGGCGGGGCAGTAAAACAGCGAGTTCTCGATGGTGAGGTTGGTTCCGAACAGGGCCTCGGCGGCGCTGCCGTCCACGTCTAGGCAGGCATCCTGGAAATCGGCCACGAGGAAATTATAGATCCGGGCTCCGGTTCCGCGCCGCAGCAGAATGCCGTCGGAACTGGTCTCGGCGCTGTCGGCCGCCCCTAGGATGGTGAAGTTCGCCAAGGTGGGAAGCGACACCGGCAGCGCCAGCGGGTTATCGCCGTCATTATCGGCTTCGATGCCGCGGTCGCCGTCATCCCGCGCCTGGATGATGAGCACGAACTGGGCCGTGCCGCGGTAGCCCTGGCCCCAGTCGAAGGAATCGTCGCGCGCCCCCGTGATCACGATATGGTCCATGTGGTCGGTGGCGCCGAAATGCTCCACGCCGTCATCGAAGCCGTAATGAACCTGCACGTAGGAGGACTCGGTGGCCGAGCCGGTGGCGAACAGCGTCAGCCCGTTCAATTCGTTGCCGTTGCCGTCGATATCGTTGCCGGCGTGGCGGATCACCAAGTAGCGGAGGAATCCGCTGCCGTCGGAATCATCGGCGCCCCCGTAGGCGCCGATATTGCCTTCGGCGTTCACATCGCAGGGGTCGCCGCATTCATTGGAGCGGCCATAGCCCATCAGGGCCAGCCCGGCCCATTCGCCGCGCCCGTCCGCCCGCGCCCGCCCGCCGACCCAGTCGTCGAACTGCTCCTTGGAGGTCATCACGATGGGATCCTCGGCGGTGCCCGAGGCCTCGATGCGCGAGCCTCGGGTAATGATCAGAGCCTCCTGGCGGGAACCCAGGATCAGCGTGCCGGACTCGATCGCCAGCGTCACCGACACGTCGTTGCCGCTGTTGCCGTCCGCCGCCTCGCCGTTGCCGATATAGGTGCCGGGAAAGCCGACGGCCAAGCGATAGATATTGTCGCCCGTCAGCGTAATGGTTTGGCCGTCGGTATCGTAGCGGCGGGCAAGCTGGCACAGGTCCATCGACCCTCCGCCCACGGATTCGGGGAGCGCCTGTGCTTCCACGAAAGTGGTTCCCGTTGGGCAACTATTGTCCGAGCGGGGATCGCCCTTGGGTTGCCAAACGGTGTGGTTGCCATGCACCCCCACGGTCCAGCCCTCGGTCCACAGCTCGGAGCGGTCCTGCGGGAAGGCGCCCACATAGTCCACATCCTCGAATGGGCCGCCCAAGGAGATGGCGTAGGCATCGCCCTGCAGATCCGGCGAACTGGAGGTGAAGGCCCATTCGGCGTCTTGGAGGTCCGGAGAGGAGCCGCTGGGCGTTCCGTTATCGTTCAGCATAGGGTCCAGGCCCACGCGGTTGCCGTTGCCGGCGAAGGCCTCGGATACCGGGAACGGATCGGTGCGCCGCGTCGGCGGATCCGCATTGACCGCAGGCGCTGCGGGCGGGGCCGTCGTGATGACGATATCCTCGCCCGAACCGCCGCCGCCGCAGGCAGTCGCAAGCAGGGCGGCGAAAAAGATCGCGGCAAAACAACGGGCAAATCTAAAAGGCATGGAGGCAAACCCCTCTGGTAAGGAAAGCGGGCGGAACATGGGCGGTTAAAACTGGATATCGACGGAGAAGCTAACGGAGCGCCCTCGGGTGAAGAGCCTTTCGACCTGGTTGCCGCGCAGCACCTCGAAATCGTCGTCCAGCAGATTGCGGACCTTCAGTTGCAGGCGCATGGGAAAACCGAAAAAATCCACCGCCTGCCGATAGTTGAAGTCCAGCCGCGCCACCGGCTGCTCGTAGGAATCCGGCAGCCCCTGGGTGCCCACATCCACGATCCGTTCGCCGGCCATGTTGAACAGCAGCGCCGCTTGCAGGTCCAAATCCGGGTTGTCGTAGCTGAACTGCACATTCGCAACCCAGGGCGACTGGCCTTCCAGCTCGCGCTCGGCGCTGGTTTGCTGCGCGCCGGCCTGGCCGATATCCACCATGGAATCCACCAGCGAGGCGTTCACCCTGAACTCGAAATCCCTGAGCGCGTCCGCGACCAGGCCCAGTTCGGCGCGCAGCTGAACCTCAACGCCTTGCAGCTCAGCCGACTCGGCATTGGCGAAAGTGCGGATTCCGCCGGCGCCCAAACGGATCACGCGCTCGATAGGATCCTCGAATTTCTTGTGGAATAAAGCCACTTGGATCGTGTTGACGTTATCGAAGTAGTACTCCCAGCGCAGGTCGAGGTTGTCGATCGAAGCCACCTGCAAATCCGGATTGCCCACCACCGTGTAGCGTTCCTCGGGGTCGATGTACGGCGCTTCGGACAGCTCCTTGAGGTCCGGGCGGTTGAGCGTGCGGCTGTAGCCGAAGCGCAGCTGCTGGGTTTCCCCGCCGCCCGGCAGCCAAGTGATGGTCATGGCCGGCAGCAGAGAGCTTTCATCCAGTTCGCGCACGTTCCGGCGGTCGGGATCGATCAGCTCGAAGGTGGCCGCGTCCTGGATGGAATCCTCGTAGCGCGCGCCGAGCATCCACCGCCAGCTCATGCCGAGGTTGAGGTCCGCCATCAGGTAGGCCGCCGCCAAGCGATGGCCGGCCGTGTAGTTGTCCGTGGGCTGCGTGGTTTCCTGCAATTCCCAGAGGTCTTCGGCGATCCGCTCGTCGGCGAAGATCAGATCAGGCGTCTGGCCCAGCTGGGCGCGCAGGTTGTTGCGTGAAAAGTCGGTGAGGAAGCGGAAGCGGCGGAAATAGGAATCGCGCTCCTTATCGAGATAGGACCATCCCGCGGCGATTTCGCCATCGGACTCCGCGCCGAATTCGATCGGCACGGAGAAATTCAGCGCGTAGTTCATCGCCTCGTCTTCCAGCTCCTCCCAGCTGCGCTCGTTGGACTGCCCGGTATCGGAAAAGGCGTAGAGGTTCTCGGCCTCGTTGAAGCGCTCGAAGCGGTGGAACCGGGTGTCCGGCTCTTCGCGGGAGGCCGCCGACCAAGTGAGCGACCAGTCGATCGCCAAGGCGTTCCACGCATCGATGAAATGCTCGCCGGCGAATTGCTGGCTCAGCAGCTGGCGCTCGACGAATTCCAGCGTGGTGTCGGCCACATGGATATCGTTCTCGGAAAAGAAATTGAACTCCCTCAGGAAGGTCCGGTCGGTGCGGCGCGTGACGAAAGTGGTGCTGCGGAGAAAGGCGCCGGCATTCACGTCCCATTCCACGTTGCCCAGCAGCGACAGGTCGATCACGTTCCGGGTGCGGCTCTGGGCGCCTTCGTCCAAAACCGACAAGTTGCCGCCCGCGCCGGAGAGGCCGAAGGTGCGGCGCTCCTCGTCGCGGTAGGTCCAGCCGTTGGAGTAGCGCGCCGAAACCAGGAAGCCCAAATCGCCGCCGTTGATCTGCGTGCCGCCGCCCCAGCGGCCGGAAATGCTAGCATCGGGGCGAATCTCCTTAAGCTCGGTGTCGTACTCGCGGTTGAGCGAGCGACCGGCCATGGCGCGCTCCTCGTCGCCCACTAGGTTGAGCGACGTTGCGCCGTTCCCGGTAATGCGGTTGAGCGCTGCGGGCAGGTCGCGGATTCCGTCGTCCATTCCCAGCCAGTCGCGCCCGCCGCCGCCGAATTGCAGGCCGCTTTCGCCGGTGGCTTGGGAATTGCCGCCGATCCCCACGCTGAGTTCAAGCACGGGCTCCGCCGGCGCCGCGCGGGTCGCCATGGCCACCAGGCCGCCGGAGAAATCGCCGGGCAGGCGCGGCGAATAGGTCTTCTGGATATCGATATTCTCCAGGGCGCCGACGGGGAACATGTCCATCGGTATCACGCGCCGGGTGGGGTCCGGGCTGGGCAGCGGCGAGCCGTTGAACGCCGTGTTCGAGTAGCGCTCGCCCAAGCCGCGCACGTACACGTACTTGCTGTCCACCACGGTGAGGCCGGGCACCCGGGCCAAGGCATCGACCGCGCTGGAATCGCCGGTGATGGCGAAATCCTCCGACGACAGCACATCCACCACCGATTCCGAGTCGCGGCTGCGGGCCAGCGCGGTGGGCCGGTAGGCGCCCAGCACCACGATCTCCTCCATGCCCTGCTGCGCCGCCGCGGCCTGGCGGCTCAAGCTGATGGTGAGGCTCAGCTCGATGCCCGCTTGAATGGTGATCTCGCGGTCGGCGGGCGACGCATAGCCGGAATGCGAAACGGACAGGGCGTAGGTTCCGGCGGGAAGCGCCACGAGGAAACCGCCCGCTTCGTCGCTGACCGCGTAGCGCGGCCAGCGCCCGCCGGAAAATGTCAGCATGGCGTCTTCGATGGGCGCGCCCGAAGAAGCGGAAACCACGCTGCCGCTCAAGCTGCCTTCGGTGGCGGCGGCTTGCTCCTGGGCCAGCGCGGGCGGCGCGGCCAGCAGCGCCGCGGCGGCCACCCACAGATGCTTTCTAATCGTCATGGAACGCGCATCGTCCTCCGTTGCGGATGCGCGCATTTCACCGCTGGCGGATAAATTTCCTGTTACAAGAAAATGACCGTTAAGTTACCAATATGAAGCTTCGATGACTCGCCCGCCCACGGTTTTCCGCTTCGGAGCCCTTGCGTTTTCGGCGTGTTCTCCGGCTCGAGGCGAAGGCCAGCCTGCCGCCTGCCGGTCCGCACCAGCCTCGCCACCGTTTTCGTTATCGGGGAATTAGGGAAGCCAACACGCAAGGGATCGTTTTGTTTGGCAAGAAATGGAAATAAACAGGACGGCCGAAGCCGCCCTGTTGTGTGTGATGTGCGTCAGCCGCCCGATGCCGTGATGTGTCCCGTATTGCTGCACTCCTCGGCGGTTTCATCGTAAACATTGATAAGAACCGACCGCATGTCCGGATTGATCGTATAGCCAGTGCCGGGCATGCGAAGCCGTGTATAATCAGGGCAGTCAATCAACGGTGGAAAAAGCCATGAAGCAACCGACCATATTCACCCCCCCCCCCCGCTAGATTAGCTGCCTTTTTACTGCTTGCAGTGATTGCCGTTCCGGCAGTGGCGCAGGTGAATACGGTTGGCCTCATGGTGGAGGGCAGTGTCGTGGTAAGGGAGGAACCCGGCTGCCTGACAGCCGGCATCACCCTGACATCAACCGCGACCATACCAACGGGCACTCAGGTTCGCTATCACGTCTCCACGGAGTCCGGCTACAACTATTTCCGCAACCACGGCGTTGAGGTCTTCTTGGGCGACGGCGAAACCCTTAGTAATATTCCGTCAAGCGTGATCACGGCGAACACGGCCGCGGCGGGGACCTCCGTTCTCTTGCCGAACCTGTGCGTGGCGGATGATCGGATCGATCCAAGGCCGGATGGAAATACAGATGGCAGCACAAGCTCAGTGATCACAATTCGCCTGATGAGTGTCGCGGGTTTCACGATTGACCGGAATCGGGCCAGCGCGCGGGCGTTCATTCGGGGGGACGACCGCTGCAACAGTCCGAACAGCAACGGATTGAACGGCGGCATCGTTTACAAATTCAGGAACGGCAGCATGAACGACTCGTGCGTCTGTTCAAACAAAAGCCTTGCAGCCATAGATGAACCCCACGACCGTTATAGACCTCTTACACTAGGTGAAAGGGGCTTGAACCATGATCCCGTTGTGTATGGCGACATACCGACCTATGGGGAAAGCTCGCTGAAATGGCTTACCGACACCACCGACTACTGCAAGGATTCACCCTATCAGAAACCGGGCGGCTAACGGCAAAACACACGCAAGCAAAGGGCGGCAAGGACTCGATAGGGATAACCCGGTAAAGATTCACGCCGGAGCAAGTGGATCCGCTTTTACCGATGCCGCACCGCCTCACAATCATGGCTACTGATGCGGTGAATATGGATCCTCGCATTGCATAGGCAACAAAATATACCCGTTCCTCGATCATGCCGAGTATGCGGGTTCAGGACATATGGGACTGATCGAGTTCGGCTCCTTTTTGTTCTTCGAGAAAACACAAAGGCTCGCTGAACCCGCATACTCTCGCTTCGAGGAATCAGCCGTCGATCTCTTCGATCAGCTCGATCGCGAAGCCGTTCGGCGCGGCCAGCGTGGCGCGCCGCGTTGCGCTAGCCACCGGTCGCGCATCGACCACTTCCGGTGCACACAACCGCTCCGCTCCGAATCGCTCGGCGCGAGCCAGCACCGCATCCAGATCCTGCACGATGAACGACCACATCACCATGCCGCGGCTCGGCGGCCGGGAGGGAGCAACCGCATCGGCGCCGGCGCCGGACCAGTCGAGGAACACAAGGTAGCGGCTCTCGGACCCCGGAGCGAACACCTGCAAAAAACGCATGTTGGAGCCCGGCGGCACGCCGAGCAGGCCGCCGGTGGGACCTTCCGACGGCAGCTGCACATCGCGGCGGACCTCGTAGCCCAGCACTTCCGTGTAGAAATCCAAGCTGCGCTGGCCGTTATTGATCACCTGGCTGGAATAGGCCGGCCCGCCGGTAAGGCCGCCCTCGGCGATAGGGCAGATGGGCGCCAGATCCGAGGGGCGGGCTATCCCCAGCACGTACACGTCGTCCGGAGCGCGCAGGTGCGTTTCCAGCGCTTCATAGGGGCTTCCGTCCGGTCGGTGCAGAGGAATGCGGGTGACGCCGGCCACCGTTCCAAAGCCCATGCGCTCGCTTTCAGCGATCAACCTCTCCATATCGGCGCAGGCAAAACCCACGGCCAGCCCGCCTTCCAGCAGCGCGTTCATGCCGGGCCGCACCGCCGGACGCTCGCCGGGCACCGCGATCACCCGCAAAAAGGGCATATCGGTGCTGTTGGGCTGCTGGTAGAGGGCGTGTTCCCAATTGCCCGCGTCCTCAAGGCCCCAAAGCCGCGCCAGCGGCGCGCGGGCCTTTTCGGGAAGGGGGTCAAGCGCCGATTCAAGCCCCATGAGGTCGCAATAAAAGCGGCGGCAGCGATCCATATCGCTCGTCACCAAGGTGGCGGCGGCCAATGGGCCAACCAAGGCATTGCCGACGGCGGCGGCGGGCGCAAGAGGGTTGGTTGCGTTCATGGCGCAATGATAGCCAAAGGCAGTGGCGGCGGCGCTTCAGGCTTGAAGAGAGTGGAAATCAAGAGTGCCTTTGCCCGTGCGAGAATGAGCGCGAAGCCGCCGAGGGTGGTTCCTGCCTGGGTCTTGTCAATCCTACGGCGCAGGTTCAACTCCCGCCGACGGCTTCCTGATCCACGAACATTATAGGGGACTTTTCCTTTCGCCGAGCAAGGCACGAAAAAGCGAGGCGGAAATAGCCAAAGGCGATGACGCCAAACGGCGAAAGCGGCGCCTTGCAGTATCCTTTCGGCGATGTTGCCTTAAGGAGAACGCGCGATGACGGCGCAGCGCCGACGTTTTCTCAAGATGCTGGCCGCCGGCGCAGCCGGGGCGGCGGTTGCGGGATGCGCGCCGGGGCCCTCGGACGGCGGGCGCGGCGCGCCGGGACCGGGCGCCGGCAAGCCGGGCCAACGCTACCGCTGGCGGCTGGTCACGGCCTGGCCGCCGGGATTGCCGGGCTTCGGCACAACCGCCGTGATGCTGGCCGATACGCTGCGCGAAGCGTCCGGCGGACGGCTCAGCGTGCAGGTCTATGCCGCCGGCGAGCTGGTGCCGGCGTTCGAGGTGTTCGACGCGGTATCGCGCGGCAGCGTGGAGATGGGCCACTCGGCGCCGGCCTACTGGAAAGGGCAGGCGCCCGCCACCCAGTTATTCACGGGCTTTCCGTTCGGGATGCTGCCGGCGGAATTCAATGCCTGGCTGGCCTATGGCGGCGGCCTGGAATTATGGCGGGAATGCTACCAACCCTATGGGCTGGTGCCTTTCCCCGGCGGCAACACCGGCACCCAGATGGGCGGTTGGTTCCGCCGCGAAATCCGGGCCATGGAGGATTTCTCAGGCCTGAAGATCCGCATGCCGGGGCTGGGGGGCGACGTGTTGCGGCGCCTGGGCGCCACCGTCGTCAACCTTTCGGGCGGCGAGCTGTTCACCGCGCTGCAAACCGGAGTCATCGATGCCACCGAATGGGCCAGCCCCTACAACGATCTGCCGCTGGGCCTCCACCAGGCGGCGCCCTACTACTACTATCCCGGCTGGCACGAGCCGGCCGGCGCTATCGAGGTGATTGTGAACCGCGAGGCGCTGGAATCGCTGCCGGCGGACCTGCAAGCGCTCATCGAGACCGCCTGCACGGCGGTCAACCACCAGATGCTCTCGGAATTCATGGCCCGCAATGTGCAGGCGCTCGATATCCTCGTGAACCAGCATGGCGTTGAGCTGCGGCGCTTCCCCGACGAAGTGCTTGAAGGTCTTCGCCGGGCATCCGGCGAGACGCTCGACGGACTGGCCGCCAGCAGCCCGCTGGCCGCGCGCATTCTCAAGTCGTACAGGGAATTCCAGGAGGGCGTGTCCGGCTGGCAGGCCATCTCCGAGGGTTCCTACCTGGGCGCGCGCGATTCGCGGCGATAGCGGCGCGAGCGCTTCAGCTTCCAATGGCGCCGGACAAGGCTATTCCGCCGACCGCCATCGGGCGCAGCGCCGCCAGGATCGCGATTCTGACCGCGTTGATCCCCACGCTCACGGTCAATCTCTGCTATCTGGTGTCCGGCATTCAGGGGCATGTGCTGGTATGCGTACCTTACCTGGAGGGCTGCACTTCGATCAGCTCCGCCGGACGGCATGGTGTCAGCTTCTGGCTGTTCAAGGCGGGCATGGCGGGCTCGGCGGCGCTGCTGGCGCTGTACTGGAGGCGGCTGGCGGCATTGATCGAGGCGGGAACGGGCCGGACGGCTCCGGCGGCGCTGGCCGTAGGAGCCGGCGGCGCGGTTTTCCTGGTGCTGTACACGGCGTTTCTGGGCACCGAGGGGCATATCTACTTCCTGCTCCGGCGCTTCGGCACCATCCTCTATTTCGGGCTGACGGTCACCGCGCAGCTGATGGCGCTGCGGCGCTTGGAAGCGTTCGCCCCGCGCTGGCTCACGCGGGCCAAGAAAGCGGGCTGCGTGGCCATGCTGGCGTTCGGCGGCGCCAGCATTCCGGTAATGAACTACATGGACAACCAGCACGCTTTCCAAAACATTATCGAATGGAACCTGTCATTGCTCATGCAAACGTACTTCCTGCTCACCGGCATCTGGCTCGCCCGCCTGCGGCGAAGCCGGGCGGCCGGCCGGAGGGCTGGCGGGCGAATGGCGGGTTAGTCGGTGTCGGTGAAGCGCATCGCTTCGATGAGGCGGGGGTCTTGCGGGTTAGCGAGTTTGCAGCGCGCCGAGGCCCATTCGGTGGTGAAGCCCACGCGCCCGCTGTCCGGCGTGGACCAGGCGTTGCCGACCACATTGTCTTGGCTGTATGCGTGCGGCTCTCCGTCGTGCAGCGTCAGGCGCATCAGGTCCACGAAGTTGCGCCCGGAACTCGACGGCCACAGCGAAGTGAGGAACTCCAAGCGCAGCTCGCGCGGTTCGGGCTCTTCGGTGGTGATCGTGAAGACATCGCCGCGGTCGTGCATGAAGAACGGATTGATGACTTGGTTGCTGCCGTCCTTGTAGCGCAGGGCGGCGAAACACTCGTAGCGCCGCGCCTTGTAGAGGCGCAGGTGGGTGCGGTCCGAGCGGCCAACAATGAGGGAGCCGTCCTCCAAGTAGCCGTTGTCGTAGATCCAAAGCTCATCCGGGTTGAGGATCCATTCCGCGTCCCAAGTCATCCGCCGGCCGCTATTCTTCGATACGATCGTGCATTCGCCGAATTCGCCCAGCAGGCCGCGCAACTGCTTTCCGTGCCGCCGCCAGTTGAAATTGCAGTTGCCGCCAAAATCGGGGTCCGGCTGAAGCTCGGGCCAGACTTCGGGGCGAAGATGCGCGTCCACGTACTTCTGCGGATCCTTGATGCGCCGCCCGGAAATCGAAACCGCGCCCCGCGCCTCGTCCACTGAAATCAGGAACACCACCTGCTGGCCGGGAAATACCGGGCCGTCGTCGCTGTCCAGCCGGATCTGCGTGTAGATCACATGCTCGGCCAAGTGCGGCGCCTCGATCTCGGCGAAGACCCGGTAGAAAAGGTCGTGCTCGCCGTCCGGCGGCGCGCCCAGATTGCGCTCCAGAAATACTTGCGGCATGGAGCTGTACTCGCCCGGCAGCCAAGCCAGCAGATCCTCCAGCACTTTCATCAGCTCCGGCTTCGAGTTGGTGGCGCCGACCGACGAAGCCAGCAGCGCCAGCGCAATGGCGACCGCAAAAGCCCGCATCTCCCTCTCCTTTCTCGGCTTGCTCCGAAAGCCTAAACCCGAAGCGCCTCTTTGCAAAGCGCCTAGCCCGCAAAAAATCGGTCACTTCCATGATACGATCATCAAACTGACACGTTAAAGGCCATCCATGATATTCGCCCGCCACCTATCGGATGCCGCGCTAAGCGCCGCCGGTCAAAACCCGGTGGTGACGATCATGGGGCCGCGGCAATCCGGCAAGACCACGCTGTGCCGGGCGCTATTCCCGGACCACGAGTACCGCTCGCTGGAAGCGCCGGATGTGCGCTCGCAGGCGCTTGGAGACCCCCGGGGCTTTCTGGCTTCCGCAAACCGCATGGTTATTGACGAAGTGCAGCGCGCGCCCGATCTGCTGTCCTACATACAAGGCATCGTGGACGAGGACGGCCGGCCCGGGCGCTTCATCCTGACCGGCTCCCAAAACCTGCTGCTGATGGAATCAGTGTCGCAAACGCTTGCCGGCAGGGTTGCCTTGCTGAACCTTCTGCCGTTATCGCTCTCCGAATTGCTGGGGCGCGAACCCTTCGACCTGGCGCAACTTCCCCGGTCGGCGCCGGAAGCATCCCGCGCGCCGAAGCGGGACCGCTGGGGCACCCTGTTCGCGGGCTTCTATCCCCGCATCCACGACCGCGGCTTATCGCCCCGGGAATGGCTAAGCGACTACTTCCGCACCTACGTGGAACGCGATCTGCGCGAGGTGATGCGGGTTGCCGATCTGCGAGCGTTTGAGGATTTCGCGCGCCTGGCCGCCGCCAGCACGGCGCAGGAACTCAACCTCAGCCGGCTGGCCAGCGATACCGGCGTGGGCCAGCAAACCGCCCGCCGCTGGCTCAACGCCTTGGAAATCGGCTTCCTCGCGACCACCTTGCCGCCGCACTTCGCCAACTTCCGCAAGCGGCTGCGCAAACGTCCAAGGCTGCATTTCCTGGATACCGGACTGATCTGCTACCTGCTGGATATCCCGGATGCCGAAACGCTGGCGCGGCATCCGCTGCGCGGCGCGGTCTTCGAGTCGTTCGTGGCGGCGGAACTCTTCAAGAGCTTCGTCAACCGCCGACAAAACGCACCACTTTACACTTGGCGCGACACCAGCGGGCACGAGATAGATATCCTGATCGACTTAGGCCGGAAACTCATTCCGGTGGAAGTGAAATCCGGCGAAACCGTGCCCGCCGACGCCATGCGGAACCTCAGCTGGTGGACCGGCCTGCACGGCAATCCCAACCGCCAAGGCCTGCTGGTGCATGGCGGAACCCGCTCCTTCCGCCATAAGCACTTCGCGGTGCTCCCTTGGCACCTCGCCTAACCCGGCGTGAGGCAGAGCCGCTTGCGTCACTCGTTGCGGCGGGCGCGGGTTGCGGCCTCGGCGCCGATGCTTGCTGACAGGATGCCGGCATGGGTTGCCTCCTTGGCGCTGGCGATCGTTGCCCTTATCGGCGCGACGGGCGCGCAAGCCCGGACGCCGCGCGTGCAGTGGCAGCCGATGGAATCGCTCAATGCCGAACTACCGGTCGCCGTGCGGGTTTTCTCGGGCGCCGATCCAAAGATTCCGTTACGGGCCTGGCACGTTTCCGTTCGCCCCGGCGCCGATTCGGCGCGCACCGAAATACTGCTCTCCGGCGATGCGGATGACCGCCGCGAAAGGGTATCGGCCTTCGCCGCCAACACCGGCGCCTGCGTGGTGGTGAACGGGGGCTTTTTTTCCATGGAGCGCATCCCGGCGACGCATGCGGGGCTGCTGGTGGTGGACGGCGAGATCAAGGCGCCGGCGACACGGTCGGTTGCGCGTGGCGGCATCCGCTACGAAACGGCCCGCGCCGCCCTTGGAGTGATGCCCGACGGATTCGATATCGCCTGGGCCACGAGCCGCAGCGACCGGCTGCAGGCTTGGCCGGAACCGCCGCCGCATATTCCGGGAAGCCCCGCGAAACTTAAGGGCGAGCCGGTCGAATGGCCTGCGGAGGACGCGCTGGGCGCAGGCCCCGCCCTAGTCTCCAACGGGCAGGCGCGCGTGACCGCCAACGAAGAGGTCTTCTTCGGCTCCTCCATACCGGATACGCATCCGCGAACGGCGGCCGGCATCCGCGACGACGGCACGCTGCTCCTGCTGGTTGTTGACGGCCGCCAACCGGCCAGCCGGGGCGTGGACCTGGAGCAGCTCGCCGCGATCATGGTGGCACTCGGCGCCCGCGAGGCGCTGAACCTGGATGGCGGCGGCTCCTCGGCCTTGCACGTGAACAACAGGCTGGTCAACCGGCCGTCCGGCATTGCCGGGGAGCGCCAGGTGATGAGCGCGATCGGGGTATTCTGCGACTAACAGCCACCCAAGCATCGGCGGTGCCTTCCTACGATGTGCGGCCAATGGAACGGGTGGAACGGCGCAGAAAGGAGCGGCTGCGGGCAAGACCGGGGCGAGCAGACCCGCAGCCGCCTTCCTGGAGTTGGGAGTAGGCAGGCGATGACCGATGCCGCCGTCAACCTCTGGGGGCGCCGGATCGGCGCGGCGAACCGCGTTGGCTCGCTGAAAGCGGCCAAGGTTGGCTTCCAGCCGAATCGTGAATGCCGGGAGGCAGGGAACCGCCCGCGCCACTGATCGGGCCTGTTCAGGAACTGCGCGGCGACAGCTGCGAAACGGCCTTCGGCGCAGGATAGAGACCCGGTCCCAAGGCATTCAGAACCCGAAGAATCGTTGCGAAACTGGGATTTCCGTTGGTCGAGAGCGCATGAAATAAATCGCGCCGCGTGACCATGAGCGGGCGCTTGCGCGCGCACAGCATTTCGCGCGCCGTATCTGCCGCTGCTTTCCACATGGGCTGAATCTTATTTCTAGCTATCCAGCGAATCACCTACGGAAAATTCTACCGGCTCATGAGAAGAACGTTATCAATCTTATAAAGGCGTGGGGAATCACCGGTGTTCCACAGCGCAATCTACCCCCCCCTGACCGCTTCCCCGTGATGTCGTCTAGCTTCCCCCATGGCGCCGCAAGGCCGCCTTTCCGCGCTGCGCCCACCCGCACGCTTGACGCGCTGTGCGCTGCGCTGTGCCTGCTGCTGCCCGTTGCCGCGGGCGCACAGGAAGAAAAGCCTTTCGTCGCCTGGATGGAGCCTGTCGTGAGCGTCACGGAAGGGGATGCCATTGAGATCACTGTAAATGTCAGACGGCGAGGAGAAGGAAACCAAGTATTTGTTTCCACCACAATCTCCGACGATCCCAACATCGACTTTATCAACGAGAATAAGGAAAGGTTTGGAGAAGGAGTGCGGCTTGAGAGTATTGCTCCAAATACCACAAAGAAAGGCACGATAAGAATACCTACTCAGCATGCCGCGATATGCAAAAACGGTCGGATTACGGTCAGCCTTGCGGAAACTGATCCCGTCTTGAATACCGCTGTTGAATACGATTTGGATCACAATCCGGCGAATAATCGATACGGAACCCTCAGCATCCAAGTGCTGGACAACGCCAGCCGTTGCCCGCAGGTGACGTTCCGGCAGAACACGGCGCTAGAGCGGGACGGCATCAAGGAAGGCGGAGTGTTCGATCTGTTGCTCAGCCGCGCCAACGACTTCGCCGATCCGGTCGAATTACGCTACCGGGTCGATGACGATCCCGACCTCGATTTTCTGGCAAGCGGGCAGGAAGGCGAAAAATCGTTCAGCCAAAGCGCGGTTTCTTCTCCTAGCAGTCCTCAGCGCCATGACTTTTCCGCGGGAACGGTGCAAACCCGGTTCGACCGTGGACGCGGCAATGGCGCAGTCACGGTCACGTTGCTGGCGAACGACTATTACCGGCTCGGCGCGAAAACTACGCTCACCGTGCCCGTGAAGCACGATTCCACCTTGCCCGGGCGCGAGCTTTTGATGCGAGACATCACGGTACCCGAGAGCAGTGAGGTCGTTGTTTCAGGGAACACCCTCGAAGGTTTGCATTTTCCGATCAACCTTCGGGGCGATATCGCCGCAAGCGGGGGAAACCCCAGCGTCAGGGTCACGAGGGTTGCCAGCGGCGGCGGCTGCGAGACCACCGCCGACGCGCTGGATATCGGCTCGGCGCCGTATCAAGACGTGATCTCCTGGGACAAGTCCAACCCCGAGGACAGGGATCGCTTGTTAACGCTGCCGCTCATGCACGATGAGTACTACGAGCCCGACGAAACCTTCTGTCTGCGTTTCGACCAGCCCCATTCCGTGGTTCTGCCCAACGGCCGCGACGAGTATTTCGCCACGGTCACCATCGAGAACGATGATCGAGCTTCGACCATCACGGTGGATTCGCCGAGCGCCCGCGAAGGCGACAGCCCTCTCGATTTCACGGTCACGCTAACCAATCCACCCCAAGGCCAAGATGTGACGGTGCGTTACCGTGATAATGGCAAAGGCACCGCCGAGAAGGACACGGACTACGAGCCGCTGAAAGCCGGCACGCTCACCTTCGCCGCCGACGCTGGCGACGCGCCGCAACAGAAAACGGTATCGGTCCAGATCAAGGATGACACCGATGTCGAGGACGAAGAGACCGTGCATCTGCGCTTTTCCCAGCCGGCAAACGCGGTTTTCACTGACAGCGCCCGCCGCATCTTCCCGGTAGGCACGATTATCGACAACGACAGCTACGCGCCGGAACTGCGGCTGCGCGAGGCCGCGCCGGGGGCAGGACCGGTGGTGGTGCAAGAGGGCGGCAAGGCAGTCTTCCACGCCGACCTCTGGGTCCATAAGGACGGCAAGTGGCAAATCGGTGCCTACGACAACAGGATCACGTTGAATTGGGCGATATCGGGGGCCGCCGGCGCGGCCCCCGGCAACGGCGACTTCCCTGCCTCCTGGACAGGCAGCGACTATCGCGAGGCAAGGGAGATCCAAATAGCAACGGGCCAAACCAGCGTCGCGCTGGAGGTGCCAACCCGGTCCGACGGGACCGATGAGCCGACAGAGAAATTCGAGGTGTCTCTGCGGTCGGCTTACGAGCTCAGGCTGAGTGGCGCAGGGACAGACGTGCAAATCACCCGGTACGAAGTGGCCACAAGCAAGGCCAAGGCCAAGGGCGAGATCGATGACGGCCCCACGCTGCGCATCTCGGCGCCTGCGAAGAAAGCCACCGAAGGCAATCCGCTGGCGTTTCCGGTCAGCATTGGCGTGGCCGCCTCCGCCGAAATCAAAGTCAGATGGAGAACCAGATCGTTCCCCGGCCAAAGCGCCGAAGCCGACAAGGACTACACCAAAGTCGTTCCCAGCAGTCGGTTTGATCTGGTTTTCAAGCCCGGGGAAATCGACAAAGTCATAGAAGTGGAAACCATTGATGACGATCTCGACGAGCCCGACGAGGACTTCTCGGTGGTGCTGATCGATCCCGGGGTGGACGGCCTGCAGATGGGGGCGGCCCGGGCGGCGGGCATCATCCGCGACAACGACAAGCGGCCCGCCGTTGAGATCGGCGATGCCACCGTCACCGAAGGCGAGACCATCAGCCTGCCGATCACGCTGAACCCGGCGCCTGCGGTGCCGGTGCGCCTGGAGTGGCGGGTGCGCGGAACGCCGCCGCACCCCTATTTCAGAACGCGTGGGGAAAACATTCAACCCGCCACCCGCGGCGCGGACTACACCGGAGAGGACGGCGGCACGCTCACCTTCGCCGCGGGACAGGCGAGCGCCAGCCTCGAATTCCCAACCATCGACGACGAGGTGGACGAGAACACCGAAGCCTTTCAAGTGGTGCTGCTGCGCCTGCGCGAAGGGGAGGACCCTCTGTTCTTCACGAGCCAGCGAAGCAGCCAGCAAACCGATATCCTCGCCCCGCTCACCGCCACCGTCACTATCCTTGACAACGACACGCCGAGCATGTGGATCGAAGACTTCGAGGTCACGGAGGGCGAGAAGCAGCAGGTGAACTTCACCGTGCGCCTCTCCAGCGCGCGCACCTATCCGGTCGAGTTCCGGTACAAGACCGAGGACGGCGGCGGCCCCGAAGTGCCAATAATTTTCGGGGGCACCCAATTTCGGACACACGATGCCAAGGGATCCGGCCCGGCGAGGGACTACATCGACACCACCAAAGCTCCCGGGTTTCCGCTGCAGGACGGGTGGGCCGAAGGCGAATTCCCTGCCGGTATTACAAGAGCAATAATGTATAACATCGAGATAGTGGACGATGACAGGCAGGAATATCACTCGGAGTACTTCAGCGGCATCATCTCCCTCAAGCCCGGCACCGACCCCGACAAGGTGGTCATCACCAAGGATGTCGGCCTCGCCAAGATCCGCGATAACGATACCACGCGCTATCGGATCGTGAACAAGGACACCAACATACCCGAAGGGCAGTCGGCGCGCATCCGGGTCAAGCGCGACCGCACCGGGCTGGCCGTGCAAGGGCTGTTCGGCTGCATCGAGCCGACGGGACCCTACGACCAGCGGGACGTCCATCACGGTCATGCCGGAACGATAAAGAGAACCTCTCCCACCCCCCGTAACCAAATAGATGTCTTCACCATAGAAAAAGACAACGTGGCAAGCGCCTGCGGCCAAGCCAATGACGGTTCACAAACCGCCTCGTTCGAGTTCGGGGAAAACGAGGATGAGTCGAGCTTCTGGGTGCGCACCGTCGATGACAACCGCGAGGAGCCCGACGAAACCTTTATCGTGTGGATCGATGGGGTAGTGCATTCCAGTAGCAACGAGGCGGAGACGACAGACCACCTCGAGATACAAAAGGTCTTCACCATCATCGACGACGACGACATATACCGCTTCCGGGTGGTGAGCGCCAACTCGCCCTGGGAGGGCGAACCCGCGCACTTCGATATCTATGTCGATAGCGACCAAGCCTTGGCGGCGCTGCAAGCAAGCTCCAGCCCGTTCACCCTAGCCAGGTTTGGCGCCGAAACCGATACCGCCATGCAAGGCGTCCATTACCAGCCGCCCAGCAATCGACTCAACTTCGAACCTTCGTCCGCAACGGACAAAACGGAGCCCGTGGGGCGGATCACCATCGATACGATTAGCAATAACACGCTCGATGGCAACAAGACCTTCACGATCTCCTTTTCGGAGATATTCGAAGACTTGAGCACAAGCCTGCCGTTCCGGCCACTGCCCGGCGGCGACACCGCGACCGCCACTATCCGCGACGACGAAGCGGTCCATTTATCCGTCCTCGACACGGTGAGCGACGAGGGCGAACTCGCCGGTGTCACAGTGCGGCTGTCGAAGGCGGCTAGCCGCGGCTTCACGATCCGTTTCAGAACCAAGGCGGGCACCGCCAAGGGGGGCACCCCCAAGCCAGGCACCATCACGGTGGAGCCGCCTGCGGATTTCGCTCAATGCGCTGCGAAGGACGACAGCTGCGCCCTATTCATCCGGGAAGGCGTGGTCGAGGCGGAATTCTTCGTGCTCACCACCGAAGACGATGTGCCCGAAGAGACCGAGCAGTTCAAGGTCATCATCGACGATATCGACTATGCGGATGTGATCGTTGAGAGGCGCGCCGCCGCCGTTAAAATCCGCGACGACGACGGACGGTCGGTGGCGATAGCGGGCCTCGCCGATGTCAGCGTCCCCGAGAACAGCGACTGGACTTCGCCCGCCCCTAGCTGGGAAGGCACCCCCGATGGCGACGTGGCCTGGACCCTCGAAGGCGACGATGCCGAGCACTTTGCCATCAACCCCGACACCGGCGTAGTCACGCTGGCCAAAGACAAGCAGGACAAAACAATCACTTTTAACTTCGAGGCTCCGATCGACACGAACACCGACAACGTGTACGAATTCACTGTGCGCGTGACCGACGAGGACGGCAACAGCGCCACCGCGCCCTTGTCGCTGACCGTCACCGATATCGTTTACGGCAGCATTTCAGCAGCTTTTCCAGCTCCCGCCAACGGACGCATTCAAGTCAATGAGGGCGACCCCGTCGCGGGCAGCTTCCGGTATGTCGCCACAGGTGCCCGCGGCGGTGCGACAGGACGCCCCGATGAGGTGAGACTGCGCTGGAAAATCGTCGGCCTCGGCGTGGCGGGCGCCGCTGCGGCCGATGAGGTGATCGAGTCGAAGTTGAACGGTAGCGGCCCCTACGACCTGCAATACGCCGCCAGCGCCGCCTCGGACGTGGAACTCGCCGAAACGGTTGAAGACGATTTTCAAGAAGAGCCGCTCGAAACATTCGGCATCGAACTGAGAACCAATAGCGACGACGTGGTTTTCTACGACCCGGTATCGGAAACGACCGGCGGCAACTGTGGCAGCGGCACATGCGTTCTGCTAAGGAACTTCGCCATCGTCGAGGATGACAGCCGTGGCGTGACCGTGACTCCGACCAGCCTCCCACTCGCGGAGGCCGACGACCCGGACACTGCGGACAACGATGAGCGCATCGGCGAATATACGGTCGTGCTCAACTCCCAACCCACTGCGGGCAGGGTCGTCATCACCGTCGAGAGCGGCGATGAAACCGTCGCCACGGTGTCCCCGGGGAACCTTCGCTTCACGAAGGACACTTGGAACGATCCGCAGACCGTCACCGTCACCGCCGCGGACGATAGCCTGGACAACATCGACGACGCGCGCGCGACCAGCATCACCCACAGCCTCGCCGCGCGCGGCGACGGCAACGACTACGATGGCATCACTGTCGATGCCGTGGCGCTGACGGTGGCCGACGACGACGACGCACCCACCGGCATCGCACTCTCCACGGCCCCGTCAACGGTCGCCGAGAACGCGGCGACCGCCGCCACCGTCACGGTAACGGCGACTGTCACCGGCGGCACGACCTACGGCGCGGAAACGACAGTCACGGTTACGGTGGGCGACAGCGACGACACCGCAACCTCCGGCGAGGACTATGCCGCGGTAACATCGTTCGACATCGACATCCCGGCGGGTGCCACGAGCGCCACGGCCACCTTCAGCCTAGACCCGACCGACGACGCCATCGCCGAAGGCTCTGAAAAGCTCACCGTCTCCGGCGCCTCCGGCGACATCGATGTCGAGAGCGCGGAAGTCACCATCGCCGACAACGAGGGCACACCGACGGCGACGCTCGTGCTGACTCCCACCGCCATCAACGAAAGCGGCAATGGCAACGTCAGCACCGTGACCGCCACCTTGAGTCCCGCATCGAGCAAGGACCTCACGCTCACGGTGTCGGCGGGAACGGGCGTGACGCTGAGCGACAACAAGGTGCTGACGATCGACGCAGGCGAGACGGAAAGCGAGGGCGTGGTGACGCTCACCGCTGTCAACAACGACGTGGACACCGCCGACCTTAGGGTCACGGTCTCGGCGGCGGCGAGCGGCGGCAACGGCGTCGCCAACCCGGCCGACCAGACGCTGACCGTCCGCGACGACGATGCGCGAGGGGTGACGGTCGCGCCCAAGACCCTGACCGTGCGCGAGACGGACGATTCCACGACCAACGGCGACAACG
>JAPOTY010000017.1 GCA_026708965.1 Gammaproteobacteria bacterium | reverse complement strand
CGCGCCGCCAGCACCGAACATCCATAGCGCGCCACACCCCCAAGCGCGCTGCCCAAACCAATCCACAAAAAATTCATGGCGCCGGATACTAGCCCAGGGACACCCATCCGGCAATCTGCCCACGAAGCAAAAAGCCCAGCGTTGCAGGGCCGATCGCAGTGTCGGTTAGAATGCCCGCGAACGATTTTTACCCGCACAAACCGGCAAGGGAGTTCCAAACTGAAATGGCAGACCCGCCATGCAAATGCCTCGCCATCGACTTGGAAGTGGCGGGGGATGATCCACGGCGCATCATCGCCCTCGCCGCCGTGAAGTCTCATGCCGGCGAAGCCTTCCACCGCCGGTTCAAAGGCAGCGTCAAGCCGGAAGTCTGGCGTGAACTTGAGGCTTTCGCCGAAGACGCGCAAGCGCTGGTTGGGCACAACCTGATCGCATTCGATCTGGACATCTTGCGCAGGGAGCAGCCGGCTTTGAAGCTGCTTGAATTACCCGTGCTCGATACCCTCAAGCTCAGCCCCCTCGCCTTTCCGCGCAATCCCTACCATCGGCTGGTCAAGCATTACAAGGGCGGCAGCATCGCGCGCGGCGTTCGCAACAATCCCGAGCTGGATTGCCGCGCGAGCCTGCGCTTGCTTAGAGAGGAACTCGAGGCTTTCCGCGGCACCGAGACCAATCTTGCCGCCGCCTGCCATTGGCTGACCACCAGAGACGGCAACGCCCCCGGCTTTGACCGGTTTTTCGCATCGGCGCGGGGCAAGGCCTGTCCGACCGATGCCGAAGCGATGGCGGCGACAGCGGAAATCCTAAGCGGAGAATCCTGTCCCGCGCAGTGCCCGATGCTGCTCGACAACGCGGCTCGGGATGGATGGCCTCTCGCTTATGCCCTGGCCTGGATTTCGGTGGCCGGTGGAAACTCGGTCATGCCGCCGTGGGTGCGCCACCAGTTTCCCCAAGCGGGCGAACTCGTCCGCCGCCTGCGCGATACCGCCTGTGCCGAGCCGGATTGCGCATGGTGCCGGCAGCGGCACGATGCGAACCGGGAACTCAAGCGCTGGTTCGGGTTCGACGGTTTCCGCCCGGAGCCGAGGGACGACGCGGGCAAACCCATGCAGCAGTCCATCGTCGAAACCGTCATGGCCGGAGAACACGCGCTTGGCATCTTGCCGACGGGAACCGGCAAATCGCTGTGCTATCAGATTCCGGCGCTGTCGCGATACGACAAGACGGGAGCGCTAACCGTGGTCATTTCGCCGCTGGTGGCGCTCATGGCCGATCAAGTCGCAAGCCTGGAAAAGTCCGGCATCGACTGCGGCGCAACGATCAATGGCATGCTGTCGCTGCCCGAGCGGGCCGGCGCACTCGAGCGCATCCGCCTCGGGGATGCCGGCATCGTGCTGATCTCGCCCGAGCAATTGCGCGGCGGCGTGGTGCGCAAGACACTGGAACAACGTGAAGTCGGACTATGGGTGCTCGACGAGGCGCACTGTCTGTCGCGCTGGGGCCACGATTTCCGTCCCGACTACCGCTACATCGCCAAATTCATCAAGAAAATGACCCAATCACAAGCTGGCCACCAAGCGCCTGTGCTGTGCCTGACCGCGACGGCCAAACCGGAAGTGATTGAAGAGATTCGGGCGTATTTTCAGGAAAAACTCGGCATCGAACTGCGGCTGTTCGATGGCGGCTCCAAGCGGGAGAACCTCGATTTTGTCGTCGTGCGCACAACCGCTCCCGAAAAATACCACCAAATCAGCCAAATCCTTGCCTCTGATCTGCCGCCGGAGACACCTGGCGGCGCGATCATCTACTGCTCCACAAGGCGGCGAACCGAAGAAATTTCCGCGTTTTTATGTGAACGCGACATCGCCGCGGATTTTTTCCATGCCGGTTTGCCGCCGGAAGCCAAAAAATCGGTGCAGCAAGCATTCACTGGGGGCGAATTGCGGGTGATCGTCGCCACCAACGCCTTCGGCATGGGCATCGACAAACCCGATGTGCGCCTCGTGGTTCATGCCGACATTCCAGGTTCGCTGGAAAACTATCTGCAGGAAGCGGGCCGGGCGGGCCGCGACCGGGAAGCGGCGCGGTGCGTGCTGCTCTACACGCCCGAAGATGTGGAACGCCAATTTGGCTTATCAGCCCATTCGCGACTGGCCCGACACGAAATTCATGGAATCCTGCGGGCCTTGCGGAATCTAGACAAGCGCAAGAAAAAGCAAGGCGAGGTGGTCGCCACTTCCGGCGAGATTCTGCGCGAAGACGATGACGCGGCATTCGAGCGGGATGGACTCACCGACGACACCCGGGTGCGAACCGCCGTGTCATGGCTGGAAGAGGCGGATCTGCTGTCGCGGGAGGAAAATCACGTCCGCATCTTCCCATCGTCGCTGCGGGTGGACTCGGTTGCGGAGGCGGGCCAGCGAATCGACAAGTGTGTCGAATCCGCAGAGTATCGCAAACAATTGCTGCGAATCGCCGCAAGATTGATTGATGCCGATCCGGTAGAAGGCATCAGCACCGACGAACTCACGCAAGTCTCGGGACTGCAACCAGAACAGGTCAGCAAGGCGCTGTACGATCTTGAAGCGCTCGGCATCGCCGTGAACGACACCGCACTGACCGCCTATGTGCACCAAGGCGGGGGAAATGGATCGCGGAAGCGGTTCGAAGCCGCCCGAGCCATGGAAAACTCGCTGATCGGCGAATTGCGCGAACAAGCGCCTGACTTGCAGAAAGGAGAGGCGGAAAACCTGAATCTGCGCGCAACTACCCAGCGGCTTAAGGATCTCGGCCACGACGGGGCTCTGCCGGAAAAGGCAATGCGGCTGTTGCGGGGCTTGGCCGAGGACGGACGCGACGAAAGTTCGCGCCGGGGCAGCATTTCGATCGGGCGCCGCAGTTGGCGGGACACATTCAGACTGACATTGAACCGCGACTGGAGCGCCCTGCGGGAAACCGCTGAAAGGCGCCACGCGGCCGCGCGATGCCTGCTGGAACATCTGCTTTCCCGCTTGGAAAAAGGCAGTCAGGGAGTCGACTTGCTCGCCGAAACCACGCTGGGCTCACTGCTGGCCGCCGTTGAATCCGACATCGACTTGAAAGCGCGGACGAAAAATCCGCGCAAACTCATGGACCGCGCCCTGCTGTGGCTGCACGAGTTGGAGATCATCCGCCTCAACAAAGGCCTTGCGGTTTTCCGGCCCGCCATGACCATCCAGCTCGGCGCCGACTGGAAACGCGGTTTCGGCAATCGCGAATTTGAACCGCTTGCGCTTCATTACGAAGACAGGATGTTGCAGATCCACGTGATGGAGGAATATGCGCAAAGGGGAATCGGGGAAATCGCCGACGCCCTGGCTTTGGCGATGGATTACTTCGAGTTGGACCAGGAAGCGTTTCTGGCACGCTGGCTGCCGGATAAAAAAGCGGAAATCGGCAGGCAGATGACCGCCGATTCCTGGCGGAAAATCGTCGAAAGCCTCGGCAACCCGGAGCAGCAACGCATCGTTGCCGACAAGCGCGAACAAACCAGTGTGCTGGTGCTCGCCGGGCCCGGTTCCGGCAAGACCCGTGCGCTCGTGCACCGCATAGCCTGGCTGCTGCGGGCGCGGCGCGAGCGGCCGGGCAGCATTATCGCCTTGGCCTACAACCGCCACGCGGCGGCGGACATCCGGCGGCGCCTGCGGGACCTGGTTGGCGACGACGCCAATGGCGTGACGGTGATGACCTGCCACGGCTTGGCCATGCGCCTGCTGGGCGCGAGTTTCAGCGTTCGCGCCAGCGCCGCGGGAAAGGACCAACCCGGTGATGACAGCTTTAAACAAGTGTTGCGCCAAGCCACCGCGCTGTTGCGGGGCGAGGGTCTGCCGCCGGAAGAGCTCGACGAGAACCGGCAACGCCTGCTCGCCGGCTTCCGCTGGATTCTGGTCGATGAGTACCAGGACATCGGACCGGACGAATACGGGCTGATCTCCGCCCTTTCCGGCCGCACGTTGAAAGAGGAACAAGAACGCCTGAGCCTGTTCGCGGTGGGCGACGACGACCAGAACATTTACGCCTTCGCCGGCGCCTCGGTCGAATACATCCGCCGCTTCGAATCCGATTACGCCGCAAAGCGCGCCTACCTGGTCGACAACTACCGCTCCACCGCGAATATCATCGCGGCGGCGAATACGCTGATTCGACCGGCCAGGCAGCGGATGAAACCGGATCAGCCCATCCGTATCGATTCCGCCCGGCGCGGCGACCCGGCGGGCGGCGTTTGGCGGGAAATCGACCCCTTGGCGCGGGGCCGGGTGCAGATTCTGCATTGCGGCGACACCGTCTCACAGGCCCGGACGGCCTTGAACGAGTTGCGCCGTCTGGCCGCTTTGGCCGGGCCGGACTGGGACTGGAGCAAATGCGCGGTGATCGCCCGCGAATGGAAGTTTCTCGATCCGGTGCGCGCGGCCTGCGAGCTTGAAGGCATTGACGCGCAGTTTGGCAGAGAGCCCTTCCGCGAATTCTGGCGCCTGCGGGAAACCCGGGCCCTGCTGGCCTGGTTGCGCGAGCGAAAACCGCGCCTCGTGGATGCCAGCGCGATGCGCCGGTGGCTGATTGAACAGGTGCCGGGACGCTGGAACGAACTGTTGCGGGAGGCGGTGGCGGAGTACGCCGAAGAAGTTGGCGAGGAGGAAACGCCGGTTGCGCACTTCGTTGAATGGCTCGCCGAGTGGGGCCGGGACCTGCGCGGCCGCCAGCGGGGATTGCTGTTGTCAACGGCGCATCGGGCCAAGGGTTTGGAGTTTGATCATGTGATCGTGCTCGACGGCGGCTGGCAAAAGCGCAGCTCTGGCGAAGACCGGGACGCGGCCCGGCGGCTGTTCTATGTCGCCATGACCCGCGCCCGGCAAACACTGGCGCTGACGCGCATGGCGAGCGAAACCAATCCCCTGATCGACGAATTGGGGGGCTTGCCCGCCGTGCTGCGCCGGGACGCGCCTGAGGAAGCCTTGTCCGCCGCCGCCGAGAATCATGGCGTTTACGCGGCGGGGGATGGGCTTCAACTGACGGCGCGATACAAGCGGCTGGAGCTGGAAATGATCAACCTCGGCTTCGCCGGCGGGCATATCTCGCGCAGCCCGGTGCACAAGACAATCCGCGCACTCCAACCGGGCGATCCGCTGGAACTGCGCGAATTGGCCAACTCCGACCCGCACAAGTCCCGCTGGGAATTGTGCGATTCTGCTGGGCGTTGTGTCGGCCGGCTGGCAGCGAACTTCAAACCTCCCGCAAACGAGCGCTGCGGCCGCGCTTCGGTGTTCGCCGTGGTTCAGTGGAGCAAGGAACAGTCGGAACCGAAATACCACGACGCCATACGCTGCGACCGCGAATGGGAAGTCGTCATCCCCGAACTCGTTTTCCTGCCAGAAGACTAAGCCGAAAGGCCGCGCCCGCTCGCCAATCACGTCTCCGCGGTCCAACACGAGACTTTCCGGCCCGGAAATCAGGCGTTTCAGGCAAGGGTGCCGACGGCAGTCGCCGGAAGCATCGCGGGGATTGGCGAGCGGGCGTAGTCTTTGATGTTGCGGG
>JAPOTY010000026.1:36258-106668 GCA_026708965.1 Gammaproteobacteria bacterium | reverse complement strand
GGCAGGAGCCGCCGCCGAGCCCCATGGATGGGTTCATGCGTCTCCCGCGAGGCGCGGGCAAGCGCCGGGCGAGGAACAGCACCCTAGAAATTGCGGGTCAGTTCAAGGCCGAACGTCCTAGGATAGCTATAGTTGCCGGCCGCAACATAGAAGCCGAACCCAAGCACTTCATAAGCCTCGGTCAGGTATTGCTCGTCCGTAAGGTTGCGCACCCAGAAAGCCGCATCCCACTTATCGTCGGCCGAGCGCAGCGCAAGCCGCATATCCATGTCGATATGCGCTCTGGTGAAGAGCGCCGGCGAAGCGCGCAGGTCCCGCGGAATATCGTCTTCCCAGTAGAAATCCAACTGGCCGATAAAACGCCATCCATCATTGACAGGCCATACTGCGGTGGCGGACGAATTGATGCTCAACTCGGGCGTGTTGGGAATCCGGTTGCCGCTGAGATCGGCCAGCGTTGACCCGAATACCGGCGCGTTGTCGGGAAAGGGACTGCCGACCCCGGCGCCGGCGATAGAGGTGACGAGATTGCCGTATTCGCTGTCGATCCAAGCCGCGCCAAAGCTCAATTCAAGCCAGTCCGCGGCCAGCGCGCGAAGCTGCACTTCGGCGCCTTGCATCGTTGAGTCGTCGGCATTGATCAGGAAGTTGGCCGATATAAGGCTCAGCGGCTGCACGGCAACCACTTGCGGATCGGTCGCGTCGTAGTAGTAGAGGGCCGCCTCGATATTCGCCCTGCCGCCGGCGAATGTCGATTTCAGGCCCACCTCGTAGGCGGTTAGCGACTCCGACTTGGTCGGCTCGAGGTTTGCGACGGCATCCAGAAACTGGCTGTTGAAAGTTCCTGCGTTGAATCCGCGGGCCACGCTGGCGTAAATCAGGGTATCGGCGTTGAGGCTCCAGTCCAGCGCCAACCGCAGCGAATAGTCGCTGTCTGAAAACGAGTTGCTGGTCCCGGCCTGCAATTCCGCCGCCGCAAAGGCCCCGGTCGTCCGGTAATCGAAATCGCGCTCAATATCCGACCAGCGGGCGCCGGCGGTTAGAGCGAGATTGTCGGCTAGCGGATACTCGATTTGCCCGAACACGCCCAGCGTGCTGGTTTCCAGCGTCGAGTAGTCCTGCCGGCCGCCGGAATCGAAGGACGGATTGCCTTCAAGCTCATCAGTCGAGAAATAAACGCCGGCCAGCCACTGCATCCCCTCGCCCGAATCGGATGCAAGCCGCAGTTCCTGCGAAAACTGCGAAACATCGGATCTGCGAACATCGTCGAGCGCCACGGTCGGCCCCGCGTCCTCATCGAGCATATCTTCGCGCTCGAAGTCGTCCCAGCCGGTCACCGCAGTCAGGGCCATGCCGGCGAAATCCCAATTCAGCTCGGCGGAAATGCCGCTCGACCGGTAGTTATGGTTGCCGATCGCGTTCTGGTTGATGGTGTAAGGGTCGCCGTCGGCATCGTTGAAGGTGTCGCCGCTCACGAAAGGGTCCCTCGCCAAGCAATTGACTGCGGCGGCCTCAAAATCCCCCCGCGCGTACTCGGGGCAGATCTGGTCCGGAATGCCGTCGCCATCCGTGTCCTGCCCGGCCGGAATCAGCGCAAAGGGCCAGACATCGGAGTCATCGCGTCCGGCGTAAACGCGCACCAGCAACTCCACATCGTCGTTGGGACGGAATAAAAGGGAGCCGCGCGCCTTGATCTGGTCGAGCTCGCCGCCGTCATCCTGGCCCGGATACACGTTGGTCAGGGGGCTGCCGGACTGACGGAGCATCTTGACGGCAATGCGCCCGGCTGCCGTGTCGGATAGCGGGCCGCCGTAGGCCGCCTCAAACGAGGCCCTCGAGTAGCGGCCGAATCCCACGGCGGCGTAGCCGTCGGGCTCGAAGGCGGGCCGCCTGGAAATAAGATTGATGGCCCCGGCTATGGTGTTGCGCCCGTATATGGTTCCCTGGGGCCCCTTCAGCACTTCCATTCGTTCCAAGTCGAGCAAGCGAAACGCCTGCATGGGCGGTTGCGAAACATAGACGCCGTCGGCATACACGCCGGTGGACTGCGGCAGCGTCTCGATGAATCCATCGGTGTTCACGCCGCGTATCGCAATCAGCGGGTAACCGAACTCTCCGAAGGGGGTTTGCACGTTGAGTCCCGGCGAGTATTTCCCCACTTGGATCAGGGATAGCGCGCCGGCCTCGCGCAGCCGGTCGCCGCTGATCACATCAACCGCAATGCCCACATCGGCGAGCGTTTCCTCCCGTTTTTGCGCGGTGACAACGATTTCCTCAAGAACCACTGCCGATTGCTGCGCAAGCGCGATGTCCGCAAACACCAGCTGCGACGCGAAGGCGGTCAGAATGAACAGCTTTTTTCCCATGACGAATCCCCTCGATGGAATGGTTTGCCGCATTTCCCTGAAAACAGGGAGCAGGCAACGGTATCAGGCAAAATATAGCCATTCAGTTGACTAGTCAAGTGCTCATCTGGAAAATCTTGGGTAACATGTATTCCTTGATGATTCCTCAACAAAAATCCGGCAAGCCGCGCTACGTTGTCCTTTCGGACGCGCTTCGCGACGGTATTCGCGCAGGCAAATGGACAGCGGGAGACTTGCTGCCCAGCGAAGCCCAGCTATGCCGGCAGTTCGGCGTCAGCCGGGGCACGGCGGTCAAAGCCATTGACGTGCTGCTGGCCCAAGGTCTTCTGCAACGTCGCCAAGGCGTGGGAACTTTCGTTTCCCGGCCTGCCCTGCACCGCTCCCCCGGTTATCTGCGCGGCTTCTCGGAAACCGTTCGCCGCCAGGGGCGGATTCCCGCCCACCGGCTGATCGGGCAGCGGCAGCTGGACCGCAACGAGGCCCTGCAGTTCGGCTGCGACGAGCCCGCGCTGCTTCTTGAGCGCATCCGGCTGGTCGATGGCTTGCCGTGGGCCATCCATACGGCGCTGGTGCCCATGCGCATCGCCGGCGGCGTTGCCGCGCTGGCAGGCCCGGCGAGCCGCGTGGCGGAAAGCGATTTCTCCTTGTATGGCGCCTTCGACGATGCGGGACTGGAAATCGACCATGCCGACGAACGCATCAACGTGCGCCTGGCCACCCGCAAGGAGGCGGAGCAGCTGGGCATTGAGCGCCCTTCGGCGGTCATGCTTGTGCATCGAAAGAGTTTCGACAACCGGGGCAATCTCATGGAACTGATCGAAGCCGTGTATCTCCAGGATTGCTACACCTATGATGCCCGCCTGGTGCGCTCCCACCCGGTATCAGTGCTGCGCCAGGGCAGCGGGCATAAGCCCTCGCGGCAGAACCTGTGAGCGGGCATCCGGGCAACGGCGCTGCCGCCGCGCTGCTGCTGATCGACGTGCAGAACTCGTTCTTTGATAAAGCGGGGCAGAACTACTATCCGCAAAGCGCCGAGGCGCTTCCGGCCTTGCGGCAGCTGCTGCAAGCTGCGCGCGAAGCGAAGCGTCCGGTTATTTTCGCCGCTGAGCGCCACCGGGCCGGGCTCGCCGATTTCGAGACTGAAAAATTGCCTCAGCATTGCGTGGCGGGCGAGTTCGATGCCGAGCTGGTGGCAGGCTTCGGCCCGCAGTCTCCTCGGGAAATCCTGCTTGCAAAGCGGCGCATGAGCGCCTTTCATGCCACCGACCTGGATTTGCTTTTAAGGGAGCTTCGGGTTGGCGCGCTCATCATCGGCGGCGTAAAAACCAATGTGTGCGTTCGCGCCACCGTCCAGGACGGCTTCTCGCTTGGCTACCGCTGCCACGTGGTGCGCGAGGCCGTGAATTCCAACCGCCGGCACCTTGCGGAAGCCTCGCTCGAGGATATTGACCGCTACCTGGGCTGGATCGTCACGCTCGAGGACGGGCTAAGGATGCTGTCATGAGGCAGGTTGCCGTGATCGGATACGCATCCATCGACTACCCCGCTGTTCTGGACGGCTTCTTCGAGCCAGACCGAACCACCATGATCCGCCGCCGACCCGCCGGCGCCTTTCCGCGGCCCGGCGGCTGCCCGCTTTACGTGGCTGGCCCGATGGCGGCCGCGGGCATCGACGTTTCGGTCGTGACCTGGGTGGGAAGCGACGATCACGGCAGGCTGTTCACGTCCCAGGCGCGGCGGCGCGGCATCGGCGCCGACGGCATTGGCGTGGACGAGCAGGGCGACACCCCGGTTTGCTTTGTCATCCATCAGGCCGACGGCAGTTGCGGCTATCTGTTCGATCCGGGGATGCTTGGGCGGGAATCACTAACGGACCGGCAAAAAAAGCTGATTGCGGCCGCCGATCTGCTCTGCTTCACCGTAGGGCCGCCGCAACTCGCGCAACAGGCCTTGGAGCTGATCGGCGACGAATGCGAGGTGGCTTGGGTCAGCAAAAACGATCCGCTGTCCTATCCCGAGGATTTGCGCATGGCGCTGGGCTCGCGCGCCGGCTTGATCTTTTGCAACCGGCATGAGCGCGAATGGGTCAATGAGGCGCTTGCCCGACGTTCCGGGAACCGCAGCCCGATGATCGTGGAAACGGACGGCGCCAACCCGGTGACGGCCGAAAGAAACGGCGTTTGCATCGAGGTTGCGGTGCAAGCGCTATCCTTCGACGATGCCACCGGGGCCGGCGACACCTTGTCCGGAGGCTGCCTGGCCGCTGTTGCGGCCGGCCAATCCGACCTGCGAAAAATCGTCGAGCGCGGTGTCGATGCGGCGGCGGCGCTGCTGCGCGGGCGCTCGGATAGCGCGCCTGAGTCCTGATCCGGCATGAGCGGCAAGAAGGCCTGGTACATCGGCTGCAGCAGCCAGCAGGTGGCCGAGCGCGTCATTCTTCTGGGCGATCCCGCGCGGGTGCCGCGCTTCAGCCGATTTCTGACCGACGTGGAAGCTATGCCCGTCAACCGAGGGCTGGCCACGGTCACCGGCATGCACGAAGGCTGCCGCGTCACATTGTCGGCCTTCGGCATGGGCGCGCCGATCGCCGCGATCGTCTTGCACGAACTGGCCAATCTGGGCGCCAGCGTGTTTCTTCGGCTAGGCACCAGCATCGGACTTCCCCCGGTGAATATCGGCGACATCATCATCGCCCGCGATGCGGAATCTTTCGAGGGCACGTCTTCGGCATACGCCGACGGCGACGCGGACTGCAAGGCGGACCCCGGGCTGGCGCGCGCGCTGGCCCATGCGGCGGCAAGACGGAATGCAACCTGCCACATGGGCGCCTTCGCCAGCTTCGACGGCTTCTACAAGGACATGTTCGCCCTCGAAGAGGCTGCCGAAGACCGGGTTCGCCAAAACCTCGAACAACTCGCCGCGCAAGACATCCTGGCCGTGGATATGGAAACATCAGCCATCCTCACCGTCGGCCATGCCTTGGGATGCAAGGCGGCAAGCATGTGCGTGTCCAGCGTGAACAGTCTGAAAAAGCAGAAGATGGGCAAGGTGGAACAGGCCGCCGCCGAGCGCAAGCTGATCGCCATCGCGCTGGAGGCCCTGAGGCGGGTTGACCCGGCCTGACATCCCGGCAACCCCGATCGCATCGGGCGCCGCTGGCAACAGCCCTGGCAGCAGGAAAGAACGGCTCCGCTTGCACCCGGTCGCGCGCATGCGGCTGAAGTAATATGGCTGCGAAATGGAGAAAACGCCGTGAAAAAAGCAAAACTTTCACGCTCAAGCGAGCTTCGCAAGCGCTTGGATCACCCCGTTATCGACACCGACGGGCATATGCTTGAGCTTTCGCCCTTGATTTTCGATTACTTCAAGCAGGTGGGCGGGCCGGAGATGACCGAGGAGGCCTTCACGGATCTGCGTCTGCGCGACGGGCTGAAATGGCACGAACTGGACCGCGCCGGCCGCCGCCGCCACAACCTCATACGGCCGGCCCACTGGGCGGCGCCGGCGAAAAACACGCTGGATCTGGCCACTGCGATGCTGCCGAAGCTGATGCACGAGCGGCTTCCCGAAATGGGGATCGATTACGCGGTTGTCTATCCCACCATTGGTTTCGCGCTGCCCGATATCAAAGATAACGATGCCCGGCGGGCGGCCTGCCGGGCTCACAACCTGATGATGGCCGACATGTTCCGGGGCCTTGAGGACCGCCTCGCCCCCGCGGCGGTTATTCCTTGCCAGACGCCCGGAGAAGCGATCGAAGAGCTCGAATACGCGGTCGGCGAACTGAACTTCAAGGTGCCGATGCTCATCAACCTGGTGAGGCGCCCGATCGAGGCGGTCGAGAAGCAGGCGCCGGAAATATCGCGCTATGCCTTCTGGATCGACACGCTGGCCTTCGACAGCATCTACGACTACGACCCGCTGTGGCAGCGCTGCATGGAGCTGAAGGTGCCGGTTACGGCGCATGCGGTGGGACAAGGCATGCACATGCGCCGCTCGATCAGCAACTACATGTACAACCAGATCGGGCACTTCGCCGACGCGGGCCATGCCTTCGCCAAGTCGCTGTTCTTCGGCGGCGTGACCCGGCGCTTCCCGAAACTTAACTTTGCGTTCCTGGAATGCGGCGCGGCCTGGGGCGCAAGCCTTATCTGCGACCTCAAGGAGCGGTGGGAAAAGCGCGGCGCCAAGGGAATCCAGCAACTGAACCCGGAAAAAATCGACCGCGAACTGCTCAAATCGCTGTTCGAGCAGTACGGCGGCGAGGTGCTGTCCGGGCGGGCGCAACAAGGCGCTTTCCTGAGAAAGGGAGCCGAGCGCGACGGCGAAGACGATTTCGCGGCCGCCCGCATCAGCAGCGTCGCGGACCTGCTCGAACGGTTGGTGCCGAATTTCTACTATGGCTGCGAGGCGGATGACCGGATGAACGCGATCGCGTTCGATACCCGGCTCATTCCAGGCGGCCGCAAACTCAACGCGATGTTCTCTTCGGATTTCGGCCATTGGGACGTCACCGACATGACCGGCATTCTGAGCGAAGCCCATGAGCTGGTCGAAGACGGCCTGATGAGCAGCAGCGACTTCGCCGATTTTGTGTTCCGCCACGCCGCCCGGCTGTTCACCGGCATGAACCCGGAATTCTTTGCCGGAACCGCCGTGCAGGACGAGGTCGCGGGCCTGCTCAGCGGGAACGCCAAAGCCGCAGCCTGATGCCTGCCGCAACCCCGGGGATGAAACCGGCGCATCCGTTCGCCTCGTTGCCCGCAGGCGGAAATCCGCCGCATTCGCCGGCCTGGAAGCTGCCTGCCCGAATCCGTCAGGAACGCCGAATGCGCAGCGTGCGCCCAAAGCCCTTGGGCGGATCGGCGACACCGGCAAACGGCGCCAGCTTGGCGATCACGCTGCCCGGAAACGGCGCGGACTTCCTAGTCGCCAGGTCCACGTTCATGCACAGGCATTCGTTGGTCGCAACGAGCTTGCTCTTGACCGTGTCAACCATGCGATGAAAGTAATGGATGCGCTTGGCGTCATAATCGACCAGCGTGGTCTCAACGCGGATCGCATCGCCCTCGAAAAGCTCCCCGAGGTAATCAACGTTGATGCCCAGGGTGAATACCGAGCATCCGCTTGCGTCCGGGTAATCCATGCCGATGCCCCAGCGCTCATAAGCGGCATCCGTCGCTTCATCAAAGGCGAGCACAAAGAAGGCGACATTCATGTGGCCGTTGTGGTCGATCCACTCCCGCTTCACGCGCGTCTCGTATTCAAGCGCCCTTCCCTCGCCCATCCGTCAAACCCCTTCGCGCCAAGGCAAACCCAACACCTGCAAGGCCGACGGGAAACCGCCGATCCTAGCGGAGAGGCAATATCCGAACGCAGCCACGCGAACACCCCTGCCAGCAGCACTGCTAGAGCAATGAATCCCGCGAACACGTGGGCTCTGTTGCCAACAGCAGCAAGTTGCCTACTCCCTCGCGCCCGCCTCGACCAGCAGTTTCACAATCTCCGCATGGCCTTCCCCCGCCGCCACCATCAGCGCCGTAAGGGAACGGTTGTTAATTAGCACATCCAAGGCAACAGGTAACATCGAGCCCTTGGCCAGCAGAACCTCCACAACTTTCGCATGACCTTGACCCGCCGCCAAGTGCAAAGCCGTATCGCCGTTCACGTTCTGTACGAAATCGTCCGCGCCAGCGGACAGCAGAACCTCCACAACTTTCGCATGACCTTGAAACGCCGCCAACATCAGCGCCGTAATAGCCCTCGCGTCCTCCGCGTCCACGTCCGCGCCCGCCTCGACCAGCAGCTTCACCACCTCCGCATGGCCTAAATTCGCCGCCCCCATCAGCGCCGTAAAGCCTTTATCGGTTTTCGCGTTCACGTCCGCGCCCGCGTCGATCAGCAGCTTTACCGTGTCCGCATGGCCTCCATCCACCGCCCCCATCAGCGCCGTTACGCCGCTCATGGTTTTCGCGTTCACGTCCGCGCCCGCCTCCGAAGGGCCGTAGCCCGCCAGCAGCAGCGCGGCACCGGCCAGCGCCATCAGTTTCGCTATTGTGTTCTTCATTGGATTGCCCCTTTGCTGGCCGTATGGAACCGGCGGCTACTCTAGCACTTACCGGCTAGCGCAGCACCGCCACCTTCGCGGCCCGCCGCAGCGCAAGCGCCGCCCATCGCTCCATGATGGGCTTGCGCGCCTCAAGTAGATCAGTCCGGTAGTAGGCCTGCTCCGTCGCGTTGCCCACCACGTGAGCAAGTGCTGCTTCGGCCACTTCCCAAGCCACGCCGGACTCGGCGCACCATCCGCGAAAGGCGCTGCGGAAGCCGTGAACCGTGGTGCGCTCGGCAAGGCCCGCCCGCCGCAATACCATCGTCAGCGCCATATCGGACAGCGGCTTGCCGGGATTGCGTCCGGGAAACACCAGCCCCTCGCCATCGCTCAACGCACGCGCTTGATCCAGCACGGCCAGCGCCGCAGCGGACAGGGGAACGCGATGCGTACGGCCAGCCTTCATGCGCTCGCCCGGAATCGTCCACAGGTTCGTATCGAAATCCATATCCACCCACCTAGCGCCCCTCGCTTCGCCGCTGCGGGCGGCGGTCAGGATCAGGAACCGGGGCGACGGCATCGCCCGCTTGAGAGGCAGTCACAGCGTCCAGCGCCGCCGGAACGTCCGCATGTTCCAGCGCCCGGAAGTGCCGCTTGGCAGGCCGCGCCTTCGGCAAGGCCGCGTCTATGATTTCGCCCGCGTAGTTGTGCTCAATGTGTCCAGCGGCTTGCGCTCAAGACAGCACCGCCCGGATGCGCTGGCGAACCCGGCGGGTGGCCTACCCCACACAAGATCTTGTACCACGGGATATTGGCGGATACTGCTAGATACCGCCGGAGACGGCATTATCTGTTGCAATTCAACAGCTTGCAGGCCGAAGCCCTTGCTATTGCTTGCCGCCGCAAAGCCCTGTTGGCGGAGAGGGTGGGATTCGAACCCACGATACGGTATAACCGTATACCTGATCTCCAATCAGGCGCCTTCGTCCACTCGGCCACCTCTCCGTAATATCTCCGCTAGGCTCCCGGCGGTTCGATTTGCGGAGGCTCCTCCAAGCAGGAGCCGTTGTTCCGCCTAGGCAATCCATCAAGCACCTCGCCTTCGGGAACCTCAAGATTACCGAAAGTTTGCGGAGTCTCCAATCCTTCCGGGGCCATCAGCGGAGCGGCGGCCTCGGCGTTCTGGTAGAGCTGCGGATTCTCGCAGGGCGCCGCGCCGCCGCCGAACAATCCGCACCCTTGCAGCGGAAGCGCCAGGATCACGCAGGCCGCCAGCGCCAAGGCCCGCATCACAACGGCAGGCCCGCCCGGCCCATAGCCGCCGCCACCTGATCCTGATGCGCTTCGGAAAGCCAGGTCAGCGGCAGGCGAATGCCTTGCCCTATTCGGTTCATGCGATTGAGCGCCCATTTTGCCGGGATCGGATTGGATTCCACGAACAATGCCTCATGCAACCCGCCCAGCGGCGCATCCAGCCGGGCGGCCTCCGCCGCGTCCCCGCTCAGCGCCGCTGCGCACATCGCCGCCATTTCCGCGGGAACGATATTGGCCGTCACGGAAATCACCCCGTCGCCGCCGGCCAGCATGAACTCCCTAGCTGTCGCATCGTCGCCGCTGAACAAAAGGAAATCCCGTCCGCAAAGCCCCCTCAAGCGCGCCACCCTTTCCACCTCGCCGGTGGCCTCCTTGAAACCGCCGATGCCCGCGTTGGGCGCCAGCCGCCCAACGGTTTCCGGAATGAGGTCCACCGCCGTTCGGGCCGGCACATTGTAGAGGATAAGCGGCCGTTCCACGGCCTCGGCAATGGCCGTAAAGTGCCTGAACATGCCGTCCTGGGTAGGCTTGTTGTAATACGGGGCCACCACCAGGCAGGCGGCGATATCGGCATCGGCAACCGCTCTGGAAAGCGCGATCGTCTGCGCCGTGGAATTGGAACCGGTGCCGGCCACCACCGGAATCCGTCCAGCCGCCTGCCGGACTGCGTAGCGGATCAGCCCGACATGCTCCTGGTGATCCAGCGTCGCCGACTCGCCCGTGGTCCCGGCCACCACCAAGGCGGCCGTGCCCGATTCCAGGTGCCATTCGATCAGCCGGTCCACGGCCGCATAGTCCACCGCGCCGTCCGCGCTCATGGGCGTGACCAAAGCTACCAAGCTTCCCTTCATAACGGTTGGGCATTTTATCCCGCGCCAGCCCAAGGATTTTCCGCCGCCGGTCCGCCGCCGCCGTTCGGCCCGGACCTCAATGCGGGCCACGCGCGCCGGCGGGCAGCCCCAAGCCTTCGTGTAAGCTAGCGGCGGCATGGCGAAAATGCTGGCGATCTCAACCCTAGGCCCGAAAGAAGACCTCTCGGCGCGCGAGCTTTGCGAGGTGGTCAGCGAGGCCGGAGGAGAGATCCGCGATGCCCGGATGACGGTTCTGGGAAGCAGCTTCGGCGCCCTGCTGCTGGTCGAGGGCAACTGGCACACCACCAACAAGGTGCGCGCCGCGGTGGAGCGCATGGCCAAGCGCGTCGGCTGCGGGATTTCGATCAGCGAAACCGTGCCGCGCGCGGATCAGGCGCCGGCTGCCCCCTATCACGTCGAGGCCGTGGCCCTGGAGCGGGAGAACCTGGTGCTGGCGCTGGTCAGCTTTTTCGCACGGCGCGAACTGCCCGTCGCCGAAGTTCACTCGCGGCGCTACAATGCCCCGAGCACGGGCGCGGCAATGCTTGCGGTGCGCATAGAGGTGCACGTGCCGGGCGATGTGGGGATCGCAATGCTGCGCGAGGAATTCCATGACTTCTGCGACAAGAACAACCTGGATGCCGTTATCGAGCCTATCCATGGCTAGCGGCGATTGAGCGGACCGGAAGGAGAAACCAATGAGCACAACTGCAATCGGCCAACCAGCGCCGGACTTCGATACCGCCAGCACCGCCGGGGGGCGGCAAACCCTGGGCGATCTGAAAGGACGCAAGCTGGTGCTTTATTTCTATCCCAAGGACAATACCTCGGGATGCACGCTTGAGGGGCAGAACTTCCGCGACCTGCATGAGCAGTTCGAGGCCGCCAATGCCGTCGTGCTCGGCGTTTCGCGCGAATCCATCCGCTCGCACGATAACTTCCGCGCCAAGGAGAGCTTTCCGTTTCACCTGCTGTCGGATCCGGATGAAACGCTCTGCAAGGCCTACGATGTCATGAAGGAAAAGAGCATGTACGGACGGAAGTACATGGGGGTGGAACGCAGCAGCTTCCTGATCGACGAGCAGGGCGTGCTGCGCCAGGAATGGCGCAAGGTGAAGGTCAAGGGACACGCCGAGGAAGTGCTGGAGGCCGCGCGCGCCTTGTGAGCGACCGCCCGCGCTCAAGGGCCTCAAGGGCGCAGCGCGCCGCCTGCGCGGCGCTGGCCCTGCTTTTGAGCGCCCATGCCCTGCCGGCCGGGGGCCAGGCGGGCCAAGGCCAGGACCTGCCCGATATGGGCAGCCTTGCGGATTCGGTGCTGACCGGCGCGGAGGAGCGCGAAATCGCGCTCAGCGTGATGGAGCAGATTCGCCGCGCCGGCAAGCTGGTCGCCGATCCGGAAATCAACGAATATATTTCCGACGTGGGCAAGCGGCTGGCCTATCGGGCGCAGAACGGAGACCACCAGTTTCACTTTTTCGTGGTCCAGGACCCTTCCATCAACGCATTCGCGCTGCCGGGCGGATATATCGGCGTCCATACCGGCCTGATCGAGGCGACGGCCAACGAGAGCGAGCTGGCCGGCGTGCTGGCGCACGAAATCGCGCACGTCACCCAGCGGCATATATCACGCCAGATCCAGGCCATGCGGGGAAACGGCATCATGTCGATGGCCATGCTGGCGGGCGCCCTATTGGTGGGCGGCCTGCTGGGGGGAGGCGGCGAGATGATGCAGGGCGCGCTCATGGCCAGCCAGGGAATGGCCTTGCAGCAGCGCATCAACTTCACCCGCGCGCACGAGCATGAAGCCGACCGCATCGGCATCGGCACGCTGGCGGAAGCCGGCTTCGATCCGCGCGGCCTGCCGTCGTTCTTCGAGACCATGTCGCGCAAGGAATCGCTGGCTTCGGCGGCGATCCCGGAAATACTGCGCACCCACCCGGTGAGCGTTAACCGCATCGCCGAAGCCCGCAGCCGCATTACGCCGCAAATGATGCGGGAAGCGGACAGCAGCCTGAACTACTACCTCGCGCAGGCCCAGGCGCAACTGCTTGACAGCGAGAACCCCGAACTGGCGCTGCGCCGCTTCCGCTCCCGGCCCCTCACTGAAACTCCCGGCGATATCGGAAAGTTCTACGGCGAAGGACTGGCGCTGCTAGAGGCCGGCCGACCGGCCGAAGCGCGGGAGGTGCTGCGCACGCTGCGCAAGAAACATCCTAATTCCATTCCGCTGCGCATCGCCGAGGCGCGCGCGACGGCATCGGCAGGGAACGCAGCCGCGGCGAGACGCGCCTTTGAGGACGCGCTGAGGCTGTTTCCGGGCAATGTGAGCATTGCGCACCGTTATGCCGAAGCGCTGATTGCGGACGGCCAAGCGCCGAAAGCCCGCGAACTGCTGCTGGAATACCTGATCAACGACAAGCTCAACCTTGAGACCACCAGGCTGCTGGCCCAGGCCAGCGGCGAGTCCGGCCAAGTGGCCGATGCCCACTATTTCATGGCCGAGTACGAACTGATGCGCCGCAACCTTAACGGCGCGCACACCCAGCTTCGATTGGCGCTGACCGCCGCCGAGCAGTCCGACGAGGTGCGCCGCAGCCGAATCGAGGCGCGCCTTGAGCAGGTGGAACTGATGGGGGAGAGAGGCGACAGGCGCAAGCAACAGGAGGACAGGGACGAAGAGGAATCGCCCGGCTAACCGGGCGGGAGGCGCTGGCCGGCCTAGCCGGCTCCATGATCGCCTGCCTCATCCTGCGCTTCGATCCGCCCTTTCTTCGCTTCCTTGTCTCCGGGAGACGCATGAACCCATCCATGGGGCTTGGCTCGCCATCCATGGCTCGCATACTCCCGGAGACAAGGGAGCGAAGAAAGGGCTTGCCCCAATGCTGACCCCTCAGGGTCCGCGCAAACAGGCGAACCCAAACGCCTCCCCTGAAGGAAACGGAATTGGAACGAGGGCGCTAAGCGGCTTCGAGTTCGGGGCGGTAGCCACCGGTGCGGGCGAGGCCGTTGAGGCGGGCGCGTTCGCCGAAAGCCTGCTGCGCTTCGGCAAGCCGCCCCGCCTTGCCCCCCCACGCGGTCAACGCCGGCGCCTGAAGCGCGCGACCGTAAGAGAACGATACCTGCCAAGGATGCGGGCCGCGCGCGTTCATTGCGCTGAGATGCGCGGTTGCGTCTTCGGCCGACTGCCCGCCTGAGAGAAACGCAATGCCCGGCACAGCGGCGGGCACGTGCGTCTTCAGGGCGCGCAGCGTGGCCTCCGCCACTTCGTCCACGCCCGCCTGGGCCGGGCATTCGCTGCCGGACACCACCATATTGGGCTTGAGAATGATGCCTTCCAGCTCCACGCGATGACGCTCCAGCTCATCGAAAACCTGAGCCAGCACTTCCCCCGTGACCTGCTCGCACCGCGATAGGGGATGCGGCCCGTCCATCAGCACTTCCGGCTCCACGATCGGCACCAAGCCCGCCTCCTGGCACAAGGCGGCGTAACGAGCCAGCGCGTGGGCGTTGGCATGGACGCAGTAATCGCTAGGCGCGCCCTCGCCAATCGCGATCACCGCCCGCCACTTCGCGAATCCGGCGCCCAGCCCGCGGTATTCGGCCAGGCGCTCGCGCAATCCGTCCAGCCCCTCGGTGATTTTCTCGCCCGGAAAACCCGCCAGCGGCTTGGCGCCCTGATCAACCTTGATTCCCGGAATCATTCCGCGGCCCGCGAGATATTGAGGCATCGGTTCGCCGTCCGGCATGGATTGCCGCAAAGTCTCGTCGAACAGGATGACCCCGCTGATAAATTGCTCGGCCCCCGGCGTCGAAAACAGCATCGAGCGATAATCGCGGCGCAGCGGCTCGGTGGATTCCACCCCTATGCTGGCGAAGCGCTTGCCGATTGTGGGCGCGCTCTCGTCGGCGGCCAGGATGCCCTTCCCCGGCGCCACCATGGCTTGCGCGGTTTCCGCAAGGCTGGCGTTGCTCATCGTCTCTTCTCCAATGGTCTTTCGTTGCCCTCGGCTAGTTTATTGCCTCCCGGTTCATGCCGCCACCTCACTGACGGATCTGGGGCTTCATTTTGGACTAAAATAGTCCTGTTTAAGATGCAGCCGGGGCAAAGGCATGCTTAGAGTCAGCAGGCTTACCGACTACGGGACCATGATCCTAGGCTGTCTGGCGAAGTTGGACGGCGAATCGCTGTCCGCCAAGCGGATCGCCGAAGACACGCGGCTTAAGCTGCCCACCGCGCAGAAGCTGCTTAAGCAACTGGCCGGGCATGGCTTGGTGCAATCCGAGCGCGGCGCGCTGGGCGGTTACCGGCTGGCGCGCGCGGCGGGCGAAATCAATGCGGCGGAAATTCTGGAAGCGCTGGAGGGACCGATAGCGCTCACTGAATGCAGCCATGCCGAAGGCCAGTGCGAGCTGGAACCATTTTGCGGCGTGGGCGGCGCATGGCGGCAGATCAATCGCGCCATTCGCGGGGCGCTCACCGAAGTCACGCTTACCGACCTGCGGCGGTCCGCTCCAGGCTTTCATACCCGCAGGCTGGCGGCGGAATTCGGCGCGAGGATGGCGCAATGAATTTATCCTCCGATCTCCACGCCGGGGCCGCGCGATGAGCGCCCCGGCCGCACGCAACCCCGAAGTCCAAGAGCTTCTGCAACGCAAGTACCGCCATGGCTTCGTGACCGATATCGAGTCCGACACCCTGCCCCCGGGGCTCGATGAGGAGGTGGTCCGCGTGATTTCGGCGCGCAAGGAGGAACCGGAATTTCTGCTGGATTGGCGGCTGCGCGCCTACCGCTATTGGCGGGAAGCCGCCGAGCCGTCCTGGGCCAAGCTGAAGATCCCCCCCATCGATTACCAAGCGATTTCCTACTATTCCGCGCCGGGGCCGGCCAAGGACGCGCCCAAGAGTCTCGACGAAGTGGATCCGCGGCTGCTGGAAACCTATGACAAGCTGGGCATTCCGCTGCACGAGCGGGCCCGGCTGGCGGGGGTGGCGGTGGACGCGGTGTTCGATAGCGTCTCGGTGGCCACCACCTTCAAGAGCCGCCTGGCCGAGGCGGGCGTGATCTTCTGCCCGTTCTCCGAAGCGGTGCGCGAGCACCCGGAGCTGGTGCGGAAATATCTCGGCAGCGTGGTGCCCTATCGCGATAACTATTTCGCGGCGCTGAACTCGGCCGTGTTCACCGACGGCTCGTTCGTCTATATTCCGAAAAACACCCAATGCCCCATGGAGCTATCCACGTATTTCCGCATCAACGAGCAGAACACAGGGCAGTTCGAACGCACGCTGATCATCGCTGACGAAGGCAGCGAGGTGAGCTACCTGGAAGGCTGCACCGCACCGATGCGCGACGAGAACCAGTTGCATGCCGCAGTGGTGGAGCTGGTGGCGCTCAAGGACGCGAAGATCAAGTACTCCACGGTGCAGAACTGGTATCCGGGCGATGAGCAGGGGCGCGGGGGCATCTACAACTTCGTGACCAAGCGCGGCGACTGCCGGGGCGAGAACTCGTCGATCTCCTGGACCCAAGTGGAAGCCGGCTCGGCCATCACCTGGAAATACCCCAGCTGCATCCTGCGCGGCGACAATTCCACCGGCGAGTTCTACTCGGTGGCCGTCACCAATAATTTCCAGCAGGCCGACACCGGCACCAAGATGATCCATATCGGCCGCAACACCAGCAGCAATATCCTCAGCAAAGGAATTTCGGCGGGCCGCGCGCAGAATACCTACCGCGGCTTGGTGAAGGTGCTCCCGCGCGCCGAGGGCGCCCGCAACTTCACCCAGTGCGATTCGCTCCTGATCGGCCGCGACTGCGGCGCCCACACCTTCCCGCGCATGGAGATCGGCCATCCGCAGGCGGTGGTGGAGCACGAGGCCACCACCTCGCGCATCTCCGAAGATCAGCTTTTCTACTGCCGCCAGCGCGGCATTGGCGAGGAGGACGCCGTGAACCTGATCGTGAACGGCTTCTGCAAGCAAGTGTTCAAAATGCTGCCGATGGAGTTCGCGGTGGAAGCCCAGGCGCTGATGAACGTGAGCTTGGAGGGCGCGATCGGATGAGGATAAGACCGCTGCTCGGAACCGAAGCGCTTGCGCCTGCCGGAAACGGGGCCGCCCCGTCCTCGAAAAGCGCATGAGCAAGCCTTTGCTGGATATTCGCGGCCTCAAGGTCAGCGTGGAGGGCAAGGAAATCTTAAGCGGCCTGTCGCTTGAAGTGGGCCCGGGCGAAGTTCACGCCATCATGGGCCCGAACGGCGCCGGCAAAAGCACCTTGGCGCAAGCGCTGGCAGGCCGCGACGGCTACGGGATCAGCGGCGGCAGCGTGCTGTTCGGCGGCGAGGACCTGCTAGCCATGAACCCGGAGGAGCGCGCCTGCAAGGGCTTGTTCCTCGGATTCCAGTATCCGGTGGAAATTCCGGGCGTGAGCAATATGTACCTGCTGCGCTCGGCCCTGAACGCGCAGCGCAAAGCGTCAGGCCAGCCGGAAATCAACGCGGCGGAGTTCCTCAAGGCCGCGCGCGAGGAAGCCTCGCGGCTCAAGCTCAAGCCCGAGCTGCTCAAACGCGGGGTCAACGAGGGCTTTTCCGGCGGCGAGAAGAAACGCAACGAAATTCTCCAGCTTGCGGTGCTGAAGCCGCGTCTGGCGGTGCTGGACGAAACCGATTCCGGCTTGGATATCGACGCGCTGAAAGTGGTGGCCTCGGGCATCGGCGCGCTGCGCGACGGCAAACGCGCCTTTGTGCTCATCACCCACTACGAGCGCATACTCAACCTGGTGTCGCCGGACAAAGTGCATGTGCTGGCCGGCGGCGCCATCGCCCGCTCGGGCGGCGCGGAGCTGGTGGCGGAACTGGAAGCCGATGGCTACGACGCGGTGCTGCGGGAAGCGGCATGACGGCAACGCTTGCCCAAATCGTGGTGCGCGCCGGGGAGCAATGCAAGAAGGTGGTTCGGGTGGACACGCCTTCGGACAAGGCCCAGGAGCATCGCCTGGATATACGCGTCGAGTCCGGCGGCGCGCTTGAGCTTCAGGAGCTGCACCAGGCCAAAGCAAGCCAAGGCGAAGGCGCCATTCGGATTGAATCCAACGGTTCGCTTGAGTTTCAGGAGCAGTGGCAAGGCGGCGCCCGCGGGGCCGGCCTACTGATGCGGGTCCGCGTGGCGCTGAAAGCCGGAGCGAAGCTGCGCCATGTGGCCGTGGTTGGTTCCGGAGGGCGGGGAAAGCTGGATTTTGACCGAAGGGTGGAGCTTGCGGAAGGAGCCGAATTCGACTACACGCGGGTGGGGGCGGCCGGGCCGGCGCGGCCCGAAATCGAGCCTTGGGAGGGACGGGGAGCGGGTGCGGCGGCGGACGAGGAGCGTCTCGTTGTTTCGATGAACGGCGCCCGCGCCCGCTTCCGGCACCATGCGCTGATGATCGTCGAGCCGGGCCGGGCGGCCTCGCTGGACCTCAAGATGGATCACCGCGCCGGCCATGCCGTCAGCGAGAGCCTCTGCCGCTGCATCCTGGGCGCCAATAGCCAAGGCCGCTTCGCGGGCCGGATAGCGATTGCGCCGGAGGGCCAGGGCGCGGATGCCCGAATGCGCAATGACAATCTTCTTCTGGACCCAAGCGCGCATATCGAAACCCAACCGGAACTCGAGGTGTACGCGGACCAAGTGCAATGCGCGCATGGCGCAGCCACCGGCGCGCTCGATAAGGCGGCGCTGTTCTACCTCAGGGCTCGCGGGCTTTCCCCGCAGCAAGCCCGCGCCATGCTCGTGCGGGCCTTCGCCTCAGGCATCACCGAGGCCATCGAGCCAGCCGAATCGCGGGCGATGACCGCCGCCATGCTGAGTCAGGCGCTCGACGGCGCGCAGCACCGCGAACTGGCGACCTGAGTCCGATGAGCGCCGCTGCTGAAATATTCCCGCGCGCTGCGAAAGCAACCCGCGTTGCCGATCTGCGGGCCGATTTTCCGGCGCTGGCGACGCAGGTGAACGGCAAGCCGCTGGCCTATCTGGACAACGCCGCCTCCACGCAGCGTCCGCAGCCCGTGATGGATGCGCTGCGCCGCTACGAAGTGGAAATGCACGCCAACGTCCACCGCGGCCTGCACGCGCGCTCGGACCAGGCCACCGCGGCCTTCGAAGGCGCAAGGAAACGGACCTGCGCGTGGCTCAATGCCGCCTCGGCGGAAGAAATCGTGTTCACCCGAGGCGCCACCGAGTCGATCAACCTAGTGGCCCGCTGCATGGACGCGCGCATGGGCGCGGACTCGGAAATCCTGCTCACGCAGATGGAGCACCACTCCAATATCGTGCCCTGGCAGCAGCTCCGAGAACGCACCGGCGCGCGCATCCGGGTGGCGCCGGTGCTGGATTCCGGAGCGCTGGACCTCAAGGCATTGGAGCGGCTGATCGGCCGCAACCTCAAGCTGATTGCCGTTGCCCATGTTTCCAACGCCATGGGCGTGATCAATCCGGTGGCGGAAATCTGCCGGATGGCGAGGCAGGCGGGCGTGCCGGTGCTTATCGACGGCGCCCAGGCCGCAGGGCATATTCCGCTGGACGTGCAGGAGTTGGGCTGCGATTTCTACGCCCTTTCGGGACACAAGATGTACGCGCCCACCGGCATCGGCGCGCTCTACGCGCGGCGCCCCTGGCTTGAGGAAATGCCGCCGTTTCTGGGCGGCGGCGAAATGATCCTGGAAGTGCGCTTCGACGGCACCCGCTACAACGCGCCGCCGCACAAGTTCGAGGCCGGCACACCCAATATTTCGGGCGCCATCGGGCTGGGCGCGGCCATGGATTACCTCGCGGCGCATGGGCTTGAGCGTCTGGCCGCGATCGAACACGAATTGCTGGAATACGCCACCGAGCGGCTGGACGGCATTCCCGGATTGCGGATCATCGGCACCGCCGCGCCCAAATCGGCGGTGGTTTCGTTCGTGATGGAAGATATCCACCCGCACGACCTCGGCACCATCCTGGACCATGAAGGCGTGGCTATACGGGCGGGCCATCACTGCGCCATGCCGCTGATGGAGCGCTTCGGCGTGCCGGGAACCTCGCGCGCCTCGTTTTCCTTCTACAACACGCGCGATGAAATCGACCGTCTGGCGGGCGGGATCGAAACGGCGCGCAAGCTGTTTGGATGAGATGATGGACAGCGAACTGCAAAGCCTCTACCAGCGCACCGTGCTGGAGCACTGCCGCTCGCCGAGGAACTTCCGCGCCCTCGACTGCCCCGACCATGTGGCCCGGGGCTTCAATCCGCTTTGCGGCGACAAGGTCACCGTGTACCTGCGGGAAGGAAGCGCTGAAGGCCTGCTGCTTTGCGGGAAAGCCGGACGCGCCGCAGCGCCCGCGCGCCAAGCAGAAACAGACGCGACCGCCGCCCTTGTTGCGGAAATCAGCTTCGAGGCCGCAGGCTGCGCCATTTGCCTGGCCTCCGCGTCGATGATGACGGAACTGCTCAAGGGCGCTGCACAAAGCGAAGCGCGGCAGCGCGCCGAGCAAGTGCTGGCGGCGTTCAGGCCGGAAGCGGAAAACAGCCTCGACGGCCTAGGCGATATCGCGGCCTTGGGCAGCGTTCGCGCCTACCCTTCCCGCATCCGCTGCGTGACGCTGCCATGGCGCACCTTCACCGCCGCGCTCGACGGCGATACCGGCGCCGTGAGCACCGAATAACCATGTTCGGCAATCAGAGCGAACCCGTCACGCTGACCCGCGATTGCAAGGCAGTCATCATCCCGGCCGGCGAGGAGGCCCGCTTGCAGGCCGGGCAGCTCGTGTTCATCACCCAATCGCTAGGCGGCAGCTTCACGGTGTATGTGGACGGCTGGCTGTACCGCATTGCCGGCGCGGACGCGGACGCGCTCGGCAAAAAGCCCGCCGAGCCGCCGAAACTGCCGGATAACGCCGGCGATTCGGATGTGGAGGCGCTGGTGTGGGAACAGATGAAGACCTGCTACGATCCTGAAATCCCAGTCAATATCGTTGACCTTGGCCTAGTGTATTCCTGCCAGCTCAAGACCTGCAAAAATGGCAATCGCAACGTATCGGTGGAAATGACGCTCACCGCGCCGGGCTGCGGCATGGGCGAAATCCTCGTGGAGGATGTGCGCGAAAAAATCACCCTGATCCCCACCATCAGCGATGTGGCCGTCGAGCTCGTCTTCGACCCGCCTTGGAACCAGAGCATGATGTCCGAGGCCGCCCAGCTCCAAGCCGGCCTGATGTAGCATTAAGCGCTAGCGAAGCTCCCCCCTCCGTCCATTTCGACCTTGCCGATCCCGCCGCAAACCCTTCCTCCGCCCCAGACGGAAGGCAGCAAGCGGCTTGGCGCAATAGGCGGGCTGGCGCTGGTTGTGCTGCTGTGGGGATGCGGCGGTGGCGGCGGCGGCTCATCGGAATCCTCAAGCCCGCCCGTCACTGCGCCTCCCGCGACGAATCCGCCCGCCCCGACGAACCCGCCCGCCCCGATGGCGGCAACCGTGGAGGTTTCGCCTTCCACCGTGAGGTTCCAGGCCGTGGGCGACACCTTGCAGCTGACGGTCGAGGTCAAAGACGGCAACGGCAACGCGATGGCCGGCGCGGCAATCACTTGGTCCAGCAACGCCGCCGGCGTGGCTACCGTGGACGCCAACGGGCTGGTCACCGCACAAGGCCCCGGAACCGCCGTAGTCACGGCAACAACCGGCGAGTTATCAGACTCGACAAGCGTCATAGTTGACCGGCCGGTCGCTCCCGGCCCTTCCGAATCAGCAGCTGACCGGGCGGCGCTGGTCGCGTTCTACGAGAGCGCCGGCGGCGACAACTGGGTGAACCGGAGCAACTGGCTAAGTGACGCGCCCATCTCTGAATGGCACGGGGTATGGGTTGATCCCCAATCAGGCAGAGTTGTCAATATCGACCTCAACAACAACAACCTTGAAGGCCCGGTCTCGCCGCGGATCGGCGAGCTCACGGGGCTCACCGAATTGATACTGACGTTTAACAAGCTCTCCGGCAGCCTGCCGCCGGAGCTGGGCCAACTCGAGAACCTCGAAGATCTGCGTGTTGCAGTCAATGACTTTTCCGGCGCTATACCTGTTGAGCTGGCTAATCTTGCCGGTCTGACAAACCTCTCCTTGGCGCAGAATAAGCTTTCCGGCCCGATTCCTCCGCAACTAGGCAACCTCGCCAATCTCAAGGAGCTCCGCCTGGGAAGAAACAACCTGTCAGGCCCTATACCTCCCGAACTCGGCAATCTTTCCCAACTGGAATCTCTCTATTTGCACGGCAATGCGCCACCTTACGGCAGCCATGGGCTTTCCGGACCTATTCCCCCGGAACTGAGCAAGCTGAGCCGGCTGACCATCCTAGTTTTGTGGGGAAATAAATTATCCGGCCCCGTTCCCCCGGAACTGGGCAATCTCACAGCGCTGGAAAAATTCGACATCATAGACAACATGCTGTCGGGAAGGATGCCTGCGGAATTGACCCGCATGCCGCTAAAGGTGTTCAGGTGGGCTGGAAACGATCAATTGTGCCAGCCGGACACGAACGCCTTCTCGACATGGCTGGCCAATGCCAGCATCGTGGCCGGGGGGCTTTGCAACCAGTCCGACCGGGCCATTCTGGCGGCGCTCCACGAGGCGGCGGGCGGTTCCGGCTGGATGAACGCGTCCGGCTGGCCCGATGGCCCGGTGGATTCCCGCTACGGCATCAAGGCCGATGCTTCCGGCCGGGTGGTTGCGATCAATCTATCCGACAACGGGCTGTCGGGAAGGCTGCCGGACGAACTTGGCGATCTGGCGCTGCTGGAGGAATTGCGGCTTGGCGGCAATCGGGGATTGTCGGGCCGCCTCCCCTACACGCTGGCGCGAATCGGCATGCTGCGGGAGCTGCGCTACGCCGGCACGGATCTCTGCGTGCCGCAGGAATCCTTCCTGCGCGAATGGCTTGGCAAATTGCCCCAACACGAGGGAACAGGAGCGGACTGCGCGCTCTCGGCGGACCGCGACGTTCTGCGGAGCATCTACGAATCCATGGGCGGCGAGCGGTGGCACGACAGCAGCAATTGGCTAAGCGATGCGCCATTGCGCGAGTGGCATGGCGTCCAAGCCGATGGCCAAGGACGGGTGGTGAGCCTGGATCTGAGTTTTAACGGCCTTGTCGGCCCCATTCCAGCCGATATCGGCGCGCTTGAAGCGCTCGCCGACCTGATGCTCAATGCCAACGATACCAAGCGCTCGCCATTGCCTCCCGAGATAGGGGAGCTCAAGAACCTCAAGAACCTGAAGTTGGGCGGCATCTTTGCGGCCGGCCCCATTCCGCCGCGAATCGGGAAACTGGCCCGCCTCGAGAGCCTGGACCTTTCGGGCAATGAGCTATCAGGTTCGATTCCTCCGGAATTCGGCGATCTCGCTTCCCTGACGTTCCTCGACCTCGACAATAACCGGCTGACGGGCTCGATTCCGGAGCAGCTGGCCAACGCAGCCGAACTGGAGCAGATCCACTTGGCCGACAACAACCTTTCAGGCGCGCTGCCAACATTTCTGGGCAGCCTCGGCAAGTTATTTGTGCTGGATCTGTCGGGCAATGGCTTTTCGGGCAGCCTGCCTTCGTCGTTTGGCGAATTTCCGAGTTTGGAATACCTGAACCTGTCCTATAACAACTTGGCCGGCGCTATCCCGGCGGAGCTGGGGAATTCGCCCAGCTTGAACGAGCTGTATCTAGGCAGCAATTCGTTTGCCGGTCCGCTTCCCTCCGAGCTGGCGAACCTGACGCGGCTGCACTCGCTGGCTCTGACCGGCAATGCCGAACTGGCCGGGCCGCTGCCCGCCAACTTGGCCGATTTGCGCGAAATGGCTCATTTCCAGGCGGAGGGAACCGGGCTATGCGCGCCGCAGGACGCTCGGCTGCTCGGCTGGCTGAACGGACTGCTGACCCGGCGGGTCAGGCAATGCGGCGTTGAGCCGGCAGCGGCTTATCTGACCCAGGCCATCCAATCCCGCGATCTTCCCATTGCCCTGGTGGCGGGCGAGCAAGCGCTGCTGCGGGTCTTTCCTACCGCCGAACAGGCCAATTCCGAGCGCATTCCGCGCATTCAGGCGGATCTTTTCCTAGGCGGCGCGCTCAGGCACGAGATTGATATCCCCTCAAGCGCCGGACCCATCCCGACCCGTTTGGACGAAAGCTCGCTGGAGCGGTCGGCGAACGCAATCGTCCCTGCGGAATTCGTGCAGCCGGGGCTTGAAATAGTCATCGAGATCGATCCGGAAGGCACGCTGGACGACAGCCTGGGGGTGCCGCGCCGAATTCCGCAAAGCGGGCGGCTGGCGGTGGAAGTGCGCGAGATGCCTGTATTCGATATCACTTTCATTCCGTTCTTGTGGGAAACGAACCCGGATATGTCGGTGGTCGATCTGGTGAACGCCATGGAGGCCGATCCCATGGGGCACGCAATGCTGGAACAGACCCGCAGGCTGCTGCCGATTGCGGACATAAAGGTCACCGCCCATGCCGCAGTGCGCACCTCCAGCAACGATGCGATCGATCTTATCGCGGAAACTCAATTGATCGCCACCATGGAGGGCGGCAGCAGCTACTACATGGGGCTTTTAGCGGGGGAGTCCTCCGGCGCCTCGGGGATCGGCAATGTAGGCCAGAAGACCGCGTATTCCGTCACCGACGCCGATGTGATCGCGCACGAGTTCGGACATAATCTGTCGATGCAGCATACGCCCTGCGGATCTCCGCTGGGCTTGGAGCCTGCTTTCCCTTACCCGGACGGATCATCGGGACGCTGGGGCTACGACTTTGCCGCCAAGCACCTGGTGTCGCCAATGGAATACAGGGATCTGATGTCGTACTGCTCGCCTTACTGGATCAGCGATTTCAGCTTCGACAAAACCCTGCGCCACCGGCTGCACAGAGCGGGGCTGCTGCGCCAGCAGTCCCAAGCCCGGGCGCCGTCGGAGGAGTCCCTTGTCATGTGGGGCGGCAGGGACAAGGGGGCGGCGCTATTTCTTGAGCCGGCCTTCGTGACCCAGGCGCCGCCGGCTTTGCCCGAAGAGCCGGGCCCTTATCGCATCAGAGGCCAAGCGGCCGACGGCACGGTGCTGTTCGATCTGAGCTTCGATATGCCGGCAGCCGGGGACGGGGGCGGCAGTTCGAGCTTCGTTTTCGCGCTGCCGATGCAAGCCGCCTCGTCGAAAGCGCTCGATTCAATCACGCTTTCGGGCCCCTTCGGCCGATCGGCCACGCTGAACCAAGAAACCGACAAGCCCGTCACGGTGCTGCGCAACGGGCCGGGCGGCGCCGTCACCGCCATTATCCGCGAGCCGAACGCCGCTGCCGCCCTGCGCGGCGCAACCCGACCGGGATTATTCAGCCGGGGAATCCCGCGGACAAGCGGGCCGATCCGGTAAGCGATGAGGATTGCGCCGCCGCGATAACGAGGATCGGCGCAGGCCCGGGGCTCCGGGCCCAATCAGGAAGAACGCGCGGCTTCCAGAAACAGGTCGGCGCAAGCTTGCGGCTCGGTGACCATGGCATCGTGGCCGGTCTTGAGCTCCGCGTAGCGCCAGCCCGGGTGCTCCTGAGCGTACTTCGCATGAACGCTGAGGCCGCCCGGCAGGGCCGGCTCGGTGCAGCGGATAAAGGTGCAGGGCAGGCCTTCCTCGCCGCCATTCTCGAACTTCACCGGATCCAGCCAGGTTTTCAGCGGATGCGGCGTCAGCCTGCGGTTGACCCAGGCCGCCGCCTCGGCCGGTTCCGGCGGAATGCCGAAGCGTTCGGCGGAGAAGCCCGCAATGTAATGGCCGTCCGGCGACATGCGCCGCAGCTGCTCCTCATTAGCGGCGATTTCCTCGGCGCTGAGATCGCGGCGCGCCGTGAGCATGCTGTCGCCGTGGCGCGGCACGACCGCATCAAGGTAAACCAAGTGGCGCAGGCGATTCCTAGCCCGGTCGGCCACCCCGGAAATCACCATTCCGCCGAAGGAATGGCCCACCAGCACCACGTCCTCCAGTTCTTCCCATTCCAGCACGTTGGCGATATCAGTAATGTGCGTGTCCAGCCCGATATCGGGCTCCAGCAAATGGGAGCGCTCGCCGCAACCCGTGAGTGTGGGCGTGAATACCTGGTGTCCTTGGCCGGCCAGGATATCGCGCACGAATTTCCAGCACCAGCCGCCATGGCCAGTGCCATGCACCAGCACGAACCGCACATTGTCCTCGGGCCTTTCCTGCGCCCCCACGCCCTGCATGCCCGCTGCGGCGACCGCCGCGCCCCCGATAAAAGCCCTACGTGTTGCCGATGCCATGCTCGCTCCTCCGATCCAACTGGCCTCTCCTGACCAGCCACATTACCACCAGCGCCGCCTGTAGCCACGCCGAAGCGGCGCCGACCGCCAGATTCACCGTCGGTTCCTGAAGGGCAATAGGCGAAAAAAGCAGGTGCAGCCCGAAGCCGCCCATCGACGCTTCGGCCCCCGCCAGCGCGCCCGGCAGGAAAAGCCCGAGCACCAGCCAAGATGCCAGCGCCGCCAGTTCCGGCCAGCGCTTGACCCGACCGGACAGCACCAGAAAAAGGATGCCCAAGTCGCGCGCAACGAATCCGAGCAGGCTGACAACCCAGAAATTAAGCTGAAAGAATCCGTATTCGCCGGACTCGCGGAACGCCCCGAAAACCAGATGCGCAACGGCGGCAGCCGCCGCCAGCGCAACGATCAGCAGCCATGCGGGGGCGTTTCGCAAGCTGGGCGCGGACAAAAATTCGCGGGCGCTTCTCCGCTCCACGCGCTCCGCCACGCCCCACAGATACGCGGCCCCCGCAAGCGTCAGCAACAAGGTTGAGGTGGCGACCCGCCCGGGGGCATCGGCTTCAAACGGGCCGCCGGCTTCAAACAATGCAAATTGCGCGGCATCCCCGGCGCCGTATGCCGTGCCGGCCCACCAGAGCCCAGCGCCCAGGCTCACCACCACGGCCTCGAATGCGAACAGGCGCCCGCTTAAGGTCTCACGAGCCGCGCACCAGCACCAGCAGGCCGCAAACGCCACAAAAGCCAACCCGCTCAGCACCCAGAAAGCATCGTTTTGCATCGACAAAAAGCCGAACCACAGCGCCGCCGACCAATCATCAGCAATCCCGGGAGGAGGCCGGGAATTCTGTAGTAGCGCAAGCGGTCCGATCAGCAGCAAGGAAAGCAGAATCGCCACGATAAAGGAACGGCCGCGCGCCGTCCTGGAGCGATCGCAGTTGCGGATCGCCAGCGCCAAGGCAAGGAAACGCGCAAACAGGTTCGCGCAAATCATCAGCCAGGCATCCAGCGGGAAGGCGGCGCGGTGATGCGCAACGAATTCCGCTAACTGCTCGACCGACAAACCGAGAACCGCGCTGTCGGCCAGATACACGCCCATCCCCCAGCAAATCAACGCGCACAGCGCCGCCAAGTCCGTCAGGCCGGTGGCGCCGAAAGCCTTGCCCAGCATCATTTGCGCGGGACTTAGGGCGGACATCCGCTGGCGCTGCCAAGTGTGGCGGGCATGCTCTTCGGCGATCGCCCCGACAATGCGAATGGGCGTCACAACAAAGCTGAAAATCCCGAAGGCCACCGCCCCCGCGCGTCCGAGGGCGGACCAGCCCCAGGCCAGCTGGATGCACCAGGCCACGCCGGCGGACAAAAGCAGCGTAATGGCGAGCCGCAGCGGCGTGGCTTCCGCGCGCCAGCCGCGCAAAAGCTCGGGGTTCAGCCGGGCCAGCCGCTCAGTCATGGCCTTGCGGGCGGGCCTGCTCGCGCATCCGCCGATACACTTCCCGCAAGCTGCCCGGCTCCAGCCCGCTTTGCTGCGGCAGGGCAGCGCCTTCTTCCATCACCACCAGATCGGTGGCGTACTCCTCCAGTTCCGCGAGTATGTGCGACGAAACCAGCACCGCGCGGCCTTCGGTCCGCAGCTTGCCAAGCCGGGCCGCGAGCCGCTCGCGGTGATCGGGATCCAGCCCCGAAGCCGGCTCGTCCAGCAACAGCAGCGGCGGTCGCGACACCTCCACCTCGGCCATGGCCAGCAACTGGCGCTGCCCGCGGGAGAGCGAATCCAGCTCCTTGTCCAAGAGATCGGCGACCATGCACTCCTCGGCCACCTCCTCGATCGCCTCCCGGCGCCCGGCCGGCTGCAATAACTCCGGGAATGCGCGGGCCCGCGATTGGGCTGCGTATTCCATGCTCTGGCGGGCCGTCAAACCTGAAAACAGCCCATAGTGCTCGGAAAGATAGCCGGTCCGCGCGCGGTGCCGGCGAAGGTCGCTGCGAATATCGCCGCCATCACGCAAGACGCTTCCCGCCTGAAGCTCAAACAGGCCCGCGAGACAGTGGATCAGCGTGGTCTTGCCGGCGCCGTTGGGCCCCACCAGCGCAACAATGCTGCCGGATGCTATCCGCACGCTGGCCTGATGAACCGCAGGGCGGCTCTGCCCCCAGTAACTGTAGGAAACGTTCTCCGCTACGAGCATGGAACCACCCACAGCCGCCCGTTACCGCAATAACGCAATGACGCGGCTGAAAACGAAACTCAGTAGGCCGAACATGCTCCGCACAGGTAGTAGTAGCCTCGCGGATCATTGAATCGCGCCAGCCGGTCCAGTTCGGCATTGATGACCTGGCGCGCCTGCTGCACGGTTTCCATAAAGCGGTCCGGTTCCGGGCGGAAACCCAGCCGATGCCGGATTTGCGCCCACCGAATCTGGACCAGACCGGCGAAGCCGCTAAAAAAGGGCCGTTTGCGCTTCAGGCGCAGAGTGCCGTGCTTGCCTTCCTCCAAGCCGGCCAAGGCGGCAGCGCTGGCGATCGCATCTTCCACCGTGCCGATTTGATCGACCAAACTGTGCGATGCGGCATCCGAGCCGATCCAGACCCGGCCGCGTCCAATCGCATCGACTTCCTCAAAGCTCAGGCCCCGCCCCTTCGACACATGGCCGACGAAACGGTCGTAGATCCGACCGATAAGGGAATCCACCTGCCTGCGCGCGCCGTCCGGCAAATCCCTGTCAACCAGCGTATGCTCCGACAGCGGCGTGGTCCCGATCCCGTCTTCGCTCAATCCCAGCCGGTCCAGCAGCCTCGGCGCGGTGAACAGCACGGTTCCCACGCCTATCGATCCGGTAATGGTTCCCGGATAAGCCCATATCTCATCGGCTTCGGCGGAGATGTAGTAACCGCCGGAGGCGGCCACCGAACTCATCGACACCACCACCGGCTTGCCGGCTTGGCTGACTGTGGAGACGGCGGCGGAGATCACTTCCGATGCGAAGGCGCTTCCGCCGGGGCTATCGACCTGCAGCACGAGCGCCTTGATATCGTCTTCTTCGGCGGCGTGGCGGACCAGCTTGGCGATGCTGTCGCCGGCAGCGGCGCCGGGCGGCGCGCTGCCGTCAGTGATCGCTCCCGCCACGGTCACCACCGCAACGTTGTTCTCGTCGTCCTTGTAGGGCGGATTCTCCCGGTCGGCCGTGACCAGGTAGTCGGCGAAGGACACGCGGTTGTAGTCCCCGTTCTCCTCATCGCCGAACCGCTCTTCCATATGCGCGGAGAATTTCTCGTCATTTTGAATGAAGTCCACCAGGCCAGCTTCCAGATTCACCTTGGCCAGATCGCCTTCCACCGCTTCCAAGGCTTCGGTGAGGCTTTCCGCGTAGCGATCGAGGGCATCCGGCTCAAGCCCGCGCGCCTCGGTCACCTCGCGCTGGTATTCGTTCCAAAGGGCGCCCAGCCACTGCTCGGCGCTTTCGCGGTCCTCGGCGGACATGCTGTCGCGGAAATAGGGTTCCACGAACGATTTGTACTCGCCCACCCGGAACACATGGGCGTCAATATCGAGTTTCCGCAACGCCTCCGCGAAATACAGCCGCCAGCGGCCTAGGCCGCTTATGTCCACGCCGCCCATATCATGCAGGTGGACTTCGTCGGATTGCGCGGCGAGAAAGTAATCGGTTTGGCTATAGAAGCGCGAATAGCTGATGATCGGCTTGCCGGACTCGCGGAACTCGCGCATGGCGGCGGCGATGTCCTGCAGCTTGGTGAGTCCGCCCCCGGCAAGCCCCTCCGTATCCAGCCGCACCGCGACGATCCGTTCATCTTCGGCGGCATGGCGCAGCGCGCGAACCACATCCCGCACCAGCGTCTCGGGCGCTGCTTCGTCGCTCATGCGCTGCAGCTCGATATCCAGTTCGCTGCCCTGAAGCTCATGCACGAGCGCACCCGACGGATTCAGCAGCAAAACGGATCCGTCAGTGACGCGCGCCGGGGCGCTGCCGGAACCCAGCGCGGCCAGCAGCGCCGCGAACACCGCGATCATCAGGAACAAATGCACGACCTTGCGAAAGCCGTCAACTCCCGCCCACAAGAACCGAAAAATCCTGCCCAGCATCGCTAAACGCTCCTCTTCACAACGCGCCGCCTAGTGTACAGCGAACGCCCCCGCCTCGCCCCTGCCCTCTGCGCGCTTCCTCTCGTGCGCAGGCGCTTCGATCGCCGCCCCCGCTTCCCGTGAAGGGCGCTTCGATTCCGCCCTCTTGTGTGCTTGCCTTTCGAGGGAGACGCCATCCTTGGCTCGGTTCCGCCATCCCTGGCTCCAACGCTCCCTCGAAAGGCAAGCACACAAGAGGGCTGCCGTGGGAGCATTCCCCAAGGGTTCGCACTTCGCACAGCCCTCTGCTTGCGGGGTGCTGCCCTATTAGGGTCTGCAACCACCGGAGCCTCTTTGCGCGTTTCCTTCTCGCGGGAGTGTCGGCGACAGGGATGTCGCCGCCAAGCCCCATGGATGGGTTCATGCGTCTCCCGCGAGAAGGAAACGCGCAAAGAGGCGGACTCGAAGCGACCTTCACGGGAAGCGAGGGCGAATCGAAGCGGATCAGCCGGTGTAGCGGACGCGGTAGACGACGCCGCGATGATCGTCGCTGATGAGCAGGTGGCCGTCGGGCGTTTGCAGCACGTAGGCAGGCCGCCCGAGGGTTTCCTGGCCGCGCAGCCAGCCTTGGGCGAACGGCTCGTAGCTCAGCACCTTGCCATCCTCGATTTCCAGCATCATCACGCGATAGCCGATTTTCTCGCTGCGGTTCCAGCTGCCGTGCTCAGCGATAAAGAGGCGCCCCTTGTACTCGGGAGGAAAAGCGTCCCCGGTATAGAACTCCAGCCCCACCGGCGCAACATGCGGCCCCAGTTCCTGCGCGGGAGGCGTCGCCTCGGCGCATTCGCCCAGCGCGGCCCATTTCGGATCCGGATCGGGGATAGCGGTTCCGTGGCAGAAGGGAAAACCGAAATGCATGCCCGCGCGCGGCGCATGATTGAGCTCGCAAGGCGGGATATCGTCGCCCATCAAGTCGCGCCCGTTCTCAGTGAACCAAAGCTCGCCGGTATCCGGATGAAACGCCAGGCCCACGCTGTTGCGAACCCCGCGCGCCCATACTTCCCGCGTCCCGCCCTGCGGCGGAATGCGGTCGATCGTGGCATAGCTGTCGCAAACATTGCAGGGCGCGCCTTGGGCCACGTAAAGCCAACCATCGGGCGCGAAGCCAATGGCGCGCCAGCCGTGGTGGCGGGCCGTGGGCATGCCGTCGTGGAACACTCTGGGAGGATTGGATCGCCCCAGTCGCTCCTCCGCGTTCTGGTATTCCAGAATCCGATGTATTTCAGCCACGAACAGCGAGGAGCCGCGCACCGCCACGCCGTTCGGATCAATCAGGCCCGTTGCGAACTCAATGATTTCCTGGCCCGAACCGCCCGGGTCGCGCACGGCATAGACCTTGCCCAAGCGCCGGGTGCCGATAAACAGCGTGCCGTTCGCTCCAATCGCTAGCCCGCGGGCGCTTCTGACTCCGGTGACATATTCCTCGATCGCGAAACCGTCCGGCAACTCAATAGCGCCGATATCGAAATCCGCTCGAACCGGGCTGGTGCCGGCGAAAAGCAATGCCAGGAGGGAAAAGGCAAAAGTGGTTTTCAGTTTCATGTTTCAATCATCCAAAGCGAAAGCGCGGGCCAAAAAGCAATCAGCAGCACCGCGGCAAACAGCACGAGCAGAAACGGCAGGCTGGCCGCATAAACGCGCACGATCGGCTGCCCGAACCGGTAGCTGGCGATAAACAGGTTAAGCCCCACCGGCGGCGTGAGATAGCCGAGCTGCATCGTGGCCAGGAAAATAATACCCAAATGCACCGGATGCACATCGAATTGCTGGGCAATCGGCAGGATCAGCGGCACCACTAGGACAATGGCCGAGAAGATATCCAGAAACGCGCCCAGGATCAGCAGGAATACCAGCAGCGCCAGCAGGAACGACAGGGGGCCTGCCACCACCTCGCCGATCACGGACAGCAGGCGCTGGGGCACTTCCGCGTCGATCATCAGGTTGGTGGAAGCCAGCGAGACGGCCAGAATCAGCATGATGCCGCCCACCAGAGTCATGGACTCGCGAATGATTCCCGGCAGCCGCGAAAGGGGGATGGCCCGGCGGATGAAGACCTCGGCGGCAAGCACGTAGAGGGCGGTGACCGCGGCGGCCTCCGAAATGGCGAAATAGCCCGAATAGATGCCGCCCAGCACAATGAACGGCAGCGGCAGCTCCCAGCTGGCGGCTTTCACCGCGCCAGCCACTTCGCGCCAGCTGAAGCTCGCCAGAGGCTGGCGTTCGCTGCGGTTGACCCACAGGCAGTAAGCCGACAGCAGCGCGATCATGAGCAAGCCCGGCAGGATGCCGGCCCGGAACAGCGAGTCGATTCGAGTTTCGGACACCACGCCGTAGAGGATTAGCGGCAAGGAGGGCGCGAACAGCAGCCCCAAACTGCCGCCGGTGGTGACCAGGCCGAGCGAAAAACCCTGCGGATAGCGCGCCTGCTTCAACGCCGGATAGAGCAATGCGCCCATCGCGATGATGGTGACGCCGGATGCGCCGGTGAACGCGGTGAACAACGCGCAAACGGCCAGCGCGAACACCGCCAGCCCGCCAGGCATCCACCCCACCAGCGCTTCGCTGAGGCGCACCAGCAATTTCGGCGCGGGACTCTCCGCCAGCACATAGCCGGCCAAGCAGAACAGCGGAATCGCGATCAGCGTGGGCAGGGTGGCCACGCCGAGAATCTCTATGGCGATGGAACCCAGCGGCACATCGGCCTGAAGGTAGCCGATGATCGCCCCGCTTGCGATCACGGCGAACAAGGGCGCCCCGAATACCGCCAGCAGCGCAAGAAGAATCCAGTGCATGGCGCTCAGGCGTCCCCGGCGCGCGGCGCCGGGTCGGCGCCTCCAGCCAATCGCCCATGACGTATCAGCGAGACGGCGTGCGAGCCGTGGGCCGTTGCCATGGCCGCAAAAGCCGCCGGCACGATCGATTCGAACAGCCAGCGCGGAGCATCGCCAACGGTTGTCTCGCCGTAGTCCATGCTTTCGAGCCAGAAGGATCCGGTAATGAGCAGCAAGGCCGCGCACACCAGCATGGCAAAGCTCTGGGCGGCGACCGCGGCCCACCGGCGGGCCGAAGTGCCCAGCAGATGCGATAACGCATCAATAGTGATATGGCGGCTTTTGAGGCTGGCGGCCATGGCTCCGAGCATGGCGACCCACAAGACCAGCCACTCGAGCAGTTCCTCAGTATGCGGAATGGATGCGCGAAAAGCGTTGCGCGAGATAATCTGCGCCGCCGCCAGTAGCAGCATGGCGCCCAAGCACGCCGCAAGCAGGCCGGTCAGCGCGCCTTGGGCATAGATCGTGGCGCGCCCGGGCGCCGGTTCCCGCCTGTATCGGCGCATCGGCGCGTTCACTCCGGCTCGTGGCAGCGGTCGCGCGTTCGGGTTCAGCCCGCACCTTGAGCGGCGCGGAACTCCGCTAGCAACGCCATGATCCGCTGATGCAGCTCCGCCGACATGTCCGCCTCGCGCACCAGTTCAGGATAACTGCCGGAAAACGCCTGCCGCCATCGCTCAACCTCCTCCGGCGGAGGCTGGAGGTATTCGAGGCCGGCATTTCTGAGCGCCTGGCTAGCGGCAGCGTTTTCCTCCGCGTCGCGGCGGTCGAGGTCGGCCGCAAGCCGGGTGAACGCCTGCCGCACGATGGACTGGTTCCCGGCGGACAACCGTTCGAATGCCCGCCTATCTATGGCGAGAAGGCCGTAGGCGAAAACCAATGGAAAATCAGTAACATAACGTATTCTAGTATGCCACTGAAGCAGAATTGCGCCGGATGGCGGCCCCACAACCACATCGACAATGCCCGTCTGAAGGCTTACCAGGACATCGGAAATCGGCAATTCCAGCGGAGCGAGACCCACCAAGCGCATGGCGCTAAAACCGATATCATCGCCTTTCGGCACCCATATCTTGAGGCCCCTGGCATCTTCCAGCCTGACCACCGGATTTTCCGTTGACATGATTCGGGCAAAGCCCAGGCTCGCGAAGCCGAAAGACTCAAAGCCCTTGGCGCGCAGGCCGTCGGCAATCATCGAGTCGATGCGGCTGCGCACAAAAAGCATCTCCTCCCTGGAGCGGAACAGCAAGGGAAGTCCGTACTGCAGCATCTCGGGATACACGCCCGCCAGCGCGCTGGACGTGAGCACCGCGCCCTGCAGTTGGCGACCGCGAATCTTGCGCAAAACCCTCAGATCGTCCCCTTGCGTGCCTCCGCCGTAAAACTTCACTTGCACCTGCCCGCCCGTGCGCTCCCCGATCTCGGCCGCGGCCGCGCGCATATCCCGCATCCACGACGACCCCTCCGGAGCCACGGTGGCGATCTTCAGTGTCTGCGCGCCGCACGGCGCCGACAGCAACAAAGCCGACAGCAAAGCCAAGCCGCAGCGCTTGACGAGCAAATCAGAAGTATTCATCGGCTGAACCCAATAATTCCTGCGCGTCGCTTTTGGCAAGATTGTTGAACAGCGTGAGTCCCGGCTGCTCCGCCTCGGCGTCCATCACCTCTTCCAACAAGCTGTCGTGCAATTCGCGGTCGTAGAGCAGCCGGGCGCAATTTCGGGCATATTCCACCTGCACACTTAGATCCTTGCGCCCGGTGATCCGCAGAGCCTGCTCGAAGTTGCGCATCCCTTCTTCCGGGGCTCCCCCCAACGATGCCGGCCTCAGGCATTGCAAGATGCCCATGTACATATGCGCGCGGCCCCTTATCGGCGCCGGCGCCGTGGCCAGCAAGCGCTCCAGAGCCGCCTGAAGCCGCGGCAGCTGCACCAGCGCCTCATAGTCGGCGCGGGCTTGCACCCAGGCGAGATAGCCGATCACATAGTCGTAGAGGGCCTGGGCCTTGGCGGCGGGGAATGCGCCCAGGCGCGCCTCATACTCCTGGAAGCTCAGTGGCTCCAAGCCGCAGCCGGCGCTGTCGGCCACGCACAGAGCCCTCCTTCCATAGTGGTAGGCGCGACCGGTGAGCTTGCGCGCCCGCTCCGGGTCGTTGACGAACACCACGCCGTATGCGGCGTAGAGCTGCGCCGCGGAACCAAGCACCGCAGGGCTCGCGTCTCCTGCCGCCAGGCTGTCGATCACGATCAGCAGCGTAGGCGTGGCTTCGCGCACCAGTTCCGGGTCGTCCTGCTGCAGCACGGCGGCGCCCAATTGCTCGGTGAGGCCGCCAGTGGCGGAACGGATCAACGAGCCGCAGCCCGCGAGAGCGATGGCCGCAATCACGATTCCCAACCATCCGCCCGCAAGGCCCGGGAGGGTTGGAGGGGCTGCCGAACCAGCGGGAATCACAGCTTTTCGCGGATCCTCGCGCTCCTGCCGCGCCGCTCGCGAAGGTAGTAGAGCTTAGCGCGGCGAACATCGCCGCGGCGCTTGACCTCGATCCCGGCGATCATCGGGCTGTGGGTCTGAAATACCCGTTCGACCCCCTCGCCATGGGAAATCTTGCGCACCGTAAAGGACGAATTCAGCCCGCGGTTGCGCTTCGCGATCACCACGCCTTCAAAGGCCTGCAGGCGTTCACGCTGGCCTTCGCGCACGCGCACCTGCACCACCAGCGTGTCCCCCGGCGAAAACTCCGGAAGATCGGTGCGGATTTGCGCCGCTTCCAGTTCCTGAATCAGATTGCTCATGGTCTTACTGCCTGTATTCTAATGTTCTGCGCCGGCTTCGCTACGGGCGCGGCAAGCCGCGCCCCCGGCTTCGGCCTGAAATTCCGCCAGGAGCCGGCGTTCCTGATCGTTCAAGCGCCGATCCTCCAGCAATTCGGGTCGCCGCATCCAAGTGCGCCCCAGCGCCTGTTTCAGCCGCCAGGCGCGAACCTTGCCATGGTCTCCGCCCAGCAGCACTTCGGGCGCCGCCCGACCTTCCACTATGGGGGGACGAGTGTACTGCGGAAAATCCAGAAGTCCCGAGGAAAATGAATCCTGTTCCGCGGAACGCTCGTCGCCGAGCGCGCCTGGCAGCAGCCTGACGACTGCGTCGATCACCACGCAGGCAGCCAGTTCCCCGCCGCTTAAGACAAAATCCCCCAAGGATAATTCCTCATCGGCCTCCAGTTCCACGGCCCTTTCGTCGAAACCCTCGTAGCGGCCCGCCACCAGGATCATCCCGGAGGCAGCAGACAGTCCGCGGGCGCGTTTTTGGGTGAGCCGCTTTCCTTGGGGCGTAAGAAAAATCACCGGCGCGCTGGCCGGCGCATCGGCGCGGGCGGCGCGAACCGCCGCCAGCAGGGGCTCCGGTCGAAGAACCATGCCGGGGCCGCCGCCATAGGGACGGTCATCCACGCTGCGATGCGGGTCGTTGGCAAAATCACGCGGGTTCACGCAGCGAAGCGAGGCAACGCCGGCCTCAAAGGCGCGCCCGCATACCCCGCTCTGGAAGGCGCCGAGCACCATGCCGGGATGCAGGCAAATGGCGGTGATCTGCATGATGCGGCTCCGCCTGCGCTAGAACGAAGCGTCCCAGTCCACGGTCAGGCGGCCCTCTTCCAGATTCACCTCCCGCACGCGGCTGCCGGGCAGAAACGGAATCAGCCTGCGCCGCTCGCCCTGCACGATCAGCACGTCGTTAGCGCCGGTAGCCATCAGCCCGGCCACATCGCCCAAGCGCTCGCCATCGAGATTGCGCACCTCCAAGCCTTCCAAATCGGCCCAGTACCATTCGTCCGCCTCGGTGGTCGGCAGAGCGGAGCGACGGATCCGGATTTCCGCACCCTTGAGCGCTTCCGCGTCCTCGCGGGTATCGACGTTCTCAAGCCGGCAGGCCAACCCGTTGCCGATGGAGCGAAGGCTCCGCAAGGTCACCTCCCGGCGCTGATCATTCACAACGAGAATCCAGTCGCGGTAATTCTGAAGCTGTTCCGGGGGGTCGGCATAGGAAACCACCCGCAACCAGCCCAACAGTCCGTGCGCCGCGCCCAAGCGGCCCATAGCGATCGTTATCGCCTTGCGGGAAGCGTCCTGAGGCTGTTCCGTCTCAGCCTGAGCCCTTTTCCGTCTGGCTGGCATCTTCGCCATCTTGCTGGTCGCTGCCGGCCGGCGCGGCCTCTTCGCTTTCGCCGGTGTCGGCTGCCGCTGCCTTTGCTTCGTCTTCGACCGCCGGCTCCTCGTCCACGGAGCGGGTTTTGGATGCCTCCGCCTCTTTCGGCTCTGTCCCGCCTTCGGCTGGTTGCTCGCTAGCGGCTTCCTGCGGCGGCGCTTCAACCGCAACAGCGCCTTCCATGCGGCGGCGGCGGATCAGTTGCCGCACCTTATCGGAGGGCTGGGCACCCTGCCCCAGCCAGTAATCCACGCGGTCCAGTTCAAGCCTGAGGGACTGCTCGCCGCCGGTGGCGATCGGATTGTAGAAGCCGAGCCGCTCGATAAACCGCCCGTTGCGCTTATTGCGCCGGTCGGTCACGACAATGTGATAGAAGGGCCGTTTTTTGGCCCCATGCCGGGATAGCCGAATGCCTACCATGGAAAATGATCCCGCGGCCGCGCCGCTCTCCACTAATGACTTAATTCTACCAAAGATGGCGGCGTAACCTCCATGCCGGGCCTAACACAGACGCGGGCTGAGGCGAGCCGGATGTCGGGCGGCGATATGCGCAAGCGCCAGGGCGCCCCGCAGATCCGAAAGTTTCCTCATGCGCCGCGCCGCCAGATGGATCACATCGCTCCCGCGCATATCCGGTCCGGCCATCTTCGAGGGGCGGTTCAAGGCAGGTCGAGGCGCAGCTCCTTCGCTGCGGACAGCAAGTAGTTCCGCGCCTGGGGATTGTCCACTTCGACCGCCATGCCCTCTAGCGCCCGGGCCTTGCGCTCGGCATGGCGCGCCTCGTCAGGCTCGATTTGCATCAGCTGATCGGCCAGCCAAGCCGCCCAGCGATAGTCCTCGAGCAGCAGCGCCCCATCCAGCGCCGCATCCAGCGTGAGATTTCTCTCAGCCAGCTCGCGTAAACGCCAAGCGAGGGTCCGCGGAGGGAACGAAACCAGCTCGGCGGCCTCGCCGTCGAACCAGCCCATATGCCGCGCATACACGGATCGCACAGCCCATTCCAGCGTGCCGTGATTCTGGGCCAGAACTTCACTGGCGGCCAGCAGCGGAGGCAGGCGGATTGCGGCGGCAAGTTCATCAGGGCCCAGCCCGCCATCAATTCCCCGCAGCGTCGCAACCTCAATAAAGCGCAGCGCGGTGGCATAGTCGGCCAGCGCGCGGTCGATTGCCTCCGCGCCGAACAGGGGCCGGGTATGTCCCGGAATCAGCACTTCGGCCCGCTCGGCACGCATTCGGTCCAGGCTGCGGGCCCATTCCTCAAGATCCGTTTCATGGTCGCCGATGCCGTCGAGGCTGCCGGGGAAGGCCTGGTGGAAATTGGCCCCGGTAATCAGCACCTTGCGTTCGGGCAGCCATACGTAGAGATGGTCCTGCGCCTCCCCCGGCGCGGCGATCAGCTCCAGATTCACTCCGGCAAGCCGCAGGCGAAAGCGGTCGCCGTGGATCCATTGGTCCGGAGGAAGATAGCGGCCGGGGGCGTCCACTCCCTTCGGCAGCGGGTCGATCAGCGTGGGTGAGCGCTGTCCATCGTCAAGAAGAAGTCCCTTCTGCCGCTGGCGGCGCCTGAGTGCCTCCACGCCGGCCGTCTGGCGGCGCAGCGAGAAATTGCTGCGCGCATAGACCTCGGGCAGGAGCAAGCGGCCGGTGAACGCCGCCGCGCCGGCCACATGGCTGCGGTCCCCGTGGGTATAGATAACCGCCGCAAAAGGCAGATCCACCACCTCGCGATAGGCGGCCGCCGCCTCCTCGGCCGCAGCGGCAGCGTGGTGCGCATCGATGAGAATGGCTGCATCCTCACCGGCAACCACCACCGAGTTCGAGGGCCCGAAGCCGATCGCGGCATACACGCCCTCGGCGGCTTTCACGATTTCGCCGGCAAGGGCCGAAGAGGCGGAAAAGAACATCAAGGCAGCGGCCAAGGCGCCTGCCGTGATGCGCTGGCCAATCATTCGGAGGAGCTGCGGCGGCAGTGATCGAGGTTGGGGCAGGCGGTCATGGTCAAGGGCGGGCAACGCGCACAGCGTAGTATATCGGCCAGCCAAAAAAGGAGGACCGCATGGCCACGGCTGCAGAAAAAAAACGCATCGTTGAGGATTTTCTCAAACGCTGCAATCACTATTCCGACAATAAGCTTCGCAACTACCGCGCGTCTCTAACGGGGGCGGACGGGGAGCAGGATCTCGCGATTCAGGACAGGATCACCCACTGGGTGGCTTACCGCGCGTTCAATGAGCACGCAATCAAGGAGCTGAAGGGTTCGGAGCTCGATGACTGGTTCAAAGATGACTGACAGCTTGGATCCCGGCGCGTTTCGCCGCCACGCGCACGAAGTGGCGGACTGGATCGCGGACTATTTCGAAAAGGTGGAAGGCTTCCCGGTGCGCTCGCAGGCGCAGCCCGGCGAGCTGCTCGCCGCGCTGCCCTCAAGCCCGCCCGAACAACCCGAACCCATGAAGCGCATTCTGGCGGATTTCCGGCAGCTGATACCGCCTGGCATGACGCATTGGCAGCATCCTTCCTTCTTCGCGTTCTTCCCCGCCAATTCCAGCCCGCCATCGGTGCTGGCGGAAATGCTCACCGCCGGCATGGCGGCTCAGTGCATGCTGTGGGAAACGTCGCCAGCCGCCAACGAACTGGAAGCCCGCATGATGGAATGGCTGCGCGAACTGCTGGGCCTGCCGCATGACTGGAAGGGAGTGATCCAGGATTCCGCTTCCGGGGCAACGCTTTGCGCGATGCTCGCCGCCCGCGAGCGGGCGAGAGGGAAAACAGTCGTTGACAGGCTTGCCTTCTATACGTCTGCCGAAGCTAACTCTTCCGTCCAAAAAGGCGCCCGTATCGCGGGTTTTCCGCTGGATTGCATCCGCCGCGTTGCAACCGACCAGCGGCAAGCCATGCGGCCGGGCGCTCTAGCCAAGGCGATCGAGGCCGACCGGGCAGCAGGGCTCACCCCGGCAGGCGTGGTAGCCACGCTGGGCACGACCGGCACCGGCGCCATGGACCCTCTGGCCGAAATCGGCGCGATCTGCCAACGGGAGAATATTTATTTGCATGTGGATGCCGCCTGGGCCGGCAGCGCCCTGATGCTTCCGGAATGCCAGCATCTGCTGAACGGCATCGAGCATGCCGATTCGTTCGTGTTCAATCCGCACAAATGGATGTTCACCAACTTCGATTGTTCCGCGCACTTCCTGAAAAACCCCGAATCGCTGCAGCGGTCGCTTTCGATCAACCCGGTTTACCTGCAAAACACCCGCGACGAGCAAATCACCGAATACCGGGATTTCGGCATCTCGCTCGGTCGCCGGTTCCGTGCGCTGAAGCTATGGTTCGTGATTCGCTCATTCGGCGCCGAGGGCCTGCGCGAAAAGATCCGCGAGCATATCGCCTGGGCGAAGGAGCTGGCGCAGACAATTCAGAACTCGGAGGACTTTGAGTTAGTCACCGGTCCCAATCTGGCCCTGATCACTTGGCGCTACGCCCCGAAAAACAGAGCGCCGAAAACGCTGGACGATCTCAACAAGCGCCTGCTCAAAGCCATCAACGACGACGGCCGCCTGTATCTCACGCCGGGCGCCGTGAACGGCCGCCTAGTGATCCGCTTCTCCATCGGCCAGACGCGAACCGAGGCGAGGCATGTCCGCCAAGCCTGGCGCATCATCCAGGAAACCGCCTCCTCCCTCCAGCACAGTTCATGACATCCCGGACAGCGCAAATCAATGCAGGCTTACTACGCGCAAAAGTAAATTTAGACTTTGGACTAAATTGGCATTGATTTGCCGATGGGCGGCGCGGAGAAAGGCACCGCCGGCGGCCTGGTCTTGGATCAGTGCTGTTCGGCGGGCTTGCTGATGTCGGGGGCGGCGGGGCGCTTGCGTTTCCGGGGCGCGGCTTTCTTTTTCTTGTCCTTCTGGCTCCAGCCGGGGGGCGGACTGGGCTCTTCGCCATCCATGATCTCGCTGATCTGCGCCTGCTCGATGGTTTCGTACTTAAGCAAGGCGTCGGCCATGGCATGCAGGCGGTCCATATGCTCGTTGAGTATGTCCCGGGCGCGGTCGTAGGCCGTATCGATGAGCTCGCGGACTTCCTTGTCGATGGCGTGGACGGTGGCGTCGGACACCTGCTTGTGCTGGGTAACCGTGCGGCCCAGGAACACCTCGCCGTCCTCCTCGCTGTAGGTGAGCGGCCCCAGGCGCCTGGACAGGCCCCACTTGGTGACCATGTTGCGCGCAATCGCGGTGGCGCGCTCGATATCGTTGGAGGCCCCGGTGGTGACCGCGTCCTTGCCGAACACCAGCTCCTCGGCCACGCGGCCGCCGAACAAGCTGGTGATCTGGCTGATCAGACGCTGCCTGGAATGGCTGTGGCGATCGACTTCGGGCAGGAACATGGTCACGCCCAGCGCCCGCCCGCGCGGAATGATGGTGACCTTATGCACCGGGTCGTGCTCGGGAACGCTCAGGCCCACGATGGCATGCCCGGATTCATGGTAGGCCGTGAGCTTTCGCTCCTCCGGGCTCATCACCATGGATTTGCGCTCGGTGCCCATCAGAATCTTGTCCTTGGCGCGCTCGAACTCCTCCATGGTTACCTTGCGGGCGCCCGCCCTGCCGGCCAGCAGCGCGGCCTCGTTGACAAGGTTGGCGAGGTCGGCGCCGGAAAAGCCCGGCGTGCCGCGCGCCAGGGTGCTGGCCGAAACGCTTTCTTTCACCGGAACCTTGCGCATGTGGACCTTGAGGATCAGCTCGCGGCCTCGAATATCCGGCAGCGGCACCACCACTTGGCGGTCGAAGCGGCCCGGCCGCAGCAGCGCGGGGTCCAGAACGTCCGGCCGGTTGGTGGCGGCGATCACGATGATGCCTTCGCTGCCGGCGAAGCCGTCCATTTCCACCAGCAGCTGGTTGAGCGTTTGCTCGCGCTCGTCGTGCCCTCCGCCCAAGCCCGCGCCGCGGTGGCGGCCCACCGCGTCGATCTCGTCGATGAAGATAATGCAGGGCGCCTGCTTTTTGGCCTGCTCGAACATGTCGCGCACTCTCGACGCGCCCACGCCCACGAACATCTCGACGAAATCCGAGCCGGAAATGGTGAAGAAAGGCGCTTCGGCCTCGCCGGCGATGGCCCGCGCCAGCAGCGTTTTGCCGGTGCCGGGCGGCCCCACCATCAGCACGCCCTTGGGAATTTTGCCGCCCAGGCGTTGGAACTTCGACGGATCCTTGAGGAACTCCACCACTTCGGCGACTTCCTCCTTGGCCTCCTCCACGCCCGCCACGTCCTCGAAGGTGATCGGCGTTTGCTCCGGATTCAGCAAGCGCGCGCGGCTGCGCCCGAACGACATGGCGCCGCCGCGGCCGCCCACGCCGCCTTGCATTTGCCGCATGAAGTACAGCCAGATGCCGATCAGCAACAGGAACGGAAGCAGGTTCAGAAGAAACGACAGCCAGGCGTTCTCGGTTTTCGGCTTGGGCGAGCGCACCACCGCGCCGTTATTGGTGAGTTCCCGCACCAGCTCGGCGTTGTCGGTGGATGGCGGGCTGTAAGTCACGAACTGCTCGCCGCTGGTCTGCTCGCCGCGAATCGTGCGGTCCTCAAGAATTTCGACTTCCCGGATCCCGCCGTTGCGCGCCAGCTCCACAAACTGCGAATAATTGATCTCTTCCGCAGGCGCCTCGCGCTCGTTGAGCGGCCTGAGCAGCATCATCAGGGCCAGCGCGATCACCAGCCATAAAAATAGGTTCCTTGTTATTTTGTTCATCGCGTTGCCGCCGCAGTTCCAGTGCGCCCTGAATCCGAAGCGGATTTTACCTAAAGCAATTCCTAATCACCGCAAGCCTGTTGATCCGCCATTTTGATTTGAGGCCATCCGGGGCGATCTTCAAGCCGCGCGGCCCACCAGGTAGGTCTCGCGGCTGCCCCGTCGGCAGGCCGCCGGCGTGCGAAAACGCACCTTATGCAGCCGGGAGCGGGCTTCGGCCACGAATGCCTCGAAGCCGTCGCCCTGAAAAAGCTTGGCCACGAAGGCGCCTTGCGGCCTGAGCAGCTCCAGCGCCGCATCCAGCGCCATGGCGGCCAGTTCCATTGAGCGGGCCTGATCGAAATCCCGATTTCCCCCAAGCCTTGGCGCCAAGTCCGAAATCACTGCGTCCGCCCGGCCGCCCAAGGCAGCGCGCACCTGATCCAGCACGGCCCCGCAGGCGACATCGCCCTGCAGCACATGCACACCTTTGAGCGGTTCCATCAACTCGATATCGACGGCCACCACCCTGCCCCCCGGCAGCACCTTGCGGGACAGGTACTGGCTCCAGGCCCCGGGCGCGGCGCCCAAGTCCGCCACGCGGGCGCCACGCCGGAAAAGCCGGTCGCGGCGATCCAGTTCAGCGAGCTTGAAGACCGCGCGGGAGCGCCATCCTTCAGCTCTGGCGCGACGGGCCCAATGATCCGCCCAGCCGCTCACTCGTAGCGCACGGACAGGATCTCGAAACGCCTCACGCCGCCGGGCGCGCTTAATTGCAACTCATCTCCTTGGCGCTTGCCGATCAGCGACCGCGCCATCGGCGAAACAAAGGAAATGGCATCATCCCGCATCCTGGCCTCGTCCTCGCCCACGATCTGGTAGCGGACGCGTTCTTCTCCGTCGAGCTGCTGCAATTCCACGGTCACGCCAAACACCACGCGGCCGTCGCGGGGCACGCGCGCCACATCAATAATCCGGGCATGCGCCAGACGGCCCTCGATATCGCGAATCCGCGCCTCCACCAGCCCCTGCTGCTCCTTGGCGGCGTGATATTCGGCGTTCTCGCGCAAATCGCCATGCTCGCGGGCCTCGCCAATGGCGCGCGCCAGACGCGGCCTCTCCTGGTTCTTGAGGCGCTTGAGCTCAGCGCGCAGCGCGCTTTCGCCTTCGCGGGTCATGGGAACCTGGGTCATGCCGCCATTGTCTCGTGAAGATCCTGCAGGCGCGATACGGCGCCCGAGCCGAAGTAATCGATGGCCCGGCATGCGGCTTCCGCCGCCGCCAGCGTCGTGAAATACGTCACGTTGTTGCGCACGGCTTCGGACCGAATTTCATGCGATTCGAGTATTGAGGCGCGGCCTTCGCTGGTGTTGACGATCAGATCGACCTCGCCGTTGCAGATAAGATCCACGATATGCGGACGGCCTTCGCGCACCTTGTTGATGCGCCGGCAGGACACGTCATGGCGGGCCAGAAAACTCGCCGTGCCATGGGTCGCCACCAGTTCGAAACCCTTGGCTTCGAGCATCCGCGCCAGTTCCACCGATGCGGACTTGTCGGAATCGCGCAGCGACAGCAAGGCAGCGCCGCCGCGCTTGAGGGCCACGCCGGCGCCCTCCTGAGCGCGCGCATAGGCCTCCGCAAAGCTTCCGCCCACGCCCATCACCTCGCCGGTGGATTTCATTTCCGGCCCGAGGATGGGGTCGGCGCCGGGGAACCGCGAAAACGGGAATACCGACTGCTTGACGGAGAAATAGGCGGGGCGCGGCGGATCAGCCACGCCCTGCTCGTCGAGTGTCCGGCCCACCATCACAAGCGCCGCGATCTTGGCAAGCTGAAGGCCCATGGCCTTGGCCACATAGGGCACGCTGCGCGAGGCGCGCGGATTGACTTCCAACACGTAGATGTCGCCATCCTGCAACGCGAACTGCACGTTCATCAGGCCGCGAACGCCCAAGGCCCTGGCCAGCATCCCGGTCTGCCGCTTCAATTCCTCCTGCACATCCTCGCCTGCGGTGGCCGGCGGCAGGCAGCAGGCCGAATCGCCGGAATGCACGCCGGCCTGCTCGATATGCTCCATGATCCCGCCGACCAGGACCCGTTCGCCATCATGGATGGCATCCACATCGAACTCCACAGCGCGCGGCAGAAACTCATCCAGGAGCACCGGGCTTTCGTTGGAAACGGCCACCGCCTCGTGCATATAGCGCAGCAGCTCCTGTTCGGTGTGGATCACGTCCATGGCGCGGCCGCCTAGCACGTAGGAGGGCCGCAGCATGAGCGGATACTTAAGCTCCCGGGCCTGCTCCACGGCTTCTTCCACCGACCGGGCGGTGCGGTTGTCGGGCTGCCTCAGCCCCAGTTCCGCGAGCAGATGCTTGAAGCGCTCGCGATCCTCGGCCCGGTCGATGGCGTCCGGCGGCGTGCCGATAATCGGAGCGCCGGCGCGATCCAGCGCCCGGGTGATGCGCAGCGGCGTTTGCCCTCCGTACTGCACGATAACGCCCCGGGGCTTCTCGCGCTCCACAATTTCCATCACGTTTTCCACTGTGAGGGGCTCGAAATACAGCTTGTCGGAGGTGTCGTAGTCGGTGGACACGGTTTCGGGATTGCAGTTCACCATGATCGTCTCGAAGCCGGACTCACGCAGCGCCAGCGCGGCATGCACGCAGCAATAATCGAACTCGATGCCTTGGCCGATGCGGTTGGGGCCGCCACCCAGAATCATGATCTTGGGCCGGTCGGAAGGGTCGGCTTCGCACTCCTCCTCGTAGGCGGAATACATATAGGCCGTGGAAGTGGGAAACTCCGCCGCGCAGCTATCGACGCGCTTGAACACCGGCGCCACGCCCGCCTTCCGCCGCTGCCGGGTTATTTCCTCTTCGGTCGCGCCTACCAGCCGCGCCAGGCGGCTGTCGGCGAATCCCTTGCGCTTGAGCATCCGCAGGCGTTCCTCGTTCAAGGCCTCCCGGCCCTCTTCCCTGACCCGCGCTTCCTCACGCACCAGATCGGCGATCTGGCCCACGAACCACGGGTCAATACTGGACAGCTTCACCACCTCGCCTTCGCTCAAGCCCAAGCGCAGGGCATCGGCCACAAACAGGAGACGCTCCGCGCCCGCTAAACGCAACTCTTCCCCAACCCGCTCGCGGGCCTGCGGATCATCAGGATCGAGGCGCTCGCTCAAGCCGTCAATCCCCACTTCCAAGCTGCGCAGCGCCTTTTGCAGCGATTCCTGGAAGGTGCGGCCCAGCGCCATGGCCTCGCCCACCGACTTCATCTGCGTGGTCAGGCGCGCATCGGCACTCGGGAATTTCTCGAAGGCGAAACGCGGCGCCTTGGTCACGATGTAGTCGATGGCCGGTTCGAAGGAAGCCGGCGTGAGCCCCGCAGTAATCTCGTTGCGCAACTCGTCCAGCGTGTAGCCGACGGCCAGCTTGGCGGCGACCTTGGCGATCGGGAAGCCGGTGGCCTTGGAGGCCAGCGCCGAAGAGCGCGACACCCGCGGATTCATCTCGATCACCACCATCCGGCCGTCGCCCGGATGAATCGCGAACTGCACATTGGAGCCGCCGGTATCGACGCCGATTTCCCGCAACACGGCGATAGAGGCATCGCGCATGCGCTGGTATTCCTTGTCGGTGAGGGTCAGCGCCGGCGCCACGGTAATGGAGTCGCCGGTATGGATGCCCATGGGATCGACATTCTCGATCGAGCACACGATGATGCAGTTGTCACGCCGGTCGCGCACCACCTCCATCTCGAACTCCTTCCAGCCGAGCACGGATTCCTCCACCAAGGCGGAGTGGCTGGGCGAGGCGTCCAGCGCACGCGCCATGGCGCGCTCGAACTCGTCTGCGTTCCGCGCGATGCCGCCGCCGACTCCGCCAAGAGTGAAGGAGGGCCTGATAATGGCCGGATAGCCGATTTCGGAAATCACTTCCATGGCTTGGCCCACGCTGCGCACCATCCAGGAGCGCGGCGTTTCCAATCCGATAGCGAGCATGGCATCGCGGAATCGCTCGCGGTCCTCGGCTTTGTCGATCACGTCGCCGCGGGCGCCGATCAGCTCCACGCCGTGGTCCTCGAGCACGCCCTCGCGGTCCAGCTCCAAGGCCACGTTAAGCCCCGTCTGTCCGCCCATGGTGGGCAGCAGCGCGTCGGGGCGCTCGCGCGCGATCACCGCGGCCAGCGACCGGGCGTTGACCGGCTCGATATACACGGCGTCGGCGGTCTGGGGATCGGTCATGATGGTGGCCGGATTGGAGTTCGCCAAGACCACCCGGTAGCCTTCTTCGCGCAGCGCCTTGCAAGCCTGAACGCCCGAATAATCGAATTCGCAGGCCTGGCCGATCACGATCGGGCCGGCGCCGATAATCAGCACGCTTTCTATATCGTCCCTACGAGGCATGGCTATGCGCTGGCTCACCCGCTATAAGACCGGGCGGCGATGCCCGAACGAAGCGGAAAGATACCCGCACGGCGCTGCGCAGTCCAGCGCCAGCCATCGGAAGTTGCCGCGATGGCCACAGGCCCGGCAACGCAGGCGGAAGTGTCATGTCACGCCCGGAGACCATCTGGCCCGACCTGTAAGCCTGAGGCTTCCTAAAATCCTCCAAACGCACAGCATTCCGTGCTTCCTACCCCGCCAATCCGTGCTATTCTTAGCCTTCATCCAGCACCGCCTCGGAAGGCAATCCATGAAGGAGAATCAGGAAGCAGAAGCTAAGAGCGAGGCAGCTCCATTCTCCATGAGGGCGCAGGACAGCTCAATGAAGGAAACCGTGCGGAAGCACGGTGCCGCCTTCGGGCTGGCCACCGTTCTGCTCGCTTCCTACGCCTTGGTGCTCACAAGTATTTCCGATCTTCGCGCCGATCTCCGAACCGAATTTGAAAAAGTCGATGCGCGCCTGTACGAAGTTGACGCACGCCTGTACGAGCTCACCGAGCGCGTGGCTCGCATAGAGGGCCACTTGGCCCTAACCCGTCCCTCCGCCGCCAAGGCTGCGACGGCACCGGCTTTGGCAGTGGAGCGAGCGTCTCGGCATTCCGTCTTGCAGGATCATGCTTGGAGCGAATGAAGCAAAGCTCGCTTCAACGCGTCAGGCCCTCTTTGAAATTACCCGCAACGGAAGCACGATCTGCGCGCAGCTTTTTCATTAGCGTTCCATGAGCCGGGAGAAGCGCTTGAAGGCGTAGCCGAGATCGTGCGGGCCGGGGCTGGCCTCGGGGTGGCCCTGAAAGCCGATCGCGGGCAGGCCACGGTGGGCTAGGCCCTGCAAGGTTCCGTCGAACAGGGAACGATGCGTGGCGCGCAGGCAATCGGGCAGGCTGTCCTCATCCACGGCAAAACCATGGTTCTGGCTGCTGATGGCCACTTCGCCGCTGTCCAAGTCCACGATAGGATGGTTGGCGCCGTGATGGCCGAATTTCATCTTCATGGTGCGGGCGCCGCAGGCCAGACCCAGGATCTGATGCCCGAGGCAAATTCCGAGAACGGGCGTTCCTTGCCCCAGGATTTCCCGCACCGCCTTGATGGCGTATCCGCAAGGCTCAGGATCGCCCGGACCGTTGGACAGGAATACGCCGTCCGGCTTCAGTGAAAGAGCCTCGGACGCCGGCGTTTCGGCCGGCAGCACTGTCACGCGCCGCGCCAAGCGGGCCAGCGAACGGAGAATATTGCGCTTGATTCCATAGTCGTAGGCCACGATCCGCTCGAACTGCGGTTCTCCGGCGCCTATCATCCAGCCGGCCGCCGAATCATCGCAGCCTTCCGGCCACTCGTACGATGAATCCGCAGTCACGACCCGCGCCAAGTCCAGGCCCATCATCCCGGGCGCCGCCCTGGCCCGCGCCAGCGCCTCCTCGTGCCTGCCCTCCCCCACTAGGATGCAGCTTTGCTGGGCGCCCTCCTCGCGCAGGATGCGCGTCAAACGGCGCGTGTCGATGCCGGCGATCGACACCACGCCCTCCGACCTCAGGAAACCGGAAAAACTGATGTCCTTGCGCCAGTTGCTTTCGGTAACCGGCAGATCGCGGATCACCAGGCCGGCGGCGAACACGCGGTCGGATTCGTAGTCCTCCCGGTTGGCGCCGGTATTGCCCACATGGGGAACGGTGAGCGTGACGATCTGGCGGCAATAGGAAGGATCAGTGAGGATCTCCTGATAACCGGTCATGGCGGTGTTGAACACCACCTCGCCCAAGGCCTCGCCATCAGCGCCTATGGACCGTCCATGAAAAACGGCCCCGCCGGCCAATGCCAGTGTCGCGGGCGGCGCAGTCACTCTGTGGAAGCCGTTCCCATTACGGAATAAAGATCGTACATTCCGGGCGGCCGTCCGGCAAGCCAGCGCGCGGCGCGCAAGGCGCCTGCGGCGAACACGCCGCGGCCCAGGCTCTGGTGCCGCAACTCGAGCACTTCGTCGCTGCCGGCCAGGAGGACCGAATGATTGCCGGAGAAGCCGCCGCCGCGCACCGCGCTGAAGCCGATCGCTCCCTTCTTGCGCGCGCCGGTTTGACCATGGCGCTGAAATTCGGCGACTTCCCTGAACTCGCGCCCGCGCGCAGCCGCTGCCGCGCGGCCGAGCTGCAACGCGGTTCCCGAGGGCGCGTCGGCCTTGCCGCGATGATGCGTCTCAATGATTTCCAGGTCGTACTCCTCGTCTAGGCGTTGCGCGGCAAGGCGCAGCAATTCATCCAGCACATGCACGCCCAAGCTCATGTTGCTGGCCTGGAGCACGGCCACCTGTCTTGCGGCATGCTCCAGGGCAGCCTGTCCCTCAGCAGTGATCCCGGTCACACCTTCCACCAGCGCGCAGCCAGCCTCCGCGCAGGCCGCGGCGATATTGACGGTAACCGCCGCCGTTGAAAAATCTACGGCCACATGGGCCCCGGCGACGCTTTCATCAGGGGAACTCGTGACCGTAACGCCAGCTTCGGGAAGGCCCGCGGCGAGTCCGGCATCCTGGCCAATCCAGGGATCCGCCGCCGCCGCCAAGGCTCCGGCCAGCTCAAGATCGTTGGCGGACGCCACCCGCGCCATCAACTCCCGGCCCATGCGGCCGCTGGCTCCCAGCAGGCTGATTTTCATGAGCCTTTGCGCTCCGCTTGCCGCGACTCACGATCCGCCAAGTCGCGCCACCTCGCAGCCCGCGGATGCTGCTTATCGCCAACCTGTTCGCTCTCGCTCGAAAACTTCTCAAGCAGACGCCGCTGCTTGCGATTCAAGCCCACCGGAGTCTCCACTTCGATGTGGCAGTAGAGATCGCCCGTCCGACCGCCCCGCGCCGGCTTTACGCCGCGGCCGCGCAGGCGGAACGTGCGCCCGGACTGCGTGCCGGAGGGAACTTTGAGCTTTACGGACCCGGTCAGCGTAGGCACCTGCACTTCTCCGCCCAAGGCTGCGGCGGCAAAGCTTACCGGAAAGCGGCAATGCAAGTCGCCGCCATTGCGCTCATACAAGGGATGCTCGCGCACCTGCATTTCCACCAGCAGATCCCCGGGAGGGCCGCCCCGCGGCCCGGCATTGCCTTTCCCGCGAACCCGCGAACGATCGCCGGTGTCCACGCCAGGCGGCACCTTCAGCGATATTTCCTCGCTCTTGCTAACGACGCCTTTGCCGGAGCAGTCCGGGCAGGGGCTGGAAATCACCCGTCCCATGCCGCCGCAGGCGGGACAGGTCTGGCTGATGGAGAAAATGCCTTGGCGGATTTGGATCTGGCCGCTGCCGCCGCAACGTCCGCAGGTGCTGAACCCGGTGCCCGGGCGGGCGCCGGATCCCGAACAGGTGGAACAGGTCACGGCGCGCGGGATGGTGATGCGCACGGTATCGCCGAAAATCGCCTGAGTGAAGTCCAGGTCCAGCCGGTAGCGCAGGTTCGCGCCCCGGCGCGGCTGGTTGCCGCCGCCCCGCCTGCCGCCGAACACCTCGCCGAAGATATCGCCGAAGATGGTATTGAACGGATCGCCCGAAGCTCCCCCGCCGGCGCCAGCATCGACTCCGGCGTGGCCGAACTGGTCGTAGGCGGCGCGCTTGTCCGTGTCGCTGAGCACTTCGTAGGCGCGCTTGGCCTCCTTGAAGCGGTTGGCGGCCTCCTCGCTCTGATCGGGGTTGCGGTCCGGGTGGTAGCGCATGGCGAGACGGCGGTATGCCTTCTTGACATCCGCATCCGAGGCGGCGCGGTCCACGCCCAGCACATCGTAGTAGTCCCGCTCAGACATTCACGCAACTCCCTTCTTGGCGGTGCTCCGACTCCGCCCTGCGAGTTCCGGTTTTCGAAGCGGATCCCGCAGGACTGATGGCTGTTCCGACCCTTCGGCCTTCGTTCCATGCCCTTGTCCCGGAAACGCCAGCAAGCACATCCCTGTGGGCTCTGCGGATGGGTTCATGCGTCTCCCGCGAGGCGAGGGCAAGCTCCGGGCGAGGGCCGGCACACTAGGTCCCGCGCATTTCTTGTCTGGAATCCCGGAAGCGCTGGCGCGTTATGCGGGCTAGGCGGATTTCTTCTGGTCTTCCGGCGTGACATCCTCGAACTCGGCATCGGTCACGTCGCTGCCTTCGTTGCCCGAGGCGTCGTCCGCGCCGGGGGCGGCGGCGTTCTCCGCCTCCTGCGCCTGCTCCTGGTAAACGCGCTGCGCCAAGCCCGCCGCGGCTTCGGAAAGCGCGCGGCTCTTGGCTTCGATCACGCCCCGGTCGTCGCCCTCAAGCACCGTCTTCAAGTCCGCAACCGCCGATTCGATGCTGGCGCGCTCCTCCGGCTGCACCTTGTCGCCCAAGTCCGAAAGCGCCTTCTCGCTGGAATGCACCAGCGCGTCGGCCTGGTTGCGCACATCGACCAGCTCGCGGAACTTGCGGTCTTCCTCGGCGTGCGTCTCGGCATCCTGAACCATGCGATCGATTTCCTTGTCCGAGAGGCCGCTGGACGCCTTGATCACGATCTTCTGCTCGCGGCCGGTGGCCTTGTCCTTGGCCGAGACGTTAAGGATGCCGTTGGCATCGATATCGAAAGTCACCTCGATTTGCGGCACGCCGCGCGGCGCCGGCGGAATATCGGTGAGATCGAAGCGGCCTAGCGATTTGTTGTCCGCAGCGCGCTGGCGCTCCCCTTGGAGCACATGGATGGTCACGGCCGACTGGCCGTCGTCGGCGGTTGAAAACACCTGGTTGGCGCGCGTGGGAATAGTGGTGTTCTTGTCGATAAGCCGGGTCATGACCTGTCCCAGCGTTTCGATGCCCAGCGATAGCGGGGTGACGTCCAACAGCAGCACATCCTTGACGCTGCCCGAAAGCACGCCCGCCTGGATGGCGGCGCCCAGCGCCACCGCCTCGTCGGGGTTCACGTCCTTGCGCGGATCGCGGCCGAAGAAATCGCGCACCGCTTCCTGCACCTTGGGCATGCGGATCTGGCCGCCCACCAGGATCACGTCGCTGATATCGCCCACCGCCAGGCCGGCATCGCCCAGCGCGGTGCGGCAAGGCTCGATGGTGCGGGCGACGAGGTCCTCCACCAAAGCCTCCAGCTTGGCGCGGGTCAGCCGGATATTCAGGTGCTTGGGGCCGTCGGAGTCGGCGGTGATGAACGGCAGGTTGATTTCGGTTTGCTGCTGCGAGGACAGCTCGATCTTGGCCTTCTCGGCGGCTTCCTTGAGGCGCTGCATGGCCAGCGGATCCTTGCGGATATCCACGCCCTGCTCTTTCTCGAACTCGCCAGCCAGGTAGTCGATCAGCCGGTTATCGAAATCCTCGCCGCCCAGGAAGGTGTCGCCGTTCGTGGCCAGCACCTCGAACTGGGTCTCGCCGTCGATCTCGGCGATCTCGATAATCGAGATATCGAAAGTGCCGCCGCCCAGGTCATAGACCGCGATCTTGCGGTCGCCGCGCTGCTGGCCCATGCCGTAGGCCAGCGCGGCCGCAGTGGGCTCGTTGATGATGCGCTTGACCTCAAGCCCGGCGATCCGGCCAGCGTCCTTGGTGGCCTGGCGCTGCGAATCGTTGAAATAGGCCGGCACCGTAATCACGGCCTCGGTCACTTCCTCGCCGAGGTAGTCCTCGGCGGTCTTCTTCATTTTTTGCAGCACGCGCGCGGAAATTTCCGGCGGCGCGATCTTGCGGCCGTTGGCTTCCACCCAGGCATCGCCGTTGTCCGACGCCACCAGCTTGTACGGCACCAGCTTGATATCGCGCTGCACCACGTCATCCTTGAAGCGACGGCCGATCAGCCGCTTGATGGCGTAGAGCGTATTGGTGGGGTTGGTGATCGCCTGGCGCTTGGCCGACTGGCCCACCAGCACCTGGTCGTCCTTGGCGAACGCCACGACCGACGGCGTGGTGCGGTCGCCTTCGGAATTCTCGATCACCTTGCCCTGCTTGCCATCCATAACGGCAACGCAGGAATTGGTGGTTCCTAGGTCAATGCCGATGATTTTGCCCATGCGCTTTCTCCGGAAGCTGTGCGTGTTTTAGTTGCTGCTTGCCGATATGAGGGCTGCAGCCACGCAATTCAATGGGACTTATTCGGTTTCAGGCAGCGGCTCCTCGGTAGCGGGCGGGCCGGAGCAAACCACCACCCGCGCCGCTCTCAGCAAACGGCCCTGCATGAGATAGCCCTTCTGCATCACCGAGAGAACGCTTTGCGGCTCGACCGAGGCGGACGGCTGCATCCCCACAGCCTCATGAAGCTCAGGGTCGAAGGGCTGCCCTTGCGGCTCCATAGCCTCAACTCCGAACGGCTCCAGGGCCTTCAGCAACTGGCGCAAAACAGCGCGCTGCCCTTCCAACAGGTCTTCGGCGCTGGCCGTTTCCGAAGCGCTCAAACCCAATTCCAGGCTGTCGATCGCGGCCAGCAGCTCGCGCGCGATCTGCCGCTGCCCGCGCCCATAGGCCTCGCTGACCTGCTTCTGCGCCCGGCGTCGAACGTTCTCGGTTTCGGCGGCCGCCCGCAAGTGCGCTTCCCGCTGCTCGACCAGCGCGGCCTCAAGGCCCTCTATCCGTTCCGCCGGATCCGCCAAGCCGGCGGCATCCTCCTCGATTTCCGGCGCAGGGGCGCCTTCGTTTTCTTCCTTTTTCATGCCGGAGTACTATGGTGCATTATTCCGGTTTTTCAAGGCATCATTGGCGGGTGCCGGTGCCGTTTGCGCTCGGTTTCTCCATTCGAGGCCGGCAGGGGAATCCTGACATGCAGCAGACCCAATTTCAGCGAGTGGCAATACTGGCGCGCGAAGGGCACAGTGCCATAGCGCAGGCCGCCGTCGAACTTCTTGCCCACTTGGAGCGGCTGGGATGCGCGGCGGCTGTCGCCAAGGAGCCTGAACTTCGCTCAACCCTCGAAAAAGCGCAACTGATCATCGCCATGGGCGGCGACGGCGCCATGCTGCGCGCGGCGCAAACCGCGGTGGAGCACGACAAGCTGCTGCTGGGCGTGAATCTCGGCAGGCTCGGCTTTCTGGCGGACCTAGGCAAGCAGCGTTTCGAGTCGGAGCTGTCAGCGCTGCTGAGCGGCGATTACATCTCCGAGAAACGCATGCTGCTCAGCGCCCGGCTCACCCGGCCGAAAGGCAAGGCCCTGCGCGCCATGGCGCTCAACGATGTGGTTGCGCACCGCAGCGGCGGCGCGCGCATTCTTGAGCTTTCCGCCACCGTGGACGGGCGCCATATCGCCACCCACCGCGGCGACGGGTTCATCGCCGCCACCGCCACCGGCTCCACCGCCTATGCCATGAGTTGCGGCGGCCCGATCGTGGATCCACGGCTCGACGCCACCGTCATGGTGCCCATCTGTCCGCACAAGCTGGATGACCGCCCGCTGGTCATATCCGGAGGCGCCAAGCTGACGCTGTCGATCCCCGCGGCTACAGGCGTCAACGCGGCCGTGAGTTGCGACGGGATAGACTTGGGCGTACTGGAGTACGGACAGGCGCTGCATATTTCGCGCTCTGAAAGCAGGCTCAAGCTGATCCATCCTTCCGATTACAACTATTTCTCGATGCTCAGGGAAAAGTTGAACTGGGGCAAGGGCCCCGTTACACAGGACGCCGGCTGATCCTGCGGCGATGCTCACGCATCTGGCGATCCGCAATCTGGCGGTGGTCGATACCGCCGAACTGGATATGGAGCGGGGTTTCACCGCCCTCACGGGTGAAACCGGCGCCGGCAAGTCCATCCTGGTGGAAGCGCTGGCGCTAGCCACAGGGGAGCGCGCTGACGCCGCACAGGTGCGAACGGGCGCCCGCGAAGCGGATATCACGGCCTGTTTCGAGGTGCCCGAAGGCACGCTCCTGCCGGAGTGGGCAGCGGAATACGAGTTGGCGGAAGAATGCATCATGCGGCGGGTGGTGCGCGCCGACGGACGCTCGCGCGCCACCCTCAACGGCATTCCGGCGCCGACGCGAAAACTGCGCGAGATCAAAGCCTGCCTGCTGGATATCTGCGGTCAAAAGGCCCATCAAGCGCTGCTGCAAACCGGCGCGCAACTGGAGATCCTAGACCAATACGGAGGGCTCGGCGCCGCCGTGAAGGCGTTCTCGAAAACATTCACCGCCTTGCGTCAAGCGGAAAGCGATCTCGATGCTCTCGAACGCCAAGCCGGGGAACGGGATGCCCGGATGGAACTGCTCGAAAGCTGGATCGGCGAGCTGGACGCGTTGAATCCCGGCCCGGGAGAACTGGAGCAACTGAACCAGCAGCGCCTGAGGCTGGCCAATCAAGCCCGCCTGCTGGCCGCCGTTGGCAGCGCGCTTCAGTCGCTCAGCGAAGGCGAGCCGTCCGCTGGCGGCGCGCTGGCCGCAGCGCGGCAGCAACTGAGGGATGTGGCCGAATTCGAACCGCGGCTTGCCGAGGCCGCGCGCATGCTGGCGGAATCCGAAGTGCTGGTTGAGGAAGCAGTGGCAGCCATACGCCATGCCGGCATGGACCTCGATGAGGGCGGCGGCGGCCTCGATGAAGTGGAGCAGCGCCGCCAGGCGCTTCTGGCGGTGGCCCGCAAGCATGGAAAAACGCATGAAGAGCTGCCGACGCTGACCGACGATCTCAAGGCGGAAAAGGCCGGGCTGGAAACACTGGACGGGCAGCTTGCCGATGCCCGGGCGCGCCGCGCCGCTTTGCATGAGGAAACCGAAGCGCTAGCCGCAGATCTTTCCGGCAAGCGCAAGCGGGCCGCCGCGGCGTTTGCCGAAGCGGTTTCGAAGCGCATGCAGGTTCTGGCCATGGAAGGCGGGCGGCTGCATGTGGAACTCGTTGAAACGCCCGCCACCGGCCGGCGCGGAAGGGACAGGGCGGAATTCTTCGTGGCCCTGAATCCAGGCCAGGCCCCGCGGCCGCTGGCGCGTTGCGCCTCGGGCGGCGAACTGGCCCGGATCGGGCTGGCGGTTCAACTGGCAGCGGTGGGCGCGCGCCAGCCGCCCACCATGGTCTTCGACGAAGTGGACTCAGGAATCGGCGGGGGAGTTGCCGAAGTGGTTGGCGCCGGTCTGGCTGAACTGGGGCGGCGCGGCCAAGTGTTGTGCGTCACCCACCTCCCTCAGGTGGCCAGCCAGGCCGACAGCCAGATCCGCGTCAGCAAGGTGGTTCGAGATGGCAGCACGCAAACCTTGTCGGCGCAACTTGCGCACAGCGAGCGGATTCGCGAGGTGGCGCGTATGCTAGGCGGCATGGAAATCACGCCGCGCACGCTGGCGCATGCCGAAGAGATGCTGGCCAGAGGGCGCGGCAAACAAACCGCAACCGACCGTCTGCAAGACGGCGCATAAGGCTGGATGAATATGAAAAAGAGCGTTCCGAGAAAAAACCTTCAGGCGGCAGGACTCAGGGTCACCCAGCCGCGGCTGAGCATTTTCCGGCTGCTGGCCCAAAGCAGCAAGAGGCATCTCAGCGCGGACGATATCCACGCGCAGCTCGCCCACGGCGACAATGAGATCCCGCTGGCGACGGTTTACCGGGTGCTTACGCAGTTCGAGCAGGCGGGCTTGGTGACCCGACACAACTTCGAGAACGGTTATTCCGTGTTCGAGCTGGATTCAGGCGACCACCACGACCATATGATCTGCGTGGAAACCGGGGAAGTCATGGAATTCGTGAATGAGGACATTGAGCGGCTGCAGAAGGAAATCGCCAGCGCCGCAGGCTATGATCTGATCGATCACAGCCTCGTTCTGTACGTCCGAAAGCGCCGCTAGGCCCCTTGCGGACCGACAAAGCGGAAGCGGCCTTGAGGCTATACTCCCCAACGCAATGAAGCATTACCAAACTTGGCGGAACCTGGTCCTGGCTGCGGGCGCCTGTGTCGTTCTGTCAAGCTGCATCTACCAGGTTCGTGTTTTCCAAGGCTCGATCGTCGATCCAGGCGATATGGAGAAAGTCGAAATCGGCATGACCCGGGAACAGGTCGCTTATGTGCTTGGCACGCCCACGGTCAGCGATCCCTTCCATGCCGACCGCTGGGACTACGTGCTCACCGACGGAACGCTTGAGGGCGAGCGGCAGCTCGTGGTGATCCATTTTTCCGACCAAGGCGTCAGCGCCGTCAATATCGCCGCCGCTCCGCAAAACTAGCTCGTGTTGCGGCGGCGGGTCTCGAGAGGGTCGTTTTCCAGAGGGCGGTAGATTTCAAGGCGGTCTCCGCGCCTGAGGCGATAGTCGCCGGCCACTTCAACCCCGAACACGCCCAGCGGGCATTTGTCCGCATCGATTTCCGGAAACAACCGCGCCATGCCCGACAGCGCAACCGCGCGGCGCGCCGTGCAGCCGGCGGGCACGCGAATGGCCAGCACACGCTGGGCGCCAGGCACCGCGTAGCTCACTTCCACGACCAGCGCCTCACTCATCGGGCTAGGCGGCCCGCCGCACGCGATTCAGGAAATCCACCACCAGCCGGTCACACAGAGCCTCAAAGCTTCGCCCCAGCAAGAGTTCCTGCGCCCTGCTCTCGAATTCGAACCGGATATTCAGCGAAACCCGGCAACCACCGCCAACCGGCTCGAAACGCCACGACCCGCTCAAATGCCGAAACGGCCCGTCGCTCAAGTTCATTTCCAGCCTGTGCGGCCGCCGCATGCGGTTGAGCGTGGTGAGGCGCTGCTTGAACACGCCCCCGCGAAGGTCGAGGCTGGCCAGCACCTCATTCTCGTCCTGCCGGTGAATCTGCGCGCCGCCGCAGCCGCGCAAAAAAAACGGATAGTCCTCAACGGCGGCGACGAGATCGAAAACCTGCTCGGGCGTGCTGCCCGTTAGGGCCTCTCTTGATATTTCATGCATGCGATTTGCCGCCGCGTTATTGTACTGGCCTGTCCAAGGACGGCGGGGCGCCGTCAACGATTCAATGCAGCATGGCCAGAAAACCGCAACCCGGGCAGATCGCCGCCAACCGGCGCGCCTACCGCGACTACGAGGTGCTCGAGGAGCTGGATGCCGGCCTCGCCCTGCTCGGCTGGGAGGTCAAGGCCCTGCGCGCCGGACGCGCCAGCCTAGTGGAGGCCTATGTCGCGCTCCGCGGCGGCGAAGCTTGGCTCATTGGCGCCAACTTCGCGCCCCTGCCCAGCGCCAGCGCCCACCCGGCGCCGGTTGCGGACCGCGACCGCAAGCTGCTCCTGCACCGCCACCAGCTGGACCGGCTGAGCGGCAAAGTGCAGCAGCGCGGCCTCGCTTTGGTGCCGCTGACGCTGTATTGGAGCGGATCGAAAGCGAAGCTGCGGGTCGGCTTGGGCCGCGGGCGCAAACAGCACGACAAGCGGCGGGCGGAACAGGAACGCGACTGGGCGCGAGAGAAGCAAAGGCTGGCGCGCCATTCCGCGCAAGGACGCCGGTAAGCCCTCCGCTCCGCCGCAGGGTGGTAGCATGTCGTTTTGGCTTGGCCGCCCCCCTATGAAACGTTTCGATGCGCCTCCTTCCCGGACCGCCTCGCATGGTGTTCCGAAGCTTGTGTCGGCGCGCCTTTCCGGCCGAGCGGCGAAATATGGCGGAATACTTGCCTGCGCCTGTTTTTTGCTGGCTCTGGCTCCCGGCAGCGGCGCTCAGGAGCCCGGCGCGGGAGAGGCCCGCGCCGGCTGGTACGTGGCAGCGGCATTCGGAGGGTCGCGCAGCGACGGGCTGAAGCAGGAAGGCCGGAACCGCGAAAACCGCTGCTATCCGAGGATGGGCTGCTTCGGGCAGGAATCCGCGACAGCCATTCCGGGATACCGCTGGGGCTACGATATCGATCTGGGCGGCAGCGCGATCATCGAGCTTTCCGCCGGCCGGCGGCTGAATCGCGCCCGGGTGGAGCTGAGCGCGGGGCGGCATCGAAGCGGGGCCGACCAGATTTTCACCGGGCTGAGTTTCCGCGACGGCTCGCAAGTGCCGCCCCAAGCGCTTGGTTCCACGATCGATTCCAGCAGCGAAACCACTATTGACCAGATAAAAACGCGCTATCTGACGCTGGATGCCTACTACGATTTTCCGAACGCTTGGGGCGCGCTGTCTCCTTATTTGGGCGCGGGACTGGGCCGGGCCTCGATGGAAGTCGCCGGGCTGCGCTACTCGGAGCGCTACTTCGATCCCGCCGGCGACGACTACGACCCGCCGCTTTCCTTCTACACCAGCGTTCAGAACGCGGATATTAAAGGCAGCGTGTCCATTTGGCGGCTGCACGCAGGAGCGGACTACGACTTGGGCGCGAATACGCTTTTGGGCTTGAAGCTGAGCTATTCGGCCACCGGTTCCTACGAGCGCGCGGTTCCCTATGAGACGCATCCTGAACACAGCATCGATCCGGGCTTCACCAACACCACCCGCTTCCACGGCCAGCGCAACTGGTCGGTTTCGCTATCCATGAAGCGGCTGCTGATGAATTGACCGCGGCCTTTCATCGAATGGACTTCGCCGCGCCGCCACCGCTGGCGACGGCAACCTGGAGCGTTCGCTGCGCTTCCGCGGCGGCCGGGGCGGGGAAATGGCCAAGCCGCCGCATTGAAGGCATTATGTGCCGTTGGAATATCCGCATCAGGGCCAAGCCATGACCGCATACAGCGCTTTTCATTTTCTGCATATTCTGGTTTTCGCCGTGATCGCGGGCCTCGAGCTACCGGCAATGCATGCGTTGCGGCTGGCCCGCTCGCCGGGAAGCAGCGAAGCCGCCCGCGCGATGGCGTTGCGGGTCAAGCGCTTCGCGGATGCGGCATCGGCGATCATGCTGGTTCTGATTCTGCCGCTGGGCGTGCAGATCGGCGCCCAACTCGGCGTTTACACCGTCACCTCGAATATCAGCCTTTATATCACTTGGGCAGCGGGCATGGCGTGGCTCGCCGTTGCCGTGATTTCGGAAGCGGCGGGCGACTCAAGATGGGCGCGGCGCATCTACAAGTCCGAATGCGTGCTGCGCATCATTATCGGGCTGGGCAATATTTACGACGCGGCGCTCGGGTTCATGGGCGAGAGCATTATCCAAACCCACTGGCTGGCCACCAAGGTGCTGCTGCTGGGGCTGGTCCTGGTGGTTAGCGGCCTCACCCGCTGGCAAACCCAAGCGGCGCGGTTCGCCTCATTGGACGCGGCGTCCGCAAACGCCGCCGAATCCGAACGGCTGACCGCCATCATCCGCCGCGCCCAATGGGGCAGCCACAGCATTTTGGCGATGGTCCTGATCGCCGCCTATATGGGAACCGCCAAACCCTGGTAACGCGGCCGGCGGCCCGGGTGGCCCAAGCAGGCGGCGCCGGTCATTCAGGCAAGGCGCGGATTCTCTCCTGGACGGCCAGCCGGGTTACCTTAAGCGCTTGCGTCAAGGACCGGAGTTCTTCCTTGGATTGGCCGGAAAGCACTTCGGCAATGGTACGGTCGTAGCGGGCATGCATGGCGCTCCATAACGTTCTGCCTTTTTCCGTCATCGTGACCGACTGGATGCGCCGATCCGTTTCGGATGCGATCTTGCGAACCAAGCCGTCCTTCTTCAGCCTCGTGACCACGCCGGTAATATTTCCCTTCGTGACCATCAGCATGGATGCCAGCGCTCCCATGGTCAGCGCTTCGGGCGCCAGCGCCAAGGCGGTCAGGACATCATAGCGCGGCAGGCTCGAATTGAATTCATCGGAAAGCCGCCGCATCAGAATCCGTTCAATGCGCGAAAAGCAGCGGACCAGCTCCAGCCAAGCCCTGCGGTGCTGAGCCTCTTCGGGCAGCGACTCAAGCACCAGCTGGAATACGGAAGGCCCGGCAGTTTCGCCGCCTTTACTCACTATCTGATACTAGCCCGCATATTGCGCGGAGGCGTAGAGGCAGCGCAGGATTTTGCTGGACCCTCGCCCTTCCCCGCCCCCCTCTTCGGGATTCTCAGAAGTCCGCGGCCATCGTCCAGGCGAGATTGATGAACTGGCCGGCGGGGGTCGTGACCGCGCCCGAATGCGAGAAGCTGTCCACGCCCGAGTAGTGGTCCTCGTCCAGCAGGTTCGACACGTTGAGCGTGAGGCTGTGATTGCTCCAGTCCAATCCCGCCTGAAGGTCCACCACCGTGGCCGACGGAGAGAGCTGCGGAAATCCCGAGGCCGGAATATCGGAGAACCGGGCCACGAATTCCGAGCGGTGGCTGGCGGTCAAGCGCAGGTAGCCGCTAAAGCCGTTCGCTTCCCAGTCGAACTGGCCGGAGACGGAGGCCGTGGTTTCCGGCGCGCTCGGCAGCCTCTCGCCGCCCACGTCGCCCTGCGGCGCATTGGCGAAGCTATCGAATTGAGCGTCCATATAGCCGAAAGCCGCCATGAGCGTAAAGGAGTCGCTGAGCAGCGCCTGGCCGCTCAGCTCGATCCCTTGGCTGCTTGCCGAGTCCGCGTTCGCCACCACGTTTTGCGGCTCAAAACCGGTGGAACTGGCCGGGCAGGCCGCCGGCGAAGGCACGATCTCCTGGTTGGGCAGGCACCGTGTTTGGGCCAGCCGCACCTGCATGTCTTCCCAGTCCATCCGGAAAGCGGCCACCTCGACCTGGGCGCGGCGGCCGTTGAGGAAGGCCTTCCAGCCGATCTCGTAATTGGTCACGACTTCCTCGTCGAAACGCGACCGCGGGTCGTAAGTCACGCCCGCGCGGCTCACGCCATCCGGCGCCGTCCTCGCGCCAGCCGCGCGGTAGCCGGTCGAAATCGTGGCGTAAGCCGAAGCGTCCTCACTGTAGTTCCAGTTCAGCGCAACGCGGGGGGAAAAGTTGCTGCCGTCATTCGACACGTCCAGATACGGATTGCCCGCGGTCTGGTCGAACCGCCCGCCGCTGGTGAACTGGCTGCCGTCGGGACCGGTGTAAATCACCACATCCTGGTCCGGGCGCAGCGCGCAGTTATCAAGAAACGGGGCCGGTACGCCGGCTTCCACGGCGCGGCGACCGCAGGCAAAGGATGCATAGGTGTTCTTCCAGTACTGCCGGTCGTCATCCGACGAGTAACGACCGCTCACCGACAGCGTGAGGGTGTCCGTCAGCTCGAACCCGAGATCGAAGAACGCGGCGAAACCATTCCTCTCGATGGTGATCTCGTTCTCGTTGGGACGGTCGCCCGGCGTGGTGGAGCCCAGCGGGCCGCCGCCGGGAAACGCGCCGGCGTGGATCACGTCTTCGCCGGAAATAATGGCGTTATTGACCTGCGCCTCGTCGTCATATGCGATGGCGCCGATCATCCAGTTGATATCGGTGGCGCCGAACTGCATGGGAGCCGTGGAGAAAAGCCGCAGTTCCTGGCTGATGGATTCGCTCTCGTAGTCCGACACGCGATTGAAGAAGTCCATGCCGCTATTCTCGACATCCTCGAACTGGTACATGTCGCTGTCGATCGCTCCGGTAATCGACGTGAGGCCGATGCGCTCGCCGATGTATTCGAGCCTGGCCGTGAGCACGCGGTTTTCGATATGGGTCATTCCCGGCGCGTTCTCGCACATCCTGCTGTGGTTGCCGTTCTCGGCGTAAATCGAGGCGCCCAGGCCGCAGGTGGGCTGATCCGCGACCGCGCCGCCGGAAGCGGTGAACAGGAATCCGGCAGGCCCCGACATGCTGGGCACGCGGGCCATCTGCCGGTCGTCCTCGCGGACGTACTGGCCCGTGAGGTCGATGGTCCAGTCGCCCGGCTGCCAGCGAATCGCGGTGCGCATGTTGAGGTTCTCGAATCCGGTATCGTTGCCGTCGGGATGCAGGTTATCGACGTAGCCCTTGCTAGACGTGAACGCCGCGGCGCCGCGCGCGAACAGATTGTCGGCGATGGGCGCGTTTCCAACCACGCCGTACTCATAGGTCTCGTGGTTGCCCACCGCCAGCCGCACCTTGGCCATTCCGTTCTCGTCGGGCTTTTTGGAAATAACATTGATAGCGCCGCCGGTGGCGTTGCGCCCGAAGTAGGTGCCTTGCGGCCCGCGCAGTATCTCAATGCGCTCAATATCATCCAGCGGCGGGTTGGCGCTGCCGCTGGCCACGAACGCGGTGCTGAAGTCATCGACGAAATAGCCGATGGTGGGGCGCGATTGGATCAGGCGCTCATTGCCGCCGTTGGTGAGATCGCCGAGCCCGCGGATGGAAATATCGCCGTTCTTGTTGCCCTGCTGGTCGTTGGCCGTGAACGCAACGTTCGGCGTCATCAGCAGGAAATCCCGGGCGCCCTTGAAATTGCCCCGCTCGATTTGCTCCGCGGAAAACGCGGTCATGCTGATCGGCACGTCCTGCAAGGTTTGCTCGCGGCGCTGAGCGGTCACAATGATTTCTTCAAGCCCCTGTCCCTCGTTCTCCTGCGCTCCCAGCGGAGCCGCAACAGTCAGTGCAAGCAAAGGCAAAAGCGAAAACGCGGTTTTTCTTTCCATCTTGGCTCCCTCTAATTGGGTCTCGGCGATGTCATGGATTGAGGCCTGAAACTGCTCCTGCTGGCATCAGGCGGCAATTATTTTACAACTAAACCTTTGCCCCGTCCGTCCTTGCGCGCTCAGCCCATCAGTCCGGGCAGCAGCAAGGCGATTCCCGGCAGCAGAATCAGCAGCGCCAGCCGCAGAAGATCCGCGGCCAGAAACGGCAAAAGCCCGCGAAAGATCCGCTGCACCGGAATATCCGGAAGCATGGAGCCCACCACGAACACGTTCATCCCTATCGGCGGCGTAATCAGGCCGATTTCCGCCACGACAATCACGAAAATGCCGAACCAGACCGGGTCATAGCCCAATCCCGTTAGCACAGGAAAGAAAATCGGCAAGGTGAGCAGCAGCAGCGATGTGCTTTCCAGTATGCAACCGAGCGCAAGAAATACGGCCACTGTGATGGCAAGCATCTCCAGCCCCGATAGGCCGGAGTTCGAGATCGCTTGCAGAAGGGCTTGCGGAACGCCGGCAATCGTGACCAGGTTGGCGAACAGAAGCGCGCCGAAAAACACCAGAAATAGATTCACGGTGGTGATCACGGTGCTCGTGATGGCTTCACGCAGGGTCCTCAAGGTGATCTGTCGGCGAAGCAGCGACAGGGCCAACGCGCCCGCCGCGCCCACGCCCGCTGCTTCCATGGCGGTCAATATTCCGAAGTAGATGCCGCCGACGATCAGGGTGAAGAGCAGCAGGATGGGCCACACGCCAGCCAGCGAACGCAGCCGGGCGCGCCAGTCGCTGCCTCGGCCGATCGGCCCCCAGGACGGACGCCAGCGGGTCACGATGGAGATCACCATCAGATATAGCGCGATCGTCAGCAGGCCCGGCAGGATGCCGGCAATCATCAGCTTGCCCAGCGAAATGCCGGTGAGCAGCGAATAGAAAACCATCCCCACGCTCGGCGGGATAAGCACGCCCAGCGTGCCGCCCACGGCGACCGATGCGGCCGCGAAACCCGGCTCATAGTTGTATTCCCGCATGGCCGGAACCGAGATTCCAGTCATCGTGGCGGCGCAGGCGTAACTCGATCCGGATATGGCGGCAAAGCCGCCGCTGGCCCCGATAGTGGCCATCGCCAAGCCGCCGCGGCGGTGCCCGAGAAAGGCGTAAGCCGCCGCATACAGGTCCCGCGCCAGACGGGTGCGGCCAATGATATTGCCCATCAGAATAAACAAGGGCAGCACGGAGAAGCCGTAGTTGGTTGCGGAATCCAGCCCAACCTGGCCAATCATGATGATGGCGGCCTCCGGGCCGCGCGCCAGAGCGAAGCCGGCCACGCCCACCACGGCGAGACTGAACGCGATCGGCAAACCGGCCACCAGCAATAGCAGCAGCGCAGCCACCGCGCAAACGAACAGGATCATTAGCCGCCCTCCTGCCGCCGCGCCGAATGCAGCAGGCCGGCGATGGCGAGCAGCGCCGCGAGGCTGGTCATCGCCGCCGCGTAGCCGGCCATCCAACTCAGTGGAATGCGGATCGATTCGAAGTACTCGCCATTGACGGAAAAATAGCCGGCCTGCCAGAACATTTGCCCGGCGAGCACTGCCAGCGCCGCAATCACTATGGATTTGGAAACGAAGTCCCTCACGCGCTTCCGGCGCGCAGTCATATATCCGTCGAGCAGGCGCACACGCAGGTGCTCGTCATCCAGCGCCACGACCGGCAGGCCGGTGAAAACGACCAGGCAGACCAGACACTGCGCCAGCACATGGCCGCCGGGCAGCGGCTGGCCGAAAAAGTAGCGCCCCACCACATCGATGAAGGTGAGCAGCATCAGCAGAACCAGAAAGCCGCCCATCACCAGCTCAAGCAACCGGCGCGCAACGGTCAAAAAACCTTTCATCGGGAAACCTCTGCCGCGCTGCCGTGAAAAGCGGCGCCGAGCCGCTGGCTTTCCTTGCGAACTTCCCTGCGAAAGAACGCCAAGGCCGCCTCCGCATCCACGCCGACGGACCTCGCTTTTTCGATCCACTCGGCATCAAGAAAGGCGGCCGCCCTGATGAGTTCCGCATCGAAATCGGCGGAGGTGTCCACGTCGATGATGCCCGCCGCCAGAATCTCCCGCGCGGACGCCTCGATTTGCTCATTGAACACCCTCCCCGCCCGGCGGGCGAAAGCCTCGCCCGAGTGCGAGAGCACCTGGGCCTGATCCGCCGATGAAATTCGCGCCCAGCTGTTCGCGTTGGCGACTAGGAAAAAGCCGCCGAAACTCAATCCCACGCCGCGCGCCAGCCGCGTCTGGTAGCGCAAATAGGGCTGCAAGCCCAAACGCGTAACGCCGCTGAACGGCATGCTGACACCGTCCAGAATCCCGCGCGACAGCGCGTCATGGATTTCCGGAGCCGTGAGGAATACCGGAACCGCGCCCGCCGCCGACAGCAATCGCGCGCCCGCGTCGCTGGGCGCGGCCATTTTCAGCCCGCGGATATCGGAAAGCTGCCGAATCGGCTTTTCGACCGTGAACCAGTGCTGGGTGCCGCTGGCGTGCAGGGCCAGCAACTGCGTTCCGGAAAATTCGTCGGCAACCTGCAGGAAGCGCTGCTGGGTTCGCCAAAGGGCCACCGAAAGCGCCTCCACGTCGCTGCTCGGCAAAAAAGGCGTTTCATTGATCTGGGTCACCACGAAACGTCCCGGCGTGGCGCTCTGATTGCCGCCGGCAATATCCACCAGCCCGGCCCGCGCCATATCGAAGTTGCGCCGGTAGCTGCCCAGCGGCGCCACGCTGAAGCGCAGCGTTACGCGGCCCTGCGTGGCGCGCTCGACCGCCTCGCCCCAGGGCACAAGCACATCGGTATGGTAGAAGTGGTTAGGCGGCGCAACCTGATTGACCACCAGTTCGATCGGCGCTGCGGCGAGCACGGCGGGAACGCAAGCAAGCGCCGTCGCTGCGGCGATCGGCCGAAACCGGTGGCGGAGCGCTGCCCCGGGCCGCAAGGCCGTGCAGCCCCAATGGGCCAAGCTCCTCCCATCCGGGCGCCGGAGCATGCCGCTAAGGCGTCGCCTTCACCCGTTGCGTTTGCCTCAGCCGGCCGTCCCATGAGCCGGCGAGGAATGCCGCAATATCGGGGATGACCCGCTCCGGGGCTTCCACATAGGGATAGTGCCCCAAGCCCTCGTATTTCTTAAGGAAGGTGGGAGCGGATGTCATCCAGTGCTGAAACACATCCCCCTCCAAGTGCATGACGGTGGGATTCGCCTTGCCCCAGAGGATCAGGGTCGGCGCCTGCACGCCGGAGAGGATGGCCTGGGGATCGCCGGTCTCGAAAAAATACTTTTCAATCGGCGTGGTTTCGGCGCGGCGGTTGAGGTCATAGGCCAGATCGACGAGCCAGCCGGGCGCTTCGGCATCGGAGGGAAAGTTCTGGTTCACCGAAAATTCCCAGAATTCGCGGGGCTTGACCGGCATGCCGTCCCACTGCGCGGTTTCAGGACGCGCCCGGTTCGGGTTGGTGCGGGCCGTGCGGGGCATGCCTGCGGAATTGATCAGCACCAGCCGCGTGACATTTTCCGGGAATCGCGAAGCGTAGCGGAATCCCACGCTGCCTCCGCTGGAGGTCGCGACCAAGGCGAACGGGCCAAGGCCGAGCGCCTCGGCCAAGCCGCTGAAAACCTCCACGTTGCGCTCAATCAGGTTGAACTTGCCGCCCGGCGGCTCTTTGCTCTCCGGACCGCTCAGCCCCGCATTCGGAAAATCGAAGCGAATGACCCGGTGGCTCTTCCTCAGCGCCTCGGCCACAGGGTTCCAGGAAAAGAGATTGAGGTACGAGGCATGCAGCAGAACCACAACCGGCCCCTGCCCTTCATCAAGGTAATGAATATCGGCGCCGTCAATGGCCGCGAACCGCGAGCTTTCATCGGCGTATTTCGCCCGCAGCGCCTCCAGCCCGATTGGCGCCGGATTCTGCGCGGCAGCGGAAAGAGAAAGGGCCATGGATGCGATCGCCAGGGCAGGATGCTTCATTCGATGTCGTCCTCGCGCCTCGGATAGTTTGCCATGAGGATGACCCTTCCGGCCAATTCCCTTCCCGTTCCCAGTGATTAAGCGCGCCGCCTCTTCGGCAAAGGCCCCGCTCGATTTGTCAAAGCGAGAGCATACCTTCTGCCGCGCCCTTCCCCGGAGGGTATAAGGGCCCCTATCCGGGCCAATGCCGACAAATCCCGGCTTGCAGTCACCGTCGGGCATTTCGCAATGGCCGCGTATTTTTTCGTGCTCATCCCGCCCTCAAACCCGCCGCTGCCCGCACGAAACATCCTTTCCACCACTTTCGCCTGCCGAGGGTTCATGGATGGGTGTTTTTGGTAAAAACGGGCCTTGTCCAATATGAATCGGACTTGCTCAATGGCAATGCTTTGAGCTCGCGATGCCGTGCGGGTGAAATATGAAGTGAACGGAGTCATATCCAGAGGTTCATTTCGCTGCGGGCTGATGCTCTCAAATGCCTTGTAGTATTCGCGCCTCGATTGATAGATGGCGGTTGACATGCAGGCCAGCGAGGGGCGTCCCGCTATTCGGGACAAAGCCTTATCCGCAATCGCTCTGCCTACGCGTCCGTTCCCGTCCGCAAAGGGGTGGATAGTCTCAAACCAAAAATGGGCGACAGCCGCTTTTTCGGGCGAGTCAATCGAAATTGAATTGAACCATTCCAAAAACATGTCCATTTGCCGTTCGACTTCGCCCGGCGGGGGCGCGGTGAAATGTATTTTTTCCCGCCCGTGGTAGCCGCTCACAATACGAACTTCGTGGGTTCTATATTCTCTCGCCGAACTGTCCGAGTATTCGACCGGCAATGCCATCGCGCACCATTTTTTCAACGCGGCGCAGGTGAGCGGCTGATCCCATGTTTTCCGCACGTCCACCATGAGGGCGGCGGCGCCGTCAGCTTTTCGGGAATGGCGAATAGGCTCCGATAGCTGTCCCATGTGAACCAGCAAGGACGAACGAACGGTATCGCGGTCGAGATTTTCCCCCTCGATAGCATTTGAGGAGAGCGCATCCGAGAGCATGGTTTCGATTCGGGCTTCGGCGGCCGCTTCCGCATCCAACGACCATTCCGCGCCGCCTAGCTGGTCGGACTTCTCAAAAAAACTTTCCCGGCTGGAGCGACTGGCGTCGAGGTCGTAGCGGAAATCAGGCCATTGGGGGTGCTGCCATGAATGCATGCCCTAATCATATCAAAAAGCGAGAATTTTTGACATGATTATCGCATCTAATCGCATCAAAGGGCTTCTTTCCGGTGTAGCCCGATTGGCTGGGCGCAATATTCGGGCTAGAGGCGAGAGATTGGCCCCGCCGCCCTCTTAAGCGAAAATCGCAGCGGGAGCCTAATTAAGGGCGGCTAGCAGTGTGCCCGCGGCAACCGCAAGCGCCGCGACGATGATTCCGGTTGCGGTAAATGCCGCCTTCCATATCTCGCTTTTGAGGGCGGCAAGGATCTTCGCAACAGCATCTTCGCCGTGCTGCTTGATCGCTTGGACGATAGCTTCCGCCTGAGCGCGCTCAAGACCGGCCCGCTCGATTTCGCGGGCAGCTTGCAAAGTGTCGAAGATGGTGGTTGCCATTCACGGAAAGCATAAAGCAAGCCGCGAGGGATTGATGATATAGACGTATCCGCCCGTCCACGCAGCCCCCAAACGCTGCGCCGACGCAAACGCGTTCGTCCTTGAGGACATGGGACCGCCGAGTTTTGATGAATTGGAGGAGTCCGCTGGCGCAAAGGAGTAAAAAGACCTTCACAAACCGCTGCGAAAAAAAACAATGCTATTGTCCGTTCCCGCAAACATTAACGTAGAGGCCTCCCCGTGTCAGGCCACCTGCCGAATACAAGAGCCGAAAAGCCCGGCCCAGGGTCGGCTCCCCATGCCGAGTCGGACAGGCAGGTATCTCGCGCTTCTCTGCGCGATGTTTGGAATGTCCCGGCTCCCACGCCGGGGCGACAATCTTGAATCTTTTGGGGAAGTTTTTGGGGAGATCGATCCATCAATGAACGCTTTAGGAATTACCGCCATCGCACTGGCAGTGATAGGTTTCTTCGCTCCAAGCGCTGGACCCTTCATCATTTTAGTCGCGCTCATATTAGCGAGCATTGCCGCTTTTCTTGGCGAGAAGCCATTGACGATTGCGACGCTCGTCGTCGGCATCGTCACTTTATTTTTGAGTCCGGCTTTAGCGCTCAACCCGTTCCTGCTTATTCTCTGCATCAACTTGGTGCTGCTGCTGGCCTCCCTGCTGGTCTCCCGCGCCCCGTCGGGGCTGTACCTGATTGGGGCGGCATGGGGAGGCCATGCGAAGGTTGCGAAGGTGCTGATCGGCGCAGGAGCGGACGTGAACGTGTACAGATACGGCTGGACGATGCTGGAGCGGGCAGCGTGGGGAGGCCATGCGGAGGTTGCGAGGGCGCTCATAGAAGCAGGAGCGGACCTGAACGCGTACGGCGGGAAGGCGCTGATGCGGGCAGCGGAGGGAGGCCATGTGGAGGTTGCGAGGGTGCTCATAGAAGCAGGAGCGGACGCGGACGTGAAAGGCAATCACGGCAGGACGGCGCTGATGCTGGCGGCGAGGGAAGGCCATGCGGAGATTGCGAAGGCGCTGATCGGCGCGGGAGCGGACGTGAACGTGTACGAATACGGCGAGACGGCGCTGATTCTGGCAGCGGGGGAAGGCCATGCGGAAGTTGCGAAGGCGCTGATCGGCGCGGGAGCGGACGCGGACGTGAAAGGCAAGCGCGGCAGGACGGCGCTGATGGGGGCGGCGCGGAAAGGCCATGCGGAGATTGCGAAGGCGCTGATCGGCGCGGGAGCG